>JBQTIL010000008.1:0-135491 GCA_052388175.1 Planctomycetaceae bacterium | reverse complement strand
TGTGGGCCCTGCGCGACCAGGCGCCCGTACGCTGCTGGGGCACCGGCGGGCGCCAGGCCCGTAGCGGAGCCGAATCGGGGAACGTCTACGACCATTTCAGCGTCGTGTACGAGTTTGGCAACGGCGTGAAGGCGTTCTGCTCCTGCCGCCAGATCGACGGGTGCGACGACGACGTGACCGATCATATCGTGGGCACCAAAGGCGTGGCCCACACGCAAAACGCCTTCAACATCACCCAGGGCCACCAGACAGCCTGGTCTTATCCGACGAAACAACGCGACTTGAGCTCGATGTTTCAGAACGAACACAAGGCGCTGTTTGCCTCAATTCGAGAGGGAACCGCGATCAATAACGGCGACTACATGACGAAAAGCACGCTGCTGGCCATTATGGGCCGGATGTCGGCCTATACGGGCAAAACCATCACCTGGGACCAGGCGTTGGCGTCGCAGGAGGACCTTCGACCGGCCAGCTACGAGTGGGGTTCGCTGCCCGCGCCGGCCGTCGCGATACCCGGGGTGACGCGGTTCGTTTGAGGGCGTGGCGTTTGCCTGCGGAAGGCACGAATGCGCGATTTTTCGCGGCTACCCGAGATCGTGCTGAGCAGGTCCATGAGCGAGGCTCCTGAGGTTTGCAACGACTTCTAACGAATCGTGATCGAGGTGACTACGTTGAGCCATGTCGGCAACCCGATTTGCGGGACATTCAATGAATCATCCGTCCCCAATTCCGCCTTGACAAAGAACCTGCAATCGTTAGCCTTTTGCCCCGCGAGCCGGTCGCTCCCCCCGGTCTCTCTTCCACCACGTTTCAAGCCGTTCACCTCCTGCGCTGAAACCCGTGCGCGCCTACGATTGGATCTTGCTGGTCGAGTTATCGGCAACGGCGCTGGCGTCCGGCTGCGCCTCGCCATTGCACCGCTCGACTGCTCCTTTGGCAAGGTTCGAGAACTCACAGGTGTTCCACCCGCAGAAGTACCCGAAGGGAAACTGGAACCCGGCACATCTCGATGTCGAAGACGCGTGGTTCAGGGCCAAAGACGGGACCGCGTTGCACGGCTGGTACTGCCGACACCCAGACCCTGTAGCCGTCGTGCTGTTTGCCCACGGAAACGCCGGCAACGTCACGTCGCAAACGGATACATTGCGCCTGCTGCACGACCGCCATAGACTCTCGGTCATGACGTTCGACTACCGCGGATACGGCCGCAGCGACGGAGCACCCGACGAAAGCGGCATTCTGCAAGACGCCCGCGCCGCGCGGGCCTGGTTGGCGGATCGAGAGTCGATCGACAAGAGCGACGTCGTCCTGATCGGCCAATCTCTTGGCGGCGGGGTAATGGTCGACCTGGCGGCCCGCGACGGAGCGCGCGGACTTGTGCTGGCCAGCACCTTCACCTCGCTGCCCGACGTCGCGGCTCACCACATCCCGATCATGTCGCCACAGAGCGTCATGCGAAATCGACTCGATTCCCTCTCAAAGATCAGCGAATACCGCGGTCCCTTGCTCCAGATCCATGGCGATCGCGACGGAGTCGTTCCGTACAAACTGGGGCGGAAGCTGTTTGACGCCGCGAACGAACCGAAGCAATTCGTCACCAACCGGGGCTGCGGTCACAATGATCCCCTTTCAGAAGAAGGGCAAGTGCAACTCGACCGCTTTCTGGCGTCGCTGCCGTCGCGGTCCCTTCCGGCAGCACAACCGGGTGACGTGGTCGAGCCAAATAATTGAATCTCGTGGAGAAATCGTTGTTTGGGTCTTCGATGCGAACGGCAGAAATCTGCGTAGCTGCTGCAACCGACCGATGGCTATAATCGACCGTCGTTAGGCGCACGACGCGCCTGGTATCGGTACCGACGTCGAATCGCAAGCATCATGGCCGAAAAAGCAGCCGCGATCGAGTCAATCGCCTGGCGGCGATTGTTTCCCTGGCTGCACTTGAGTCGGTCTTTCTGGATCGCGATCGATCCCCGCAAGCTGGCCCTGGCGGCGGCCGGGCTGCTCTTGATATCGGCCGGCAATCTGGCGATCAATCGCCTGCCGTTCGCCTCGCCCGAGATGACCAGCGCGACGAACTGGCCCTGGAACGAATCAGTCGGATATGCCATCTTTCCCTCTTCGAGCGCCGCCTCTGACGCCCGGTTGGCGCTCAGCCGACCGGTGGAAACAATCTCGCAGATCGCCGGCAACTGGCAACTGGTCTTGCTGCCGGTCGGCGCCGTCTGCGCACCGGCCGCCGCGTTGTTTCAGCCCGATTTGTCAGTGAACGCACTGGCCGATGCCGCCTTGCGGCTCTTGTGGGCAATTGTCGTGTGGGCGATTTTTGGTGGTGCGATCGGGCGAATTGCCGCCGTGCAGTTCGCGCGCGACCAGCAGGTGGGAATTCGCGCGGCCCTGAAGTTCGCGCTGAGTCGGTTTTTCGGCTACGTCGCCGCGCCCGTGCTGCCGTTGGTCGGCGTCGGCAGTCTGTGGGGGCTGTGCGTCGTCGGGGGCTGGCTGGGGCGCATTCCCGGGGGCGTGGGTGATTTCGTGTTGGGGGCGCTATGGGGACTGGAACTGATTTTCGGCCTGATGATGGCCGTCATCCTGGTGGGTCTGGCTGTGGGGTGGCCCCTGATGTTCGCCACGATCGCCGTCGAAGGCACCGACGGCTTCGACGGGCTCAGCCGCATGTACAACTACGTGTTCGAGCGGCCTCTGTATTTTCTGTGGCAGCTTGTCGTGATGTTGGTGTACGGGTCGGTCGTGATATTCTTCGTCTGGATGATGTCGCGCTGGCTGGTGCACATGGCCATCTGGGGCGTCGCGTGGGGCCTGGGTTATTCAGAAACCGTGCGGCTGACGGGCGGGGCCCCCGAGCTCATTGCCGCGAATGCCTACTCACAGATTCCTGACGCCGCTTCGCTCGGCGGTGAGCTGGTTCGCGCGTGGATGTGTACCCTGGCGACGCTGGTGCTGGGTTTTGTCTACAGCTATTTCTGGACTGCGGCCACAATCAGCTATTGCCTGTTGCGCCACAGCGTCGACGGCAACGAGCTCGAAGAAGTCTACGCCGAACAAGATCACGAACCCGACGACCTGCTGCCCTTGGTCGGCACCGCCGTATCAGAATTGGCCGACTCAAACGCGGGCCAGCCGGTCGTTGCGGGTGCATCCGAAGGGCCGCCGCCAGTCGATCTGGCGCCGTGATCGGCAACATCCCGCGCGACAGGCACAGCGCCCCAAGGCCCCATTTTCACAGGTCAGGCAGGGCCTGCCAATTCGCGCCACAGCGCCTTGTAGTATTTCATGACCTGTTCGGGGTCCTTCGTGGCAGGGCTTTCCGACAGACAATACCCCTCGTAATTCGCCTTGCGCAGCAAAGCGAACAGTTCGCGGTAGGGGTAACGTGCATTGTGCAGCTCGTTGATGTGCACGGTGCCCCCGAGCTTGTGTTTGACCAGATCGAAAGATCGCGCCACCGAGCCATTGGTGACATCTTCGGGATTCGAGTTCCAGCACACGACGACCTGATCGTGGTCGGCGATATCGACGATCTCGCGGATAATGCCCAGGTCTTCCGTACCAACCCCGTGGACTTCGAGGCGAATTTCCTGCCCGTAGCCGGCCGCGTGTTCGCCGCATTTCTGCAGCGCATTGCCGATTCGGTCGATCGTTCGCCGGCGGTCTTCGTCTGTGACGAGCCCATTGGGGCGGACCTTGACTCCCGTCCCCCCCAGGTCGTGCGACAGTTCGACGAATTTTGCCGTCAGCTCGATGTTCTGCCGAACGACGGCCGGGTCAGCGCTTTGAAACTCGCAAGCCGTCCCCGGGCCGATGAACTGCACAGGCGAGTCTTCGAAGCGGCGACGTACGTCGCGGCGCTGGGCGGCCGACAGGCTCGGTTCGACGCCATGCTTGTGCGTCGTTCGTAGTTCGACGCCTTCGAACCCGGTTTCTGTGCAGATTTTAATCAGTGTGGGAAGGTCCCATTCGGCCCCCCACATGTAAGTGACCATCCCGAGCTTCACGGCATCACCAGCGGAAGAGGGCCGTGCCCCAGGTCAGTCCGGCGCCAAACCCGCTCAGGAGCAGCGTATCGCCGCGGTGAATTTTTCCGAGCTGGTAAGCCTCATCGAGGGCGATGGGAATCGATCCCGCGGAAGTGTTGCCGTAGCGGTCGAGATTGTTGAACAGCTTGTCTGGCGGAAGGCCCAATCGCTCGGCCACCTTGTTGATGATCCGCAGGTTGGCCTGGTGCAGCACATACAACGAAACGTCCTGCGGACTCATACCGGTCTTGCCGAGAACCAAATCGATGGTGTCGGCAACCAGGTCGACGGCCCATTTGAAAACGTTGCGACCGTCCATCCGCATGTAGTGCAGGCCTTCATCGAGGTCGGCATGAGAAGGGGGCCGACGCGAACCGCCGCTCGGGCGGTCGAGCAGCGCGCCCCCGCTGCCGTCGGCGCCCATCTGGTAGCAGATCAACCCCTGATGCGGCTCTCCCGCGGTCAACAGCACCGCTCCGGCGCCATCGCCGAACAACGGCGCCGTGCGCTGATCGAGCGGGTTGGTGAGGCGGCTGTTGCAATCGCCGCCGATGACCAGGGCCAGCCGGCTGTTCCCCGTCGCAACGTACTGCGCCGCGGTCACCATCGCGTACATGAACCCCGAGCAGGCCGCCTGCACGTCGAGAGCGGCGGCTTCGAGATCGAGCTTGTCTTGAACGATGCAGGCCGTCGACGGAAAGGAAAAGTCGGGGCTGAACGTGCCCACCACCACGAGGTCGATATCCAGCGGGTTCACCCGCGCCGCGCGAATGGCCTTCCGTGCAGCTTCGACGCACAAATCGCTGGTCGCCTGCTCCGGGCGGGCGTGGCGGCGCGCGAGAATGCCCGTGCGCTGCGTGATCCAGTCGGCGTCGAATCCAAACCGGCTGGCCAGTTCGTCATTGGTCACAACCAGATCAGGAACATACGACCCGCTGCCGATGACTTGAACGCCCAGCAAAGTCTGCGTTCGGCGGCCGGCGCGGCGGCTGGCAATCGCGGTGTGCCGCCGCGACGAGACTTCGATGGCCGCTGGGGCTTCGTCGAGTAACGGCGCGGCGGGGCTGGGCGCGAGCGCGATGCCGCTGTGAGCGCGGTTTTCAAATGACATGAACGAATCTTCCTCGGGGAGTCGCCCGACAGCCGGACTATCCATCCGGCGAGCCCGTTCTTGCGTCGACAGTGGTCCTGTACGAAACCGTTGCGTCTCCCTGGGGCGGCCACCCAGCCTTCCTTGTGGCATGCGCTGCGAGGCGCACCGTGGCCCCAAGTCGGCGATAATATATCCGTATTTCCTCACGGCTACCAGCGAAATTCTAAGTTCGATTCGGTGGTTGGTCCATGATTGATGTCTAAGACCCTTTGGCACCATGATTGCTAAAATCGTGAGAATCCCGCATGAATCGAACTTCTTGGGGGTGTGCCTTCGATGTCGAGTTGACCCAGACAATCCAGGTAGATGTTTCCCGGATGCAACACCCGCCCCGCGCAGGCTGCAAACACCACCCGAATCGTTAGACTCCCGACGTGCCGAGCCTTCCACAGGGAAATCGCACGGCGAGGAACGCCTGAGATTAAACACATGTGCTTACTGGGTTTAGGCTTCCAGACGATACCCGATTGTCCACTATTTCTGTTGGCCAATCGCGAAGAGTCGTTTTCGCGGGCGACCATCGGGCCGCGGCCCAATCCTGCCTGCCGCGGGCGGCAGGAGTGGTTCGGGGGGCTCGATCATCAGGCCGGCGGAACCTGGTTGGGGGTCAATGCCCGCGGGTTGGTGGTCGCCGTGACGAATCGCTCGCAGCGCACACCTCCTCAGCAGCCCCTGTCGCGCGGGCTGCTCTGCCGGGCCCTGCTGGGCGAACTCGATGCCCGGCACGGCCGGGGCGTCTGTGAGACGTCTTTGCAACAACGCCGGTTTGCCGGTTGCAATGTATTGATCGCCGATCGTAATCAGGCGTACTTAGTCGAAGCCGGCGACGAACTGCGCACTACGGAACTCTCGCCCGGCTGGCACCTCGTCACCAATGGCGACCTGAATGACCCCCATGATCGCCGCATTCGCCGCGTGCGCTCCGAACTGAGCGCCACCAATCCACAAGACGTCGGTTCATGGGTTGCTGCGGCAAAAAAAATCTGCGGCCTGCGAGCCACCGCAGCCGACGCTCCCGTTTGCCTGGAAGGCCCCGGGCGCGGCACAGTGTCGTCGACGATCTGCGCAATCCCTGACGACCTGCCGCGCGCGACGTATTGGTACGCCGGCGGCCCGCCGACGGTCACGCCGTATGAAGACTATTCCTCTCAACTGGCACAGATGCTCGGTTTCGATGGTCGGTACTCGGGCATCCACAGCATTCGATTGGCCGACCCGTGGCACGTTGAGTCGTTTGATGCAGTGGCCGGCCGCGAAACAGGGCCGACGCGGTCACGGGTCGTCGAGGCGGACAGGGGCGAGTTTCCCGTCGAGCCACCGTTACCGGGGGGCAGCATCGGCGATCAGGTCCGACTGGCGCGTCGATTTCATCGTCCCACCAATCTGGGCCCTCAAGATCGCGTGTTGATCGTGTTTCAAGGCACGCCGGGGGCGGGAACCGTTCGCCTGAACGGAGGCTGGCTGGGAACGCTTTCGGAACTCGAGAGCTGCCAGTGCTTCGACGCACGCCCGCATCTACGTACCGGCAATCTGCTGGAGATCGAGCTGGCCTGCAGGAAGCCGCCTGAGAATGCCGCACCGAATGCCTTGGTCGGCCCGGTGGCGCTCGAAATTCGCCCCGCCTGACCCGACAGCAACCGCCATTGAGCCGACCCCCCGTCGCCACCGATACCAGCTTCACGCGGCCGCTTTCGACTCCGGCCGGGCGACGACTCGAAACTGAACTGTCACCGACCGGGAAGTCGACAGGTCGCCCCGGCGTTTGAGTTCGAAGCGGCAGCCCCAGGGATAGGCGCCACTCGTTTTGACGCGAATCGCCTCAGAGATTTCTGTCGAGCAGGTCACTTCGGGAATACACGCCAGGGGAGGGCAGAACGCCACGTGCAATGCGGCCGTTTCCTGCACCGCGGCAAATTGCACCGTTGCAATGCCCTGAATCAGCTCCTCCCCCGCCGGCAAAACCACGCGCTCGAGCCGCAACAGGGAACCGTGGTAGGGAGATTCGACGGGAATCGGCCCCGCAGGCCCGCCCTGCTGCCAGAGCGGTTGAAGTCCGGCTGCATCCAGGTGACCGGGCCTACGATTCGGAGGCGATACGGCGGCTGAGAGCAGCCGATCGGCAACCCGGCGATTCCATTTCATCCCGACGGCGAACGAACCCGCAATCAGGGCGGCGACGTAGGCCAGGCCCGCCAGTCCGATTCGGGCATTTACGGTAGTTGCCAGGGCCACAAGCGGCAGTGCGCAGGCGAAACCCGCAAGCGCCCTCAACCAGCGTGATGGGGCCTGTGGCTCAGCACGCGCCAAAAGAATTCGCGCGATGAGCGCCAGCGCCGCCGCGACAGACGCCAGAACCCCCAGACGGCCGGCAGAAATTCTGAGCGCCGATGGCCCAAAAAACCGTCGGACGACGATCATCACCCCCACGCAATTCAACCCGCACAGGATGGCCAGCGGAAAGAGCGACCGAATATCTCCCCAGACGCCGAAATCGCTTCGCAGTCGACGCGCCGACAGCGAAACGACGCGGCAAAAATGCGCCGACCGACGCCCGATCTCACCGACGTCGATACCCCGAAACGGCGTCATCAGAGTCAGCCCTCCGTGGCTGGTTCTTCAATATGGCGACACGCTGGCGCGAGGTGCGATTAAGACACAACAAACTGCGGCTGACAGGGATCGCTCCCCAGCCCCGCGGCTGATCGCAACTCAGCCGCCTTACCGGTCTTTTCCCAGAGAAAATCGGGGTCGGTTCTTCCGAAGTGCCCCCCGGCCGCCGTTTTTCGAAAGATCGGCCGACGCAGGTCGAGTTCCTTGATAATGCCCCGTGGGGTCAGCGGAAACAGCTCGCGCACCAGGCTCGCGATCCGCTCATCGGGCACCAGGCTGGTGCCGAACGAGTCGATTCGCACGCTGACCGGGTCGGCCACACCGATGGCGTAGGCGAGTTGCACTTCGCACTCCTCGGCCAGTCCCGCAGCGACGACATTCTTGGCGATGTGCCGCGCCATGTATGCGGCTGAGCGATCAACCTTGGTCGGGTCTTTGCCCGAAAACGCCCCGCCACCGTGCCGACCCCAGCCGCCGTAACTGTCGACGATGATTTTGCGCCCCGTCAATCCGGTATCTCCGTGCGGGCCGCCGATTACGAATCGCCCAGTCGGATTGATGTGGTATTTGGTCCGCGATGAGAGCAGATTTTTCGGGATCGTCGTCCCCACAACCTGCGATACGACGTAATCATGAATCTCGCTCTGGCTCACTTTCTCAGAGTGCTGGGTCGAAACGACCACCGCAGAAACCCCCACCGGGCGGCTGCCATCGTACTCCACGGTCACCTGACTCTTGCTGTCGGGGCGCAGCCAGTCGACGTCGTTTCTCTGGCGGCATTCGGTGAGTCGATTGATGATCCGGTGCGCCAGCGCGATCGGCACCGGCATGAATTCGTGGGTCTGGTTGCAGGCGTAACCGAACATCAGCCCCTGGTCGCCGGCGCCGTCGCGGTCGACGCCCATCGCGATATCGCCGCTCTGGCTGTGCAGCGCCAGAAAGACGCGCAGCGAATCGGCACTAAAACCCATTTCGTCGCCGACATAGCCGATATCGCGAACTATGCCTCTGACCAGCTTCACGTAATCGGGGTCGGAACGAGAAGTAATCTCACCAGCCAGCACCACCAGGTCGGTCGTACACAGCGTTTCGCAAGCCACCCGCGACAAGGGATCATGCGCCAACAGCGCATCCAGAACGCCGTCCGAAATCTGATCGGCCACCTTGTCAGGGTGCCCCATGCTCACCGATTCGCTCGTAAACAAGCCTGTTGCCATGTATCGCTCCGTAGGTGCCTGCAATTCGCAGGAGGCTGATTGATTTCGGGCGTATCTCGCTTATGCAGACCGACGAATTTGGGTCATTTTAAGGGGGATGGGCATCCCTCACAATACAGCCTCTGACGGCCAGTCATTTCAGCGACAAATAGTCGGCCCGACCATGCCGGATTTGCCGTCGAATGCCCGAGGATGACAAACGACTCGCGCCGCGGGCGCGGGTTTGCGGCAACGAGGCCCCGTCGAACCTGAAACGGCAGGCTTTCGACGTAACTTAAAACGAATGCAGCATTTGGACAACCCGGAATCGCCTATCACAGTCGGGCCGGCAGTCGCCTCGACGCGGTGCTCACGCGACGACGGAACCAATGCGCAGTAATCGCCCGCTGCCCAGGCCGAGCAGTGCAGGTCACTGAAACGTCGTCATTTGGCAGCGGCGGATTTCATGGCCGCCAGTTCCTTGTCGAGATCGGCTTTGATCGCCGGATAAAGCTTCTGGGCCATGTCGAAGTCGGCCCGGGCCTCTGTGCGCTTACCCATCTGCAGATAGACGAGCCCGCGGTACATGTGCGTATAGGCGCCGTCGAGCAGTTTCAACGAGGCGTCGAGGTCGGCGAGGGCCCCGGCAAAGTCTTTCTTTCCGGCGCGAATGCGGCCGCGAAACGACAGGTACTGCCAAGCATTCCCGCCGTTGTCTTCCAATTCGACGGCCTGATTGGCATCAGCCAGCGCTTTATCGAACTCACCCAGCCGACGGTAGGTTTCCGACCGATGTGCCAGCCCGAAGCCATACTTGGGGTCGATTTCGAGGCTGCGGGTAAACGACTTGACGGCATTCGCCAGGTCGCCCGTATCACGCTGCGCCAGCGCCAAGGAAGCCTGCGCAACCAGGTAGTCGGGTTTCAGCTCAACCGCTTTCTTCAACAGCGGTATCGACTCGGCTTCGCGGTTCAGGTTGTACCGCAGCATCTCGCCTGCTTCGTAATACGCCGTGTTGTAGCGATCGTCGACGTCGATGCACTTCTTCAGCACATTGACCGCCGCGGGGTAATACCCATTGTTCTTCAGGGCCAATGCCAGCCAGTAATAAAAGTCGGGGTTGAAGTCGTCGAGCGTAACCGCCCGCCGGTAGTCAATGGCGGCCTGCCAGTAATACCGGGCGTTAAAGAGGGCGTTGCCCCGCTTGTAAAAGTCGTCGGCCGCTTTGGGGTCGGGGGTGGCTTTGAAGATCGGCAGCAGGTTTTCCCGCATGTATGTCACATTCGCATCCTCACTCGGCACCAAACGCACGTTCTCTGCAAAATCCTTCTCAGCCGCTGCCATATCGCCCAGAAAACCGTGAACGACACCCCGGTTCTGGTAGGCCACTGCCAGCCGCGGATCGAGCTCGATGGCCTTCGTCAAATCGGCCAGTGCGCCGGCCAGGTCACCGGCGTAGGTACGCGCCAAACCGCGATTGTTGTAATACGACGCATTGCCGGGCTCGGCCTCTATCGCGCGGCTGCGATCTGCCGCACATTCTTTCATCATCCCGAGCTTGCTATAGGCATCGCTGCGATTCGCATAAAAAGCCGTCGTCTTCGAGTCGAGCTCGATGGCCTTTGAGTAGTTCTGCACGGCCGCATCGAGATCGCCGTAGCCTTCGGCCGTCATCGCCCGGCGATTCCAGCCTGAGGGAACATTCGGCGCCTTCGCCAGGTATCGGTCGATGTCCTTCAGCGCATCGACGTACTGCCCCTGCCGGTAGAGGCAGTACCCGCGATCGGCGAGCGCGTCGATGTTGTCGGGGGCCAGCTCCAGGGTCTTGTCGAAATCGGGAATCGCCTCGGCATACTTCCCCTGGTTGAAGGACATCACCCCCCGCTGACGGTATGCCTCGCTGGCGTCGGGTTTGAGCTCGATGGCCTTGTTGAAGTCGGCGAGCGCCCCTTCGTAATCGCCGCGGCCCGAGCGCGATATGCCGCGTCTGATAAGCTTCTCGGCCTCCTGGCCCGGCTGGTCGTCGGCAACCACAAGAGCAGCGGCAGACACCAGCAATAGAACCAGCCCCCCTGCCCGTTTCAGGTAACCCACCATGTTGCGTTCCTGTGAAGAGTCGCGGCGAGACGATCGTTGGCTTCTCATCGTAAGCCGACGCGCGACCCAATTCAATCAGGCGACCGGGCGCAATGTGCCCCTGAGTTCCCAGATAATTCGGATCGCCTGCGGGCACGAACCCGAGTCGCAACTCACCCCGCATCTGCCGATCGCACTGTCGCGCAGAGCGGGTCGCAAGATCGCACGCATTTCGGCCCGGCGTGATCTACGGGCAAGGGTTAGGTCTCGCAATACACGCTGCCGCGCGCCAACGCCCCTGTCACGCCGCGGCGGGCCTTTAGCGACCCGCCGCGACACGGCGTTCGGTCAACGTCCTACGTCGAAATCAAACTCATTTGTTCCCGCCGCTACCTGCCGCTGCAACGGCGAGGCGGCCGCGGTCGTGTATGTTGCTGGCACCCGCGTCGCGGCACGGGGCGCAGCAGGGCTCGGTGGTTTGTCGTCAAGCTCTTCACGGCTGGCGGCCGCGACGCCAGCCAGGCCGCGCACGTCCTCCAGAACAACGCGATGCGTGCCTAACACCGCACCCGGCCGGCCGTCGATACAGGTCAATCGAAACGCGCCCGCGGCATCAGTCACTCCCCAGGAGGCCGGCGAGCCCGCAGGCGATGGAAATTCCGGTATGAACGTGACGCGGACATTTTCCAGGGGTCGGCCGTTGCGCAGAACGCGCCCGCGCACATCCGCGCATTGCTGTTTGACCGACGCGCCGCAGCCCGCGGCCAGAACGCAGGCGACGGCAAGCACCAGCGGCTTCATCGAGAACCTGTTTGCCAGACCGGCCCGCGCCCCTCACCCGTGTCGTCCACCGCGCTTCTGCGCGCGAGCGATTTGAGAGCCACCCTGCTGCGATTCACGGCTCCGGGATCAGCAGCGTTGGTCAGTATTCTCCGACCGTTTCACTGCCGGCACGAGTACTCAGGCGTTGCAATACCCCAAGATTGACGCTTTGTGTGACGAAACGAGCCGAGCCGTCGGCCAGTGCGAATTGTGCCCCCCCGCCGTGCCCGCTGCCGAACGCCGTGACGCGGCGATCTTCGAAGCTGGCAGTCACCGGCTGCGCCGCCGGATGCAAATAATTGATGGAAACGAGGCTGCCCAGCGTCACGTCGCCGATGCCCGGCAGGCCCGAGGTGGGAGACCAATATCCGTAGCCCCCCATCCTGGTAAATGTGCCCGCGTTGGCGTCGTAATTGTCGTCGCGATGGTAGCGCTCGCCGAAACACAGCGTCTGGCTCAGGCCATCGGCCACGTCGCGCATGCGAATGGCGCTGTTGCGAAAAAAGATTCCGTCGAGCGTCGCACGGTCGGGGTGATACGACTGAACCCCCCCGATGCCGCCGTAGCTGGTCAGTGCGTACAGATCGCCGGCCGGATTGAAATTCGGGACGACCCTGATCACCGGGTTGGGCAGAAAGTCGGTCGGGCAGATCAGCACCGGCAGCACGACCGCGGTGCGGCCGCTGGTGACGTTGTTGCGCGGGTCGCTGTAATCCCACGCGCTGGCGAGCGGCCCCTGATCGATCTGCGGCAATAGCAGGGCGTACAACGACACGGCCCGAAACTGCGGCGGCCGCTGCTGCCCGGGGGGCGTCGGCCAGTTCAGCATGCCCGAGGGGAACACGAGGTGCGCGTCGTGGTAATTGTGCATCGCCAGGGCGATTTGCTTCAGGTTGTTCTTGCATTGGGTCCGGCGGGCCGCCTCACGCGCCTGCTGCACCGCGGGTAACAGAAGCGAGACCAGTACGCCAATGATCGCGATGACGACCAGCAGTTCGATCAATGTGAAGCCGCAACGGGCGTGCAAGCTGCGGCAGAGTCGGGGCGCGGCCATGATTCGTTACTTCTCTTTGATGCGAATGTTGTCAGGCTCGTCGAGCGGCAGATAAGGGCGATCGTCGCGCAACTCGATCTTGCCCACGACGCGAATATTCTTTCCTTTGTACTGGTCGTGGGGCGCGTCGATTCCCTTGGCGCGAAACTTCTTTAGCCCCTCTTCTTCGATGATCACTCCCAGGTTCTTTTCGTCGTGAAAGTCTTCCTCGGAATCGAGATACACCGACTTGCGGTGGATCGAATACTTGGACGCCTTGACCTTCATGGTGACGGCGACCTTCTTGCCCACGTGGTCGCGGGCCTGTTCGGGACGAATCTCGGGGGGCTTCGGATCGTCGGCTGAATGCGCAGCCGTCAGCCAAAGCAGCGAGAGGGCCAAGGCCCCACTTTTCAGCAGCCAGCGAATCGATGCCCACATCGTTGCCGCCTTCAGGGAGCCCCGTTTCGCGCCCGTCCAAATGGAACAGAATTACCATTTGCCCGTGTAGGCTACGGCGAGCCGCAACGGGTGTCAAGCTGGCGGAAGCCTATTTCGCGGCCACCCGGCGTCTGTGAGCCGGCGCGGGTTTCAGCGATTTGAAACTGCGGGCGAACTCATCATCGACGAGTTCGAAGATGCGTCGCCGCAACGAGACGAACGCCGAGAGCAGCTCCCGCCCGAGAGGCGTCAGGCTGCTGCGCTGCGCCAGCTCGCCCCCGACCCGAGTTTCGACGAGGGGTTTTCCGAGCGCCCGCTCGGCCTCTTTCAGCCGTCCCCAGATGAACCGGTAGCTGCGCTCGACAGCCGCCGCCGCCTCTTTGATCGAGCCGGTCTCGTCGACCGCCTGCAGGATCTGACACATTCCGGGGCAGAACACCCGTTGGCCGTCGAGTTCCAGCCAGAGCTTGACGCGCGGCGCGACGCAGCCGGCGGAGGAGTCGCTGCGGAGCGTTGTGGTTTTCATCGCCCGGGCCGACTGATTTACAACCTGACAGAACGAAACCCCGACGGCCGTCAGGCGTATTCGCGCTTGGTGATGATGCCGGGCTGCGGGACGGGGTAACGGCCGTTCGCATCGCCGACCACCGGTGCCGGCGATTCGGGCGAACTGAATTTGTCGACGTCGGGCGCAAACTCGTGCTCGCAGTTCAGCATTTCGTCGAAGGTGACCGTCTTTCCGGTATGTGCCGCCATCCGCCCCAGAGCCGTCACCAGGCTGGCCTTCGCACCGCGCTCGACTTCGCTGTAGGGCTTATCGGTCACAATGGCCTCGATCAAATCGTTCCATTCGACCCGATACGGGTTCTGGGTCTCGGGCTGCGGGTAGGCCCAGACCACGCTGTCATCCCTGCCGCGGGCGACGATCTTCTGACCTTTGAAGATGCGGACGGTCGAGGGCCAGTGCCCCGATTGCGAAATCACCGCCGAGCCTTTCGTGCCATGCGCGTAGCTGGCGAAATGGTTGTCGCACCCGTCGATGTAGCGGCCTTTGAGGAACAATTTCGCGCCGTCGGCGAAAGTGTACTCCACCGCATAGTTGTCGAAGTTCTGGTCGACGTAGTCGCCGCGATAGTGCCGCCCGCCCACGGCGCTGGCTTCGACCGGCCAGGCGTCTTTCATCCAGCAGCACTCGTCGATGTTGTGAATCAGATAGTCGCTGTAGCAGCCCCCGCTGGCCCACAGGAACGAGTGGAAGTGCCTGATCTGATACATCAGCTCCGAAATATCATCGGGCTTGCGCTTGACGAAGGTGGAGGCGTACGGCGGGTGCATGCGGTACGCCCGCAGCATCGTCAGATCACCCAGCTCGCCGTTGCGGATGCGGTTGAACAATTCCTGCCGCGCGGGGCAATGCCGGCACATCAGCCCGATCGCCACTTTCAGGTTCTTCTTCTTGGCTTCTTCCCCCAAGGCCAGCATTTTCCTGGTGCTGGGGCCGTCAACCGTAATCGGCTTCTCCATGAAGACGTTCAAGCCTTTGTCGATGGCGTACTTGAAATGCACCCAGCGGAAGGCGGGGGGGGTCGTCAAGATCACCACGTCGCCGGGTTTCAAAGCGTCCATCGCGTGCTTGTAAGCGTCGAAGCCGACGAAGCGATGGTCGTCGGCAACATTCACCTTGGCCTCGAATTCGGCGGTCGACTTGAGCGTGTCGTGGCTGGCGACCAACCGATCAGGAAAGACGTCGGCCATCGCCACCAGCCGCGTCGGCGCTTTCGTGCTCGACATCGCGTCGCCTGCCGCCCCGGTTCCGCGGCCTCCGCAGCCGACCAGCGCCAGTTGAATCGCATCGCTCGCGGCGGCGTGGACGAAGGGCACAAACGCGCCGGCGAGCGCCCCGGCGGCGGCGATGCGGCCGGTGGTGTGCAGCATTTCACGACGATTCATGGCATGCGGATTGGTGTCGCTCACGTTGAATTCTCCCAGAGGTTGGCGGTGAAGCGTTTTGTGAGACGCGCGGGTATGCGGGTAGTCTGAAGCGGAGCATGCGCTCCAGCAGCGATTGTCAAGTGACGCAGGCAGACCCAACAAGTTCGGCAATCGGCTGCGCGTCAGACAGGGCCAGATCACCCCCCGCGGCCAATTGCAGCCGCGTCGACAGGTCGAGACCCAGGCAATGCAGCATGGTGGCGGTCAGTTCGGCAGGCGTCACCGGGCGCTCTGCGGGCGCTGCACCCTGCGAATCGCTGGCCCCCACAACCTGGCCGCCGGGCAACCCGGCGCCGGCCATCAAGACCGACCAGGCCCCGGCCCAATGATCGCGGCCGCCGCGCTCGTTGATGCGCGGGGTCCGGCCGAATTCGCCGGCAGCCACAACCAGTGTTTCGGACAAGAGCCCGCGGTCGTCGAGGTCATCAAGCAGTGTGCTGAGGGCCCGGTCAAGCGTCGGGCACAGCGAACTTCGATAATCGCCCAGTGTCGCCGGCGCCCACGTGCCGTTGGCGTGGCAATCCCACGTGATGCGCTCGGCCAGCGAGTCGAACATATTGATGGTGACGAATCGCGTGCCGCGTTCCACCAGGCGCCGCGCGGTGAGACACGCGCGACCGAGCGGGGTATCTCCATAGGCGCGAGCCTCGGCGCCCGAATCTTCCAGCCAGCGGCGGACAAGCCCCGCCTTGGCCATGTCGACACCTTCCGGGGCGCTGGCCGACCACGGATCGAACGTCTCGCCGAGCGACCCGGCGTCTTGACCTTGCCAGATTTCGGTGTCGTCTTCGCCGAGCGGCCGGGGAAGAACGACGTACGCGGGCCAGTCGTGGCGCGGCCCGAGCAACCGTGAGACGACGGCCCCCAGACTGGGGGGGACGACGTCGCCGCGCACCAGCCGCCCGGTTTGAATCAATTGCAGGCCGGTTTCATGAATCGGGGCCGCATCGTGACATACGGCTCGCAACAGCGAGAACTTCGGCGTGCGCTGCGCCAATAGCGGCAGCGTTTCGCTGAGGCAGACCCCCGGGGTCGCCGTCGAAATGGCCCGAAACGGGCCTCGCACGTCGATGCGGGCGGCTGGCTTGGGGTCAAAAGTCTCAAGCTGGCTGGGGCCGCCGTTGAGCAGCAGAAAAATGCACCGCCGCGCCCCTTTTTTCTGAGCGGCGGCGCGGGCCCGCTGCTCGGCGGCCGACAGGCCCAGGACACCCAGCCCACCACATCGCAGAAAATCGCGGCGTGAGACACCGTCGTCAACGATAGGCTTACGCATGCGAACGGCCAGCATGGAGAACTTCCTGATGAGGCGCGGAATCCGTCGCGAACTTCCTATGCTCCTGTACTGTACCTCCGGGCGCGGGTAATGGAAAGCAGCCGACAGCCCCAGACTCAGCCCCTCGCAATAACGTCTAGCCGCCAAGCGGGTTATCACTACACTTCGACAGTTTCCGGCGCTCATCGCGAGGTCGATCCGGTTGTGCCGGCCAGGGCCGGAGTTACTACCGCTCGCGCGCCAGCCAAGTTATCGTAACCGGGGGGTCGGCCGTCTTCGGAAAGTTTGCGCAGCCATGAAGGTTCTCGTAATTGGTCAAGGTGGTCGCGAGCACGCGCTCGTTTGGAAGCTCGCGCAATCAAGCAAGGTTTCTCGTGTTTATTGCGCCCCGGGCAACGCCGGCACGGCGCTCGACGGCGAAAACGTCGACATTGCGGCGACCAACGTCGAATCGCTGTTGCGTTTCGCACAGACCGAGAAAATAGGGCTGACCGTCGTCGGCCCAGAGGCGGCGCTGGTCGCCGGCATTGTCGACGCGTTTCGCGCCGAGAGGCTGCCGATCTTCGGCCCCACAAAGCTGGCCGCCGAGCTCGAAGGCAGCAAGGTATTTGCCAAAGAGCTGATGCGGCACTCAGCTATCCCGACCGGGGCGGCGCAGGTTTTCTCGAGCCCCGCGGCGGCTGAGGCGTACATCGCCGATCGCGAAGAAACCCCGCTGGTGGTCAAGGCCGACGGCTTGGCGGCCGGCAAAGGCGTCTCGGTCTGCGCCAACAAGGCCCATGCGCTCGAGGCAATTCGCCGGATCATGCGGCAGCAGGAGTTTGGCGACGCGGGCAAGCGCGTGGTCGTCGAGGAGCGGTTGGATGGCGAAGAAGCCAGCATTCTGGCGATTACCGACGGCAGCACGATCGTGCCCCTCGAGACGTCACAAGACCACAAGGCCGCCTGGGACGATGACCAGGGCCCCAATACGGGGGGGATGGGAGCTTACAGCCCGGCCCCCCTGATCACGGGCCCAATCATGGATCAGATCATCTCGCAGGTTCTGGTTCCCTGCGTCGACGCGATGCGAAAGCGCAATCGCCCCTTCCAGGGGGTGCTCTACGCCGGCTTGATGATGACGCACCAGGGGCCGAAAGTACTGGAATTCAACGTGCGATTCGGCGACCCTGAGGCACAACCCCTCTTGATGCGGTTGAAAACCGATCTCGCCACGGTGCTGTTGGCGACAGCCGAAGGCCGGCTGCACGAGCTGCCCCCGCTCGAATGGGACCCGCGCCCGGCGGTCTGTGTGGTCATGGCGGCGGCCGGGTACCCGGGCCCTTACGAAAAAGGCGCGGTCATTCGCGGGCTCGACGAGGCCGGCCAGGTCGAGAACGTCAAAGTGTTTCACGCCGGCACAGCGATTCGCGACGGCCGGACAGTCACCGACGGCGGTCGGGTGCTGGGGGTCACCGCGCTGGGAGACAACATCGGCGACGCAAAGTTGCGGGCGTACCAGGCGGTCAAATGCATTCGCTGGGATGGCGCCTGGTGCCGGCACGACATTTCCGACAAAGCCCGCCGCCACACGGTCGAAGAGTGAACGCGCTATTTGCCGGCGAGATACTTGTCGAACCAGTCGGCCAAGAGGAGCACGTCTTTGTCCAGGCCGGCCCAGCCGTGCACAGCCCCCGGCCTGACCACAAGCTCCACGGGCACGTCGCATTCCTTGAATTTCGCCACCATCAGCTCCGCCTGCTGGAAGGGCACCAATAAGTCGGCGTCGCCGTGAATGATCAGGGCCGGCGGATCGTCGGGCGATACATGATAGGCCGGAGAAATCTCGCGACCGATCCTTTGCCTCGTCTCTTCGTCGGTAATGATCGCGTAGCTCTTGGTTTCCGAGTCGATCGCGCGGAAATCAAAAGCCGAGCGAATATCTTTCAAGCGGCCGGCCCCCAGGCCGTTCTCTCCCGGGCTGCCGTAGTTCAGGAAATCGGTCGGAGGAAAGAAACAGGCGATCGCCTTGACCCGGCACGATTCGCGGTCGACCGGGTCGGAAGCGTCGGCGTTCCCTTCGTCGCTCGTCGTGCCCAGCATCAGCGACAGGTGCCCTCCTGCTGACGCGCCCGAGATGCCGATGCGATTCGGGTCGATTTTGAAATCGGCGGCGCGGCTGCGCACAAACCGAACCGCACGCCGAATATCAGGCACCATTTCGTTGATCGTAAAGTTCGGGTGCGTGCCATGCACGACCGCGAACACGGTGTATCCCCGGCGGGTAAAGGAATTGACGAACCCGAAGTATTCGGCAAACAGTTTTGAATCGATGAGCTCGTGCGACGAGTGCCATCCGGCGCTGATGACCAGCACGATCCCCGCGCCATTCGCGTTCTCAGTCGGGGTGAATGCATCGAGCGTCAACGCCGTGCCGACCTTCCGCCCGTAGATCAGATCCTGCTGGCGCGTGTACGGGCGCTCGTCCGCGGGCAGCAGGTGAGCGAATCCGGCGAACAGGAGCGTAATCGAGAGCGCCCAGGCGCCGCGCGGCGTGAATGTCATCAACGTTTCTCCTCAATGGCCGAGTTCTATCGTGGTCACACAGGTGCAAACACTCCGACGAGCGCCCAACGGCCGGCTACTTCTTCGCCAGATGCTTGTCGAACCAGTCGGCGAAGAACGCCAGGTCGTCGACGAGAGTCGCCCAGCCGTGTTTGGCGCCTTCGCGCACGATCAGCTCCGCGGGAACACCCGCTTCCTGGAAGCGGGCGAGAATCAACTCCGCCTGCTGAATGGGAACGAGCGCGTCGGCATCGCCGTGAATGATCAGGGTCGGCGGGTCGTCGGGCGTGACCTGATAAACCGGCGAGATTGTTCGCCCGATCTCTTCAACTTTGGTCTCATCGGTGATCGTCACAAATGCCTTGACGGCCGGGTCGAATTCGCGAAAGTCGAACGGCGAACGAAAGTCTTTCAGAATCCCGCGCCCCAGAGCGTTTTCGCCCGGCTTGCCGTAGTTCAGGAAGTCGGTTGGGGGAAAGAAACACGCGACCGCCTGGACGCGGCCCGATTGCCTGTCAACCGGGTCTTTCGCGTCAGGGTCAACCGCTGCGCCGGCCGTCCCCTGCATCAGCGACAAGTGCCCCCCCGCAGAGCCCCCCATGATGCCGATACGCTCGGCATCAATCTTGTAGTCGGCCGCGCGACTGCGAATAAAACGCACCGCCCGATTCATGTCCTGCACGATTTCGGGAATCGTGAACTTGGGCTGGCTGCCATGCACGACGGCGAACACCGTGTACCCGCGTTTCAGAAACTCGTTCAGGAAGGATACCGGAATCAACTCGTGCGCCGAAAACCAGCCGCCGCTGACCACCCAGATCAGGCCCAATCCATTCGGTTTCTCTTTCGGAGCAAACACATCGAACGTCAGGGCGGTGCCGAACTTGCGCCCGTAGATCACGTCTTCGGTGCGCACAAACGGCAACTCGTCGGCCGCGAGGAATGCGGGCCAGGAAGCGACCAACGACCACGCTACCACGACCAAACACAACCAGCGCTTCATCTGAGACTCCCGTCGCAAAATGGGATCGTTGCGGAATGCCAGCCAGCATAAGGCCTAGGGTCACTACAGACAATCATGTCCCTCGGGCTTTCGCCAGCGGGTTGACATCGCGCGGCGCGGCGGAGAATTTACACCTTGGCGGCTCGCAGCGGCGGTCCGCGAGGCGAAGCGCGGGCCGGTCCAGAAACTTTCACCCCCTACGGCCAACCAGGCCTGCACCCTTTGGAGGACAGTCTCATATGCTCCGCGTCATTCTGGGTCTCTTGACCTTCAGCCTGTCGGCCAGTTACCTGCACGCCGAAGTCAAGTCGAAGACCATTCCCTACAAGCACGGCGACCTCGAGTTCGAAGGGTATCTCGCCTGGGACGATGCCGTTTCAGGAAAGCGGCCGGGCGTGCTGGTGGTTCACGAATGGTGGGGGCTCAACGACTATGCCCGGCGCCGCGCCGACCAGCTCGCGAAATTGGGTTACGTGGCGTTCGCCCTCGACATGTACGGTAAAGGGGTGCTCGTCAGCCACCCGAATGAGGCGGGGCAGATGGCCGGCAAGGTGCGCGCCAACGTGAAAGACTGGCGCGACCGGGCCCTGGCAGGGTTGAACGTTCTCAAATCTCAAGAGCAATGCGATTCGACGCGCCTGGCGGCAATGGGCTACTGCTTCGGCGGTTCGACCGTGCTGCAACTGGCCTACACAGGGGCCGACGTGAAGGGGGTCGTCACGTTTCACGGGGCGCTCACCCCACCCACCGAAGAGGAGACGAAACAGATCAAAGCGAAGATTCTGGTCTGCCACGGCGCAGACGACAGCTTCATTCCTGAAGAAACCATCGACAAGTTCCGGCACGCGCTCAACCAGGGTAAGGCCGACTGGACGATGGTGTACTACTCAGGCGCCCGCCACAGTTTCACCGACCCCGACGCCGATTCGCACGGCGTGGACGGGTTGAAATACAATAAGCGGGCCGACGAACGGTCGTGGCACCACATGCGCGATTTTTTCGGAGAGGTCCTGGCGAAGCACTGAGTCGCGCAAATGAAATTGCGCAGTTGCACTCGACTCGGCGAGCGGCGGGGTTTACCCCCGCCGTAAGGGTCACGCGATGCAGGCACGGATTAGAATCGTTTACGGCCATGCGCAACCGCCGGGGTAAACCCGGCGGCTCGCCGGCTGTTTCTTCCAGGACGCCAGAATGTCATCCGATGATCCGTTTGCGCTATTCCTCACATGGACCGCCTATGGCACTTGGTTGCCGGGCGACGTGCGGGGTTACGTGTCGAACACGATGCTTCCGGAGTGGGGATTCGAGCCGAAACAGAATATCCCCGGGACGCCCTACCGGAAGAACGACCCCCTGACGCGCCGGCGGGCCCGCAGTCAGCAGAAAGGACCGACGGTCTATCTCACAAAGCCACAGGCGCGATGGGTTGCGCAATCGCTCGTCGAATCAGCGCGCAAACGGACTTGGCGCATACTTCGCGCTGCTGTGATGGCGAATCATGTGCATCGGGCGGGTGCCAGAGGTGGTGGACGGCTGGCGGCAGCGACCGCTACCTGCACGAATTCGACGCGATCGAAGCCGCGAACCGGTATGTCGCGAATCAGGATGGGAAACTTGCAGAGATCATCGACATGCGCGTCCTGTCGGCGTGCACACCGCCGGGGTAAACCCGGCGGCTCGCTGTCGCACTCGATCCGGCGACACGCTGCGCGGGGCGGCTACGCCACCGGGTTGAACACCAACCCCGTCTGCAGCTTCGGGTAGAAGTAGGTGCTTTTGGGGGGCATCTTCTCCAGCCGCGCGGCGATTTTTTCGACGTGCTCGATTTGCGCCGGGGGCACAAGACACGCCAGCGGGCATTCGCCCGCCTTTTGGGCCGCGGCGACTTCCTCCAGTTGATGCACGTAGCGGCACTTGACCCCGTCTCCTACATGGTGCGGCTTGAGCAGGTGTTCAAGCACCAGTTTGTGCAACAGGCTCACTCCCAGCCCGCGCCAGTCGTCGCTCTGATCGGGCGCCAGGCGCGCCATGGGGCTGCCGTCGGTCAGCCGCGCCAGCAGCCATTGGCCGTCGGCCGTCGTCCCCAACCCGAGCAGGCCCTGCCCGCCATCCGCCTCGATCAGGTCCCACGTCGCCTTCGCTGCGTCGGGCCCGCGCCCCATCCGTTCGATGGCAAAGTGCCCCCGCAAGGTCGCTTCGATCTGGTCGGCAGTCGTCGCCGCCAGGCCGCTGACGAGCCGATGGGTCGGTAGAATGATCAACCCCGGGTCGCTCATTCCCACAAACATCATCAGCGCGAAATTGGCCGGCGCATCGGGACCGACCGGCTTTCCGGCGGCAACCAGGCCATCGCGATAGTTGATCGCCGTTTCATAACGGTGATGGCCGTCGGCGATAAAGACCGGTTTGTCGGCCAGCAGCCTGCGGACCTGGTCGATCGCTTCCCGATTGGTCACGGGCCACAGGCGATGGATCACACCGAGATGATCGTGCGCTTCCAACGGGGGAGCGGCGCGGACGACGTCTTCGAGAGGCGCCTGAGCGGTATTATCGCGGTCGGGATACAGGCCAAACACCGGCGACAGATTCATTTGACACGCCTGCAGCAGTTTCAGGCGATCGGCCTTCGGCCCCGACATCGTCTGTTCGTGCGGAAACACCCGGCCTTCGCCGAAACGCTCTAGACGGATCCGCCCGAGAAAGCCGCGCCGTGTATAAAACGCCCCGCCCCACTCGAAAATCTGATGATAGACATAGAGCGCTAGGTCGCGCTCCTGCATGAGAACGCCCTGCTGAGTCCAGCGCCGCAGATATTCGGCCGCCCGACGGTATTTTTCATCGAGGTTCGGGTCGCCCGGCTCGTCGCGATTGAGCTCCAGCCGAATCACGTTGCAGGGGTGCCGCTGATAGAGCTTCTCTTGAAACTCGGAGTCAATTACGTCGTAGGGGGGGCAGGTCACGTCCGACAGGTCGCCGACCTGTGAAACGTCGTACCGCCAGCCGCGGAAGGGAAGTATTTGGGGCATGGTGTTGTCTCCTCGGGTGTACCTTGGCGCGCCGGCCCGTCGCGCAGTGGACGTGAGGATGGAAGATGAAGGATAGAAGATGGTTCTCCCAGGGCCGGTTCACTGAGCGCGATCCTCTATCTTCCATCCTCCATCTTCTCCCTCGCCGGCGCCAGCGCCGCGACGAACTGTTGCACCCGCGCGGCATCTTTGCAAGCGACCGCCTTCTCGACCCCCCCCGCCACGTCGACACCCCACGGTCGCACACAGCGCACCGCCGCCGCGACGTTCTCAGGCGTCAGGCCGCCGGCAAGGATCAACGACGGCCAGTGGCCCGCGCGGTAATCGCGGCGAATCGCCTCCCATGGGGCGGTCTTTCCTGTGCCCCCGTAGGTTCCCTCGACCCGCGCATCCAAGAGGCAGGCCCAGGGAAGCGAACCCAGTTCGCGGCACGTCTCAAGGTATTCGGCGACTGCCGATAGCCCCTCGCCCCCCACGCGAAATGCGCGAATCACCCGCAACTCGGCCAGTTCGGCGACCACTTCCGGTGGTTCGTCTCCGTGAAGCTGCACCGTTCTCAATCCGCAACGCCCGGCAATGCGCCGCACGTCGGCAGCACTTTGATTGACAAACAGCCCAACCGGATCGACTGTCGTCGGCAGTTGAGTCACGATCCGAGCCGCCACATCCAGGGCCACGACCCGAGGACTGCGCTCGTAGAAGTTCAATCCGATCGCCTGCACGCCGCACTTCGCGACGGCAAGCGCCGTTTCGACATCGCGAATTCCGCAAATCTTGATCCACATGAGCTTGTGCCAGCTCCTGATGCGCAATGTTACCGCGTTGCGGCTCGCGTGTCGTTGAGCTTTCTATTCAGGCTGACCGCTGCGCGGTCGATAACCGACTGCACAGCAGTCGGCCTGGGCGGGATGGTTGGTAGTGGGTTGCGCGCCGGGCTGCTACGATCCAGCCGGGTGCCCAGGAACCTTCAGCATGAACCACCAAACCCCGCCAGCCAGTCGCCCCATGAACCGATTGGCGAATGAGACCAGCCCGTACCTGAAGCAGCACGCCTGTAACCCGGTGGACTGGTATCCTTGGGGGCCCGAGGCTTTGGCGCGCGCCAAAGAGCTTGACCGGCCGATCTTCCTGTCGATCGGCTACAGCGCGTGCCACTGGTGCCACGTCATGGAGCACGAGAGCTTCGAGAACGAGACCATCGCGCGGCTGATGAACGAAACCTTCGTGAACATCAAAGTCGATCGCGAAGAGCGGCCCGATCTCGATCAGATTTACATGAATGCCGTGCAACTGATGACGCGGCACGGCGGCTGGCCCATGTCGGTGTTTCTGACCCCCGAGTTGAAGCCCTTTTTCGGCGGTACGTATTGGCCCCCCGAATCACGGATGGGAATGCCCGGCTTCCGTGAAATCGTCATCAAGGTCGGTGAAGCCTGGCGCAGCCGCCGCGCAGAGCTCGAACACAGCGCCTCGGAATTGACCGCCGCAGTCCGGCAGATCGGAGACCACTCGGGCGAGCAGGCGGAATTGAATGCAGGCCTGCTGCGGCGAGCGATGCAGCGGCTCGTCAGCATCGCCGATCGCCGCGACGGCGGCTTTGGCGCCGCGCCGAAATTCCCCCACCCGATGGACCTGCGATTGCTGTTACGGTGTTCGCAACGGTTCAGCGACCCCGAGGCGCTCGAAGTCACCCGCCTGACGCTCGATCGCATGGCCGCCGGAGGCATTTACGATCATCTCGGCGGGGGCTTTCATCGTTACTCGACCGACGAACGCTGGCTCGTGCCGCATTTCGAAAAAATGCTGTACGACAACGCTCTGCTCGTGCCGGCGTACCTCGAAGCGCATCAGGCCACCGGTAATTCCGACTACGCCCGCGTCGCGCGCGAGACGCTCAATTACGTCTTGCGCGAAATGACCCAGCCTCAGGGAGGCTTCTACAGCACGCAGGATGCAGATAGCGAGGGGGAAGAAGGGAAGTTCTTCGTCTGGTCGGCGGCTGAAATCGAAGAGGCGCTGGGCGCCGAAGACGCCCGGGTGTTCAACTACTGTTACGACGTGACAGAAGAAGGAAATTGGGAAGAGCGCAACATTCTGCACCGGCCGAAGACATCGGAACAGGCCGCCAAGGTGCTGGACCTGCCCGCCAACGAGCTCGAAAATCGGCTCGCCCGCTGCCGCCAAATACTGTTTGACGTGCGAACGCGCCGCGTGGCGCCTGCGCGCGACGACAAGGTGCTTGTCGGCTGGAACGGCCTGATGATCTCGGCCATGGCGTTCGGGTTTCAGGTGCTGGAAGACCCACGCTACCTAGAGGCCGCCAGGGCCGCCGCCAACTTTGTGCTTAAGAACATGAAATCGCCGCAGGGGGGATTATGGCATACGTACAAAGATGGCCGGGCGCGCTATAGCGCCTATCTTGACGATTACGCGTGCTTCATCGACGGGTTGGTCGATCTTTACCAGGCGTCGTTCGAGGCGCGGTACGCCGAGGCCGCCGTCACCCTGGCGGAAAAGATGCTGGATTTGTTCCAGGACGAGCAACAGCCGGGCTTTTTCTACACCCCCCACGACCACGAAGAGCTGATCGCCCGCTACAAAGACAACTACGACGGCGCGACCCCCTCGGGAAACAGCAGCGCAGCCACGGCGCTGTTGCGGCTCGCGCGATTGTGCGGCCGCAGCGACTTTGAAAGTCGCGCCATCAGCACGCTGGAGTACCTCTCAGGAATTCTCGCCGACTCACCGGTGGCTGCGAGCCAGGCGCTGCTCGCGCTCGATTTTCTGAAGGGCCCGGAGCGCGAAATCGTGGTTGTCGACGGAGCGCGGCCCGACGAGACGGCCGAAATGCTGCGCGCACTGTACCGCCGATTCATCCCGAACAAGGTCGTCGCCCGCAAGACCGCAACCGAGACCGACGAATCGCTGTCGCCGGCGCTAGGCGCCTTGCTGCTGGGCAAAGTTTCGGGCACAGGCGCCGCAACGGTCTATGTTTGCGAGCAGGGCCGATGCGGCCTGCCGGTCACGGGCGTGGCCGGGCTCGAGGCGGCTCTCAAGAATTAGCAGTCGGCGATTGGGCCCTTCGCCTGGGTTGAGTTGCGCGGTATGGAATTGTCTTTGGCGCGAATTTCCCGCAAGGGCCCATCGGGAACTCAATATTCCGCCACAAACGGCGAATAGCTGATCGAGTCGCGGCCGGTAATCATGTAGATGCTATTCTCGACGAGGTAGATCATCGTGGAATATATCGCCAGCGCGGGGGGCGATACGGCCCGATACGCGGTCGGCTGGGGCACGCTGGCAATGCTCAACGCCGGGTTGGCACAATCCAAGAACCACAGCGGCTTGTTGTGGTTTCTGCTGTCCTTGCTGCTGGGCCCCATTGCCACCTTCTTGCTGGTTGTCTTCTGTTCCAGGCGGCCCGACCGGCTGTAGTCGCGCCGGCGTCGCCGCCCTGTTACTGCGCCCTTCCCCTCAATCCGACCGCGGCGCGGTCGGAACCGACTGCACAGCAGTCGGCTGGGGCGTTAACGCCTCGTGCCATTTAACAATAAATGGGAGGGCGAAGCTCTCACCGCACCGGCAGCCTATGCACCACCGCCACGGCGACAAGCCTCGCCCTCCCAGGGAGAGTTTCGGTTTGGGGGCCCATTCGCACCTTCGACGATTGCAACGTCAAATCAGTGCCGATCTACAACGATCTCATTGACCAGCTCTTCGGTCGGCCCCATTTCCAACGCGGCGTGAGTCGCCAACTGCTTGGCATAGAACGAAACGCTAAGGCCTTCGAGAACGAGCTGTCCGTCGCGGCGAAAGGCGCGCAGATTTCGCACGCGCCCCCCGAGCCGCTCTTGCAGGTGCTGTTCCACTTCGAAGGCAGGTTCGGTTTCGATCAGGACGCTCATAGTTTCTTGTCGGACGCGGCCGGCTTCCTTGCTGTAGGAGTTCGAGGGGGTCTGCTGAACACCAGACGGCAAAGAGCATTTGCCATGCCGAATCGGGCGCACTCGTCGCGCCGATTCATCGGCGCTCTCGAACTCGTTGAGTTACAAGGTGCTGTGACGAGTCGGAGCCTCAACCTGAACTTGCCAGGCGGCCCTGGCGCGCCACTGGCATCTTGCTGCCTGTGCAATTCTTTCGCCTTGCCTGCCAAAGGTCCGAGCACCGAATGCTTCACCTGCGTATCGGCCCTAACCCGAGCCCAACTGCCAACTCGGCAGACCCCGACCTGCTAACTAAGGCGAAAATAGTATCCAACGACGGTACAAAGTGAGGCTCCGGGCGACATTGACCCAAATTCAGGCCCCGCATACACTTTGCGCAGATTGCCAGAGGTCGGATCTCGGCGCGATTAGCAGTGTGCCCAGGCCTTGGCATGGCATGTGTATCCCCGGGCTGCTGCGGGGTCGAGTCGTTCCCACGGGCACGGCTGCTCAGGAACATTGTGTACGAGTGGGATAATGGAATTCCTCGAAAAAATCGGCGATTTCTTCATCGCGCTGACCGCGGCCATCGAACGTCTGATCACCCGCGTCTTCGGCGCGTCCAATGAGCGGATGATGCGGCGGCTGGGCTTCGACCGCCGCGGCGAGCAGACCACAATCACCCCCGGTTCGCTCCTCGACCGCATCAACAACCTCGAACCCGAATGGCAGGGGCGCACTGACGAAGAGCTGCGACAGTCGGCCGAAAAATTCCGCGCGCGTCAGGCACAAGGAGAGACGCTCGACGACCTGCTGCCCGAGGCATTCGCCGCCGTGCGCGAGGCAGGACGTCGGTTCTTGAAAATGCGGCACTACGACGTGCAGATGATCGGCGGATATGTGCTGCACAAGGGAATGATCTCCGAAATGGTCACGGGGGAAGGCAAGACGCTGGTCGCCACCCTGCCCGCTTTCCTGAACGCGCTCGCCGGCCACGTGCACGTCGTCACGGTCAACGACTATCTGGCCCGTCGCGACATGGAGTGGATGGGCCCGCTTTACATGGGCCTGGGGCTGACCGTGGACTGCATTCAGGCCGGTCAGGATCATTCCGAGCAGGGGCGGCTCGACAAGATCAAGGCCTACGAGTGCGACATCACGTACGGCACCAACAACGAATTCGGCTTCGACTATTTGCGCGACAACATGAAGCCCCGCAAAGACCTGCAGGTGCAGGGGCCGCTCAATTTCGCGATCGTCGACGAAATCGACAACATCCTGATCGACGAGGCCCGAACACCACTGATCATTTCGGGGCCGGCCCACGACGACGTCGAGAAGTACCGCAAGGCCGACCGGGTGGCGCGGCAGCTCAAGAAAGACGTGCATTTCGAGGTGAAAGAGAAAGAGCACACGTGCCACCTGACCGACGACGGGGTCCGGGCGGCCGAGCAGATCGCCAATGAAATGGGCTATGTCGAGGGGACGTTCTACATGGTCGGCAACATGGAATGGCCGCACCTGCTCGACAACGCCCTCAAAGCCCATCACCTCTACAAGCGCGACGTAAATTACGTCTCGATGCAGGGCGAGATCATTATCGTCGACGAGTTCACCGGCCGGCTGATGAAGGGCCGGCAGTGGAGCGACGGGTTGCACCAGGCGGTCGAGGCGAAAGAAGGGGTGCCTGTCAAAGCCGAAAACCAGACCCTGGCCACGATCACGCTGCAGAATTTCTTCAAACTGTACAAAAAGCTGGCGGGCATGACCGGCACGGCCATGACCGAGGCCAACGAATTCTGGAAGATCTACGGGCTCGACGTGGTGGCGATCCCCACCAACCGGCCGCTGCGGCGCATCAACAACGCCGACGTGATCTACCGTAGCGAGCGCGAAAAATACACCGCCGTGGTCGAAGAGATCAGGCAGGTTCACGAGACGGGCCGCCCGATTCTGGTGGGCACCGTGTCGATCGAGAAATCGGAGCTCGTCAGCGAATTGTTGGGCCGGCAGGGCATTAAGCACGAGGTGCTCAACGCCAAGCATCACGAGCGCGAGGCCGATATTATCGCCCAGGCCGGCCGGCAATCGGCCGTGACCATCGCCACGAACATGGCCGGTCGCGGCACCGACATTATTCTGGGGGGCAACCCCGATCAGGCGGCGTGGGAGCAGTTGAAGCACAAGTATGCGTCGCGGCTGGAGATCCCCAAGGCCGAATGGGACGCGCTGACCAGGCAGATTGCCGAGCAAGAAGGGATGGAGGCCGAGGGGCGACACGTGGCCGACGTGGGCGGCCTGCACGTGATCGGCACCGAGCGACACGAAGCGCGCCGCATCGACTTGCAGTTGCGTGGTCGATCGGGCCGGCAGGGAGATCCCGGGTCGAGCCGATTCTTTTTGTCGCTCGAAGACGAACTGATGCGCAAGTTCGCCGGCGATTGGGTGCGCAGCGTACTGACGAGGCTGGGGATGCAGGAGGGCGAGGCGATCGAAAGCGGGCTGGTCAGCCGGCAGATCGAACGCGCGCAGAAGCGCGTCGAAGAACATCACTTCGAGCAGCGCAAGAACCTGCTCGAATACGACGAAGTGATGGACCAGCAGCGGAAGCGGGTGTATTCGTTCCGCCAGAACATTCTCGACGGCGGCGATTGCCGCGAGATCATCATGGGCATGCTCGGTCAGCAGATCGATCAGGCCGTCAAAGAGCTTCTCGACGCCAATTACGGCCGCGCGAGCTGCGCGCAATGGGCGGCCCAGGCGGCGGGCATCGAAGTCGAAGCCTCTGACCTGCGCGACGCCGACGCCGATTTCGCCCTGCAGTACCTCAAAGACGAGGCCCTGCGGCAGGCCGAAGACCTGATCCGTGAGAAGATTGACGAAGACCTGCCTGAAGAAATCGAAGACAAGTCGGAATGGAACTGGCTGGGCCTCTCGAAATGGGCCAACGCGCGCTGGGGCCTGAACACCAATGATCGCGAGTTCAAGAAGATCGGCCGCGATGGGCTGTACGAGCACCTGCTGGAACGCGCGAAGGAGGCGATCGAGCGGGCCGATTTTTCGCCGGTCCGGCAGTTTCTGGCGGAAGATTACGGCCGAGCGTCGCTCGCGGCCTGGTTGAACCACCAGTTCACCCTCACGGTGCAGCCCGAGCAGTTCGCCGAACGGTCGCACGACGACGCGGTGACCCTGATCATCTCCGAAGTCGAGCGGCTTTACGCCGAGAAGGAGATTCACTTTCCGGTCGCCGTCGGGATGGCGCGATTCCTGTCGGAACAGTCGGGCGGGGGCGAGCGCTACGACCGCGAGGGGCTGGCGCGCTGGGCCAACGGGCGCTTTCAGGCCCACCTCGAAGCTGACTCGTTTCGCGGCAAGCCGCGCGAAGAAATTCAGGGCATCCTCACCCAGTGCAGCCGCAGCTTCTATTCCAACGGCCAATCGCTCGCGAAAGTCGACCAGCTTCTCGACCGGGCCTACGGCGAGCAGAACGGCGAGGATACGCGGCGCGAAAAGGTCCGCGAGCCGGCGCCATTGCAAGAGCTGGTCTCGTGGGCCCAGAGCGAATTGAAGTCGCCCGTGCAGGCCGACGAACTGCTGGCCCTCGACCGCGACGAGACGCGCAAGAAGATGGTGCACGAAATTGAGGCCCGCTATCGCCCCGAGTTGCGCGAGGCCGAGCGGGCCTTGTTGCTCGAAGTGCTCGATACGGCCTGGAAAGACCATTTGTACTTCATGGACCACCTGCGACAGGGCATCGGGCTGGTGGGCTACGCTCAGAAAGACCCCAAGGTCGAATACAAGCGCGAGGGCATGAAGGCGTTCGAAACGATGTGGAAAGGGATTGCCCACGAAGTCACGCGGGCCATCTTCCGGATGGAGAACGAGAGCCCCGGTTTCGTCGGGTCGCTATGGCAGATTACGGCCACGACGCACGAATCACCAGCGCCCGATTTCGACTCGTCAAGCCTTGCCGACGACGACCCGCGCGGGCCGCGAAACCCCGCCCCCGGCGCCGACAAGCCCATCGAGCCCATTCGCAACCGCGGCGACCGGGTGGGCCGAAACGACCCCTGCCCGTGCGGCAGCGGCAAGAAGTTCAAGAACTGCCACGGGAAACGCTGACGCTTCAAAAGTCTCAGAGTCGAAAGGTCACAGAGTCGAAGAGTCGATGCACGGTAGAGCGCTCCGTTTTTTCGTAATACAAATTTGGTTCTTGCTCGCCGTCTCTGTTTCCTCTGTTTTCTCCTGTTCCAATTCCCTCTCCACGATCGCAAGCCCGCGGGCCGACCCGTTCACTTTGGGAAGGGATTCCCCATGCTTTCATGGCCACTGAATCTCGCATATCTTGCGTTACTGACGCTTGTCTCACCCTGGTTGCTGTTTCAGGCCGTCGCGCGCGGCAAGTATCGCCAGGGGTGGGGGCAAAAGCTGCTGGGCCGTTTGCTGCCCCGGAATAGCGGGCGCCCCTGCGTCTGGTTTCATGCAGTGAGCGTGGGCGAAGTTTTGCAGTTGCGCCCTCTGATCGAGGCGTTAGTGCGCGTGAGGCCCGATGTCGAAATCGTCGTTTCAACGACGACGGCTACCGGGCACGACGTGGCGCGAACGCAGTTCCCGGGTCACCGTGTGGTCTACTTTCCCCTCGATTTCAGTTGGGCCGTCGCGAAGGCTTTCGACCGAATCCGACCGACGGTCGTGGTGCTGGTCGAACTCGAACTCTGGCCCAACTTTCTGTTCGCCGCCGCGGCCCGGCAGATTCCCGTGCTGCTGGTCAACGGCCGGGTCAGCGAGCGCAGTTTCCGTGGGTACCGCCGCATCCGGCCTCTGGTGAAAGAGATGCTGCATACGCTCAGACGGGTTGCCGTGCAGAACGAGACCTATGCCGGGCGCCTGGTCGCGTTGGGTGCCGATCGGTCGCGCTTGAGCGTCACCGGCTCGATCAAGTTCGATCGTGTCGAAACCCGGCGCGACAACCCCGCCACCGCGAACCTGCGGAAGGCCTTTGGCCTGCAATCGCATGAACGGGTGTTCGTCGCCGGCAGCACGCATGCGCCGGAAGAGCGTTACGCGCTCGACGCCTGGCTCGCCGCACGCCGCCAGCACCCTGAAGTGCGTCTGATTCTCGTTCCGCGGCACAAAGAACGCTTCGACGAAGTCGCATGGCTGGTCGAACGCGAGTACGGCCTGCCGCTGGTGCGGCGCAGTCGGCTGGATGTGAGTCCGGCGGGAGATTTCAAATCTGAAATTTCAAATCTGAAATCCGAATTGTCGAATTCGAGCCCGGAGACGCTGGCCCCCCCCGCTCCGCAAGGCATTGGTGCCTATACTTCATCCACTCCCCTCCCCCTGGACGGGGGAGGGGTTGAGGGCGGAGGTGTTTTTCCGCGTCAAATCACACTCGCCCCCCCATCCCCTGCCCTTCCCCCGCGAGGGGGGAAGGGAGAAGATCAAAGCAGCGCGCCGCGAGACGCGCTGACCAGCGGCGCTCCCCTGTCCCTCCCATCCGCAATCTGCCCCGGCGCGCCGGGACAATTGGCACCGGCCCCCCCCGTCCTGCTGCTCGACACGTTGGGCGAACTCTCCGCCTGCTGGGGGCTGGCCGATGTGGCGTTCGTCGGAGGAAGCCTCACGCGCCGCGGCGGCCAGAACATGATCGAACCGGCCGGTTACGGCGCGGCGGTGATGTTCGGCCCCAACACCTGGAACTTCAAAGACGTCGTCGAGTTGCTCTGTGCGCAGAATGCGGCGATTGTTGTGTCGGGCGCCGACGACATGAGCCGGCAGTTGGCCGAGTGGCTGGCGTCGCCCGACTCGGCCGCCATGTTGGGCCAGCGCGCCCGCACGCTGGTCGCGCGCCAGCGCGGCGCGACCGAGCGGACGGTGGAACTGATTGAAGCCGCGCTCTCGGAAGCGCTCACGCGCCCCGCCACGGGCAATGCGATGGCGGCGTAGTCGCAGCCCTTCCGCCCGGCCTTCGCTCTCTTGTCGCCCCCGCATCTTTCGGCCGATAATTTCGGTCAGCGCATATGGATACCGGACTTATAGGGAGATCCAATGGATGCTGAGCGTTTGACAAGGTTCTCCGAATCGGGCCGGAGGCTTGGGGAACTGATCGCCGGCCTCGACCAGAAAGCATTGCTGAGGTCGCCACCCGCAGACGCCCGAGCAGGCGTCTGGTCGATTCAGCAGGTGGTGATCCACCTGATGGATAGCGACCTCATCTGGTCTGCGAGGCTCAAGCAGATCATCGCCGAAGACAATCCCCGCATTGTGCCCTTCGATGAGGGCCGGTTTGCTGATCGGTTATTCTGCGATCGGCAGTCTGCCGCTGACGCAGCCACGATTTTCGAGCTCAACCGGCGGAATTTCGGCCGGGTGCTGCTCGCCCTTCCCGAGTCGGCCTGGGCGCGAACGGGCATTCATGCCGAGCGCGGCACAATGCGCCTTGATGAATGCTTTTCGATCGTTGAAGAACATCTCGAGCATCACGCCGGCTTCATCCGCAAGAAGCGGGCTTTACTGGGCTTGTGAGCCTCAGCCGAGTCGCTCACACGGTCGGGCAGAAGGTCGTCAGCGTGTGGGCCGATCCCTCGGGAAACGCCGCGCGATGCGCGGCGCTATTGTTGACATAATGCCGATATGTCCCCAGCAGCCGCTCGCGCTGCCCAGGCGCCAGTTCACGCAACTGCTTGGCCGGGCAGCCGGCCCACAGCGTGTGGGGCGGCGTTCTTGTTCCTTCCAGTACGACGGCGCCGGCGGCGATCAAACTCCCTTCGCCAATGACGCACCCGCTCAAGACGACCGCCCCAATGCCGATCAGGGCCCCGTCGCCTACCGTCGAGCCATGAACGACGGCGCGGTGCCCCAGCGTCACATGGTGGCCCAGAATGCAGGGGTAGCCGCCATGTTCGACGTGCAAAATCGAGCCGTCCTGAATGTTGGTCTCCTCCCCCACCTCGATCCATTCCTGGTCGCCGCGGAGAATGCAGCCGAACCAGACCGACGAACGGGCCAATAGCCGCACGCGACCGTACAGCACCACACCAGGAGCAACCCATGCCGTCGGGTCGATCTGCGCCTGCGAATTGATCGCCCGCCAATCCCAATGCTGGTCGGGGTACATCACCTCCGGGGGCGTGGCGAGCGCCAGTTCGCGCAGGGGCCAGCCGCGGATGACGTCTTCGTACGCAGCGCCGGACAAATCGTGCGGGTAGCGGGCCGACGGGCCGGGACGATCGGGCGCCGATCGCTCCGCGCCGCCGTCCGGGGCCTCGGGCAGTTTGTCGGTCAAGGCAAATGGCTCCTTTTTTTGTGAGACGACCGAGGATGGAAGGTAGAGAATCGAGGATCGAGGGCCACGGTCCGACTGCCCCATCCTCGATCTTCTACCTTCGATCCTCTATTCTCGATCCTCTATCCTCGATCTTCGGCGCTTTTCCTTGCCGTCGCCGCTTCCATGATCCGCTGCTCGGTCGCTTCTGCTCGCGTGAACCGGCCGGTCACCCGTCCCTCGCACAGCACGACGATACGGTCAGAGAGCAGCAACAGTTCGGGCAATTCGCTCGACGTCACAATCACCGCCACCCCGTCGCGACATAAACCGTCGATGAGTCGGTACAGCTCGGCCTTGGCCCCCACGTCGATGCCTCGCGTCGGATCGTCGAGCAGCAGCAATTTGGGCCGCGTCAAGAGCCCGCGGCCGATCAGGCACTTCTGCTGGTTGCCACCGGAAAGGCTCGTGATCGCCACGTCGATTCCTGCCGTCTTGACGCGCAAGCGATCGACGACGCCTCGGGCCAACACCCGCTCGGCCCGCGGGTCGATCAGCCCCGCCCGCCGCGTTTCGCGCAGGCTGCACAGCGTGATGTTCTGCCCCACGTCCAAGCGATCGAACAGCCCCAGCCGCTTGCGGTCTTCGGTGACGAGCGCAATGCCTGCCGCCAGCGCATCGGCCGGATGCCGAAACGCGACAGGGCGGCCATGCATCGAAATGGTGCCGGTGGGGCGGACGTGCGTCGACCCGTACAGGCATTCGAGCAACTCGGTGCGGCCGGCCCCCATCAGGCCGGCGATTCCCAGCACTTCGCCCGCATGCACTTCGAGATCGACGTCGCGCAGCCGGAATTGCTGTGCGTGCCCCGGCCACGGGAGCGAGACCCCCTTGGTCGCGAGCACGGCGGCGCCACGGTCTCGCGGCTGAAACTGAGCGGCCGTTTCGATCTCGCGCCCGACCATCAGATGGGCAATGGCCCGCGGCGACGATTCACCGGGCAGCACCGTCGTCACCAGCCGCCCGTCGCGCAACACCGTGATGCGATCGGCGAGCCGGAAGACTTCATCCATCTTGTGAGAGATGTACAGAATCGTCACTCCCCGGGCCTTGAGGCGGGCGATGACGCGCATCAGCCGCTCGGTTTCGCCTTCAGTGAGCGCGCTGGTCGGCTCATCCATAATGACAACATCCGACTGCAGCGACAGCGCCTTGGCGATCTCGACAAGCTGCTGGTCGCCGACGCGCAACTGGCCCACGAGCTGGTTCGGGGCGGCGCGGCACTCGAGCTCTGCGAGCAAGCCTGCTGCGCTCGCATTCATCGCGCGTTCGTCCAGCCAGCCCAGGCGGCCGTGCAGCTCGCGACCCAGAAAGATGTTGGCCGCGACGGTCAGTTGCTCGACCAGCACCAGTTCCTGATGGATCATGCTGACGCCGGCCCGTTCGGCGTCTTTGGTCGACTGAAAGCGGGCGGGCTGGCCACGCAAGAGAACATCGCCGTCGTAGCGCGATTGCACGCCGGCCAGCACTTTCATGAGCGTACTCTTGCCGGCGCCGTTTTCGCCCACAATGGCGTGCAGTTCGCCCGCGGGAATATCGAGCGACACGTTGTCGAGGGCCAGCACGCCGGGAAAGCGCACCAAGACGTTGCGGAGGGAGATCAAAGGCGACGTTGTCAACGAAGTGGCCTCGCGTCTACTGCCTGCCGGATCCGTATGAGAGGCATCGAATCTCCGGGATTATGTTCGGAATCTTCGGGCCGCCACCCCTCCCACCTACCCGCCCCACTTCCGTCCTCGAATCTGATTGACCGCAACGGCCAGAATTACCACCACGCCGACGATGATCCCCTCATACAGCGTCGACTCGATCTTGATAATGTGCGGAATTCCGTTGACGACCAAAGTCAGAAACAAGGCCCCCAGAATCGTGCCGGCCATTGTGCCCACCCCGCCCCGCAGGCTGGCCCCCCCCACAACCGCGGCCGCAATTGCATTGAGCTCGTACCCCATTCCCATGGTGGTCGAATTGCCCTGGCCTTCGCGGGCGGCGTACAGAATGCCCGCCAGGCCTGAGCAAAGCGCTCCCAGGCAATATGCGACATACTTCAAACGGTTGGTGCGGATGCCTGACAGTCGCGCCGCCTCTTCGTTCCCCCCCAACGCGTACAGGTGCCGCCCCAGTACCGTGCGACGCATCAGTACCGCGGCGCACGCAGCGACAACCAGAAACACGCACAATGGCACCCACCGCACCCTGATCGGCATGTCGACCACAGGCAGCACAAAACTCCACGTCGCGTTGAACAGCGACCGGAAGTCAGGCGCGGCCATCGCCACCTTGTCGCTGTGATAGACGGCCTGGGCAATGACCCGCCCCAGGCTCCTCAGCCCGATGAGCGTCCCCAGGGTGGCAATGAAGGGGGGCAGGTCGAGCCGGGTAATGAGTGCCGCATGAAACACGCCAACCAAGAGTGCGCTCGCCAGCGTGGCGGCGGTCGCTGCCGCCAGCGCCGTCGGACCAACGCCCCCTTTCGCAACCGCATCGGGGGCCATCTGCTTGAGCACAATGGTGAAGATGATGCTGCTGAACGCGATCACAGAGCCGACCGACAGGTCGATGCCACCGCTGATGATCACGATCGTCGCCCCGATCGCGAAGATCCCCAGCATCGTGGTTTCGCTCGACAGCAAGAGCAGACTCTCGGCCGAGCCGAAATTCCGCTGGCTGTCGCCAAAATACACGCCGGCATAGACGATCACGTTCGCCAACAGCAGCCAGAACTCGGGCCGGGTCCACCAGCGGCAGCCGGGTGTGGCGGAAGGAGCAGGCGCGGTCACGAACCTTCCAGTCCCTTCTCGGCAAGCCAGCCCTTGAAATCTTTGAGAGTCGTGCGAAACCGGCTGGTCACCGGGGAAGACTCATCCGGCACAACAACCTTGAGCCCCGTGTCGATGACGTCACCCCCTTGAAGCAGCTTGTCGGCCCCTTCACGGTCGTCGGTGATCAACCGATACAAGAGCGTCGCCCCGGTGTAACCCATGTCGTACGGGTTCTGCACCACCATCGCGTCGATATTTCCCTGGCCCATGGCGACAATGGCGTTCGGTTCGGCGTCAAATGCCACGATCGTAAAATCCTTGCGGCGGCCGGTGGCCGCGATCACGTCGGCAATCGCCGGCGCGTTGTACGACCAGATGCCTGCCAGCACGTTCACATCGCGATGGTTCTGCAGTGCGGCCGTCACGTTGTTGCGGGCCTTCGATTCATCAACGCCATCCTCCATGGTGTCGATGAATAGAATCTTGCCATCGAGCCCCTCTTTGAAACCCTGAATCCGGTCCGCTGCGTTCTGCGCGCTGAGAAACCCCACAAACGCCATCGCTTTGCCGCCACCGGTGCGCAATTGCGACGCCAGTCGCCCCAATTCGCGGCCGGCCTCAAGATTGTTCGTGCCGACGAACGCTTCGCGACCCTCGCGCGGTCCATCAGAATCGATCGTGATGACTTTGACCCCCTTGGCCCGCAAAGCCTGCATCTGTTCAAGGACCCCGCTCGCCTGACTTTCAATCACCGAAAGGCCGACCCCTTTCACATCGCTCTGAGTTGAAATCTGTTCGAGCCGCTTAATCTGCCCCCCTTCGGTGCCGTCATTGCGCACCAGCTCGACGCGCACACCCAGCTCCTTTCCCGCGTCTTTCAAGCCCCGGTCGCAGGCGTCCCAGAAGGGGGAACTGGCGTTTGTTAGAATGGCGATCTTGAAATCACGGCCGCCGGCGGCGCCACCCGTCGCCCCCCCGCCCGCTTTGCCGCCGGTCGACGTGTCGCCGCAACCGACGAGCAGCAACGGAACGACGCACCAGAACAGGAACCTCAAGGCCAGATCACGGCGCATGACTGCGTCCCTTTGAGCGATGTGGAGAATCGATGAAGCGATCGAGCATACGGCGGCACCTTGTGGGCGTCAATTGTGGCGTCGCGCGCAACGGGCTCGCTGGGCCGCTTGCCTGTGAGAACTATCGTTGGATCGGACGAACGGTCACCGGCCCCGTCGCGCCCGGCGGCGATTCGAGGGTAACAGGCAATTCTGCGACAAGGCCCTGTGGTTCCCGCACTTCGAATACGTCGACCCGCTGGAGGCTCGCCTCGGCGCCCGTCATCGGAAACGAACGAACCCGCACGAACTCGCCCGCCTGAAGCACCTGGCGCAGGGTGCGTGTCAGGGGAGTTTTTCCGGAATGAGTGCCGAATTCGACGACCACCCAGCGGCACCCGGATTCGGCAAGAATCGCCTTCACGGCCTCTGGATCCGAATCCCGCACCTGGTTGGCGATCAGCAACCGGTCGCCGCGCACGACCTGCTGGCGAAAGTTCGGGTCGCCCGCGCGGGTGTAATACGTGAACACGCCGTTGTGCCTGCCGTCGTAAATCACGGCTTCCGCGGGCGCGATCTGCCGCACGAATTCGGCCACGTCACGCAGCCCGCTGACCGAGGGAATATATCGACCGTGTGCCAGCCACCCCTCGAGAAGTATGAAAACAGCCAGCGACGATACCAGCACAACGCGCGGCAACGCTTTGGGCACCCTCGTCGAGATCCATTCCGCGAGAGAAACCAGTGCGATCGTCGCCAGGCAGATCAGGGCCGGGCAGACAAGCAGCAGGTAGCGGGCGTCTTTCGCCCAGATGAGCGACAAGACGACGTAGCACACGCCGATCCAAAGCGAGAGGCAGATGGTTTCCTGACGCCACCTGCGCTGCAGGAAACCGATCAACAGGCCCGATGCCGCCAGCACCACCATGGGGCCGTCGAGAACCCTGGGCAACGCGGCAAAATAGTAGCGCCACGACCAGCGGTCGTCGAAGCTCACCAGATGCGGTCGCGCCTGGTTCAATTGTTGAGGCGCCCAGCGGAAGACGGCATAGGCGAGGGGGGCCAATACGACGGCGGAGATGAAAAACAGGCAGAGCGTTTGACGGCGCGCCAGCAATTCCCAGCGGCCCATCGCCGCCAGCCAGGCGAGCGCCACAAAGACGACCAGCCCGGTCATGGGATAGATCACAATGCTCAGGGTCGAAAACGCCGCCGCCGCATTCAGGTGCCACCGGGCCGCGTTCCCCGCAGGCAGTTCCAACGTTCGCCGCGCGTGGTACAGCGCCGCCAGGCCGACCGCCAGCGCCGGCACGTTCAACATGATCGCGTGAGACCAGGTCGTCAGTCCGGGAGAGAGCAATAGAAGTGCCGCCGCCCCGCCGGCTGCCGGGTCGATCCAGCGCCGCAACCAGGCCATCGTGTAGAGCCCCGCCAGCAGGGCAAACGCCAACACCAGCCCCTTGGCAACGAACGGAGACGTCCCGCAGACGCCGAACACCGCGGCCTCGAAAAAATAGAACCCGGGAGGATACAGATTCGGGCAAACGGCCGGGTAGCGCGCAAAATATCTCAGTGCGTAGGTTCGCGGATCAAGGGCTCCGCTGAGCAGGAAGTCCTTCCAGAACAGGCCATTGAGTGCGTGGCGAGGTGCGTCTCCCTGAAGCCACAACCCGTCATTGTCGCTGAACAACCCGCACAGATAGACCCACGCCGCAACGACCAGCGCCGTCTGCCAGCCCAACCCGCACCCGGCAAATTTGCGGTTCATTTCACTTTCCCGCCCTATTTGCCGGCGTGTATGCTGAGACTGGCGCTCGACCGGGCATCTGGCCCGGGTGCGGAATGCCGTCAAGCCTGGCGAAACGAACCCTCAATCTGCGGCTGAGTCGAAATCCTACACGCCGGAAACGCACTTTCCTACTGCGTTCGACCCACGGAAGGAATGAGAATCAACCTCGCCAGGGATGATTACCATTTTTTCCATGGCACCCATCGATTGCGTCTCAAGGTCGGACTGCACTTTGCAACGGTTGGAGACGGCGTCGGGGCCGTGCCCGACCGTTTCCGCGATTGTGCCGGTCTACAATGGCGGCCCGGCGTTCGTGCAATGCCTCGAGAGCCTGCGAGCCGCCATACCGCCGATCGCGGAAATTCTTGTCATAGACGACGGCAGCACCGACGGCTCAGACCGGGTCGCGCAACAATTTGCGGTAACGCTTTTGCAGACGGGCGGTCGGCGCGGTCCTGCTGTGGCCCGAAACCAGGGCGCGCGGGCGGCTCGCGGCGACCTGCTGTTCTTCGTCGATGCCGACGTCACCATGCCCCCAGGGGCGCTCGAGGTGTTCATGCACCTCTTTGACGGCGCCTCGGGCGTCGACGCCGTCATCGGCTCGTACGACGACGCCCCCGCGGAACTGAATCTGCTTTCCCAATACAAGAACTTGCTGCACCACTACGTGCATCAGCAGGCCGCGAGCGAGGGCTTCACATTCTGGGGGGCCTGCGGCGTGATTCGCCGCAGCGTATTCCTTGAAGTGGGGGGCTTCGACGAGCGGTATCGGCAGCCGAGCATCGAAGACATCGAACTCGGCTATCGACTGCGGTCAGCCGGTCGTCGCATTCGCGTCTGCAAGCCCTTGCAGGTCAAGCATTGGAAGAGGTGGGATGCCTGCTCGCTGTTCAAAACCGACGTCTTTCAGCGGGCCTGGCCCTGGAGCAAGCTGCTGTTGCGGGTCGGAAAAATGGAAAATGATCTGAATATCAGTCACGCCAGCCGGGCCCGCGTCGCCCTCGCGTGTACCTTGCCCGTCGTCACGGGCGCGGGCTGGTTGTGGCCCCCGGCCCTCGCTCTCGCCGCCATTCTCGTCATCTCGTTATTGGTCCTCGACGTTCCTGTGCTGAAGTTCTTCTGGCAGAAAAGGGGGTTCTGGTTCGCCGTGCGCACGATTCCGTGGCACTGGTTGAGCCACGTTTATTCGGGGGCAGCCTTCGCCGCCGCGCTCGTGCGGCATGTTCTGCCCGAGCGACGTCGGGCCACGCAATCGGCGGCCCCCTGCGGCCCACGGGGAGGCGTCTGATGAGTGCCCCGGTGCTCATTGGCGGTGCAGGACCGGCGGGCTTGACGGCCGCCTACGAATTGGCGCGCAACGGCGTCGAGACGCTGGTACTCGAGGCGGCCGAGCGGGTCGGCGGGCTCGCACGCACCGAGCTGTACAAGGGTTATCGATTTGATATCGGGGGCCACCGCTTCTACACCAAAGCGCCCGACGTGCAGCAGCTTTGGGAGGACCTGCTGGGAGACGAGTTCCTGCTGCGACCGCGGCTTTCCCGAATCTTCTTCAATCGACGGTTTTTTCAGTACCCGCTCTCTCTGACAAACGTCGTCGGCAACCTGGGGCTGGTCGAGTCGCTGCGGATACTTGGCAGCTACCTCCAGGCCCACTTGCGCCCCGTCGTTCCGGAAGAAACGTTCGAGCAGTGGGTCGTCAATCGATTCGGCTGGCGGCTGTACCGCACGTTTTTCAAGACCTACACCGAAAAGGTTTGGGGAATTCCCTGCCACGAGATTCGCGCAGAATGGGCCGCCCAGCGGATCAAAGACCTGTCGCTGGTCGCCGCCGTCTCGCAGGCGCTGTTCGGCCATCGGCACGTTCGCTCGCTGGTCGAAGAATTTCACTACCCGCGACTCGGGCCGGGGCAGATGTGGGAACGATGCCGTGAGCGCGTCGAAGAACTGGGGGGCCAGGTGCTGCTGCAAACCCCCATCCATTCCCTTCGCCGCCGCGACAATCAAATCATCTCGGCCATCGTCGGCAGGAACGGTGATGTCCGCGAGCTACCCGTAGATCGCTTCGTCAGCAGCCTGCCGCTGGGCCAGTTGATTCTGAGGCTCGACCCCCCTCCGCCGGTCGCGGTGCTCGAAGCCGCCCGAAGCCTCAAGTACCGCGATTTCATTCTCGTCGCGCTGATTATCCGCCAGGCAGACCTGTTCCCCGACAACTGGATCTACGTTCATGCACCCGATTCACGCGTCGGCCGCATCCAGAACTTCAAGAACTGGTCGCCCGACATGGTGCCTGACCCAACCAGAACGTGCCTCGGTATGGAATATTTCTGCACTCGCGGCGACGATCTGTGGCGCAAAGAAGATTCTGAGCTGTTGCAACTGGCGGCCCGAGAGATTGAACAACTGGGGTTGGCACGCGAGGCAGACGTCGAAGATGGCTGCGTCATTCGACAGCCCAAAGCTTACCCCGTGTACGACGGCGAATACCGCCGTCACCTGCAGGTGATTCGCGAGTATCTGGAGGGGTTCAAGAACCTCCAGACCGTCGGGCGGAATGGCATGCACCGTTACAACAATCAAGACCACTCCATGCTCTGCGGCCTGTTCGCCGCGCGCAATCTGCTGGGCGCCAGCTACGACGTTTGGGAGGTCAATACAGAGCGCTCGTACTACGAAGAGCAGCGGTTCGAACCGCCTCGCCCGCCGGCCGAGCGGTCGAGGCCGCGAAGCGAATACCAGCGTTCGGGGGTCAGGTAGGCGGCTGTTATGAGACGACGCGACAAATCCGTAACACCTCCAATGTGACACACCAGCCAATTCAGCCTTCATCAGTTGGCCCTGCGAGCCCCACCCGCATCCGAAGCCTGAGATTGCCGAAAGAAACCCGACGATGAGCGCCACCGCGACGGCCGAAATGTCGGTCATTCTGATCACTCCGGACTCTTATGAAACGATCCGTCGTACGGTGGCCGCATTGCGTCGCCAAACGGCGCGCGACAAGCTCGAACTGGTAATCGTCGGGCCTTCGCACGATCGGCTGACAATCGTCGACTCAGATCTCGATTGTTTCGCGGGGCACCGCCTGGTCGAAATCGGCGACTTGACGTCGACCTCGGTCGCGCGGGCGGCGGGTGTCAGGGTGGCAACAGCGCCGATCGTGGCTTTCACCGAAGATCACTGCTTCCCCCGGCCCGAATGGGCCGCGGCGCTCGTCGCTCGCCACCGCGAACCGTGGGCCGGGGTCGGCCCGGCGTTCGAAAACGCCAACCCGGCAACCGTGGTGAGCTGGGCCAACTTCCTGATCGAATATGGCGAGTTCGCGGCCCCGGCGGCGGCTGGCGAGCGGCACCACATACCCGGGCACAACAGCGGCTACAAGCGCCTGGCCTTGTTGAACTACGGAGATGCCCTGCCCGACCGGCTCGAGGCCGAGAGCCCGATGCAGTGGGACCTGCGGGCAAAGGGCCATCGCTTTTATCTCGACCCCGCGGCGCGAACCCTGCACCTCAACTACGAACGACTTGGGCCCTCCTGCGGATTGCGTTTTCAGGGCGGTCGACTGTTCGCGAGCAATAGGGCTCGCGATTGGTCGTTCGGCAGGCGGGCATTCTACACGCTCGCTGCCCCGTTGATTCCCCTCGTCCGCTTGACCCGTGCGCTACGACAGGCCTGGGCGATTCAGTCACGCCCGGGCTTGCTGCGGATCCTGCCGGCCCTCGCCCTGCTGCTCACACTCGATGGGCTCGGAGAAATGGTCGGCTATGCGGCAGGCTCGGGCGACTCGATGCAGACGCTCAGCGACCGTGAATTCCATCGCGAACGCTTTCTTCTGAGGCGCACAAACGCGCCGGTATCTGACGACCGATCTCGTGAACCGGCGTTGCCATGATGGCTGAGAACCTCTCGAGCCCCAATCGCCGCCTGCTCGATGGCCTGTTCTGGGTGCTGTTGTCGGAATCGCTCTTTCCGCTCACCGCGGTGATTGCGGCCGGCGTGCTGACGCGCGAGCTGAGCACCTATCAATACGGGCAGTTCACACTGGTGGTAACGCTTGTGAGCTGGGTGGAAACCTGCCTGCTGGCGCTTTTCGCCCGTGCCACAATTCTGTTCGTCCGCCGCGCCCGCGATTGGAAGGCAGTTGGTTCGACCGTCGTTCGCTATCAGTTCGGCGCCGGGTTGCTGGCTACCGCCGCCCTGGTTCTCGCGGCCGACGGGATCGCGGACCTGCTAAAAGCCCCCGGCCTGTCGGGCCCCCTGCGGCTGATGGCGCTCGACATCCCGCTGTATAGCGTCTCACAGGCGTACCGGCAGGTTCTGATCGGTCGCGGTTGTTATCGTGGGCGGGCTGTGAGCGGCGCCGTGCGCTGGCTGACGCGCGCGATTCTGATCATCACGCTGGTCAAGCTGGGTTGGGGAGTTACCGGAGCTCTCGTCGGCCTGATCGCGACTTCGTGCGTCGATCTGGCGGTGGGCCGCCGGCTGACGCGCCTACCCCTCTGGGGGCGTTCTGACCTGCGCATCAGAGATCTTGTCGGATATGCCGTGCCTCTGTTCATCTTCGCCGTGAGCCAGCATACGTTTGAGCGCCTCGACCTGTTCATGCTGAAATCGCTGGGCGCGACCGTGACACAGGCCGGTCAGTATGGCGCGGCCCAGAATCTCGCCCTGCTGCCGGTCTGGTTCGGCCAGGTCCTCATTGCGCTGGTTTTGTCGGCCGTTACACAACTGATCGCCGAAGGCGATCGTACGGGCGCCCGGCAACTGAGCCGACAGGCGCTACGCGGCTGCCTGCTGTTGCTTCCCGTCGCCGGGCTGGTCGCCGGGGGTGCGCCGGGCGTGATGACGGTCGTTTACGGGTCTGAGTACGCGATCGCTGCGCCGGTGCTTGCCGTTCTCGTGTTCGCAGCCATCGGGCTGGTTCTGATTTCGACGACCGCGGCCCTGCTCACAGCACTGAACCATCCGGCATGGTGCCTGGCGATCGGAGTTCCCATGGTGCCCGTAGCCTGCGTGGGACAGGCCCTGATCATCCCGCGCTTCGGAGCAACTGGAGCCGGCTTGACGACGGCGATTGTCGCCGGACTGTTTTCAATCATCTCCTTGCTGATGCTTCGACGGCTCGAAAACGTCGCCGCGCCCACCGGCACTCTGTTCCGCTCTGTCGCGCTCGCGATCGGCGCCTTTATCGCCGTCGGATGCTTCCCCGCGCCCCGCGGGTGGGTATTGATCCAATTGAGCGCCACGGCCGGAATAGTGGTTCTGATTCTATTGCTACTCGGTGAATTTCGCGGTCAGAACATTTCTGTGAGCCGTTTCAGTTTCTTTTCCTCGACGCCGCCGATTGATGGCGCCAGGGAGCCGACTTGAATCGGCAGGACCGCCTATTCTCTGTCATTATTCCCACCTACGCGCGCCCTCGCCAACTGGCGAATTGCCTGGAGTCTCTGACCCGGCTCGATGCACCCGCCGGCGGCTTCGAGGTGATCGTCGTCGACGACGGAGGCCCACAGCCGCTGGATTCCGTCGTCGCGCCCTATCTCGACCGAATGAATCTCACTCTCCTGCGCCAGGCGAATGGCGGGCCGGGAATGGCACGCAACACAGGCGCCCAGGCGTCGCGCGGCCAGTATCTGGCCTTCACCGACGACGACTGTCTGCCGGATCGCAACTGGCTGATTGCTCTGGCCTGCGGGTTCCAGCGGACGCCCGAAAACCTGCTGGGTGGTCGCACTGTCAACCATCTGGTGCAGAATCCCTATTCGACGGCCAGTCAGGTCATAGTCGATGTGGCGTATGCCTTCTTCAACGCCAATCCGAACGCGGCCCGTTTTTTCGCATCCAACAACATCGCCGTCCCGGCGAGCTCATTTTTCGCCTTGGGCGGCTTCGAGGGGCAAAGGTTTCGCGTCGCCTCGGAAGACCGTGATTTCTGCAGCCGCTGGCTTCAACGGGGCCAGCAGATGACGTACGTCCCCGAGGCCTGCGTGCTGCACGCGCACGACCTGACTCTGCCCACGTTCTGTCGCCAGCACTTCGCATACGGACGCGGCGCGCTCCTGTTTCACCGCGCCCGCCGCGAGCGCCGCGCGGGCCGTCTGCGAGACGAATGGGGTGTGCACGCCAGGCTGCCGCTTCTCCTGGGAGGCCCGCTTTCAAAGTTGCCGGCAGGCCAGGCTTTGAAAACGCTGGCGCTCTTGCCGGTCTGGCAGGCGGCGAACGCTGCCGGCTTCCTCTACGAAGCCTGCCGCTCTCGCCGAGAGACCTTAAACGGCGACGCGCGTTGCACGTGAACGTCAACAACCAACGTGGCTGCCCGTGGCCGATGCGGCCGCGCCCGGCTGCTTTCGAACCCACTCGCGCAAAAACCCCGCCCCGCTGGCGACCTGCGAACACCCCGCCAGCGCCAGGTAGATCGGAAATCTCGCAATCGAGGTCGAGCGCCACACGAAGCCGGGCAGGCCGGCAAAGAATCGGCGGGACTTCGATCGCGCCAGCGCGTACCGCCTGTGAAAATAATAGGCGCCCTGTCCGTAACGATAATGCGTCGACAAGAAGCTGCCCCAGCTCATCGCATGTGAGTGCTCGACGACAATTCGCGGATCGTACAACATTCGCAGGCCCGCCTGCCGCCACCGCATCCAGAAGTCGCGATCTTCGGCCCCGGCGATGCACCAGTCGCGGTCGAAGCCGCCCATGCGGCGCAGGCCGTCAGCCGAGACCGCCGCGTTGTTCGTGGTAAAAAACCAGGCGTCGGCGGGGTCTGCATTGTAGAAGCTGTAGACGAAGTCGATCAGCAGTTGGCTGGCGCTCGCAAAGACGTTGTCGGTCAGTCTGTTGCGTACCTTGCCGCCGACGGCGAGCGCATCGCCCGTTTCAAACGCCCGTGCGAAGCCCCGCAGCCAGTCGTGATGGGGCTCGCAATCATCGTCGATGAACGCGACAAAATCGCCCCGGGCCCGCTCGATGGCACACTGCCGCGCCGGCCCCGGACCACAATACGGCGATTCAAGCGACGAGACGTCAAGACGCCCGCGGAACTGCTCCACGACGTCGTCCGGATTCGCATCGCCCGTATCCCAGACAACGATCACCTCCAAGCGATCGACCGGATACTCGAGCGCGCAGAGCGAACCCAGCAGCCGGCGCAATGGCTCGAGGCGATTGCGCGTCGGAACGACGATTGTAAAGCACGGTTCCATTGAGGCCCGTCACGTCGGGCATGCCGCCTCACGAGGCGTCAGTTCCAGGTAAATCGGCTGCCGCGGCTGGAGCGTCACGCCGGGAGACAGCCTGATGGTTTGCCCGGGCGCCGGGCTGAGCTGATATCGCCGTAAAATTCCCTCGACAATGCACCGCGCCTGCAGCAGGGCCACGGTCTCGCCAACGCACGCTCGGGGGCCGTCGCCAAACGGAATATACGCCGACCGCGGAATGGTCTGCCTGAGCCGTCGCGAGAATCTCGCCGGGTCAAACGTCAGCGGATCGGAAAAGATCCGGGGGTTCCGATGCAGCGTGTAGGGGCAAATATAGATCTTGGCGCCCGCCTCGACCCGGGTCCCTGAGGGCAAGGTGTCTGCCGCGGTGGCGATTCGCAGAAACAACCAGGTTGGTGGAAACAGCCGCAGCGATTCGTAGAGCACCAACTCGGTCCAATTGTCGGCGGCCGGCGCGCCGGCGCCCGCCTGGCGATTCTCGTCAGCCTCAAAAAGTTGGGCCACAAGCCGGTCTTGGACCTCACAATGCGTGGCCAGCAGGTACAAGGTAAACACGAGCCATTGCGCAGTGGTCTCGAATCCCGAAACCAGCATGGCCAGCACTTCGTTGATGATGTCGTCGTCGCCGAGCCCCTGCCCATTGCCCCCACGGGTGCGAACCAGATGCGAAAGGATCGTCGGCGCATCGTCACGGGTTGCATGATCGATCAACGCGCCAAATCGAGCCACCAGCCGTCTGCGCGCCTGGTTGTAACGCACGATGACGGGCAGCGGCAGACGTTCGAGGCACGAAATCGGGTACCGCAGCCGATGTTCGACATAGGCCCGCCGCGCCAGCGCATACGCCCGTACTTCCGGGTACGCGCGCGCCGTCGCGGCGCCGATTACGATGCTCGAAGAAATGCGCTCGACAAGGTCGGCCATCTGGGAATTGAGTTCGACCCGACGCACGCCCCGCCAGTTTGTTACCAGAGCATCGACCCACTCTGACGTGATGGCCTCTACCGACTCGGCCCGACAACGCGAAAGCGCGTCTTGCAGCACCATTCTGCGACGCCTGTGTTCGGTTCCATCAAGCGTAAACAGAACGCCGCCGAACAGCGGCCTCGAGCTCGAGCCCGAAAGTCGCGGCGACTTGGTGTAGTTGTCGGCATTCCGCGACAGCACGTGACAGACGTCGTCGGGCGAATTCAAGAGATACGTCACGCCGCCGAGTTGCAGGGGCGTCGCGCGCTCGGTCGCGTGCCCGGCGGCAGCCGCCAGAAAGTCCAGCTTGTTGCCCAGGAACCAGGGAAGATGGCCGACGAACGGCAGGGCCCGCCGCATGGATCACCCCTCTACGGACTCGCGGCAACGGGCGCTCTATCGACAACCACGCGCTGCCTGGTTTTCGCTGAAGCGACCGCCGCCTGGGCGATTCGCGTGGCCTCTAGGCCGTCTTGAAATGCAGGAGTCGGCCGCTGCTTCTGGTCGATGCAAGCGACAAAATGCCGCCATTGCCCGCGATAACTCGCCCGATAGTCGCCTCCCGGAAGATTGGCCAGGCCCCGCGGAAACTCGGTCAGGCTGCGAACGGCGCGCCTGATCGTCGGGCCGAAATCTCCGGGGCGGGTGATGGTCGATTCATACTGGAACCCGTCGTACCTCAAGGATGCGATGCGCAATTGGCCGACCGTACCGAAGATCGCCAATTCGATATCCTGGCGGCTGCGCTCGGTAATCACCGCACTCGCCAGCGTGCCGTTCTGCAAGACCGCCTGGCAGACGGCACTTTCATCGGGCCACTGCCCGGAACGCGAAAATGCCGTGATCTCGGCGACTTCGGCGTCACCCAGAAAACGCCACAGATCAAACAGATGCACGCCCAGCTCGATCAGACACCCCCCGCCGGTGTCCCAGTGGTTGCGCCACGCTGGTAAAGCATGCCGGCGGGCGTCGCACGACCAGGTGCCCTGAATGCACTCGATCGTTCCCAGGGCGCCCTGCCGGAGCAGTCGGCGGGCCTGCAGAATCTGAGGGTGCCAGCGCATGTGGAAACCCACCATGCAACAGACATCGGCAGACTCAGCCAACTGCGCAAGGTCGATTCCTTCGTCAACGGTGAGCGTCAGGGGTTTTTCGACAAAGACATGTTTGCCGGCCGCGATCGCCGATCGCGCAATCTGGTGATGCTCTCCAACCTGAGTCAGCACGGCGACCGCATCGAGTTCAATGCCCTCGAGCATCGCCTCGAACGACGGAAAGCAACATGAAAACCCGAACTCATTCGCGATGCGGGCAAGCTGAACGGGGTCGGAATCTGCGATGCCGACGATCTTCAACCCTTGAATATGGGGCAGCACGGGCATGTGCTTTTCGCGCATGACCAATCCGCAACCGACAATTCCCAGGCGAACGTCGCTCACAGGAAAGCTCCCCCCGGCTCGAATGTGCAAACTCAGGCGCGCGTCGGCGACGCGCGCGACGCCTGATTTCCACTCTACAGTAGCCTGTCAGGCGGCGACAACAGGCTGCCCAGCGTTTTGCCGGTTGCCGACGTGTCGGCCGCCACCGGGTTTCCGCCCGCGAAAAGGGCCGCATTTCGGGATTGCCAGAATTCGCCCGGCCGGTTAGCTTCCCCCCACTCTCTCCCTCATTCCACCACGTCATCCTGCCTGAGGTATGACCGGCCGCCGGCCGGCATGTCGCCACGCGCCCAGGAGATTTTCTTGTCTCGCGCCTTCAATGCCCTCGTCTTGCTGTCGATTCTGACAGTTTGCGGCTGTTCGAGCCTGAAGCGCAGCGACACGGCGCGCACCGGGCGAGAGCAATTGCTGATCTCGAACGCCATCGATCAGTCCTTGAACAAGATCGACTTTCAGGCATTTCGCGGGCGCGCCGTGCTGATTGAAGACAAATATCTCGATTGTTCCGACAAGGGCTACCTCACCGCGTCGGTACGTCATCGAGTGGCACGGGTCGGAGGCACCATCGCCACGAAACCGGAACAGGCCGATATTGTGCTCGAGCTGCGCAGCGGCGGCGTCGGAACCGATCATTCCGATTCGTTCCTGGGTACCCCGGCCATCGCCATGCCCGGAATGGTGTCGATTCCTGAGATCAAGCTGATCTCGCGTTCAAATCAATCGGCCGTCGCCAAAATCGGGCTGGCGGCATACGACGCCCGCACGATGCAACTGCTCGGCGAAGGCGGAATCTCTCTGTCGCAGTCGGCTGACAACAACTGGTTCGTATTCGGCGTGGGCCCTTACCAGGATGGCCACGTGCGGCGCGAAGTAGAGCGCGGCGCGACGCACCAGGCAGGGCAGCAGTGGAGCGAGTTGCCGACGCAGGTGGCGTTCGCGGCCCCCCGTCAGCCCGGTCGGGTGCAGGTGGCCGATGGGGAATCCCGCGTCGATGACCAGCAGGTCCGGCCGACACATGCCGTGGGCCATTCGACCCCCATTGTCGAATAATGTTCGAACAACACTTGTCTTGACAGGTTATTGCCGTCGTCGTATGCTGTCGTGAATCGTTGCGGACGCTTTCAATCGACAGCCACCCTGCCCTCCCATGCCAGCCGCTCAATCGCCCGACGTCGTCGTCATCGGCGGTGGCCCCGCAGGTTCCACCGTCTCGACGCTGATCGCCCAGAAGGGCTTCACGGTCAACCTGTACGAACGCGAAACGTTTCCCCGGTTCCACATTGGCGAATCGTTGATTCCCCAGACGTATTGGGTGCTGAAACGGCTCAATATGCTGGGCAAGCTGCGCGGCAGCCACTTCGTCAGGAAGTACAGCGTGCAGTTCGTCAGCGAGAACGGCCGCCTTTCAGAGCCATTCTACTTTGTCGACCATCGCCCGCACGAATCGTCTCAGACGTGGCAGGTCCGCCGCAGCGAATTCGATCACCTCCTGCTCAACAACGCCCGCGAGCACGGCGTGCGAGTGCACGAAGGCGTGCGCGTGTTGGAAGTGCTGTTCGATGGCCAGCGGGCCACCGGGGTGCGATTGGTCGACGAAACCGGGGTCGAGCGGCGCGTCGAAGCCAGGGTGGTTGTCGACGCCAGCGGGCAGAGTTCGTTGATTATGAGTCGCCTGGGTCTCAGGGACTGGGATCCGGTGCTGAAAAAGGCGGCCCTGTGGACCTACTGGAAAGGCGCTTACCGCGACACCGGTCGCGATGAAGGGGCCACGCTCGTAATGGCCGTCCGCGGCAAACAGGGTTGGTTCTGGTACATTCCGCTGCACGACGACATTCTGAGCGTCGGCGTCGTGGCCGACCACGGCTACCTGTTCCGCGACCGTGCCGACAAGAGCTACGAAGCAATCTACTTTGAAGAAGTCTCACGCTGCCCGGGCCTGCAACCGCGCATCGAGACGGCTGAGCGGGTGACCGACTTCTATGCGGCGAAGGAGTATTCGTATCGGTCGCAACGTGCCGCGGGCGACGGCTGGGTGCTCGTGGGAGACGCCTTCGGGTTTCTCGACCCGTTGTACTCGTCGGGGGTCCTGCTCGCCTTGCGTTCGGGAGAGATGGCTGCCGACTGCGTGACCGAGGGGCTGGCAAAGGGCGACACGTCTGCCGCCCAGCTTGGCAAATGGGAGCCCGACTACGTCCGCGGCATGGACCGCATGCGGCGGCTGGTCTGCGATTACTACAACGGCTTCAACTTCGGCCGATTCGTCAGGAAACACCCGCAGTACAAGGGGCACCTCACCGACCTCTTGATCGGGGATCTGTTCAGCGACCATCTCGACGAGGTTTTTCCGCTGATCGACGCGATGAAGTCTGAAGCCGCAGCGGTTGGCACATGACTCTGTTGGCGCGGATCACAGGCGATTCGTATTTCCGACGCCCTTTGGAACACGATTCGGCACTCATTGACAGTAGTCGCAGGCATCATTCTGTCCGCCCAGCAGTTGTCTAGCATCGGAACGGGTCGCTGGTGTGGGGACAACCAGGCGTTGGTGTTCTGAACGGGTTCGGTAAATTTGCCGATGCGTCCGGACGGCGATAAACTGTCTGATTGGTCGGCCCACGATTCGACAGCGGATGCAGGGCCTCCTCGAATACTTGGAGCGATTGATCGCACGTTCGCTAATGGGTCAGCCAGTGTTGTCGAACTGAAGCGCAGTGCCGAGTGCGCATGTTCTGACCGGACGCAAATGTGAAAGGAGCCCAGTATGGATTGGCAAGATCGAATCAGCGTTGACCCGAAGGTACTCGTTGGCAAGCCGGTCATCAGAGGGACCCGGATTGCCGTGGAGTTTCTGTTGGAGCTTTTGGCAGAAGCCTGGACGCACGAGCAAATTCTCAAGAATTACCCCCAACTCACGCCAGATGACATTCAGGCGGCGTTGCACTACGCGACGGAAACGATCAAGCAAGAACACGTGTACCCGCTGCCGGTGTAGTGCATGGCGAAATTTCTGGCGAATGAGAATGTTCCCGGCGAAGTGGTCCAGGCAGCGCGGCAAGCCGGGTACGATCTGGCATGGATCACAGAGTCGACTACGTGCGGTTGAGCAACGAAACCTCGCGCACGTTCTGCTCGGCGACCCGGCGCGTGATCTTGCCGGCGCGCAGCAATTGACGAACCGATTCGTCAAAGCTCACCATCCCGTCGTCGCGGTGCGTGATCAGGTAGTTGTCGATGCTCTCGAGTTTGCCGCTTTTGATCGCGTGTGCGATGGGGTGCGTGTTCCAGAGCACTTCGAGGGCCAGGTGCCTCTTCTCGCCCCGTTCAATCGCCGGCAGCAGCCGCTGGCTCACAATGGCCCGCAGGCTCATCGACAATTGCGAACGGATATCGCCCTGAGCCTCTTGCGGAAAGAGATCGGCGTAGCGGGTCATCGCCCCCTTGGCGTCGCGGGTATGCAGGGTCGTAAAGACCAGGTGCCCCGTTTCGGCCGCGCTCACGGCCATCTGCGCCGTTTCGCGATCACGCACCTCGCCCACCAGAATCACGTCAGGGTCCTGCCGCAAGCCGTATTTCAGCCCGTCGGCAAAACTCAACACATCGGCCCCCACTTCGCGCTGCGTGACGACCGAGTCGGCACACCGGGGAAGCACAAATTCGACGGGGTCTTCGACGGTAATGAGTCGACATCCGCCCGCCTGATTGAGCAGATTGACGATCATCGCGAGAGTCGTCGTCTTGCCAGACCCCGTGACTCCCGTGACGATCACCAGCCCGTCGCGCAAACCAGCCAGCCGGTTCGCCAGCGCCTGCGGAAAGCCGGCCCAGTCGAAGTCGGGAATCTCGGCCGGGACCAGTCGCAGACAGCCGGCGAGTTGCCGGTTGGCATAAAACAGGTTGGCGCGAAACCGGGCGGGGCGGCCGTTGAGAGTCAGGCTTAGCGAGAAATCGGAGTTCTTCGCCGAATGCAGTCGCGAGAGGGCCTCAGGCGTACATAGCGGCGTCAACAGGGCCTGCACCTGGGCCGCGCTCAGCGCCGTTTCCGAAAGCTCGGTTAAATCGCCGTGCAGCCGCAGCACCGGGGGGTGCCCTGCGATCAGATGCACGTCCGACGCGCCGCAGGCGACGGCGTGGGCGAGCCAGCGGCAGAGCTGCTCTGGCGCTGGCAAACCGGGCGATGGCGAAGTTTCCATGCTGCGCCTCTGAAAGTGTCGCCGCGCATCGCCACCGTCAACGAAATATGCGACGGCCCGCTCACAGCTTGTGCTCGCTGTGATCGCTGCGCAGATGAATTGTTTTGGCCGCGAGATCGTGCACGGCGCGAATATATCTCACGGTGCGGCTGCGGGCCCGCATCAGAATCGAGTGCGTAATGGCCTTGCTGCCCACCAGCTTGACGCCCGGCAACAGCGAGCTGTCGCTGATGCCCGTCGCGCAGAACACCGCGCTGTCGCCTCGCACAAGTTCAGGCAAGGTGTAGATTCGATCGAGATGCGCCTGCGTGTTCGATTTGAGCAGTTCGGCCCGCTCGGCATCGTCACGGGGCCACATCTGCAGTTGCATGTCGCCACCCAGGGTTTTGAGAGCAGCAGCCGTCAGAATCCCCTCAGGCGACCCGCCGATCCCGCAGTAGACGTCGACGCCCGAATCGGGCAGCGAGGGCGCAACAGCCGCCGTAATGTCGCCGTCGCTGATCAACCTCAGGGCGGCGCCGCAACGCCGCACCGTTGCAATCAGCTCGTTATGCCGGGGCCGATTCAGCATGACCACAACGAGTTCGGGCACGCGCTTGCCCAGGGCTTCGGCCAGTTTGGGCAGCGTCTTTTCCAGCGGGTCGTGCAGGCCGATTGGTTCCATCCCATTGCGAACCGCCTGCACGACCGCCGGCCCGAAGGCCAGTTTGCGGCTGTAGAAGCTGGGGATGTGGCGCAGCACGTGGCCGTCGTCGTTCTCGACGTGACTGGCGGCAATGACCGAGATCGAGTTGGGCAGGCCGTTGGCGAGGTTCGTTGTGCCGTCGATCGGGTCAAGCGCAATGTCGAAGCGCGGGCTGCCCGGCGACCAGCGACCCAGCTTCTCGCCCACGAAGATGCCGGGGGCGTTGTCTTTCACCCCCTCGCCAATCACGACTTCGCCGCGAATTTCGACGAAATCGAACACGCCGTAAATCGCATCGCAAGCCGCTGCATCGGCCCGTTCCTTGTCGCCGCGGCCCAGCCAGTGCACCACGCTCAATGCGGCATTCTCGGTCGCACGGATAAACTCGAACTCGATGTTTCGTTCGGCGTCGTTCACCGGTGTGAGATGACTATCCTGCCGAGAGGAAGCTGCGGCTTTATTCACGATCAAACTCGTTCCTCAGGATCCTGAATATCGTCTATTGAATCGGCGGCCCGCCGCTTGGCAGGCCGTGAAAAACCGGGACCGGCCCCCGGACGTGCGCAGAAACCACGTTCCCTTCGCGAGGGCGCCGGTCGCCGTTTTTCAAGACGCTGTCAGCCTTTGTTCGACGAGGCGAGGTGCTTGATTCGGAAGTTCTTGTATTCGATCTTCATCGGGGGCCCCACGTGGACCTGCACCCCCAATTGCCCATCGAAACGCCGGTTGGTTGCGTCGTCGTCGAACACCACGCTCATCACGTGCCCGTTCACCATGTGCACCATCACGTTTCCGCGCACAATGAGGTGGACGTCGTTCCAGTCTTCCTTGCGGACAAGCTGTTGCAAAGCGTCCTTCTCGCCGACAGAGCCGATGATCTGCGCCTTCTTCCCTTCCACAATCCGGCAAACCTGACCACGCGACGCCAGAATGCTGCGGCCGCCGGGGGCCTTCTCATCGTAGTTCTGCCCCGACCAGGTGTCTTCGCCGTCGATATCGCACTGATACCCGCGCATGGCCCAGGGCTGACCCGGAATCTCGACGCTGCGATAATTGATGCCGCTGTTTCCTTTTGACGAAACGCGGTATTGCACCTTCAACTCGAAATCGCGCGTCACGCCACCGCGCCAGATAATGAACGAGTTCTGTTTGAGAATCGTCTCGGGAGTCACTTCGCCCACCAGAACGCCATTTTCGACGCGCCAGTACTTCGGGTCGCCTGCCCAGCCGTTGAGGGTCTTGCCGTCGAAAATCGATTCAAAGCCGGCATCATCATCGGTCGCCGGTTCAGGGTACCTCAGTTGCGCGCGAGCCGACTGCGGCGCAATGGCAAACACGAAAATAATCCCGAGCAGCAGCCGATGGTGTCTGGGCATGATCGCAAAGGGCTTGGGAAAGTCGAATGAGGCGCCGTTCCGGGCTCCGATTCGGGCGGCCACGATCAGCCGCTTGTGCCGCGTCGCCCCCCCTGGCTGGGAGCACGGATTATCGCCACCCCCCTTGGGCAGCGTCAAGCACGCTCGAGCCGAACGGCGCAGAACTTGAACTCGGGGATTTTTCCGAACGGATCGAGCGCGTCGTTGGTCAGCACATTGGCGGCAGCTTCCCTGAAGTGAAAAGGAATGAACACGGTCCCGCGCTCGATGCCGCGGTCGGCGCGCGCCGCCAGCGTGATCTTCCCTCGGCGACTCGACACGCAAACCCGGCTGTCGTCGCCCAGCCCGAGCCGCGAAAGGTCGTCGGGGTGCACCGCCACGAAAGCCTGCGGTTCAATCGTCGCCAACGCCTGGCTGCGGCGCGTCATCGTGCCCGTATGCCAATGCTCCAATACGCGACCCGTATTGAGCACAAAAGGATAGTCGCGGTCAGGCAGCTCCTGCGCCGGCTTCCAGACGCACGGAACGAATTTGCCCCTGCCGGTCGGCGTGGGAAAACGGTCGTCGAAGAGAATCTTCTGGCCTTCGTCATGTGCAGGGTCGGGGCACGGCCACAGTTTGCCGGTTTTTCCGAGGTTGTCGTGCGTCAGACCGCCATAAGATGGCGCCAGCGCACACAGCTCTGAAAAGACGTCGGCCGTCGACTCATAGGCCATCGGGTACCCCATCCGCGTCGAGACGTCGCAAATGATCCGCCAATCTTCGCGCGCGTCACCGGGTGGGGAAGCGACCTTTCGGCCCACCTGCACCCGGCGGTCGGTGTTGGTGTAAGTGCCCGTTTTCTCAAAGTAGCTCGATGCCGGAAGAATGACGTCGGCGAATTCGGCGGTCTCGGTCAGAAAGATGTCCTGGACGGCAAGGAACTCGAGCCGGGCCAGCGCCTGCCGCACCTTGTTCGTGTTGGGGTCGGACAGAAAGGGGTTTTCGCCGAGAACGTACATCCCCTTGATGTCGCCATGCAGGGCCGCGTGAGTCACTTCGACAACTGTCAGGCCGATTTGCGCATCGAGCGCTACGCCCCACGCGCGCTCGAACTTTTCGCGGGTCGGCCCGCTCGTGACCAACTGATAGTCGGGGTAAGCCAGGGGAATCAACCCCGCGTCGCTGGCCCCCTGCACGTTGTTTTGACCGCGCAAGGGGTGTAACCCCGTGCCCGGTCGCCCGACATTGCCCGTCAGCAGGCACAGCGAGATCAGGCAGCGGGCGTTGTCGGTGCCGGTCGTATGCTGCGAAATGCCCATGCCCCAGAAAACCAGCATGCTGTGGGCGCGGCCGATGGTCCGGGCGATCGCACGAATTTCCTCGGCAGGAACGCCGCAAACGGCCGCCGCCTGCTCGGGCGAATACTGCGCCAGTATCAGCTCGCTCAAGGCGTCGAAATTCTCGGTGCGCTCGGCGACAAATTCGCGGTTGATCAACCCTTCGGAGATCAGCACGTACATCAGGCCGTTGTAAAACGCCACGTCGGTGCCAGGACGAATGCACGCGAAGTGCGCCGCGAAGCGCGACAGCTCGACGTGCCGCACGTCGACGACGATCAGCTTTGTTCCCCGACGCGCCGCCTCTTTGATGAACGTCGCCGCGACGGGATGGTTCTGCGTTGTACTCGAACCGGTGATCAACGCCACCTCGGCCTGCGCCACGTCGGCAAACACGTTGGTGACCGCCCCCGAGCCGATCGTTTCCATCAGGGCCGCAATCGACGACGCGTGGCACAGTCGCGTGCAATGGTCGACGTTGTTGGTGCGAAACGCCGCCCGCACGAGTTTTTGAAACAGATACGCCTCTTCATTCGAGCACTTCGCCGAACCGAAACCGGCCAGCGCCTGCGGCCCCTCTGCATCGCGAATGCCGCTCAAACGACCCGCGACCAGGTCGAGCGCTTCGTTCCAGTCGGCTTCGCGGAACGCCGGCAACACTTCGGCGTAATCGACGATCCCGCCGGGCTTGCGCCGATCGCTGCCGGACTCGCTCGATGACTGCACCTGCCGCGAGAGCGGCCCTTTGGGGTAGAACTCGGGCCGGCGAATCAGGGGCCGGGTCAGGCGTTGCGGGTGCAGTGTATAGTCCCAGCCGTAACGGCCCTTGACGCACAGCCGCTCGTGATTGACGGCACTCTCGCGCCCATCGACCCGCACCACCGTCTGGTTCTTGACGTGAACGGTAACGGCGCAGCCTACTCCGCAGTACGGACACACGCTGTCGACCTGTTGTGTCTGGTCGCCCGCCAGTATCGGCAACGTCACGGGCTTGTGGACCAGCGCCCGCGTCGGGCAGACCGCGGCACATTCGCCGCACGACACGCACGTGCTCTCTCCCATCGGCCGATTCAGGTCGAAACCGATTCGCGCAAAATACCCCTTGCCCGTTCTGCCGATGACGTCGTTCGACTGAATCTCGTCACAGGCGCGCACACAGCGGTCGCACAGGATACAGGCCTGATGATCGACCAGAATCACCGGCGACGAAGCGTCTTGCGGTCGCCGCGCATTCTCAGCACTCAGTACCGAGTACTCAGTACTCGGCTGGAGTTTCACCTTGGAGTCGCGCTGCCCGTTCGTACACGTTTCGCACCTGGGCGGGAAATCAAAATTCAGCCCTCCTCGGTCGTCGAGCAGGTCGTAGCGGCGTCCGAGCGCTTCGAGCTCGCACGGTTTGCCGCGCACCGCCGGGTCGCTCTCGTCTGGCATGTCGCTGAGCAACAACCGCGTGAGCATCGCCCGGTGCTTCTCGACCGCGGCGGTCGCGGTGCGGACTTTCATGCCCGCCTGGCACTCGCGAACGCACGACGCGGCGAGTACCCGTTCCCCCACGTCGACCACGCACATGCGGCAGACGCCGACCGGCCGCAGCCGCGGAGAGTGGCACAACACGGGGATCTCAATTCCCGCCTGCCGCGCCGCTTCCCAGATCGTCGTGCCCATAGACACGGTGATCTCGCGGTCGTCGATGGTGAGGGCGATGGAGGCACTCCGGCCGAGGCTCATAGGCTAATTGTATCCCTGTTCTTGCAGCTTGGCTTCCAACGGCGGCAGCACTCCCAGCTCGTTGGCCCAGTGGCGCAAATAGGCCGTATCGAGCTGACCCTGCGTAAACAGAACATCAGTGATATCAACGTGGTCACGAGGGCGGTTGGCGGCCAGCTTCAGCAAGATCAAGTCTTCGGCGGACACGATATCGCAGCCAACACCATTGATCGTGGCGTGCGTCCTGCGCGACATCATGCTTCGCTGAAACTGCGACTCAGCGAGAAACACATCGAGGTCAATGGGCTTGTTTCTCACGTAGAGCTTCAGCTTGACCAGAGGCATCTCCGCAACGGTGTCGCACCAGCCGCTGCGAAACGGCTCGGGCACGCTGAACCCGGCCTGCTCTAACGCGCTATACAATGCCGAGAGACTGTCGCGGGACGCCGAAATCGTGAAGTCCAGATCGTAAGTTGGACGCGGAATGCCGTAGAATCGGACGGCGACGCCTCCCATGACCGCATAATCAATACCCAGTCCGGCGAACAGTTTCGTCAACTTCGCCAGGGCAAACCAGAGATCGTTCATGACTTGTCTCTGGTTCGGGCAATCGCGGTCAGCATGTTCTTGTTGCGGGCTTCATTTTCGCGATGCAAAAGCTCGAAACGCCGATCGACGACTTCTGGTGGACCCAGAAAAAACGCCGGAAGATTGTCGCGAATCATTTCGAGCGAGAGTTCCAGTCGTTCGGCATTCGACATGCGCCGATAGCGCTCCAAAGTTTCCGAACTCAACATTCTGGTACCCTCGACCATTGGACTGCAGCACCATTCTTGCTGCTGCTCACGCTGCAAACAAGCGCAGGTATGTCGGCATTGAATTGCAATTCCGGTATACTAACGCATCTGATGGCGCCCCGCCGCTATGCTGCAGATCGAATTCAAAAACAGAATTATGCACCAAAACAAAGCGCCCTCGCCTCCCTCAGCCCCGAGGAAGCCATCTGCAGGGTGATGAGTGCCGGGCCGGTGCATAAGCCCAAGAAGGCGCGGAAGCGGGGCGGGAAGAAAGGGTAGGGCGATGCTTCACTATGTCTGGATGTCGCTCCGTCGCCGCCCGAATACTTGGATGCTGGCGACCGGAGCGGTACTGCTGGTACTGCCTGTGGCCCAGTTCGTGCTCATCAAGGAACTGCCACGATTTACGCGCGGTCACGAGTTCGTGCTCCGGGATTATCACACTGTCCGAGTCGCAGTGCGATCAATGTGGACGGCCGGAACAGTCCTGATAGCCGCAGCGCTGCTTAGATTGGCGATTACGGCGGCGCGGCGTCTACGCTAGGCGAGCGTCAGGTCGGCAGAGCCGATCGATGGTCTGCTCTGTTTAGTGCATAATTCCGTTCATTCGCCAAAAGAAGCGCCGCGCGGTAATTGCCATTGGTCCGACAGCCCCTATCGGCGTTCGCCGGGAGCCGCCGCCGTGGCGACGGGTGTCTGTGTCGAATTCACTCGCGAGTTGTTGGGTCGCTAAGATTGAAAATCGGGCACGTCGTCTGGAAAGTGCCGCAGCATCGATAAGGCGGGGTTCAACGCCACCTGGCCCAGGCCGCAAATCGAAGTCTGCGCCAGCGTCTCCCCGAGTTCCGGCAGCACCGCCAGATCTGAAGGCGATGCAGAACCACGCGCGACGGCCTCCAGCAGTTCGACGGCTTTGTGCGAGCCCACCCGGCACGGAACGCACTTGCCGCACGATTCGTTGCGGAAAAACGCCGTCACGTTGGTCGCCAGCCCGAACAGGTCGGTCCCCTCGGCGATAAACACCACGGCGCCCGACCCCAGCATGCTCCCCGCGGCCTTGGCCGCGTCAAACTCCAACGGCGTGTCGAGTTTGTCGGGCGGCAGAAAGTTCGAGCTGGCGCCCCCGGGAAGAATGGCCCGCAACCGCTTTCCCTCCGGCAGCCCACCGGCCAGGTCGAGCAGCTCTCGAATGGTGGTGCCGTAGGGAACTTCGTAGACACCCGGCCGCGCCACGTCGCCTGAAACCGAGAAAAATTTGAGGCCCGCCGCGCCTCGCACCCCTTGCACCTTCCACCAGTCGCCGCCGCGCGCCAGAATCGCCGTCGCCAGCGCCAGCGTTTCGACGTTATTCATCACGGTTGGCCGGCCCCAGAGTCCGTGGGTCACGGGGTATGGGGGCTTGTTGCGGGGCTCGCCCCGCTTGTCTTCGAGCGCTTCGAGCAGCGCCGTTTCCTCTCCCAGAATGTAACCGCCGGGCGAAACGAAAATCTCAATCTCGAAACGCCGGCCCGAACCACACGCATTCTCGCCCAGCCCGCCCACCGCACGGGCCCGTTCCAGCGCGGCTTCCAACGACCGCTGCTCAGGAGCATATTCGTGGCGCAAATAGACGATGCCCTGTTCGGCGCCGACCACGAGCCCCGCCAGAATGACCCCTTCGACCACCAGGTGCGGAAGGTGTTCCAGAATAAACCGGTCCTTGAACGTTCCCGGCTCACTTTCGTCGGCATTGCAGACGACGTATTTCGGCGTGGCCGTCTGTTTCGATACGAGCTCCCATTTCATTCCGGTCGGAAAGCCGGCTCCTCCCATGCCGCGCAAACCCGCCTGTTTGAGCTGGTCGATCACGCCCTCCAGCACTGCCGGCCCACCGGCCGCGAGCTTGCGGGCCGTACCGAAGTGCTCTGCTTCTGAAGCATAAGGGTCGACGCGCAGCGCCCGGCGCGGTGGAGGCGGCGTGAACGAAGTCGGAGGGCGCTCGATCAGCCTGGTGACCTCATCGCGGCAGGCCAGTGTCGCCGGCGCCAAAGGCACATCGTTGATTGCAGCCGCGGGGGCCGCGTCGCACCGCCCCAGGCACGAGACTTCGCGAATTTCCACGTCGTCGCGGCCGCGAAACCGCTCGCGCAATTCCACCGCGAACCGCCCGCAACCCGCCATCCAGCACGCGAGATCGCGACACACCTGCACTTCGACGCGCGGCGGAGGCGTGCGTCGAAAGTGGGTGTAAAAACTGACCAGTCCTTCGACATGATACAGGGGAACGTTCCGCCGCGACGCAACGTCGCGCAACGTGTCATCGCTCAGCCAGCCGTGTTCATGCTGCAGCTCGAGCAGTTCGCGAAGCAGTTTCATCCGGCCGCCTCGATCTCGTAATCGGCACTCTGCGCTTCCTGCAGGAACCGCATTTGCGCCCGCAAAGGGGGCGCATCGGGCGCCCGGGCGACGCGGCGATACGTGCCGTCAGGCTGCATCTCGCGCGCTTTCACGTTGTCGCTCCACAGCGTGGGCAGGATGCGGCCCAGCATCCGCCGCTTGAGCGCCGGCTCGATCAGCGGAAACATCACTTCGACGCGGCGGCGGAAGTTGCGCGGCATCCAGTCGGCGCTCGCCAGAAATACGTCGGCGTCTTCGCCGCGGCCGAACACATACACCCGGCTGTGCTCGAGGAACCGGTCGAGAATGCTCAACACGCGGATATTCTCCGACAACCCCGGAATTCCCGGCCGCAGGCAGCAGCTTCCGCGTACCAGAAGCGATATCGCCACGCCCGCCTGCGACGCGCGATAGAGCGCTTCGATCACCTCGGCATCCACCAGCGCATTCAACTTGGCGATGATCTGCCCCCCCACCCCGCTTTGCGCCCGCTCGGTCTCGCGATTGATCAGTTCGAGCACCTTGTGCTGCAGGTCCTGCGGTGAAACGGTAAGCCGGTGCCACGCGTGGCCGTACGAGTAGCCCGTCAGGAAGTTGAACAGCGCCGAGGCGTCTTCGCCGAACTTTCGCCGGCAGGTGAACAATGCGAAATCGGTGTAGATGCGGGCCGTGGCCGAGTTGTAGTTGCCCGTTCCGAGATGCACGTAACGTCGCAGCTTTTCCTGCTCGCGGCGCACGACCAGGGTCAGTTTGCAGTGTGTTTTGAGGTTCACGAAGCCGTAGACCACGTGCACGCCGGCCCGTTCCATCTGCCGGGCCCATTTTACGTTCGACTGCTCGTCGAAACGCGCCAGGAGCTCGACGACGGCCGTCACGTTTTTCCCTTTTTCGGCCGCGTTGATCAGCGCGCGAATTACCGGGCTTTCGTTGCCGGCCCGGTACAGCGTCTGTTTGATGGCCAGAACGTCGGGGTCTTCAGCCGCTTTGTGCAAAAAGTCGACCACGCACTGGAACGACTCATACGGGTGATGGATCAGCACGTCGCGCTTGCGGATCGTGCGGAAGAAATCGCCCCCCTCTTCCAATCCGGGCGGCCGCCGCGGCGTAAACGGCTCGTCGCGCAAATGCGCGTACCGCTCGAGCGTGTGCCAGTCGCTGAAGGCGGTGAGGTCGAGCGGCCCGTCGATCTCGTAGATTTCCTGAGACATCAAGCCCAGCGGCTTGCGGATCGAGTCGAGCAGTTTCTCGTTGGTGCCCGCCGCCACTTCCAATCGCACCGGTTCGCGATGCCTGAGCGCCTTCAGCCCCTCTTCGACCGCTTCCGACAGATCGTGCAGCACCTGGTCGCCGTCGATATCGAGGTCGGCGTCGCGGGTGATGCGCATCGTCGTCCAGCAGACGATCTCCGACCCGCCGAACAATTGCGCCAAACGCGACGCCACCACCTGTTCGAGCAGCACGTATGAATCGGCCTCTCCCGGCAGGCGGATCAGCCGCGGCAGAACGGCGGGCAATTGCACCACGGCCAAAAGCCGCTTGGGCCCCCCAGGACGGTGCGCCCGCTGCTCGATCATCGCCGCCAGATACAAACCCCGGCTGCGCAGGTGCGGCGTGGGGTGGCTGGGGTCAATCGCCATCGGCGTCAGCACCGGAAACACCGTCTGCTGAAAATACTCGTCGATGAACGCCTGCTGCTCGTGTGTGAATTCCGCCGTAGCCACAAGGCGAATGCCCGCTTGCGCGAGCTGCGGCAATACCTGCTCGCGCAGGCAGACGTATTGCCGGTACACGAGCGCCCTCGTTCGCGCATGGACCTGCTGGAACTGTTCATGAATCGACAACTGTTCGGGCATTCGGTCTTCGGGCTCAGCCAGCCCCTGCATCTGCGACCGCAGCCCCGAAACCCGCACCATCATGAATTCGTCGAGATTGCTGCTGAAGATGTTCAGAAACTTCAGCCGTTCGAGCAGCGGGTTCGTGGGGTCTTCGGCCTCTTCGAGGACCCGCGCGTTGAACTCCAGCCAGCTCAACTCGCGATTGACGAAATGCTCCGGCCCGAACACCAGGGGCGCCGGCTGCGGCTCAGGCGCCGGTTGCGGCTGCTGCGCGACTTCGATTACAGACGACATAGGGCAAATGGGGCTGGTTGCGTCTACAGATTCACTCGCGGGTCAGCAGATTTTAGCCGATCAACCGACGATTTGGGCAGGCCCCGCCCCCGAAAACGCCGGCGATCTCGTGCGAACTGCTCGATTATACCACGCCGCGCGAGGCAGGGTTGTTCGCGCGCCGCGAATGTAGCCCGGATTCTCAATCCGGTCGCGTCACGTCCGCGCGACGACAAGCCGATCCACAGATTGACGAGATTGAAACAGATTCGACCCGCGCGGCCCTGCCTTTTGTCGTTGCTCATCTGCGCCAATCCGGGGAATCTGTGGATCGCCACCTCGTTCCCTCGCAACCCGAACGCACCGTGCCACCACCGAATTTGACGAATTCCTTCGTTGACAGCCAGACAAAGCTCGGTATACTGACGAACGAATTCGTCATTGCTCGGTAGCGCGAGTCGCCGACCCGCGCTCAACTTCAGGAAACAAACAGATGGCACGGCGGCTCACCGGCAGACCCACCGATCAGGAACTCGAAATCCTCAAGGTCCTCTGGGACCGCGGGCCCAGCACCGTCCGCGAAGTCTGGCAGACCATTCGCAAAAGCCGCGACATCGGCTCCACCAGCGTTCTCAAGATCATGCAGATCATGCGCACTAAGGGGCTCGTTGTCTGCGATTCCAAACAGCGACCGCAGGTGTACCGCCCTCGCCAGTCGCAGCAGGTGACTCTCAAGCGTCTGGCCGGCGACCTGCTCAACCGCGTCTTCGGCGGCTCGGCAAAGCTACTGCTATTACACGCTCTCGAAAGCCAGCGTGCTCCGGCCCAAGAGGTTTGCGAAATCCGACGATTGCTCGACGAGATAGAAGGGAAAACGTAGGCGAGCGGAGGGCGTCAGCCCCCTGAAGTGACACAGGTTAAATCGCGCCTCTTGCTGAAAACTGAACCGGACAGGCTGTGGGCCACGAAGCAGGAAGATCAACAGGAGTGAACCGAGGGAACAAAGGAATCCGATTCGCTTCTCTGTTGCCTCAGTTTGCTCCTGTTCATTCTTACCAATTTGGGCGACGGGAGATGACCATGCACCGCTTCTGCGATGAACTCTGGCGACACCTGGCCCAAAGCCCCGGCGCCCAAAGGCTCGGCTCCGCTCTCCTCCACTTTCTCTGGGAAGGGGTTCTCGTAGCCGCGATCGCCTGGGTCTTGCTGGTGCTGATGCGCCGCGCGCGACCGCAGGTTCGATATGCCCTGCTGCTGACGCTGTTTGCTGCGATGGTGGCCTGCCCGGTCGTCACTTTTCTGGTCGTTGACGCTCCGTCGCCCAATGCCGCCGTGCTCGAAGCGCAAATGACAGGCGATTCAGACCCGGCTCTGCCACCAGTTCGCGCAATTTCGATCGAGCCGGACTCTGTTCCGGCAATCAGCTTTGAGCCGTTGTTCGCCCCTCAACCGGCTGCCGCTGATCCCACCGAGGTCGCCGCATCGGTCCCCCTGGCGGAGCCCGCGCCGCGGCAGGCAGGCCGGTGGCGCGAAACCTGGACGGCCGCACGCGACTGGCTGGCGCACCGCCGACACTGGGTCGTCATCGCCTGGCTCGTCGGAGTGTGCCTGCTGTCAGTCAGGCTGGGCCTGGGGTTGTGGGGGGCCGAACAGGCGCGCCGTCGTGGCGTGCGCGATGTCGCCGGGCCGTTACAGCAGGTCGGTGCGGCACTGGCCCATTGCCTGGGTATCCGCTATCCGGTGCGGATCGTCGAGTCGGCGCTGGCCGAAGTCCCCACTCTCGTCGGCTGGCTGCGGCCCATGATCCTGCTGCCGGCCACTGCGATCACCGGCCTGACGGCGTCGCAACTGGAAGCGATTCTTGCTCACGAGCTGGCCCACGTCCGCCGGCACGACTATCTGGTGAACCTGTGCCAGACGGTGGTCGAGACGATTCTGTTTTATCATCCCGCGGTCTGGTGGCTGTCGCGCCGGATCAGGCACGAGCGCGAGCACTGTTGCGACGACGTGGCGGTCGCCCTCTGCCACGACCGGGCGGGTTACGCGCGGGCGCTGGCGGCAATGGAAGAACTGCGCAGTTTGCCGTCAAGCTGGGCGGTGGCCGCGCGCGGCGGATCGCTGCTCGCGCGCGTCAGGCGGCTGATGGGCCGGCCGGAACCGGCGACGGCTGGAGGAAGACCGGCGCTGGCCGTCGTGGCGCTCGTGCTGACGCTGGTCGTATTGGCGAGCGTCCGGCTGCCCAATGCGAAATCGGATGCCTCATCCACCGGCGCCGCGGGGAGCGCATCAGCCGATGAAACCTTCTCTACTTCTGCGACCGAACTTGCCGCGGGCGACGCCCCGCCGGAACCGGCGAAACCGGTTGACCCCGTCAAGCGCGAGCGCGACGAACTGGTCGCGAATGACAAGGCGAACGACAAAGAGAGCGGCCCGGCAGAGAGCCGCCAGATACCCGCGGCCGCTGGGAAGCAGGCAGCGTGGGTCATCTCGGGTCGCGTCGTCGATGAAAATGGAAAAGGGATCGCCGGGGCGGGCCTATGTTCAGATGTGCGCTCGAGTGTTAATCCTGCACAAGAGCGCGTTGTCGACGCCACCAGCGACTCGCAAGGCCGTTTTCGATTGGAAGCGCCATTGCACTGGAAGACGGCACCCTACAGAACGAGCCTCGTCTGGGCGCTGGGGGAGGGGACGAGCCTGACTGTCGTCCGCGCGGAAGTCGGGTCGGGCCGGAATGGGAATAACCCGGAACTTCTCATCCGCCTCGAGCCGTCGACCGACACGTCGTTTCATGTCGTGGATCCCGACGGAGTACCGATCGTGGGAGCATCCGTTGAACCGTGGACGTTTCATGCGCCAAATGGCATCTCTGAAGTGGTTCCCGGACCTCTGCGAGACCGTTTGCGCGGCACTACGAATGAAGCAGGCGCCATCCGCATGCCCGCGATGCGTCGCAACGTGTTCGACAGCGTTCGAGTGACGACGAAAGCGTTCGGAACGCAGGAGCTTCGGCTCGATGGCCCCGAATCGATAGAAGCCGACCGGACGATCGCGCTGCGGTCGACAGGAACGATCGAAGGCCGAGTCATTGCCGATTCTCCAACTGAACTGCGTGGCGTCGAGTTATGGCTGCGCACTGAAAAGATCAGTTTGAAGCACATCCCGATGCGCCCCGACCGGCCATTCCCGGCCCGGTTCGCGCGGGAAACCGAAGGCCAGGCTCGTGTCGTGACCGATGACAACGGCCGTTTCGTGGTGCCGAAAATTGCCGAGGGGCGCTTAACGTTTTGGAGCCGGTCGCCGCACGACTCGAGAATGCTGCCGGCCCTGCCGGATAGTCTGGACGTAGTGCCGCGCCAGCGCATCGAGGTCTATATCCCTCTGCACCAAGCAGTCACCGTGCGGGGCACGATTCTCACCGAAGATACACAGAAGCCCGTTGGCGGAGCGGAAATCTCCGTTCGGAACCTCGGCCAGTCTCACCTGGGGATCGGGAGAGTGACATCCGACGCTGACGGCCGATTTGAAACGCGCGTCCTTCCCGGGGCTGTTTCTCGGCAGGTAATCTTTTATCCCGACGCGTTTCCTGGCCACAGGCAATTACGCGAGGCGCGGGAGGAACTTGTAAACGTCCCGGGAGGTCATAGCGAATTCGAATTGCCGCCGATCCTGCTGACGCCCACGGTCAAGATCGCGGGGACCGTGCTTGACGACCTGGCGAAGCCGGTCGCCGATGCGCTGGTGGTTGCCTTGGAAGGAGATCGTTCGCTGGGCGCCGCGGAAACCGATTGGCAAGGACGCTTTTTCGTACACCTGTCGAAGATGTCCGCGGCCGATCGATTCCAGGTAGGGCGACGCGTCGAGCCAGCCCCACGACCTGCAATGATAAGGAGCCGCGATCCGCTCGTTCTGGTGATCCGCAACCAGTCGGAGTCGGTTGCCGAGGCCGCCCAGCTCTCGCACAAATCGAAAACCGACCTCAAGCGCACAGCCCCCGACGCCCAGGGCCGTTTCACACTCGTCTTTCATAACCCGCTTACCGACCAGGACGCGCATCGCTGGCGGCTCGATCCGGCGAAACACCAAGTGGTCTTTCAGTTGTTCGTGAAGGACGCCGAGGGAAATCTGCTGGACAAGATTTTCAGGCAGTTGCCGGCCAGGTCGCTGGGGGGCTATCGCGTCAACGTGCAGGCGCCGCCTGAATTGATCGAGCATTCTTCGGTCTCGGTCACGTTCGTCACGATTCAGCCCGAGCACGACCAATGGGTGCAGGCGTTCTTTCACGAGGGCAAAGGGACCAAATACAGCGGCATCTGGTCGGGTGACGGCGGCAAACTGCTCAGCGTGCCGGTGGTTGAGAGTCTGACAGGCTGGCTGCCCGATCGGCAGGAGGAGGAACCGGCCGCGAATGCGAACAAACCGCCCCCTCTCTCTCGCGCGGGCGCGCCGCACGATCGACCGGAAAGTGAGCCGGTTGCGTTGGCCCAGGCAAAAGCTCCTGAAGCAAGCGCCTTTCCGAAGCGGCGGGTTGCTGCCGCCAAATTGACCGGCGAAGGCCGCACGCTGGCCCACGACGACGGAAAATCGGCCGGCAAACTGAGCATCGCGGGGAGCGCGCATGCCGTGCGGTTTCGAGCTGACAATGCGTCGTCTTATCTCACTTCGGTCGAAATTTATGGCTCGCGCTACGGGACGCCAGCCCCGCCCAAGGAGAGCTTTCGCGTCTGGCTGTGCGACGAAGATTTCAAACCGATTGCCCAATTCGATTTTCCCTACTCGAAGTTCGAGCGGGGCGAGCCCAAATGGGTGAAGCTGCCGATCGAACCGACAAAGGCGCCCAAGGAATTCATTCTCTGTGTGTCATTCAACCCGGCGGCCACAAAAGGGGTCTACGTGCACCACGACGCCGAAGGAGGCGAACAATCCCTCACCGGCCTGCCGGGCGACCGACCAAAGCCCTTCGCCAAGGGAGACTGGCTGATCCGCGCGCACGTCGATCAGTTGAAGGAAGCCGACGCTCCCTCGCCGTAACACGCGCCGGAAGTGCCCAAAAAATTGCCCCGGACGCTGGAAAAAGCGTCCGGGGCATTGCGTTGCGCTTTGTGGCGGTCACCCTGGCTCACTTCGCCAGGTAAGGCAGCAGGTCGGTATGGTGCCCGATCATCTTCCACCGGCCATTCTCGTTGCGGAAGATATTGGTCGCGCGAATCGAAACTTTCTGCGGCTTGCCATCGACGACGTTTTCACCCACCTCGTAGCCGCAGGTTACGGCGAGGTCGCGGCCGACGTGCATCCGCATCTTTTCCCCCTTCACTTCGCCTCCCAGCTTCTTCGCCGCCTGCTCTTTCCAATTCGCGAGCACGTCCTTCCAGCCAATCTGCATTCCCCCGCCCGGACCCATGTAGGTCACGTCGTCGGCATGCGACCAGACCTCCTCCATCGGCCCTGCATCTCCCTTGAACAGGGCGTTGAGCGCCGTGTAAAAGCGCGCCTGCGCCTCGGCAACAGATTTGTCTTCGGCTTCGCCAGCGCTAAGAAGGCCTGCCGCTGTCAATCCGGCGACCGCGAGAAGGCCAGCCAGCATCGCAACTGTCGACTGTTTTCGCATGGAGCAGCTCCGTGATTCGAGGGTTTCTGAAGAACGCCAGAGGTGCAGTATAGGTGTGCGAGTGCGGCCGTAAAGACTCACACCACCGCCCCAACTTCTCGTTCCCAACCTCCCGGTAGGGAACGCACTTGGAAGCAGGAGCTTCAGAGCTGAGCATGCCCAAGCAGGAGCTTGGGCACGAGGAGCCCACCCCGACGCGCCCGCGCCGTGCGTTTTGTCGTCCGCTTCCGCGCGCACAGGTTAAGAATCCGTGTTGCGACAATTCTTCAGCCGCTGGAGGATCAGCCAGAACGGCGGCAGGTAGATAATGTCGGCGAAGAAGAACACCGGCACGAAGCGCCACGGGAGTTTGCCACTCAATACGTAGTACGTTCCCAGGCACGAGCCCAGGAGCTTGCTCCAGAAACCCAGGAGCAGCACGTTGCGGTTCTCGAGCGGCCGGCGCGCCACCATGTAGTACCCCACGCCGAACAGGGCCACGAGAATTCCCACGAGCTGAATCGGGAAATGAATCTCGGGCTTGGGCATTCCGATCATCTTGTACGTCTCGTGGTACCCCACGATCATGTGCAGCCCGGCCAGCACGTTGAACACGGCCACGAACCGCAGGACGAATTTCATCCAGGGGAGCAGCGGTTTGACGCGGGGGGAAGACGAATCGGCAGCCATAGGTTCGGGCCTAGGAACTAGGGGTCAGGGATGGGGGAATAGGGACTGGGGGCGGCGAGCGGGGGGCGTCAGCCCGGTAAATGCCGCGCGCAATGAACAATCACTTGATAGAAGTCAGTTGTCGTCAGCCCCCCGGTAGCCGCGCGCAGGGCTGAATGTCCTGCGGGGTCGCGACTTATATCAGACCGGTTGCAACCCGGCCAACGGCGACTTTCCGCGAATCGCTCCTCCTGAATCGGGGTGGTTTTTGTAGCATCCGCGGCCTTTTTGCGGAGGGAGCCGATGCACGCTACAAGCACCAATTCGCACATTCCCGCTCCTCTATCTCACCTGCCACGCCCTTCCTACACAGTCAGGGCGTGCCACCCGGCCCCGCGAGGGGGCGCGGAAGGCCCAGCGCGCTCAGGCTGCGGGTTCTTCTACGCTCTGCTGATGTGCCTGACGCTCGGCCTTCCCGCGCTCGCGACGGCTCTGGCTGCTGAACCGCGCGCCACGTTGACTAACACCGCGGGGCCGCATACCCCGACGCCGCTGGAAGACGATGCCGCGCTCTACGACGTGCAGTTCGTCGGCGGAAAGTTGGGCTGGGCGGTCGGCGATCATGGCGTGATCTGGCACACGCGCGACGGCGGCAAAACCTGGAGCCTGCAATCGTCAGGCGTGACCTGCCCGTTGCGGTCGATCTGCTTTCTCACCGACCGTGTCGGCTGGATCGCCGGCGGCGGAACGATGCCCTACACGCGACACTTGTATGGCGTCTTATTGCACACAATCGACGGCGGAAAGACCTGGCAGCCGCTGCTCGCCGGGGTGCCGGGGATCAGGGACCAGGGACCGGGGACCGGGAAAAAGGAAATTGCTGGTGCTCCGAAGGATCCGCAGAATCGAGATGCGAGGGGAAACAGGGACAAGGGACAAGGGACAAGTAAACATGGTCCTGCAAACGTCGCCCACGAATCGGCGAACCCAGAAGTCGCGCCCGATCCGAAATCCGAAATCCAAGATCCCCAATCGAGTACTCGCCCCGCCCTGCCCCGCCTCACGCGCGTCAAATTCTTCTCGCCCGATGAAGGAATCGTTGTGGGAGAAGGTCGCGAAGGAGAGCGCAGCGGTGTGTTCGTCACGCCCGACGGGGGCGCTTCGTGGCTTTCCGTTCCGGGAGAAATTTCCCCCGGCTGGCGCGCGGCCGATTTCATCAACAGCCACGCGGGAGTGCTGGCGGGGCCGCGCGGGCGCGTGGCGCTGGCGGCCGACGGGCGCGTCTCGGCGCCGCGCGTAAAGAACCTCGGGTCAGGGAGCCTCAACGCGCTCGTACTGCAGCCCAACCGCTCGGGCTGGCTGGCCGGCGACGGCGGGTTGCTGTTGCGCACCGAGACAGCCGGGCTCGTCTGGCAGGCAGTCGCGGGCGGATTGCCTGACGCAACCCGCGACGTGTTCGACTTCCACGCCCTCTGCGCGCGGGGCCCGTGCGTCTGGGTCGCGGGCGACCCGGGTAGCGTCGTGTGGCACTCGGAAGACTCGGGCGCCACCTGGCAGAGGCAAGCGACCGGTCAGACCGCGCCCGTGGCCGCGATCCGCTTTGCGACTGACACGCACGGTTGCGCCGTGGGGGCGCTGGGGACGATCTTGCGGACGGAAGACGCCGGGCAAACGTGGCAGGCGGTGCGCGGCGGCGGGCGCCGCGTGGCGCTATTGCTCTTATACGGCCAGAACCGCCAGGTGTCGCTGGCGCCGGTGGCGGAACAGTCGGGCGAGCTGGGCTTCCGCAGCCTCGTGTCGGTGGTTGCCAGCGACGACCCGGCGACGCCCGCCCAATCGGGCCAAGACCTCGAAGCCCGCCTGTGCGAAGCGACCTCGCTCGCGCACGGCTCAGGCGCCAAAGTCTCGTGGCGCCTGCCAATAGGAATCCCCGACCTCGACCGCGACGACCAGAAGCTGATCGCCGAGTGGAATCGACGGACCGAAAACCGCCTGGAAGAAGTCCTCACCGGTGGGCTGGTGCGGCAATTGCGCACCTGGCGGCCCAGCGTGCTGGTGCTCGAGCAGCCCGACGAGCACGACGCCCTCACGCAGCTCATCAACGAGGCAGCGCTTCGGGCCGTCGAGCAGGCGGCCGACGCGACGTCGTTTCTCGCGCAGCACGAGTTGGCGGGGCTAACCCCCTGGTCGGTGGCAAAGGTGTACTTGCATCTCCCCCCGGGAAGCACGGGGCATACGCACGTCGACCCCCATCGCTATCTGCCCCGCGTGCAACAGAGCGTGCGGATGGTCGCGGGCTCGGCCGAGGAGCTTCTGTTCGACCGGGCCGCGATCCCGCCCGGCAGAGAGGCCTATCGGCTGATCCGCAGTCAGTGGGATGACAAGTTCGGGGCCAGTACGGCGGGGGGATTTTTCACAGGGCTGGCAATCACCGCGGGCTCCGACGCACGCCGCCCGCTCCCACCGATAAGAGACGATCAAGAGCTCGAACGCCGCCAGAAGCTGGCCGACCGCCAGAAGAACTTCTCGGCATGGGCCGACCGGATGCTGGGAGACTCTCGGCAGGCAGGTCAGCTTATTGCGCAGCTCTCGGAACTGAATCAGGGATTTTTGGCGGCACAGGCCGCCATGCAATTGACCGAACTGGCCGAGCGATACCAATCGGTGGGCCAATGGGAACTGGCCGAGCTGACCCTTTTGAAACTCGCCGACGACTTTCCCGACGAACCGGCGGCCCTCAAAGCCATGCAGCAGCTCGTGCAGTATTGGGCCAGCGGCGAAATCAACTGGCGGCGGCTGCGGCCGCGGGCGACCGAGCAAAGCCGCGTGGCGAGCGACCCCGCGCGGGCCTCAGACGCCATTGCCGGCGCGCACGCCCGGCTGCAGCAGCAGGCCGAGGAACTAGAACGGACGATCTTCGACGACGACCCTTCGCCTGAAATTGAGCTGGCCCAGGCCACCGCGCCGCAGACCCGATCGACGTCGCAGACGATTCGCAAAGACTTTGAGCGGCAAACCCGCGTCTGGCAGGCCCAGGCGGTGCAGATGGCCCAACGTCTCGACCGCCGGGCGCCAACCCTGGCGGCAGGGCCCGAGGTGCAGTTTCCTCTGGCCACCGTGTACCGCGAGCGCGCCACGCACGCGCGGGCCGACGAAATCTATCGCCGGTTCGCGGGCCGCGAGTCGGTCGGGGCGTGGGCGGCGCCGGCCGAAATCGAATTCTGGCTGGCACGGCCAATTTCCCCGCACACGGGGCCCATGCTGAAGTGTCTGCCGACTCCCGACCGCCCGCACCTCGATGGCAAATTGACCGAAGGCTGCTGGCACGAGGCGGCCGAGCTGCACTTGTCGGACCCCGCGCGCGACGCGCTCGACACTGCGAAACCGCTTGTGATGCTGTGTTACGACGCAAAGCACCTGTATCTGGCGGGAAGTCTGCCGCGCGTGCCGGGCGTCCGCACCGACCGCCCCGCGACCGAGCGCAGTTACGATCAGGACCTGAACGACTTTGACCGCGTGACGATGTATCTCGACATCGACCGCGACCGCGTGACGTGGTTTCGCTTTGCGATCGACCAGCGGGGCTGTACGAACGATTCGTGCTGGCACGACGCCTCGTGGAACCCCCGCTGGTTCGTGGCGGTCGACGCCGACGAGAAGCGGTGGTCGTTCGAGGCGGCGATTCCGTTTGAGGAACTGGGGCCGCTGCCCCCCAACCGCACGACCGCCTGGGGCCTGGGGCTCGTCCGCACGATTCCCGCCGTCGGCTGGGAAGGCTGGACACAACCCTGCTCTGGCGCCCCCCGGCCGGAAACGTTCGGCCTCTTGCGCTTTGACTGACGCACCGGCGGACGGTACACCAGACCGCGTGCCGCACGGAATAGAACCACAGAGCACACAGTGGTCACAAAGTGCGGATTGGAAGTTTGTGTAGCACGAGAGTCATGCCGCGACCACTATCTGATGACCTACCGAACTGAATTCTCGGTGTTCCCGGTGTGCTCTGTGGTGTTCGATCGACCAAGTCGCAATGCCCTTATTGATCGGCATGGATGAAGCCGGCTATGGGCCGAACCTGGGGCCCTTAGTGGTCACGGCGGTCGCCTGGGAGGTTCCCGTCGATCCGCGCGAGATCGACCTGTGGAGCGAATTCTCGGGCGTGCTGGGGCCGGAACCGTGTGCCGACGGGTCGCGCCTGCAAATCGCCGATTCAAAGGCCGTGTATACGCCCGCGCGGGGCCTGACGGCGCTCGAAACGGGCGTACTCGCGGCCCTGGCGGTCTGGCGCGGCGACTCGAACGGGGCCAGTCTGCCTCAGTCGTTCAGGGAGGTGCGCGGCTGGTTGACCAACGGCGACGACGCGCCGCGGGATCCGACCGATCCGTGGGAGGACGCGGTCGACCTGCGACTGCCCTACACTGCTCGCGCGCGACTCCCATTAGACGCATCGGTATCTGCACAACCCACGAACTCGCGGCAAGAACATGTCGTCGCTCCCTTCCCCCCTCGCGGGGGAAGGGCTGGGGATGGGGGGGACGAGTGTGAGCTGGCGCTGAAAATCACCCCCGCCCCCGACCCCTCCCCCGTCGAGGGGGAGGGGAGAGGAAGAAGTGTAGATACCAATGCTCTGGGGGAGGGCGGGGGTGGGGGCCGATCGCGAGAGAGCATTGCGAACGGCCCTCACCCTGACCCTCTCCCAAAGGGAGAGGAGAATCCTCCAACGGACGGCGCTGCCGAACGCCGGCACGACTCACTGCTGCGGCTGGCAAGCCTTTGGCGCGACCTCTGCACGGCGCGCGGCGTTCGCCTGCGGGCGATCTGTTCCGACATCGTGCCGCCGCGGCGGTTCAACACCGAAACTCGCCGGCACGACAGCAAAGGGGGCGCGCTGTCGGAGATTTCAATGCACGTGCTGCGCCGGGTCTGGCGCAAGGCATCTGCCGACGACGCCCCGGCCCTGATTCTGGCCGACAAGCACGGGGGGCGCAATCGGTACCATGAATTCCTGCCGGTCGTCTTCGGCGATCAGTTCATCCGCTGCCACGAAGAAGGGCTCGAGCGCAGCCGCTATCGGATCGGGCCGGCCGAGATTCGCTTCGAGACCAAATCAGAACGGCACCTGCCGGTGGCGCTGGCGTCGATGGTGAGCAAGTACGTGCGCGAGCTGGCGATGGTGCTGTTCAATCGGTTCTGGTGCGAACGTAAGCCGGGGCTGAAACCGACAGCGGGGTACCCGAACGATTCCCTGCGTTTCCGCCGGGAGATTGGCGCACTCGTGCGCGAGCTGGCGATCGCCGATGACGTGCTGTGGCGCGAGCGGTGAGGGGTGTTCGGTAGTACCGCCTTCAGGCGGATATCATGCGTTCGTAGCACGGATTCTCAATCCGTGCGGGAACGAGGAGATTCTCGATCCGCCCCTGATCCGTCGATCTCCCACGTTCCGTCGGGCTTGAATATCAGTATCGCCGATCCGCCCATTCCCGGCGTAACGTAGCCCTCGATGTTGCCGGAGATTCTCTGTCCATCGCACGTCGCATGGAAGTCAAGCGAACCCTCAATGGTGACATGGAATTGGCGCGTGCGCTTTTCACCGCTGCGAATCGAGCCGAACGAGGCACCCGTGCTGGGCAGAACGACGTCGTGTAATGTCGTCGGGCTGTTATTGACAATCGTAACGCTGTACATGCTGTGAACGTATGCCGCCGCATAAGCGATGGCCCACGCGCACGGAAAGTTCGCCAGCAGAATCAGAATCGCGGCAACGGTTGCCGCGCCGGTCACCGGCCGCGATTCTCGCGTCTTCGCTATGTAGATGACAAGACAGGCAAATCCGGCCGCAACACAGGCGACGCCCGCGTAGATCGTGAGGATCCCGGCGAAGATCAGCCAATCCCAGCGTAGGATCAGCCACAGCAGGAAAATTCCGATGCCTGTCGCCAGCGGCAATAGGCCCAGCGCGACGGCGGCGCGAAAGTATGGGTCGGTCGGAAACTGTAGCTGTCGACGCATGGCATGCAAATCGTCATTACCTTCCGCTGGGGAACTTCCCCGGGAAGCAGGAGCTTCCTACCCGTTCGTGCCCAAGCCTGGGCACGAGGTGGCCGTCTCGTCATTGAGCATTCGTCATTCGTCATTCGTCATTGATTCGTCATTCGGGTTTCGTCATTCGTCATTCGCCACGTCCTCCCACTCAAACTTCGCCGCCATCGGCATCCGGCGGCCGCTGCCGAACGCGCGTTGCGACAGTTTGATGCCCGGGGGCATCTGGCGGCGCTTGAATTCGTTGCGGTCGAGACGGCGGGCGACCCAGCGCACGGTTTCCGGTGGAAACTGCCCGCACAACGTCGCCACCGACGCTTCGCGTTCGATCAACCCTTCGAGAATGCCGTCGAGAATCGGGTACGGGGGGAGCGTGTCCTGATCGAACTGGTTGGGGGCCAGCTCGGCACTGGGGGCCTTCGACAGCGAACCGGCGGGGATCACCTCGCGACCTTCCCGCACCTCATTGATGTACCGCGCAACGGCGTACACGTCGCGCTTGAAGACGTCGGCCAACACGGCAAACCCGCCGGCCATGTCTCCGTACAGCGTGCAGTAGCCCACCGCCAGCTCGCTCTTGTTGCCTGTCGCCAGCGCCAGCCAGCCGTACCGATTGCTGCGGACCATGACCAGGGCCCCGCGAACGCGGGCCTGCAGGTTCTGGTCAGCCAGCCCCCCGGATTGCGATGCCAGATCGGGCCCGATCACCCGCGTCGCCTCGTAGGCCCGATGGATGTCTTCGATCGGCACGATCTCGAAGTCGATGCCCAGATTCGCGGCGAGATGGCGCGCGTCGCCCACGCTGTGGTCGCTGGAATACCGGCTGGGCATCGCCAGACCGTGCACACGCGTGGGGCCCACCGCCTGCGCGGCGATGTAGCAGGCGAGTGCACTGTCGATCCCGCCGGAAAGGCCCAGCACGCAATCGCTGAAGCCGCTTTTGCGCACATAGTCTCGCAACCCCAGAACGAGTGCGTCGAGCAGGTCGGCTTCGCGCGGACGGGGTGAAACTGTACTCAGTACAGAGTACTCAGAGTCCGGTGGGTCAGCGCCGCTGGAAACCGAGTACTGAGAACCATGTACTAAATACTGAGTACCGGGTACCGAGTACTGTGTCGTGTACCCGGCTTCGCGGTGGTGCTGACGAACCTCGATCACCGCAAAATCCTCGGCGAACGGTGACAGCGACAGCACTTCGCGGCCGTCGCCATCAAAGACGACGCTGTTTCCATCGAACACCAGATCGTCGTTCCCGCCGACCTGATTGACGAACACGAACGGTACGTGATGCCGTTCGACGTGCCGGCGGATGATTCGAGCGCGGCGATGCCTTTTGTCGATCTCGAAGGGGCTGGCGGAAAGATTGATGAACAGATCGACGCCGGCCGCGGCAAGATCTTCAAGCGGGTCGCGCCGGCATTCAGGCTTCAGGTGATACGACGTGCCGGGCTCTCCGTACCACGCGTCTTCGCAGATGTGTACCCCCAGCTTCAACCCCTGGAACTCGAGCGGCGTTGCCGACTCGGCCGGCAGAAAATAGCGCCGTTCGTCGAACACGTCGTAATTCGGAAGCAGGCACTTGTAGACGGTGGCGGCCACGCGGCCGCCGGCCAAAAGGCTCGCAGCGTTCCCTACGCGACCTTCGGGCAACCCCCGCAACGACGGGTGGCCGATGAGTACCGCGATGCGCGGGTCGATCGCCGCGGCAAGGTGTTCGACGGCGCGGTCGCAGGCCGCCACGAACCCTTCGCGCAATAGCAGGTCTTTGGGCGGGTACCCGCTGACGACCAGTTCTGAGACGACGAGCAAATCGGCCCGCTCGTCACGGGCCCGGCGCGCCGCGGCCAGAACCAGGTCGCCATTTCCCTGCAAGTCTCCGACCGTCGGGTTCAACTGGGCCAGCGCGATCTTCATGCCGCGATTCTAGCAGGTGATGGGGGCGGCGTGGTGCGCGAGCCTCGGTGGCCCGCGAACGGCGCCCAAAGCCATATCGCCTTGAAATCGGCGTTCGACCTATAATGCGGGCCGCGTTCTTCCAAAGGCTCAGTCTGTCAGGGAGTGACCAGGGATGGTTCGCGCTCAATCGCTCGTCATCGCGCTGATCGTCACGGGGCTCAGTTTGGCTTTGGCCCAGGCGCAGCCGCGTCGCAGAAGCTCGCCGCTCGAGCAGGCGTCATTTGAGGGGCCGGCGTCGGGGGCCCTGCTGGCCGTTGTCAACGGGCAGAAAATCACCGAAGGCGACCTGGAGCGCAGCTTTCAGATGCGGCAGGTGCCGGCCGGGGCCCGTGACGAAGTGCGCGACCGGTTCATCCAAGAGCTGGTCGACGGGCGCCTGATCTCGCAGTTTCTGGCACAGCGCAAGATCGCCGCCGACAAGCGCGAAGTCGCCGAGCAGGTGGCCCGCATCAAAGAGCTGGCGCGAAACCGCGGGTCAGACCCCGAGCGCGTCATGGCCGATCTGGGATATTCGGAAGAGTCGCTGCGCGAGGAATTCGCGCTTCCCCTGGCCTGGAAGCGGTACATCGAAAAAACGGTGACGGCCGAACGGCTGAAGGGATATTTTCAGGAGCATCAGCCGGAATTCGACGGCACGCGCGTCCGCGCGCGACACATATTGATCAAGGTTGCGGGCAACGACGAGCATGAATGGCGGGCGGCCGAAAAAGAACTCGAACGCCTGCGCCGGCAGATCGCAGCGCGCGAGAACTCGTTCGAAGAGGCCGCGCGCGAGTTTTCGCAGGCCCCCAGCGGCGAAGAGGGAGGAGACGTGGGCTGGTTCCCCTGGGTCGGAAAAATGCCCGTCGCCTTTTCAAAGCACGCGTTTGCGATGCGGGTGGGGGAGCTGAGCCAGCCGTTTCGGACGAAGTTCGGCGTGCACCTGTGCCTGGTCACCGATCGGAAGGCCGGCACGATCGAACTCGAAGACGTGCGCGACGAAGTGCTCGCAAAGCTGTCGCAAGACCTGTGGAAGCAGACGGCCGCCGACCTGCGCAAGTCGGCAAAAATCGAGTGGAAAATCAAGTCTCCCTGACAGGGGCGCAAGACCACCCGTCAGCGGCGGCCCATCCGCCCCGGCGCGCGGCGACCTCACGGCCCGATCTAACGGCCCTTCAGTGGCGCGCGGTTGCCGCTTCAACTGCGGCCGCGTGCGCCTGAGCGTGCTGCGGCTGATCGACGGGCTTGAACAGCATAACCATCGCGGCCCCGCCGGCGGCCAGCGCCAGCCCCAGAAAGAACCGCCAGTCGGGCAGCGTCTTGACCGGATGAAAATAGGTGATGGTGGCGATCGTGTTGATGATCGGCGCGCCGGCAAAGACCAGCGGCGCGACGTAAATCGCCCCCCCCTTCCCCGCGTTCGTGACGGCGAAAATCACGCACAGCGCTCCCACCGCTCCCGCGATCCCTGCCGCCAGGCCCCAGAAACTGGGAACCAGGTCGAAATTGGGCGTTCCCTTGGCCGTGGGATCGTTTTTCAACACGAAGATGAATATCCCCGGCACGAGCACCGCGACGAGAAAATAGGCAATGCCGACGAACAGGAACGCCCGCAGGTTACTCTTCAGGCTCTGGGCCGCTTCGTGCACCGTCGGGACGTACACGCCCCACGACAGCGCCGCGCCAGCCACGAACAATAAGACGAGTCCGACCTTCGACATGAAACAGGCTCCAGTAAGGTAGAGGCAGGTTCAGGGGCTACTGTAGTGATTCAGAAATACGGTTCCATAAGGCAACTCGCCATCTTATCCGGCGCGCAGCGTGGCGACGACCGGCGTGCGGATCGCGCCGCGAACCGCAGCCAGCGCCGCCGCGGTGCCCACGACGAAAACGGTCGCCAACAGCAGCGCCACGCTCCACCAGGGAACGTTGGCCTCGGTGCTGACGAGGTGCGGGAGCATCGCCACGAGGGCGGCTACGGTGCCAGAGAACACGCCCCACGCCAGCAACAGCGAGTTCTCGCACAGAACAAGCCACGCCAGGCCCGATTCGCGAAAACCAACGGCCCGCAGCAGCGCCAGCTCGGCCCGCCGTTCGATGACGTTTCGCAGCATGACCGTCGCCAGGCCGATCGTCCCCAGCACCAACCCCAGACCTCCGAGCGCCTGGAAGGTCGACAGGTACGTGTTCTGTACGGCGAGGAAACCGGCGAGCCGGTCGACGACGTGCTCGGCGTCGAACCCGGGAAGCTTTGATTCCAGCAGGTCTGCGACCTGACGCGCATCGGCCGGCGGAACGTCGATCAGAAAATACCTGGCGCCCGCGCGCGATGGAAAGAGGCGCTGGAAGTGTTTTTCGCCCATCAGCAACACCCCCTGAAACACGCTGCCGTCGAGCATCCCGGCGATGCGTACTTTGACCGGCTGCTGAAACTCGTCGCGAATTTCGAGCGTCGCCCCCGGCCCGACGTGCAGGCTGTATTGCAGCGTGTTCATGTCGCCCAGCACTGGGATCGCGCCATTGGCATCGACTTCGCTGAGGACATTCCAGGGATTGTCGCGGTCGGCCCCGACGAATCGGAACCCGCCGCGGTCGAGCATCTCCTGCGGAACGCCCAGAACCGTCGGTTGCGTCGTCTGGTAGATGTTCAGGCAGCTCGCGTTCTCGCCAGGATTGACCGCGAACGCCACGACCTGCCTGACGGCCTGCAGCCGCCGCGTCGCTTCGTCGTCGTCGAGCCCCAGCTTCGCGCGCCCCGCGGGTGAATTGAGGTCGTACACGACGGGAACGGCCGATTCGGCCACAAGGGTAAAGCCTCCGTTGCCCGAGTTCTTCTCGGGCGCTTCACCCGCCGGGTTACGATGCCCGGCGGCGATGGCGACGATCAGAAACGTCGCACAGGCGATCAAGCCCGCGGACAGCAGGCTGCGATTGCGGTTGCGAGCCGCATTGCGGGCGCCCAAGCGCGAGAGGCCCGAAAACCCCGAGCCGCTGACCAGCGTGCTGCGGTCGCTGTCAAGCCGCGCTGCGAGCGCTGCCAGGCCCGCCGCCAGAAGCGACAACCCGGTCAGAAAGAACACGATGGTCGGCCAATTGAACCCGGCGAATGCCTCGGCGGCAGGCACAACTCGCAGCGCGACCAGCAACGTCGCCAGAACCCCCAGGCCCGCGGCACTCTGCGCCACGCGCAGCGCGCGGCGCCGGCGCTGTGCGCGATTCGCGTCAGACAATGGAACAGTCGTTTCGCCCGCCAGCAGGCCCCGCGGCGAAACCCGCCATATGCTGCGCATTCCCCACCAGACGGCCGCAAGGCCAATGATGACGGCGATCGCCGCGCCGATCGCGAGACTGCCAGGCAGCACGTGAACGCTCAGGAATCGCGTACCGATCGCGCCGATCCACCACGTTTTTAGTCCATGCACGATCAGCGACGCGTAGGCGACAGCGGCAAGAAGCCCCAACAGGGCGCCCGCCGCGACGACCAGAAGCGATTCCAGCAAGAGGAGGAGGCGCACCTGAGCGTGCGAGAAGCCTATCGCCAGCAGCAGGCCGACCTGGGAACCACGCCGCTCGATGCCCAACCGAAACAAGAGCCCGATCAGGATCATGGCCGAGAGGATCAAAAACAGGCTGAACCCCAGGAACAAACCGCCAAAGTCGGTTGTCCCCGCGGCCGCCTGCAATCCCTGCTGCTTCACCGGCTGGAAAGCAAGCCCCACGCCTGCTGGGCCAAGATTGTGAAGTAGCGCGCTCGAAAAATCCCGCTCGAGCGACTCGAGCGTCTGGCCCGGCGCCGGCGCGATGCGAATCGATGTCAGGTCGCCATAGCGGCTGCTCCACAGGCGCCGGGCGGTATCAAGCGTCACGAAGGCCTTTGGCGTGGCGCGATACCGTTGCCAATACGCGTCGTCGCGCTTCGTCACGGTCTTCATCGGAAACGGCGCATCCCAATCGTCGAACGAGTCGACATCGGTGATTCCTCTGACCTCAGGGGTCAGCCCCCGGTCGGCGGCGGCCTCCGCCAGCTTCACAATGCCGCGCACGACGAACCGACGTTCGACCTCGGGCAGCTCGCCGTGCGAACCAACAAGATGGTAGGTCAGGCGGATGACGTCGCCCACCCCCGCATCGAGGTCGGCGGCCAGCCAGTCGTTGAGCAGGATGGCGCCTGTCCCATCGGGTTCATCCAAGTCGCCCTGGTCGAGCGGCGCGGATGGGATTGGCGCGTCAAAGGTGAACGGGCCAAACGGGGCGGACGGGTCGGCGAATGTCGCAGGGTCGAGCCCGGCCACTACAGAGTAGCGGCTGTAGCCCGGCGGCTGCGCACGCGGATCGCCCGCAACCGGTCGCCCCGCGACGCTCATTTCATTCGCGATGTAAACCAACACGGGCGAGGTGGCGGCCTGCAGCGCCTGGGCAGTGGCCTGGGCGGCACGGGCGACAGCCGGCTCGAGAATCATCCGTTCGCTTTCGAGCGCTATGTAGCCGCGATCGGCCCGGGTCACAATTCGTAAATGCAGGTCGGAAAGGCGCCAGGCATCGCCGAGCCGGTGCGTGAGCTCTTCTGCGGCGCCAGCCGACGCGGCTTCGGGAACGGCGGTCTGGGCCGCGACCAGGAGTGCATTGACCCGCGCGGGGGCAGGCTGCGGGTCGCGACGCGTCGCGCGGCGGGCCGCGAGGCCAAGACGGTCTTGCAGCGTTCCCAAGGAGACAAACGCGTTGCGCGGCGCCTGCTGATCGGGCTCGAGCCCCAACCGGCCGACGGCCGCCCTTTCGGCCAGCACCGTCCGCACCGTCAGGGGCGCCTGCACGGAAGTATCGTCGCGTTTGCCCAACAGGGCGTCGCGCGGCACGTCGCTCGGGAGTTCCAGTGAGATGGTGATTGCGTCGCCGGGCCGCACCGACAACTCGCGCGCGAGCCCCGCGCTCAAGATCACTTCGTCGTTCTCAGGCGGAGATTCAGGGCCATGGTCGAGCAATTGCCAGGCGCGGGCATCGACGCCATACACTCTCACGTGGCCCGCGCGCGAAGCGGCCCCCGCGCCCTCGTCCGTCGGTTTTTCGAGCACGGCCGGCAGTATGATCGCAGGAGCGACGCCGTCGAACCGCGATTGAAACGCGGGGAGCGCCGCCAGATCATCGGCCAGTTGCTCGCGAACAAACCGCGGACCATGAAGCGCGTGGTCGATGCGCCCGAGGCGCACGAGCGTCATGTCGCGCAGGCTGCCGCGCACCGAGTCTCCGACGATCAGCGCACCGCTCAGAACCGCAGCGCCAACGGCAACCCCCAGCAGCACGGCGAGATTCGACCGCCAGTGCCAGGTGAGTGTCTCGAGGAGGAATCGCGTGCGGGTCATGCTTGTGGGATCGAAGATCGTAGATCGAGGATAGAGAATCGAGAGGGAACGAGTCGCAGCCGAGGCAATACGATCTTCGATCTACTATCCTCCATCCTCGTTCTTCAGTCGTCCATCGACGAGCCGGGCCCGCTTCGGAAAGCGGGCGGCCAGTTCGAGACTGTGGGTCACGGCGATCAACAGGGCGTTGTGCCGGGCGGCCAGTTCGAGCAGCAGGGTGCCCACGGCGTGGGCCGTGTTGTGATCCAGGTTGCCCGTTGGTTCGTCGGCGAGCAAAACGGGCGGCTGGTTGATGAGCGCCCGGCAAATGGCGACCCGCTGCCGTTCGCCTCCCGACAATTCCGCAGGCCGGTGCGCGCTGCGCGCGGTCAGCCCCACCTGATCGAGCAGGTCCTGGGCGCGGCGCTCCTGGGCGGCACCGGCCCCCTGCCCGGCCAGCGTGGGAAGCAGCACGTTTTCGAGCACGCTGCACTGCGGCAGCAGGTAGTGGTCTTGAAAGATCAGGCCGATCGACGTGTTTCGAAACCGGGCGAGTTCGCTGCGGCCAAGGGCGAACGGGTTCTGGCCGAGAATCGTCACGGTTCCGGCAGTGGGAGTTTCGAGGGTACCTGCGATGTGCAACAGCGTGCTCTTGCCGGAACCCGAAGGCCCCGTGACCGCCAGCGCCTCGCCGCGCGACATCGTCAGATTGACGTCGTGCAGAATTGCCAGCGCGCCCGCGGGGGTCGCGTACGATTTGCACACCTGCCGCAATTCGAGGTCGCTCGTGCTCATCGCTCAGGCGCTAGCGCCCTCAAGCGGCCTGCGGTACGCGGGCGGAATCACGATCGACTTCCACCCCTCCGGCGCGCGACGCCGACAACAGACCGAAGTGAGCTCGCCGGCAGCGATCTGCGTTGTGCCGCGACGAAATACGAAGCTCAACGTCAGTGATTTTTCGCCGATCCGCAGGATATCGATATCGATTTCGATCTCGTCGTCGAAGAAGGCCGGTGCCTCGAAGTGGCAGTCGGCCCGCACGCGCGGCCAGCCGATCGACGAGCCGTCAGGCTGCAGGGCAACGACGTTCAGCCCCATGGAACGCCAGAAACCCAGCTCGGCTGCCTCCATCCAGCGATAGAAATTCGAAAAGTGCACGATGCCGGCCATGTCGGTATCGACAAACAGCACTCGTTGCTTATGAGTGTAGCGCGGCATGCAGGTCGGGCCTTAATTCACGGGGGCGGAAATTTCGAGCAGGTCTACGGCGGGCTTTTGATTGCAGAAGATGGTCGCGAGCCGCCCAAAGGTCACCTGGTCTGCCCGGCAGCCGAACATCCGCTGTAATTCGGTGCCAGGCCTGATTTTCAACAGTGCCCCCAGGTCGATGTGCCGCAGCACGTTGTAGTTGATCAGAATTCGGCCCAGGGGAACGGTTTCTCGCAGAATCTCGTCGCGCACCGTCTGCGTCACGTACGACAGGTCGAACCGCACGATACCGAACTGTACGACTCGGCCGCTATCGCTCCGTTCCAGCAGAATCTCGCGGCTGTAAACGTCTTCCGTCTGCGACCGGTCGATCACCCGTACGGCCACGGGAGTGCGATAGAATTCCTCCATCGTGACGGTCATGTGGTGCTCGTGCACCAGCAGTCGCTGGTAAGGTTCGGGCACCAGCGCCGCAGGAACGTGCTCAGCCTCTTCAATCAAACGGCCCCCGCCGGGAAAGAGGTCGGTCAGCTTCTTCAGTTCGTCGGCGGGGTTCACGATCGGCTTTCTGGTAGGCGCGCTCGCGCTGGAGGGCGCCCGCAATCACGTATACCGCACGGCTCGATGCTCAGGTTCGAAGTATTCCGGCAAGAGCGTATCGACTTGCAGCAGGCCTTTGCGAGTCAGCCGTATTTCGTCGCCCGTGACCACCAGATACCCGGCCTCCTGCTGCCGGCGGAACGTATCGCCGAACTCGCTGAGAATATCGACACCGAACTTGTCGCGGAACGGGACGGGCGAAATTCGCCCTTCCTTGAGCTGCAACACCATTTCACGAATCAGCAACTGGTGGGGGGTCGGGGTGAGGGCGCGGTTGAGCGGCAGTTCGCCCGCCTCGAGCAAGCCCAGATAATCGTCAAGCTGGTCGACGTTCTGGTAATGCACCCCCTGCAGGTGCCCGAATGAGGCGACGCCCGTAGCCAGGAGGTCGGCGCCCCGCCAGACGCTGTCGCGATAGACAAAGCGGTCGGCCAGCGGGTCTTTGACGAGCTCTTGAGCGCTCGATATGTGGTACCCGGCCTTCCCCAGCCGGTCAAAGGCCTCGTCAACCCAGCGGCGTTTGACGGCCCAGCCGGCAATCGGCGAGGGGCGGCCCTGGTCGCGCATTTCGCGGGCAATCACGGTGTTGTGGGGCAGCTCCATCTGATAGATCGTGATGTTGTCGGGCGACATTTCGCAGGCCCGCTCGACGCAAGCCGCCCAGTTCTCGTCGGTTTCGCCGATCATGCCGGCGATCAGGTCGATGTTCACCTGCGGAAAACCAACCTGCCTGATCCACTCCCACGCGCGAAAGATTTCAGGCGACAGATGCGCTCGGCCATTGGTTTCAAGAATCTGGTCATTGAAGTTTTCGACGCCCAGTGAGACGCGCGTGACGCCGATCTCTTTGAGCGTCTGCACCTTTTCAAGACTCAACGTGCCCGGTTCGCACTCGAAAGTGACTTCGAGGGCATCGGCCCACGAAACCGACGCGTTCAGGCGGTCGCGCAGGTCGCGAAGCTGGCGGGCGCTCAGGTACGAGGGGGTCCCGCCGCCGAAATATACGAATTTGAGCCGGCGGCCGGCGACGGCGGGGCAATCTTTGAGCAACTCAACTTCGCGGGCCAGGGCCTGCACGTACCGCTCGATGGCGCGGGCGTTCTGGTCGGTGTAGACGCGAAAGTAACAGAAACGGCAGCGCTTGCGGCAGAAGGGAATATGCAGATACAGGCCCAGAGGCGTCTCGGGCCGCGCTGGAGCCCGCGCCAGGGCCGCGCGAATCTGATCGACGTATTCCGGGCGCCATTGCGAAAACGGCGGGTAGTTGGCGATGAAATAGCTGCCGACTTCCGTCGTTTGTTCCGGCAATGCAATGTTCAGCGTGTCTGGATACATAAGACGTCGGCAGCGCAGAAGATCGCAAAGCGGCAAGCGCCTCGATCCTCTATTCTCGATCTTCTACTTTTCTCGATCCTCTATCCGCGATCCGCCATTCTCGCGACTCATCGACTCATTTGGCGCCGAAGCAGTAGATGTTTCCCGTGGAGGCTTCCGAGCCGATGACCAGGCACCCTTCCCCCACCGCCGGCGACGCCGTGAACCGTTTGCCGTCGGTGAATTTGAAAATCTGCGAACCAGTTCTCAGATTGATGCCGTAGAGGTTTCCGTCGTTCGAACCGACGAACACCCGGTAGCCGACAATCACCGGCGAACTGTCGACCTGCCCCTTGGTGGTAAACGTCCAGACTTTCTCGCCGGTCTGCCGGTCGATGCAATGCACGCGGCGGTCTTCGCAGCCGATCACAACGTACTTGCCATTGACGGCGGCCGACGAGTGAAACGGAAATTCGGCCGCGTACGTCCACACTTTGCGGGGCGCCTTCCAGTCGATCGCCAGCACCTCGCCCCCATGCGTGCCCACGTACAGCATATCGCCCATGACCGCCGGCGAGCCGGTCAATTGAATGTCGAGCGGCAGATCGGCCTTCATCTCGCCCGAGCGCACGTCGATCACGCGCAGGTGCCCGTCGCAACCGGCGACAAACGTCACCTCGTCGACAATGGCCGGCGCGCTGTAAAGCTGCCCTTCCGTGGCATATTTCCAGACGATCGCACCGTCGGCCGCTTTGAGACAGTACAGGTTCGCATCGTGCGAACCGAACAGTACACAGTCTTCGAAAACGCCGACTCCATTGCCGATCTCCGCGTTCGCTTCGAACGTCCACAAACTCCCTCCGGTTTCGCGATCGATCGCGTGAAACATTCCTTCTTCGTCGCCGATAAACACGCCCCGCTCGGTGACAGTGGGAGACGTCTTGAAGCCCGGTATAAACGCCTGCGGATCGGCGACGGTGCGCGAACGATAGCTCCAGACGGGCTCGCCCGAACGGCGGTCGAGGCACAACACCTGGCCATTGAGCGACCCGAGGTAGATTCGCTCGCCCACGATGGCCGCGGTCGACATGATCATGCTGTCTTTCGGGCCGGCCTGGTGCGCCCAGAGTTTCTCGAGCGTCGGCGGCAGGCGGGTCGTGGCCACCCCCTGCTGGCTGCTGCCGTTGCGAAACGAAGGCCAGCTTTCGGGCCCGGGCGAAGCGCCCCTTGGGGCCGGTTCGGCGGCAATCGCTGAGGCCGCAAGCAGCGCGCCAAGCAGCACGGCCCGGCAAATCGCCCGCAGTGCGCCGGGCGCTGTATGCAGAGTGTTCCGCTGCGACCGTCTATTCGCGCTGAGCGTTCGGCGCAATCCCGGGAAACCAATAACCACAGAGAACGCGGAGAGCGCAGAGGCGCGCAGAGAGATCGTCGGCAAGAGCCTCTGCGGCCCTCCGCGTTCTCGGCGATCTCTGCGGTTCTCATTCATCGGGTCGGAGGAAGTCAGGTTTTGAACAGGAGCAAACTGAGGAAACAGAGATCGGCGCGATTTCTCTGTGGCCTCTGTTTTCTCTTGTTCCATTTCCTTCCGACAGCTCATCGCATCGCTCCTTCATAGAGCGCCTGCAACGCTTGCTCGTCGACCGGCCGGGGATTGAATTGCGCGGTCCACTGTTGCGCCGCCTCAGCCGCCATCTGCGGCGCGAGCGCGCGATCGACGCCGCATTCGCGCAGGTTTCCGGGCAGGCCGGCCTGCGAAACCAGCGCCGCGATATGGTCTGCCAGCCGCGCCGCCGAGTTTTCAGAACGCGCCGTGGTCAACGACGCCAGCGTAACAAGCTCGCGATAGCGATCGGCGACGGCATCGGCGTTGAACCGAATGACGTGCGGCAGCATCACACCGATCGCCACGCCGTGCGTGACGCCGAAATGCGCCGAGAGCGGGTTCGCCAGCGCGTGGGCGGCCCCGAGCATCGAGTTTTCGATGGCGGCGCCTGCCAGATGGGCGCCCAAGAGCATCTTGGCGCGGGCGTCGATCTGGCCCGGCGCGCGAAGCACCGCGGGAAACCCCTCGACCAGCAACTGCCACGCCTGCCGGCTAAACAACTGCGAGACCGGGTTTGACCGCGTACAAACGTACGATTCGACCGCGTGACTCAGCGCGTCGATGCCGGTGGCCGCCGTCACCACGGCCGGCATGCTGAGCGTCAGCTCGGGGTCAAGCAGCGCGACCCGACACGCGGCCCGCGGGTCGCCGCAGGCCATTTTCATGTGCGTCTGGGCGTCAGCAATCAGCGCATACGACTGGGCCTCGCTGCCGGTTCCCGCCGTCGTGGGGACGGCAATCATGGGCAACATCGGCAGGCGGGCCCGACCGGTGCCGCGGTAGTCGTGCATGCGGCCGCCGTTGGAAAGCAGAAAGTTGATTCCCTTGGCGCAATCCATGCTGCTGCCCCCACCCAGCCCGACGATCAGGTCAACCTGGGCGTCGCGTGCCGCCGCCAGACCGCAATCGACGTCGTCGGTCGTGGGGTTTTCATGGACGTCGTCGAAAACGGTGACTGCGGCCCCGGCCGTTTCAAGCGACGCGACCCCGCGTTGCGGATGACCGGCCGATTCAAGCCCCCGGTCCGTGACCAGCAGCACCCGCTTGCCCCCCAGCTCGCGAGCCAGCGCCCCCAGTTCGCCGATGCGGCCCGGCCCGAACACGACCCGCGTGCGGGGTTGATAGTCGAACGCCGCCAACTGGCCGTTCCGGCCGCGGGCGTCGGTCGGGCTCAGTTGGGGATCAACAGGGGCCGGCATGCGCAGACGTTCCAGAGATTGCGACGGCGAGCCGGGCGCGAGGCGGGGGCGGGATGACGCGGCAGCGATAATCGATTTTATGGCCCGCGTCGTGGGAAGGCAACGCGGCGTCGTGGCGAATGACGACGCCGGCATTTCGGATTGTTGAATGCGGATTGCGGATTAACTCCAATCCGCAATCAGAAATCCGCGATTCGCCATCACTTTCATTCGTCATTCCCCGCGAGGTCAGTTTCCGCCCGCCTGGGCCGTCGCCTTGGGAGTGGCCCCTTCAGCAATCGCGTACAGGGTATTGAACGTCGCAATATAAAGAACGTCGCCCGCGACGACCGGCGTGGTGTAGATCGGAATGCCGACGTTGAGGTCTTCGGTGATCACGTCTTTCTCTTTCGAGAGGCGGAAGATAACGACGTCGCCGTCAAGATCAGCGATGTAAACCTTGTCGCCGACAACCAGCGGCGTCGACCACGACGAGGCCAGCAGGTCGTGCGTCCAGTAGGGTTGGCCGGTTTTCGCATCGAGACAGTGACACAACCCGCTTTGGTCGGTAATGAACAACAGGTCGTCTTTGACTGCCGCGCTCGACAGCATACGGTGCATTGTCTCTTCGAACTTCTTGGTGTCTTGCCCTTCGTAGTGCCAGACGAGCGCCGAGTTCTCGTTGTCGCGTTCGAAATCTCCCTTGTCGGGCTCGCACGCCTGCACCCGCTTGTAGGGGATGGGCTTTGTCGGGTCCTGCTTGTTGAAGACCAGAGTCGGGCTCACGTCGCCGCGCTTCGTCGGGTCGATGCACCAGAAATGGCCGTGACCGTCGCCATGCTCGGGGTCTTCACCGACGCCGACGTACACCAGCCCGTCGTAGATCACCGGGGTGCCGATCAGCGGGTTGCGGGTGGCCCGTTCGAGCCGGTAGAGCGACGTCTTGGGGTTGCAGTCGAACTTCCAGAGCAGCTTCGATTTTCCGTTCTCGCCTTTGGGGTCGAAGCTGTAAACCCAGCCGTCGCCGCCTGCGAACAGCACCTGCTCGGTTCCCCCCAGCACGCCGCACGAAGGCGACGACCAGCTTCCGTGCATGACGTTGGCGCCGGGAGATTTGTCGGTCCACAGCACTTCGCCCGTGTTCTTGTTGAGGGCCACGAACACAGGCGCCTCGGGCTGCGCGACGACCTTGTGCCCCTCGTCGACGCCGTTCGACGTGCTCACAAACAGCGTGTCACCCAGCATCGTCACCGAGCAACTGCATGCATTGTGTGGCGAGGCGCCGAGCTGGCCCATCATGTCGATTTTCCAGATAACGTCGGCTTCGTCTTTATTCTCATTGGGCTCGGCCTTGAACGGGCCGTCGTTCTCGCCGTCGAGAAAGCCTTCGGCATCAAGGCAGCACAACTCGTCGCGATTGCTGACGTACCACAGCCGGTTCCCCTCGCAATAGACGCTGCTGCAGATTCCCAGTTGTTCCCAATCGTGTACGCGGCCGGTGGGCAGCTTGTCGTTGGAATGCTGCCACAGGAACTTGCCTGTTTCGGCGTCGAAGCAGACCAGACAACCCAGGTCGACCCGCGGCGGAAACCTCTTCACGTACCCGTTCGCATTGTTCGTGCCGACGTAGACTTTGCCGTTGGCGATCACGGGGCTGGCGTACGTCTGCGAACCGAGCTTCGCCGACCATTTCACGTTCTTGCCAGAAGCCGTGTCCCAGGCGACGGGAATTTTCTGCGAGGCCGAGACGTTGTTGCGCAGCCGGCTCAACCCGAGCTGGGGGTTGTCTCCAGCCCGCACCTGCATCGAGGCATTGGCCTTCGCCGCCTCGGCGATGGGGTCGTACCCGGTCTTGTCGGCGGCCCGCAGGCCCGACATCGAAAAGAGCACGCCTGACGCGACGAGTCCGGCGGCGAGCCATGAGAAGCGTTTCATGGAGTTCTATCCTTGCGTCGTAGGTCAGGCTTTCGAGCCTGACACATTTGGTATGTCTCTTGCCACCCGTCAGCTTCGAACGGCTGACCTGCTTTGATTGTCAGCCTCAAATGGCAGACGTCCTTCGAAATAGGCTGACCTACTTGCCAGTCACCTGGATATTGTCGATGAAAACTTCCGCGTCGCTGGCGTTGCCGAACAGCCCGGGGCTGCCGACGACGTTGGGCGTTGCGTCAGCCGCCTCGATCGTCCAGGTCGCGGGCTCGGGTTCGCCGCGTGGCCACACCTTGCCGCGCAAGAGCGCCTGCCCCCCCTTGTTTTCGCTTTGAAACTTCATCGAATACCAGACGTCGGGCTTCCAGGCGAAGGGAATGGTGCGGGCGAAGCGCAGGTCGAGCAACGAAGTCCACGAGCGAATCTGCAGTTCCTGCGACGGGCCGATCAGATCGAGCGTGTAGCGTTGATTGACCGCCCCCATCGAAGGCATCTTTTCGTTGCGCGTCGCCCCTTTCACGTCAAGCTGAATCGTGTAGTCGTGCAGGTCGGGCTGCCCCATCCAGCCCTGGCTGCGAGTACCCAGCGGAATGGTGCTGATCTTGCACAGCACGGCGTTGCCGAGAATTTTGCGCGGCCCGCGCGCCACCGTCAGCGTCGGCGTGCCGCTCGCGTCCTGAGACCATTCCCACTTTTCCAGAAACTGCTCGCCGCGCAGCGTCTCCAGCCCGGCGTCGAACTCTTTCTTCGCGGCGTCAACCGATAGCGGTTTGCCGTCGCCATCGAGACTGAAATACCGCAGGAAGTCGGTCCAGGCCAGGCGCGGCGGCGCGTCTTGAAAAGTCGCCGTCGGCTGCCCGCCGTTGACGAAGGCCGTCAAGAGGTAAACGTACAGCCTCGCGGCGCGCGGGTCTTTCGCCTTGAGCGCGTTGTGGAAGTCTTCATCGATGACGATATGCCGGTAGGCCAGGCCGATCCACGTCACGGGCACCTCGCCATTCGAAAAATCGAAATTCCACCGCAGCCGCGGAATCGTACGGACGCGCGCGGTTCCCTTCAATTCGCCCACTTTGGCCGTGACAGAACCGGCCGAATGCGCCAATTCGCCGGCCGGTGTCGTGAACGACCCCGCCTCGTCGATCTGCCCGGGGCCGGTCACTTCGAACTTGGCCCGCGCCGCGCGCGTGGCCGCGTCGAGATAGCGGCCCTGGGCGTTATACAGCCGAACGCCGAACGTCTGCTTCTGCCCCGGCCGCAACAGCGACTCAACCGGAACAATCTGCAGTTGCGCCGGCGTCTGGTCGGCGATCGCGGCCGTTTCGGGCTCTGCCGTCGGGCGCGGGTCGGCCGAGGCGACCTGGTCTTTCTGGCCGATGCAGTAGATTGCGGCGTTGGTGGGCACGTACAGCCGGCCGTGCGACACAATGGGCGAGCCTCTGATCGCCTGCCCCTCCAGCCGCAACCTGTGAACGATCTTCACCCCTTTTTCTGTCGGCTCGAGCGAGTACCAGCGGCCGTCGGCTACGCCGACGAAAATCTTCCCGTCGGCGTACAACGGGCTGCCGAACATCTCGAGGCCGAGCTTCTGCTTAGCGATCTGCTTTCCCGTCGCCGAGTCGATGACGAACAAAGTGGCACTTTCATCGACGACATACAGGCGATCTTTCACCAGCAACGGGGCGGCGCGGCTGACAGGAATCGCGGGCAGCGACCAGAGCACCTTGTCGGTATTGGTGATGTTCCCCTTTCCCGTCCCATCCAGCGCAAACACCCCTCCCATGATGGTGGGGTTCGTATAGCTCTCTTCACCAAAGCCGCAGTACACGGTATTGCCGACGACCAGCGGCGTGGTGTTGATCCCTTTCAGCGAGGCGTCGTAGGTCCAGAGGATCTTTCCGGTGCGCGGCTGCATCGCGTAGACCGACCCGTCGCCCGCCCCGAACACAATCGCCCGCTGACCATTGAACGTCGCCAGAACGGGAGAACTGTACGTTGTATCTTTGGGGCGCAACCGGGTGCTGCTGATCCAGACGGCCTGGCCGTTGAGCTTGTCAAACGCGACGAATCGATGGGCCGGCACCGCGTATTCACCCCACCCCGTCATCACGCCGCTGATCATGACCTGGTCTTCAAACACCAGCGGCATGTTCGTGCGGCCGCCGTAGGTGTGAATCATGCCGAACTCTTCGCTCATCGCGTGCGACCAGAGGGTCTTGCCCGTCTTGCCGTCGATCGCCTGGAAATAACCGCACACCCCCAGGGCGAAGAGATTGCCCGTTTCGGGGTCGCCCACGACGCACGACCACCCCACGCGTTCGGCCGGCACGTCGGTCAGGAAGACGTTGAAGGCGTTTTCCCAGAGCTTCTGGCCGGTCGCTGCATCGACGCAAACAATCTTTTCACCCTCTTTGGTCGATTCGGGATGATTGCGGCAGAGCGTGTACAGCTTGCCATTCATGACGACCGGCGTTGAGCGGGTGCCGATCTCTTCGCTCTTCCACAACAGGTTTTCGCCTTCGGGCGACCAGGAGGCGACGAGGCCCTTTTCACGCGAGATGCCGTTCATCTCGGGGCCGCGCCAATGCGGCCAGTCGAGCAGATCGGGTGGTGACGGGGTATCGGCGGCGAACCCGTGCTCTGCAAGCGCCAGTGCGAGGGTCACGCAGCCCACGACGCGAGAAAACCACAGCGAAAACGGCATGGCGAAATCTCAGAAGACGCGCGGGCGGTCAGGCGGGGGGTTCGGTAGTCGCAGGTGCGTCACCGCGAACCCGGTCGAAAACTTGTGCGGACAACTGTCTGCGTAAACAATACCTGCTACGCTGAAATCGGGCAAGGAAGCGAATTGAAACCGCCCGCAATCGGTCGGTGCGACGTGACGGAGTGTTTCGACCCGACGGGGCGCACACTCGCTGCGGCGTGCCGATGCGTCTGCCGACCCGTATAATTCGCCTGCGTTCAGGGCCCGACCCAACCCACTGTCACTTTGCAGGATGCTCGCATGACGACCGACGGCACCAAGGTCCCTCACATCCGTGTGACCCCGCCCGGTCCGCTGTCGCGCGAGCTGATTTCGACAGACGAGCGGTACGTCTCGCCGTCGTACACGCGGTTTTACCCGCTGGCCGTCAAACGCGCCTGGGGAACGACCATCGAAGACATGGATGGCAACCTGTACCTCGACTTCACGGCCGGCATCGCCGTGTGCGCGACGGGGCACTGCCATCCGCGGGTGGTCGCCGCCATTCAAGAGCAGGCCGCAAAGCTATTGCATATGTGCGGGGCCGACTTCTACTACCCACCGCTGCGCGATCTGGCGCAGAAGCTGGCCGAAATCGCGCCGGGCTCGTCTCCCAAGCGGGTGCTATTCACCAATTCGGGCGCCGAGGCGATCGAAGCGGCCATCAAGCTGGCCAGGTACCACACCCGGCGGCAGCACATCATCGCGTTCTATGGCGCCTTTCACGGGCGCACCATGGGCGCTTTGTCGCTGACGGCCAGCAAGGTGACGCAGCGGCGGCGGTTCGAGCCGCTGCTGCCGGAAGTGACCCACGTCGGCTACGGCAACTGTTATCGCTGCCCGTACAACCTGACGTACCCTTCGTGCGAGATGGAATGCGTCACCAGCCTCGAGAACAAACTCTTCAAGACGACCTTACCGCCGGAAGAGGTGGCGGCCATCATCGTCGAGCCGATTCAGGGTGAAGGGGGCTATGTGGTCCCTCCGCCGGAATATCACCGCGAATTGAAGGCGCTCGCTGAGCGGCACGGAATTCTGTACGTGGCCGATGAGGTGCAATCGGGAATGGGGCGCACCGGCCGCATGTGGGCCATCGAGCACTGGGGAGTCGAACCCGACATTCTGTGCACCGCGAAGGGCCTGGCTTCGGGCTTGCCGCTGGGGGCCATGATCGCCAAGGCCGAAATCATGGATTGGGCGCCGGGCGCTCACGCCAGCACGTTTGGCGGCAACCCCGTGTCGTGCGTGTCGGCCCTCGAGACGATCAAGCTGGTGCAGGAAGGCCTGTTGCAGAACGCGAAGTCGATCGGCGATTATCTGATGGGCCGGTTGCGCGAATTGCAGGCGCGCCACGCGTCGATCGGCGACGTTCGCGGAAAGGGCCTGATGCTCGGCGTCGATCTGGTCAAAGACCGTGCAACCCACGAACCTGATTCGGCACGCCGCGACGCCGTGCTGCAAAGCTGCTTTTCGAAGGGCCTGGTTCTGCTGGGCTGCGGCGAGAGCGCCATCAGGCTCTGCCCGGCACTGGTCGTCACGCGCGAAGAAGCCGACGCCGCGGTGCAGATTCTCGACGCAGCGCTGGCTCAAACTCCGGCGGGTACCTGACCGCGAGATGGCATCTCTGCGATTTTCGGGCGGGGTTCACGTCATCCTGACCCAGCCGCGACCAGTTTGATCGCCGTGCGATCAGAGAATCGGCGGAATCTGGCGGCCTTGAGGCGCTGGCGCCCTTTGCATCGGGCATCGGTTGCTGTCGCGCCAGCCAGCATGACTCGCGGCACGCTCTGTGCAACTGCTCCTGGGCAATTGAAGAACGTAATCCGGCCATGCGTACGGCACGCAGTTTGAAATTCCTCTTGAAAATCTCGGCGAACCGCCGGTGAAGAGGCCGCTCGATGCAAGCCCCACAGGAAGACCACTGGCAACCATGCCGGCAACATCACGCAACCCCGAACGACGACTGCCGATCGGCGCCGAACTGCGCCCTGACGGTCGCGTAGACTTCAGAGTCTGGGCGCCCAATTGCCGACAAGTGGAAGTCGTTGTGCCCGAGGGGCCACGCGGCAGCCCCTGGTCTTTGACGCTCTCGTCAGAGCCGGGCGGGTATTTCGGCGGCCTCAGCCAACCATTGGAACCGGGGACTCGATACGGCATGCGCCTGGACGGCAAACCGCGTTTGTGGCCCGACCCTGCCTCGAGGTTTCAGCCCGACGGACCGGCGGGGCTATCGCAGCTCATCAACGCACTCAATTTCCAATGGACCGATCAATCGTGGCGCGGCGTCACACTCCACAATCAGGTGGTTTACGAGATGCATGCCGGCACATTCACGCCCGAGGGAACCTGGGAGGCGGCCGCGAAGCAACTCGGTGAACTCGCCCGCGTCGGCATGACGGTGATCGAGTTGATGCCGGTAGCCGATTTCCCGGGGCGTTTCGGGTGGGGATACGACGGCGTCTCACTGTTCGCCCCCACGCGGCTCTACGGAACACCCGACCACCTGCGGCACTTCGTCGACTGCGCGCATGCCCTGGGGCTGGGGGTCATTCTCGACGTCGTCTACAACCACTTCGGAACCAGAGACAATTATCTGCCTCAGTTTTCGAGCGACTACATCAGCAACCGGCACAAAATCGAATGGGGTGACGGCATCAATTTCGACGGCGACAACAGCGGCCCGGTGCGCGAGTTTTTTCTGGCGAACGGAAGGTATTGGATCGAAGAGTTTCATTTCGACGGTCTGCGGTTCGACGCCGCACAGTGCATTCTCGACGAATCCCCCGAACATATTCTGACGGCCCTGGTGCGCACGGCGCGCGCCGCGGCAGGTGACCGGTCGCTGTGGATCGTCGCCGAAAATGAGCCACAGCGGGTGCGCATGGTCCGCCCGGCGGCCGACGGCGGGCACGGGATGGACGCCCTCTGGAACGACGATTTTCATCACTCGGCCCGCGTCCGCCTGACGGGGCATAACGAGGCGTACTACTCCGATTTTCTCGGTTCGGTCGACGAGCTGCTGGCGGCCGTCAAGTGGGGCTTTCTCTACCAGGGGCAGAGGTCTCAGTGGCAGAAGAACTCTCGGGGCACGCCGACGGCGGGCCTGCCCTCAGCGGGTTTCGTTAATTTCCTCCAGAATCACGATCAGATCGCCAACTCGGCCGGTGGCGACCGGCTCGACCGCTTGACCAGCCCCGGCCGGTTGCGGGCGATGACCGCCCTGTGGCTCTTGGCCCCGCAAACCCCCATGTTTTTTCAGGGACAGGAATTTGCCGCATCGACGCCCTTTCTGTATTTCGCCGACAACGCCGGCGAACAGGCGCGAATGACTTCCGAGGGGCGCATCAATTTCCTGAAGCAATTCCCGTCGCTGGCGACGCCTGAAGCGGTCGCACAGCTCTGCGCGCCGGAAGACCTCGCGACCTTCAAAAAATGCACGCTCGATTTTTCCGAACGCACGACCCACGCCCCCCTCTACCATTTGCACGCCGATCTGCTGCGCCTGCGCCGCGAAGACACCGTGTTTCGCCAGCAGCGCGGCGATCGCATTGAAGGCGGGGCACTTGGGCCCGATTGCCTGCTGCTTCGATTCTTCGGTGAGGGCGGCAACCATCGGCTACTGTTCGTGAATTTCGGACGTGACCTGCACTATTCGCCCGCGCCGCAGCCACTGTTGGCCCCGTTGGAGGGTCACGCATGGAGGCTCTTGTGGAGCAGCAACGGTTTCGAGTACGGCGGAAAAGGGACAGCAGCACTCGAAACCGACGAGGGATGGCGCATTCCCGGCGAGGGGGCGTTTGTGATGGCGCCAATTCCCGGCGATTCAACATGAATGCCGCACCCAATTTTGACCGAGCCGGAAACCCCGATGAATCGCCCCGATATTCGCCAGAGCGTTGCCTGTCGGCCGCTGGTAGAGCACGATCCGCACGCGCTTTTGGCGCGCGAATGGCTGGTGACCAACGGCCTGGGAGGCTACGCCTCGGGGACTCTGTCTGGTGCCTGCACGCGGCGCTACCACAGTCTGCTGACGGCCGCCCTGCCGGCCCCCTTGGGCCGCATGGTGATGCTTAATCATCTGGCGGAAGAGCTGCGGTTCGTCGATCGGCAGAGAGTTCGGCTCGATGAGCTCGAGCTGGCTGACGCATCGACCGGCCCGTCGGCGACAGCGCTGACCGAGTTTCGACTTGAAGCCGGCTTGCCCGTCTGGCTTTACGAGACCGGGGCGGTGCGGCTTGAGAAGCGCATCTGGCTGCCCCATCTGCAGAACACGGTCTGCATCAATTACCGCCTCGTGGCGGCGCCTGAGCGATTGCGGTTAAGGCTCAGACCGGGGGTGCACTTTCGTCCTCATGAGGCGCCGGTCGCGACGGAATCGCCGCCGGCGTATGTTGTCGCGGCCGCGCGCGAAGGTTTCGATATTCGGGCCGATGGAATTCCGCCATTGCGAATGAAGGTCGTGGCAGAGCAGTCGAGCCTCGTTCTCGACCTTCCCCAGGAGCGCGACGTGCGTTACCGGTCGGAGCAATCACGCGGATACGACTGGCGCGGCAAACTCTGGAGCCCGGGGTATTTTCGCATCGACCTCGAGCCCGGCTCCGAGGCCACGCTGATCGCCTCGACCGAAGAATGGAACGTGGTTCGCGGCGTCGACCCGCTGGCGACGCGGCGCGCAGAGCTCGATCGCCGCGCGCGCCTGGTTGCTCAGGCTCAGCCCGAAGCGCGGGAAGGGTTGGGCACGGATCTGATTTTTGCGGCTGACCAGTTCATCATCCGGCCGATGACCCGCCTCGCCGATTCGGCCCTCGCGCGAGCCGGCGGCGACGAGGCCCACACGGTCATCGCCGGTTATCACTGGTTCACCGACTGGGGACGCGACACGATGATCAGTCTCGAGGGCCTGACTCTGGTAACCGGGAGGCATGCCGAGGCCGGGTACCTGTTGCGGACCTTCGGCCGATACGTGCGCGATGGCCTGATTCCCAATCTATTTCCCGAGGGGCAGAACGAGGGGCTGTACCACACGGCCGATGCCACCTTGTGGTACTTTCACGCCCTCGCGCGATATCTGCGCGCGACCGGCGATTCCGCGACCCTCGAGAAGCTGCTTCCCGTTCTGAACGACGTCGTCGACCACCACGTGCATGGGACGCGATTCGGCATTCGCGTTGATTTCCGAGATGGCCTGCTCACCCAGGGGGCTCAGGGATATCAGTTGACCTGGATGGATGCCAAAGTCGGCGATTGGGTCGTCACGCCACGCCGCGGCAAGGCCGTAGAGATCAATGCGTTGTGGTACAACGCTCTGCGCTGGCTTGGGGCGTGGAATGAGCAGGCCGGCGCCGCTGTGCGCGCCCGCGAACTGGCGGCCCGCGCCGACGAGGCGCGGGCCGCTTTCAACGCCCGCTTCTGGAACCAGGCCGCAAACTGCCTGTACGACGTGGTCGACGGCGAGCAGGGAGACGACCCGGCGCTGCGCCCCAATCAGGTGGTGGCGATGTCGCTCGACCACCCGGTGCTCGCGCCTGAGCATTGGCGCGATGTGCTGAACGTCGTCACGGCACGTCTGCTCACGCCGTTCGGGCTGCGCAGCCTGGCGCCTGGCCACCCCGATTACAAAGCCACCTACGATGGCGATTTGCGGGCCCGCGACGCGGCGTACCATCAAGGAACCGTCTGGGCCTGGCTGATCGGCCCGTTTATCGACGCCTGGCTGCGGGTCCACCCGGAGCAGCCCACCCGCGCCCGCGACTTCCTGTGCGCATTCGAGCCGCATTTGAGCGAAGCGTGTGTCGGTTCGATCAGCGAGATCTTCGATGGCGACGCGCCGTACAATCCGCGCGGCTGCGTGGCACAGGCATGGAGTGTTGCCGAGGTTCTGAGAAGTTGGGTGAGAACGGAGACAGGCACCCCCAGCCGCGCGACGGGCCAGGGCAGCACGGCAGCGGCTGATCGGCGATGACGCACCCGGGCGACTGCCAGCCGGCGACCCCAGCGGCGTCGCAGGGGGTGCAGATTGATTGCGGCGACGGCCGAATCGGCGAGGCCGTTTCCGGTCGTCTGGCGACCTGCCGGGCATCGTCGCCTGCCAGCTCGGTGAATTCCCGCACGTAGCGCGTCCAGAGCGCCTCCAACTCGCAGACCTTCCAGGGGCAGCCTGCTGCGAGGTTGCAGGCCTCGGCACGATCGGTCGCCAGATTGTACAGTTCCCATTCACCACCCTGCGACGCGACCAGCTTCCAGTCGCCGACGCGAATGGCGCGGTTTCCTTCGTGCAACCACCACAGGCACTCACGGGTGACGCTGCCATTGCGGGCGAATGCGGGCAGCAGGCTCTTCCCCGGCGCCCGGGGAATCGGCTCCCCATCCCAAACGCCGGGCTTTGGGGCGCCGGCAGCCTCCAGCGCGGTCGGCACGATGTCGATCACGTGCCCGGGAACATGCCGCAGCTCACCCCGCGCCTTGATGCCCGCGGGCCAATGTATGATCAGAGGCGTGGCAATGCCCCCTTCGTGGACCCAGGTTTTATGACGCCGGAACGGCGTATTGGCGACGCTCGAGAAACCGGGGCCCAGGCACAGATGCGTGCCGGCAGACCCGGCCGGGGCTTGAGGGTCATGCCCATCGTCGCGGACCATGATTTCGGCGCTCGCACCGTTGTCTGACAGAAACAGAATCAGCGTGTCGTTGAAGGCGCCCATGTCGCGTAGCTGATCGAGCACGCGGCCGATTTCGCGATCCATGCGATCGACCATCGCGGCATGAATCGCCATCTTCGTCGCCTGAAACTCGCGCTGGGCGGCAGTCAGCTCGCACCACGAAACCGGGCGGTTCACTTCGGCGGCGCCTAAAGCCGCAAGCGCATCGGGATGATGGTACGGTGGGCCGACGTCGCGCTCGAGGGCCGAGAGTTGTGTGTTGACCAGCCTCAGGTCTCGCATCCGCTGCCAGCGCTCGCAGCGCACAACGTCCCACCCCTTGCGGTAAACCTCCCGATAGCGCGCGATGTCTTCGGGCAGCGCCTGCAAGGGAAAATGCGGCGCCGTGAAACACAAATAATGGAAGAACGGGCGGTCGGAATACTCCGCGGCATGCTCGCGAAGGCAACGGATGGCGTGGTCGGCAATGGCAATCGTGGCGTAGTACCCCGTGCCCGGCTCAACCGCAGGCAGCGGCCGGTCGTCTTCAAAGAGCACCCGTGGATTGAAAAAACGTCCCTGGTCGTTCACAAGATACGAACGGTCAAACCCCTCGTGCAGCGGCATGCGATCGACGTGCCATTTTCCGGAGTGGTACGCGCGATACCCCCGGGGCCTGAGGAAATCGGGCAAGAGCCGGGCCCAGGTCTGCCGCTTTCCCGGCGGGCCCCCGCGCAACGCGGGTAACGCGTCGCGATGCACCTGCTGGGCGTAGTAGCCTGTGAGAATTGCGGCGCGGGAAGGCCAGCAGCGGGCCGTGTTGTAGAACTGCGTGAAGCGCAGCCCGCGAGCGGCGAGCGCATCGAGGTTGGGGGTTTGTATTTCGCCGCCGTAGCAACCGAGATCTGAGTAGCCCAGGTCGTCCGCCAAGATCACCAGCAGGTTGGGGGACCGCGACGGCGACTCTCCTCCGATCGCAGAACGGGCGGCAATGGGTGCCAGCAGACAGGCCAGAAGCCCGGCAAGAAACGACGGCAGACAGGCGATCTCGCAGACAACAAACCGCGCGCGATGCCGCGCTGCGCGGGAGATCGGGAAAAGGTCGCAATGCCGTTCGGCAGCGCTTCTTACCGAACTGCCATCAGGCGTCCCTGGCATGATTTACAGGCCACTTTGGTGCCCACGTATTTCACCGACATCCGCAGCCGATCAGAGCAGTGCGGGCAATAGACGTAGATCCCCGACGGGTCGAGGTTTGAATTGGACAAGTCGAGCACGAAATGGCCTTCGCAATGCTTGCAGGTCACTTTGCGGCTGACAAATTTGGCGTTGACGCGCAGTTCGCGGTTGCAATGCGGGCAATTGAGGTAGTACCCGCGGACCTTCAGTTCAACGAAGCTTTCGATTTCCTTCAGGGGCACAAACGACGGAATCTCGACGCTGTCGGACTCGAGGTCCGGGTTGAGGAGCGTGCGGCAATTGCGGCAATGAATCATCCGTTCGGGCATGTCTTCGCCGCAAACGGGGCACGGTCCGCCGGGCCACGGGGGCATACGTACTTCCTCTTACATTACTGACAACGACGGCACTGGCTGCCGGGGGTCGACACCACGGAAAAGGCGCCGCGGCAGGGCCCATGCTCCCCGGAGCGATCGGAACCCCTGACAACGTTGTCCCCAAGACGACCCCGCTCCGACCGGTATGACCAACTCCAAGATATAACATGGCGCATCGTCAGACGCTTTGCAAGGTCTGATTTTGCCGGAAGTTCGGAAGATTGGGGGGGAATGCGCGCAGCCTTCGGAGCCCATGTTCCTATCCACCACTTCGCGCTCTATAATGAGCACTGTCGGGTGGGACGATTCAGGGACGGCGGATTCGATCATCGCCGGTTCAAGCGAAATGATTGCGTATCTGGTTGTTCGGGAAGGCAATAAATGGCGCGACGTCTACCGGCTGACGCCTGGCCAGGTGATGACGATCGGGCGGGCGCCCAGCAACCGGATCGTACTGCACGATGAGGTCTGCAGCCGCCACCATTGCGAGGTGTTTCAGAACGGCGCCACCTGGAAGATCCGCGACCTGCAGAGCCGTAACGGCACGTTGATCGACGGCGAGACCGTTTCGGGCGAAGTCGAGTTGAAGCCGGGGCAGGTCATCGAAATCGGCCCGTGCGAGCTGGCCTTCACGCACGACCTGTCGCAGGCGTTTCCCCGGGCGGCCGAGAAAGAGGAGGCGACCGAGAGCGACACGAACATCACGGTCGACGTGTTCGACTACATGCCCCCCCCGCTCGAGCCGACTATCATTCGCCGTGAGGGGGCTAACCCGTACGTCGCCGGCAGCCGAACCGCTACCGTCGAACGCGATCGAACCAGTCGTGAGCTGGCGCAGTTGTACCGGCTGGCGCTCGAGATGGGCGGGGCCAATAATTCGAAGCAACTCGCCGAAACAGTTCTGGCAGGCCTGGCGAACGGCACCAGCGCCGACATTGCGGCGCTGCTCTTGTTGCCGGCGCCCGTCGCCTCGGGGGAAGACCCGGGCGAATTAACGCTGGTCGCGTATCGGTCGAGCGGCGAGCGGCCATATCAGCGCGTGTCGGAATACCTTTCGACAACGGTGCTCAAAGGCCGAGAAGCCATTCTCGCGCGCGACGTGGCAGACGACAGCCTGCTGGTCAACCGCGACAGCCTGGGCGAAATTCACGCCAAAAGCGTGATCTGTGCGCCGATTCGAATGGGTCGCAGAATTTACGGGCTGATCCACCTGTATTCCACCAATCCCGACCGCAAGCTTGAACCCGACGACCTCGAATACACCCTGGCTGTTGCCGATCAGTGCGCCGGAGCGCTCGACAACCTGCTGCGGCAGGAAAAAATGGCTGACGGCCTGGCCCAGGTGCGGAACGAAAACCTGCGTCTGCGAGAACAACTGGGGGTCGACAACGAACTGGTAGGGGCCAGTCCCAGCCTGCAGGCGCTCAAGCTGAAGATCGTGCGCGTCGCACCGACCGATGCCACCGTGCTGATTCGCGGCGAAAGCGGCGTGGGGAAAGAACTGGTCGCCCGGGCGATTCACTTCACCAGCCATCGCCGCAACGGCCCGTTCGTGTGCATGAATTGCGCGGCCCTGACCGAAAGCCTGCTTGAGAGCGAGCTGTTCGGCCACGAAAAAGGGTCGTTCACCGGTGCGACCAGCCGCAAGATCGGAAAATTCGAACAGGCCCACAAGGGAACCTTATTTCTCGACGAAGTCGGCGAGATGGGGCCTTCGATTCAGGCGAAATTTCTGCGGGTGCTCGAGGGGCACCCTTTCGAGCGCGTGGGGGGAAACACGCCAATCAAAGTCGACGTGCGCGTGGTGGCCGCCACCAATCGCGATCTGGAACGCGCCGTCGAACAAGGCGCCTTTCGCAAAGACCTCTATTTTCGCCTGCACGTTCTCGAAATGCACGTCGCGCCCTTGCGCGAGCACCTCTCAGACGTCGAGATTCTGGCCCGGCACTTTCTCGAGCGATTTGCGACTAAAACGGGCCGCGATGTGCGAGACTTTACCCCGGCAGCCCTCGAGAAGTTCTCGGCTTACGATTGGCCGGGAAACGTTCGCGAATTGCAGAATACCGTCGAGCGGGCCGTGATTTTGTGTACCGGAGAGCTCGTCGGCGTCGGCGACGTGCAACTTTCGGGGCTGGGCGGCACCGAAGAGCAGCGCATGCAGCAGCAGGCCGCGACCGGGGCATTCGGTGACATCACCCTCGAATCGCTCGAACAACAACACATCCTCGCCGTGCTCGACCGCACGAACTGGAACAAGTCGCAGGCCGCGCAGATTCTCGGGATCGAGCGCTCGACGCTTGACCGCAAGCTGAAGCGATATCAGGTGACTCGGCCGCGGTGAACGCTGCGCCTGAACCTCGTGCGGCGAAGCAGCCGCTGGCAACCCTTCCGATGGCGGAGATTTAGCCCGCACGTCTTGCCCACCGTGTGCAGATTCCTCAATTTGAGAATCAGGCCGGGCGAATTCTCTGATGGCGAGCACCAGCCAATCTCGTCAGCGGGACGCCCTCTGCAAGGCTTTTCTCAGGGGCGGGAATCTCGGCGAAAATCAGCCGTTTATGGATTTTTTTGTTGACATTTCATCGTGCCGTCAAAAAAATCTATCGTTCAACGTGCCGCCTGATCCCACCCGCTCGTGACCCTCTTTGAGGCGATCTCGCCGCCCAACCTGGCAGGTGCAGCTCTGCTCTGGTTGATGCGGCAGAACCTGCGGTCCAGTCCGTCGGTGGGGCGGTGTGTCTTCGCTGAAACAGTTTGGGCAGAGGCGTGGCGCTGGCACGACGGTTGTTTCGTAACGAAGAATTGTGGTCTCGTGTTTGCGGAGGAATCAGCAGAATGAGGTATGCGTCGGATTCAGAGTCGTCGTTGGCGGACGGTCAGGAATTTGATCTGGACGATTACGGGGCGACTTTCGAGGTGGAGGAGTTCAAAGCCATGGGTGTTAATCCGTTCAAGTCGACGAAGGCGCGGCCCGGGACCGAAGAAAAGGTACTGATGCTTTCGGCCCGGTACGCTGCCGGTCTGCCGCTGTGGCATGACAGCGACTGTTACGAGCACGGACCCCACGAAGAAGAGCTGATGGGGTCGGTCATGACTTCCGAAAGGGTGGCCGTGCCCCCTGACGGCGACGACGATTGACGGCAAATTCAGACTGGCATCGCCAGGCCGTCGGGCACCACCCGGCAGGCAGGGGGCGCCTTTGAGAAAAGCCCGCGGGCCGGCTTGGCGTGTGGGCTTTTTTCTTGCGCAGACCGCAACGAAACCCCACCGGCCCGATGGGCCAAAGGCCCGGCCGCGGCCCGCTACCCGGCGGCGATCGCGATGATGCTGATTTTTCGTGACCCCTTGGGCAGGGGCACCTCGACCTCATCGCCCGGCTTCTTCCCCAACATGGCTTTGGCCAGCGGACTGCTGGTAAGAATCTTCATGACGGCGCCCGAGTAGTCTTCTTCGCCAGGACCGACAAACTCGTATTTCTCTTCGCTGCCGTCCGCCAGGTCTTTGACCGTCACAATCGAACCAAAGGCGACGACTCCCTTCGGAATCGCGGCCTTATCGACGATGTACGAGTTGGTCAGCTTCTCCTTCAGCCGGTTGATGCGGGCCTGCAGCAAACCTTGGGCCTCACGCTGACCGTGATATTCGGCGTTCTCGCTCAGGTCCCCTTCGGCCCGGGCGTCGGCAATCTTCTGGGCGATGCGGGGCATTTCCACTTCTTCGAGCTGGCGGACCTCGTCGCGAAGTTTCTCATAACCTTCGTGGGTCGTGGGAATGCGTTCCATGTAGCCAACCTCCTCAAATCCGCCGCTTGGGCCGAGCGACGTCGCAGCTCGCCAACGTATCGCACTAAAGACAAACGACTGGCGGGAAAGGTGCGCGAATACGTTCCGCACCTGCCGCCAGCCAGACTGTGAGTATTATGACGCCTGCCTGTACCAGGCACAACGCCCCGCCAGAGGGCGCACTATTTTACCTTCACCCACGCCTTCGACTTGGCGCTGTCGAGCACGGCGTCGCAGACCTTCTGCGTTTCCAGGGCCGTGCGAAAGGTCGGCTCGGCCGGCTTGCCCGTCTCGAGCCCCTTCAAAAAGTCGGCTACCTGATGCACGAACGAGTGTTCGTAACCAATGGAGCAGCCCGGCACCCACCAGCGGTCCATGTAGGGGTGCGCGCCGGGATCGCTGACGTGAATCGAGCGCCAGCCCCGCAGCTTGCCTTCGTCGCGATGGTCGAAGTACTGCAGCCGATGCAGGTCGTGCAGGTCCCACTTCAGAGACGCTTTTTCGCCGTTGACCTCGAACGTGTACAGGGCCTTGTGGCCGCGCGCGTAGCGCGTCGATTCGAAGGTCGCCAACGACCCGTTCTCGAACCGCGCCAGGAAGGCGCAGGCGTCGTCGATGCCCACCTTTTCGACCTTCCCGCTGAGACTGTGCTTGCGTTCCTTGATAAACGTCTCGGTCATCGCCGTGACGCTCGCGATCTTGCCATTGAGCCAGATCGCCGTGTCGATGCAGTGCGCCAAGAGGTCTCCCGTAACGCCCGAACCCGCGGCCTTGGCGTCGAGCCGCCACAGGGCGTTGCCCCCCTGCGGCAGATCGGCGGAGATCGTCCAATCCTGCAGAAACACCGCGCGGTAGTGAAAGATCTTTCCCAGCCGCCCTTCGTCGATCAGCAGCTTGGCCAGGGTGACGGCGGGAATTCGGCGATAGTTGTACCACACGGTGTTTGGAACGCCGGCCTTCTCGACCGCCGCTACCATTTTCTGCCCCTGCTTCGTATCCATCGACAGGGGCTTCTCGCAGAGCACCATTTTCCCCGCCTTGGCGGCGGCGACCGCGATATCGTGGTGCAGGTTGTTGGGGACGCAGATGTCGATGGCGTCGATGTCTTTCCGCGCCACCACCTTCTTCCAATCGGTTTCGATCGATTCGTACCCCCAGGTATCGGCGAATTTCTGCGCCTGATCGGCGCTTCGCGCACACACGGCCTTCAGCACCGGCCGGTACTTGAGGTCGAAGAAATTATTGACCCGGCGATAGGCGTTGGAATGGGCCCGGCCCATGAAGCCGTACCCGATCAGCCCGATATTCAGCGCTTTGCTCATGATGATCCTTGAGGGGAAAATTTAACGCCAGATGACGCCTGCCCGATCAATGACGAAGCGCTGGCCCTGCCGGTCAGCGTCACGTTTCGTCATTCGGGCTTCGTCATTCGTCATTGATTCGACATCACGATTTCGACATCCGTGATCAGACGCCGGTCTTTCACTCGCTCCAACCATGCTGCTCGCGCACGGCGATCATCGCCGCCAGCACGTCGTTCCAGATCTGGGGCTTGAGCATCACGTCATTGGGAAACATGCAGCCGTCCCAGCAGATGTGCCGGATCCTGCGGGTAACGTTGCCGTAGCTGTCACGCAGCCAGAAGCCCGCATGACGGGGGATGTTGAGCTTCCCATTGGGGTCAGTGGGCAGGCAATGCCGGCCCGTTTTATCGTGCGTGCCCGAACCTTTGACGGTGGCGTCATTCTGTGCGACGTGAAAATCGATCGTCCACGGACGCAATGCCGCCGTCAGAGTCGCCAGGGCGCCGTCCAGTTTGGCCGGGTCGTTCCAAGTCCAGTTTTCCGGCAGAATGCGCTCCTGCGGCGCGTTGTAACCCATCGTGTACAAGAGCGTATGGGCCATGTCGGCCTGGAACCCCAGCGTCCCCGGGCGGTCGGTCAGCTCCAGCAATTGCAGCATCCGTTTCCAACTGTGCATGCCGCCCCAGCAGATTTCTCCCTCGGCGGCCAACCACTCGCCCTCTCCCGCGGCGATGTCGCACGCCTGCCGGAACGTCGCGGCAATCGTTTTCTGGTTCTCCTCGGGGTTGCCCGCCCAATCGCCAGGTCCGCACGATGAATCAATGCGCACGACCCCTGAGGGGCGAATCCCTAACTCGCGAAGTTTGCGGGCGATGCGGCACCCTTTCTTGACCTGCTCGCAGAACTGCCGCCGCTCGGCCTCGTTCCCCATCGCCGACCCGCCGCCGGTCGGTCCCCAGACCGGCGCCACGACCGACCCCACCACCAGGCGGTGCGACGCGATCTTTTCGGCCAGCCGCTTCAAATCGTCATCGGAGGCGTCGATGCTGATGTGGGGGTCGTACAGAAACAGGTCGACGCCGTCGAACCTGACCCCCCCGACCGACGCCGCCGCCGTCAGTTTTAGCATTGTGTCGAGGTCGATGAACGGCTCGGCCCCTGGAGAGCCCTTTCCGACGACCCCCGGCCATGCCGCGTTGTGCAGCTTCGGGAACGTTTTGCTCATGAAGGCACCTCTACAAATGGAATGGCACTATCGGACTGTGATTCTGTGTTCCCTCCCCAAGCCGACCGCTAAGCGGTCGGTTGCCCGACTGCACAGCAGTCGGCTTGGACAGGAAGATCAACTCACTCTTGAACAAGATGCCGAAACTCGGGCCAGATATAGATCGCAGCGCCTTCGTCGGCGTGCCTCCTGACGTACTCGAACGCATTTCGAAACTCGCGCCCTTCGTTCTTTGACTTCATGTGGCACTCCTTGCCCCATACGCCCGCCGTAGCCACCCCACCATCGTGCAGTCGTTTCGTCGCTTCGGCCTTGAGGAAACCCACGGTCCTACGAATCTTGAGAGCGCCAAACTTCGCCAGCAGATGGGAATGTTGGGCGCAGACGGCGAGGACCGAGGCACGAAGTTTCAGTTTGCCAACCTTGTCTACAACTCCTTCGAGAGTTTTTGCCCTCTGTGCGGGAGTCAGCGTTACTGGCGAGCGGATCATACTCGTCCGCGCCGAATTGTACCTACCTGCGTATTGCTTCACGTCGTAGATCTGCTCGCCGACCTTCGCGTACCTCTTCGGCGGTGGAACATACTCCTTGCCTCGCCAGGTTTGAAAGCCTCGAGGATCGCCCGGCAGCCACGAGCCATACGTCGACCAAGTGACGAGCCACCATTTCATGTGTTCATTTCGCGCCTGTGGATGGTGATCGGGCCTGACGCACGTCATCCCTCTGTGACAACATGAGACTCGGGAATGTACATGCGCTTGAGGCGAATCAGCCCCTTATAGCGCGAGTCGAACTGCTCGTAATGAGCGAGGATCAGTTCAACCAATTCGGCGCCGTCGATCAACCGAAGGTTGGACTTCGATCGCGAGAAGCTCGTTGCTTGATTCGTGAATGTGCCCAACGTGATGAGAAGCCCATGTTCCCCCGGCCCAACCTTTCCGTACAGAGCCGACACGTCGGGATCACCAATCTTCCCCTCCGTACTCTTGACTTGCACTTTTACAATTGGTGGCTCGAAACCGAGTTCGTCCTTATGCGCAAGAATGTCTATACCTCCATCGGGACCGGCGTCTGAGATTCGTGTGCGGTATCCCATCGTATTGAGGAGGTGGCCGACGAATGTGGCAAACGGGTGACCCTTCAATTGCTGCGCCAAGGTCTTCAGGATGAAATCACGCGTCGTTTCTTCAATATCCTCTGCCACTTCGGCCACGGTCTCGTCATCAGAAACTGTGGGTTCGGGCTGCAATCCTTCAAACGCAGCGATGTACTCATAAGCGTAATTCCGGATCTGAAAAAGGGTCACTGCTGACCCGACTTCGTAGAGGGCACCTTGGCTAAACTTGGTTCGGGGAATCTCCTTTGCCCAATCGAGCGAGCGCCGGTGAGGATAGCCGCCTGTTGCCCAGGTATACGGTCCCGTGACACGACCAAGGTGAATCGTACCAGTTCGCTTGCACGGATATGCCACAAGGTCGCCCAAGTGGATCTCATGCACGAATCGGTAAAGGACACCTCCGTGAACTGGAATCGCCCCCGCCTTGGTATCGGGATAGTTCTCGGCGATCAAGTGCTTGAACTGATCCCGCGAAGCAGGCACCTTCGAAAGATCTCCGACTTTGGGCCACCCAAGCGCGATACAATTCCCGTTGAGAAAGACCGAATCTGCCTCCCCGTGTTGGCCGGCGTGAATTCCCCAAACGGTGTCATCTGCCACGACCGATTTCCCCTCCCCAAGCCGACCGCTAAGCGGTCGGTTTCCGACTCCACAGCAGTCGGCTTGGGCCGAACGCCCTACTTTCGCTTCTTGTGATCCCCCACGTTCGGCGCATCGGGGCACGCGTCGGGCCCGAAGTACCGCAGACTGACCAAGGGTTCTGAGCCGGTGTTTTCAATCACGACCCCCTCGGCCGCGCGCCGGGCCGTGACAAACACCTCGTCTTCGGTCAGTTCGCCGTAGCGGATCATGGCCGGGGTCTGCAGCCGCACCTTTCCGATCCGCCCTTCCCCCTGCACCGTGATCCAGCCGTACGCGCCGCCGTCTTTGATGCGGCATTTCGCCCCCGGTTTGACGGTCAACTCTTTGGCGCTGAACACCTGTTTGCCGCCGACTTTCCCGTACACGACCCACCGGTCGACCCACCCCTCTTTTTCGGTGTGGGCCACCGGAATCGGTTCGAGGTAGTGGTTGTCTTTGAAGTGGGGGTCGACGTTCTCGTCCCAATCGAGGGCGTCGACCAGGTATTTGTTGTCGTTATGCTTCTCTTTGGGAAAATCCTTGACCAGAAGCGATCGCGGGCAGGCCCGCCCTTCGACCAGCGACTGGTACAGGCCGAACACGTCGCTGCCCCACTGCGGCTCGTACGTCACCAGGCTGCCGGGCGCGTGCAGCAAACAGGGGGGCACCAGCCAGCCCGTGCCCGGTTGCAGGCGGTACGCCTTGGAATAGTTCAGAATGCCGTTGTCGCCGTCGTTCCAGCGATCGAGGCAGCGCACGATGTCGGCCTTGGTCGTGCCCGGTTCGAGACCGAAGAACGTGTACGGAAAGTTGTTGCCGATCGCGTTCAGTTGCGGTGGAAAGTAGTACGATTCGGGTTTCCCTTCCTGCCCCACCAGTTTGGCCTGCTTGTCGCTCTGGTGCATGTGATGGGGGATAGGCCCCATGTTGTCGAAGAACTTCGAGTACACCGGCCAGCGGCCGTACTTCTTCCACATCGGCTTCCCTACCGCTTCGGCGCCCAGCTCGGCGACCGCGTCGCGCAGCGTGAACTTGTGCTTGCCGAAGACGACGTAACTCAACCCTTCGTCAGGGGGCGCGCCTTCGTTGGCGGCGACCGTCGTCGAGGCAAACCAGCGCTCGTCGATGCCGCCGCGATGCGTACCCAGCGCGTAGTAGTCGGCCGGATGCAGCTTGATTCGCTTGCCGGGATGCAGGAACGAGCGCGGCACCCAGGCGGGCGCCAGGCGCAGAATGCCGTCGGTTTCGGTCAATGCATCGGCCGCGAGTTTCGCCACGTTCGGCGCCGCCATGATTTCTCCCTGGGTGTGCCGCAATGATACGGTTGTTAATACTGGCTCGACCGCCTGCTGCAGATGCGCTCCGAATTGCGGCCGGCCTCAAAAAACGAAGCTTCGTTCTAACGCTCACTCAGGCCTGCGCCAAGCAACCATTCGAATGTTCGAATGTTCGAATGATGCTTACTGGAGTCGCCGATCCGACACCGAACCGATCAACCTCGCCGCTTGTCGGCCCTTAACCGCGGTATAGAATAGCCGCCTGAGTTCCCATTGTCGGGCACTCTGATTATCAGGGCCTTGTCGCTTCGACCGTTTCCGATGTTGCCCACTGCCAATCGATAGGCATCCGCTCATGGTTCAGGTTGCAATTCTCGGGGCTACGGGATACACGGCGCTCGAGCTGCTGCGCATTCTGCTGCGTCACCCTGAGGTGCAGATCACCGCCCTGACGACCCGTCAGGAAGGCTCGCCGCCGCTTCATGCGATCCACCCGAGCCTGTACGGAAGGCTCGATCAGGCCTGCGAAGATCTCTCGCCGGCCCAGGTCGCCCAGCGGGCGAAGGTCGTTTTCTGTTGCCTGCCGCACGTCGCCAGCATGGAGGCCGTGCCCACACTGCTCGACAACGGCTGTCAGGTCATCGACTTGAGCGCTGACTATCGGTTGAAAGACCCGCAGGTGTACGAAAAATGGTACGGCCATGCCCACGCCGACCCCGGGCGTCTCGCAAGCGCCGTGTACGGGCTGCCAGAGCTCTGGGGCAACCGTATTCCAGGCCAGCGATTGATTGCCAACCCGGGCTGCTTCACCAGTGCGTCGATTCTGGCATTGGCCCCGCTCTTGAAATCGGGGTGGATCGAGCCGACGGGAATCATCATCGACGCCAAAAGCGGCGTGAGCGGCGCCGGTCGAACGCCCAAAACGAACCTGCTGTTCGCCGAGTGCAATGAAGGTGTGAGCGCGTATTCAGTGGGCAATCAGCACCGGCACCTGCCTGAGATCGAACAGGTGTTGGGCGAATTCAGCGGCCAGGCCGTCGAGGCGATCTTCACGCCGCATCTGATTCCGATGGATCGCGGCATTGTCGCAACGATTTACGCCCCGCTCGCGAAGCCGGCGACCGATCAACAACTGCTCGCGGCGCTGCGCGAGTTCTACGCCGGAAAGCCGTTCATGCGCGTGGTCGAGCACCTGCCTTCATCGAAAGATTCGGCCCACACCAATTACTGCGACATCACCGTCCGCCAGGCGCGCGGACGTGCCATCGTCGTCTCGTGCCTCGACAACCTCATCAAAGGCGCTGCCGGCGTCGCCGTGCAGAATTTCAACCTGCTGTGTGGTTTCAGCGAAACGACGGCGCTTGTCGTTTGAGCCATTCACAGTGACGCCGGGGTCGAAGGCAGCGGGCCCAGCCGCGAGCGAATTCGTTGCAGCTCAGCCTGAATGCGACCTTCGTCAGCCTGCACTTCACGCAACAGCAGGCTGGCCAGGCCGATCGCCGCTTCGGCCTCTTCATAGCAGACTTCGGTGGCGCCGATCTCTTCGAGCCACGCGCGCTCGCCCAGGTACCGCGCCCGCACGAACAACTTGATCTCAGGGTTCAATTCCCGCGCCACAATGACGACAACCGTTCGCGTCTGCAGGTCAGGCGTGGTGATCAGCAGGTATTTCGCCGTCGCAATGCCGGCGGCCTCGAGAATGTCGCGCTGGGCCGCGTCGCCGTAAACGGCCAGGTCGCCGCGCGCCGACAGGTTTCTGACGGTATCGACGTTGAGGTCGACGATCACCGGGTCGATTCCGAAGTCTTTGAGAATCTGCGCGGCCGTTTTGCCCACGGGGCCGTAGCCGACAATGATGGCCCGCGGCCGTTCGTCTCCCTCTTGGGCAGCCCGGGCCGCCGGCGGCGGAATCTCGCGGGCGCGGGCTTCCGCGCGGCGCGTCAGAAATTTCCAGGTGCGCGTCTGACGGCGCAACCAGGTCTCGAACGGGTCGATTCCACGGAACAGCAGCGGGTTGAGAGAAATGGAAACGATCGCGCAGGCGACCAGCAGGCTTTGGGCCTGCGGCTCGAGCAACCCTTCGTCGGCCGCGAGATCGGCCAGAATGAACGAGAACTCTCCAATCTGAGACAACCCCACCGCCACCGTCAGCGCCGTGCGAACCGAGTATCCCAGTGCCCAGACGATGCTGACAGCCGTGAGAGGTTTGACGATCAGAATCACCCCCAGCAGGCCCGAAAACAGCGCCGGCTTCTGCACAATCGCCGACGGATCGAACAGCATGCCGATGGCCACGAAAAACAACACCGCGAACGCGTCGCGCATGGGCAGCGCGTCGGCGGCCGCCTGATGGCTGACTTCCGACTGCCCCACGACCATTCCCGCCAGAAATGCGCCCAGCGCCATCGAAACGCCGAACACGATCGCCGAGCCGGTGGCGATGGTCAGCGCGAGCGCAAGAATCGCCAGCGTGAACAGCTCGCGGGTACGCGTCTGGGCGACGCGCTCGAGAATTCGCGGAATGATTTTCCTGCCGGCCCAGAGCACGACAGCCGCCAAAAGCGAGATCTTCAAAATCGCCAGGCCGACCGATTGCAAGACCGGCGCAGCGGCCTGCTGGTCGCCACGGCCTGCCGCGGCCAGCGCCGGCAAGAGCACCAGCACGAGAACCGTGAACAAATCTTCGACAACCAGCCAGCCGACGGCGATGTGCCCCTGGTCGGTGTCGAGCACGTTGTTGTCGGCCAGAACGCGAATCAGCACCACTGTACTGGCCACGGAAACGGCCAATCCCACGACGGTGCCCGCTTTCCAACCCCAACCGGCGGCGACAACCGCCAGCGCCGCCAGCAACGTTGCCACAAGAACCTGCCCCAGGGCGCCGGGCAGCGCCACGCGGCGCACCGCCAGCAGGTCGCGCAGGTCGAAATGCAGGCCGACCCCGAACATCAGTAGAATGACGCCGATTTCGGCGAACTGGGCGGCGCTGGCAGGGTCGGCCACAAAACCGGGGGTCTGTGGCCCGACGACGATGCCTGCCAGCAGGTAGCCGACGATGGGCGAGAGCCTCAGCCGGTGGGTGACAAAGCCGAGGACGAGCGCGGCCGACAGGCACACCGACAGATTCACCAAAATCGCAACTTCGTGATGCATGCGTCGACCGTCATTTCCCGCAGGGAACGCGCAGCATAGCGGGACAAAGTCGCGGGTCGTAAGTCCGCCGCGGCAATCCGTACGCCGTTCGCCGAAAAAAAGGCCGCACGTCCGCCCGCGAAGATTACCCGAGCAACTTCGAGCGCAGGTCGACCAGCAGCCTGGCCGCGCTGCCGACGTCGGCCTTCTGGCGCGCAGGGTCCTGCGAAATCTCGCGCTCGATGGTCAGGGGGCCGGTATACCCCAGATCCTTGAGCGTGCGCAGATAGTTCTCGACCCCCACGTCTCCCTCGCCCAGCGGCACTTCGACGGCCGCATACGCGCCCTGCCGCCGATCAGGCAACCGTTTGGCGTCTTTGCAATGCACGCTGCGCACGTACCGGCCGACTTTTCTGAGCGCTTCGATCGGGTCCCCCGTGCCGTACAAAATCATGTTGGCGGGGTCGAAATTGATGAACAGGTTGTCGCGGGCGACGTCGTCGATGAAAGCCAGCAACTGGTCGGCGGATTCCTGCCCGGTCTCGAGATGCAGCGTTTGCTCATTGCCGGCCACGTGGTCGAGCAGATCGCGGGCGCAGGTCACGAGGTCTTTGTACTCTGCGCCCTGACGTTCATGCGGCACAAACCCGATGTGCAACCCGACGGCCGGGCATTCCAGCAGCTTCGCGAAATCTGAAATTTCGGTCATTTCGGCCAGCCGCGCAGCACGCGTCGCCCGCGGAACAAGCCCCACCGTCTGCGCTGCCGTGGGAATATCGGCATAGCTCTCGCCCTCGAACCCCCCGAACACGCACGTCACGGTGATTCCCGCGTCGCGGCATTTGCCCAGGAACGCGTCGGCCGCCTTGCCCGTGCGCGACAAAGGGCGCGGGGCGTGCAATTGCACCGTGGGAATCTCAAGCTGCTGCGCGACGTCGAGCCGCACCCCCAGCCCCGCGTCGATCGATGTAAAAACGCCGATGGGCCAGATCGCCATAAAATGCTCTCGCAACAGGCCCCGCGGGCGTGCTCAGGCGCCGGGAAATCAAATCGGCGGTGCAATGGTTTTCACCGTCACCGGGGCGCGTTATGTTGACGGATGCGGGGCGCGACTGCAACCCGCGTGGGGAAATCAACGGGGTGGGGAAAACCGACCATGATCGAGCTGCGAAATATCCTGTTGCCGGTGGATTTCAGCGAGCCCAGCCTGAAGGCGACCGAGTACGCCGTATCGCTCGCGCACCGCTTCAATGCCGCGCTGCACCTGCTGCACGTCATCGAAGACCCGGTTGTGTACCTGCCGATGTTCGAAAGCTACCCGCTTCCCACGCGCGAGCAGTTTGAAACCTACGCCCAGGACCGCCTCGAAAACTGGATCTCGGAAGAAGACAGCGAAAAAATAAAGACCGAACTGGTGTGGCGGCACGGCAAGCCCAACCTCGAAATCGTCGCCTACGCCGGCGACAGCCGCGTCGATCTGATTGTGATCGGCACCCATGGCCGCGGCCTGGCCGCGCACCTGCTGCTGGGCAGCGTCGCCGAAAAGGTCGTCCGCCGGGCCCCCTGCCCCGTGCTGACCGTGCATCCGGCCGGTCGCCAGTTCGTGTATGCCTGAACGCGGCGCGATTCGCCCCCCCGGGCGCTTCGAGCGCGGTCGAACCGCCCGAATCATGCAGGTGCTGAATTGACGGCGTCTCGCGCGCGGCACGAGCGCGAACGATTGAAATTGACAGCGCCCTGACCTTCGCAGACACTGGGCGTGCCCATCAGACTTTCCCCTTCTGCGCGGAGCGGTTGTAGTGCTTTCCGCCGATGCTGCGTGGCTTTCGCGGCCTGCCGTTCGCTTCACATGGTTGTTTTCGGCGGCCTATTTCACCGCCGCTGAACTGGGGCATTTTCTCTCATTCCCCGACCCGGGGTTCGCCACCTTCTGGCCCCCCAGCGGATTGTATCTGGGAGCGTTGCTCTTGTGCGACCACCGCCGCTGGCCCGCGTTCATCATCGCGGCCCTTCCCGCAAACCTTCTGTCAGACGTCCTGGTGCACGACAAGTCGATTGCCCTCAGTCTGGTCTTCTGGCTGGCAAACAGCCTCGAAGCACTCACGGGCGCAAGTCTGATCAGAAGGCTGGTCCCGCAGCCCACGACGCTGGGCGGCCCGCGCGAACTGCTGGTGCTGCTCGTTGCCGGAGCGCTTTTCGCGCCGGCCATCAGCGCCCTGCTCGGCGCAACGGCGATTTTGATGGCCTACGATGCCGGCTCGTTCTGGCAGACCTACCAGACCTGGTGGGGCTCGTCGGCGCTGGGAGTGATTCTCGTCACACCCGTGCTGCTCACCTGGAACACCGACGACGACGAAATCTCCCCCAGGCGACGGACCATCGCCCGTCGCATCGAATGGTTCGTCGCGCTGGCCGTGTTGCTGGCGATGTCGGTCAGAGCTTTCGACAAGCCTCCCGACACCGAGGTTCTTGCGACCCGCTTCCCGATGTTCATCCTGACCCCCATTCTCACATGGCTGGCAATCCGCTTCCGGCCGTTCGACGCCGTGCTGGGGGTTCTGGCCATGTCGCTCGTGGTCGTCTGGTGCACGACCCGCGGGCTGGGGGGCATCGCGCGCCCCGAGTTTGATTATGCCGACCGACTATTCATCCTGCAGGTCTTTCTGACAGTCAGCTCGTGCGTGACCGTGCTGCTGGTGACGACCATTCAACGCCGCGAGCTGGCCGAATGGCGGTTACAGCAAGCCCTGAACGAAATCCGCACGTTACGCGGTCTGATTTCAATCTGCGCCAAATGCAAGCGAATCTTCAACGACGACGGGCAGTGGCAGTCGATCGAATCGTACGTCAGTGAGCACACCGACGCAGAGTTCACCCACGGCGTCTGCCCGTCGTGTGGTGAGGCGGTCTACGGAGACCTCTGGCCCGACATCGTCAAGCGCCTGGAAGAAACCGGCAAGGGCCCGCCCGCACCCCGCTCGGCCTCGTGAGAGGTTCGCTTCCGCCGGCGCCGGTCGCCACAAAGATGCGCCTCGAACCGCGCCGCCCTCCCCAGAGTGCGTCAGGAAGAGAGCGACGGCTCGGCGCCGCGGTCTTCACCCGCCCCGGCGATGGCCGTATTGCGGTCGTCGAAACACAGCTCTTCGCGCACGATGTTCAAATGGCCGGGAGCGTCGATGCCAATTCGCACGCTGTTGGGGCCGATGCGAATGACCGTGATTTTGACGTCAGGCCCAATCAGGATGCGCTCACCCGGCTTTCGAGACAGCACCAGCATGGCTTCACTCCCTTTCTGTGCCGTGGTCCGCTGGTCCACACCCCACCAATTGCGTTGTCATTTTGATAACGATATCGCAAAGAGTACAGCGAAAAACCGGAAATTATCGAGTTGACGACAAAAGATCGCCCGACGGCCCGAGGGCCCGCGAGTTGCGGTCCGGAACTCCGCAGTTCCGGCCCCGAGCCCCCAAGCTGCACAAAAAACAGGCAGCCCGCTTTCAATGCACCACTGCGGCAGGAATGGGCCATTTGGGCGGTAAATGGCTCCTGCGACAGCCTCACCCCCTTCGCCTGCTTCAATGGTCGATTGCGGGGCGCACTTGAAGTCGGCCGCGGTCACCCGAGGGGGGGGGCGTCCCGGGCGGTCGATTGTGAATCTTCATAAATTAATGTTGATGGATTGAAACTCAGTTGTGAATCCGCAATCCTAAGCGGGTGGTCCAAGCGAGACGTACCCCAGGCGGAACACGGGCGGGGCTGGGACGCCTGATTCCGTCACCCCCGTTTCACCCCTGTTTTGCAAGGAAGGAGTATCGATGAAGAAGCTGACTGCGGTACTTTCGGTGTGTGTGCTGACGGCAGGCGCCCTGGCCCTGGCTGCCGAGTTGCAATCGGGCCTCGCCGTGGGCGACGGGCCGGTCGGCCCATTCACCGTCCGTGACATCACCGGCCCGGAAAAAGGCAAGAGCCTGTGCTATCGGTGCAAGTACGGGGCGCGGCCGGTCGTCACCGTGTTCACGCGCGAGGTGAACGACGCGGTGAATGAACTGGTCAAGAAGATCGATGCCAAGGTGGGCGAGAACAAAGCCAAGAAGATGGCGGCCTTCGTCGTTGTGCTGACGACCGATCCTGACGCCATCGAGCCGAAGCTGGAGGCGCTGGCCAAGGAATCGAAGCTCGAGAACACGCCCCTCACGATCATCGAAGGCGACGCCGGCCCCGACGATTACAAGCTGTCGAAAGATGCCGCGGTCACCGTGATGATGTGGGTCGACAGCACGGTGAAGGTCAATCAGGCCTTCGCGAAAGGAAAGCTCGACAAGAAGGCGATCGACGCGCTCGTGGCCGACACGAAAAAGATTCTGGAGTAGGTTGACCTCGTCGTAAGCCTGCCTGATTGACACAGCGGCCCGCCTTCGATCGAAGGCGGGCCTTTCTTACTGGCGGCACGCGGCACGCCCTGCACCTCTCCGCACGGCAGCAACACAAAAACAAACCCGGCCCGCACAGGGGGCCGGGTTTGCGTCACCCGAGCACGAGACACACCGGTCTCGACAGATCGCTGCACATTGAACGCTTACGGATTCTTCTGGGCCGTCGTTCGGCCGGCACTGTTGTCGGCGGTCTGCCCGGTGGCAGGGGCGGCGGCAATCTTCCCGGACACTCGAAACACCACCGGTTCGTCGCTGCCGCTGATTCGGATGTTGAATTCCTCGCTCAGCGAGCCAGGGTCGGCAGGCGCGACCATGGTCAAAGGCACCACGTGCAAAGGCCTGCTCTCCTGCGGCAGCCGCACTTCAAAGATATCTGCCGACTTTTCGCTTTCCACCTTCTCGATCGCAAAGGGCTTTTTGCCGCGCACCACCACATTCATCGTTTTCCTGTCGCCGGGCCGCAGCGTGCCGAAATCGACCAGTTCCGGCGTGACGCTGTATTCATTCTCCACCCGGGCCTCAACCAGCACGGGAATCTGCGGGTTGCCGGCATCGTCGGTCATCAGGGTGAGCAACTCGCGAATCTCCCCCGCCGGGGCCGCCCCTTTGACCGTCACGAACAGATCGTAATTGACGCGCCCGCCCGCACGCCGCGTCTCAACCACCCGCCCCACCACGGCCGGGTTCTTGCTGACGACGTTGCGAATCGCCCAGTTCTGGCGGCCGGCGTAGGCAACGTCTATCCGCTGCTCGGCGTCAGCGCCGCGCGTAATCCCGCCGAACTGAACCCCGCCCGGCGTCAACACCACGTCGGTGCGAATGTACGCCTTGATGGGAATCGTCACTTCGGCATACACGGGCTGGTCGATCATCACGGTGACCGTCGAGGTCTTTTCATGCGTGAACTTTTTCGTGTCCATCGCAATCTCGAGATACGCCTTCTCATAAGTGGCCAAAGTCTCTTTCGACACTTTGGCCTCGGTGCAGCCGCAGGTTTTGCGGACGCCTGAAATGTGAATCGTCTGCTTGTAAAGATTGGTGATTTCGATGCGGTAGCGCGCTTCAGCGCCCCGGGCCACCACTCCGAAATCGTGGTCCTGCTTGGCGAACATGTCTTGCGCCCAGCGATAATTCTGGGCGTGCGCGGCCGAGGCGGCCAACAAGACCGCCAGCCCCGCGCAGATTCGTTGAACCGTGGTCAACATTGTGTGTCTCCCCGTGCCGTTCAGTGGTGAGAGTGTTTCGGGTGACGAACCGTGGTCGAAGCTTAACCGCGCTTTGGGCCGACGCCGGGCCCGCCCACGAAATTTCCACACTTCCGCGAAATTTCGCGAAGCGGATCTGTGGCTTGGCGCAGCGGCGAAAAACGGTTGCAAACCGTAGTCCCTGCCGGTCGCGCAATCATTGCCGGCCGACGCCTGCTGCCCGGAAAGCGAAAGTCTGCCGATCGCTCAGATTCGATCGGCCCCCACCCACACCTCCGCTCCCCGAATTCGCCCGGCGCTCCGTCACCTGGGGGAATCGTATCTGCACTTCACCCGGACGCAACTTCGCCGGCCCGTTCTTTCCGAACGCTACGCGCCACGACCCGAAAAGTCAATCGTCGCGCCGGCCGCACACGAGCCGAGTGTGTGCCTCTGGAAAGCAGGTGAAAAATTTGCATGAAAGTCGAGTCGGCGGTTAAACAGGTGTTGAAAAAGGTGTCTGTAACTTTGTGAACATCCAGATTCCGAGGGTTTTTCGCTGGTGCGGAGAGTTCCAGACACCTTTTTCAACAGTCTCTTAAACGGCTGGACGGCCCAGGTTCAAGTCTCCCGGCCGCTGCCGAGCGGCCCGGACACTGCACGAGCCACCGCGCCCCCGGCGAAACAACCGGAAAGTGGGCAAGCTGAGCAGAGTTTGTCCGGCGGGCCGCGTGAATGACCCAGGCCGTCCGCGCGCGTTACTGCGCCGCAGGAACGACCTGGCAATGCGCCCGAAACGTCAGCGGCTCGGCAACCCCCTTGATGCTGATCGAGAAGTCTTCGTCGAGCGAACCGGTCTCGGCAGGCGCGATCAAGGTCAGGGGCAGCACGTGCTGCTTCTGCGGCGCTCTCGGCAGTTGAACTTCAAACACGCCCGCCGACTTGCCGCTCTCGATCGTCTCGACCAGAAACGGTTGCTTGCCGCGCACCACCACGTAACTCACCTTCCGCTCGCCCGCGCGCAGCCGGCCGAAATCCACCAGTTCGGGGCTGACGCTGTATTCCGCCTCCACGCGCCCCTCGACCTGAATCGGAAACTGGGGCGCCTCGGCGTCGTCGGTCACCAGCGTCAACTGTTCGCGGATCTCACCGGCCGGCGCCGAAGGCTTGAGCGTCACCGCCAGTTCATAGTTGATTGACCCGCCGCTCCGCGACACTTCCTGCACGCGGGCCTCCAAGTGCTTGCTTTTGTGAAGAACGTCTTTGATCACCCAATTCGGCCGGCCGACGTACGCGATGTTCAGCCGCCGTTCGGCCGTCGAACCCATTGAGACGACGCCGAACGCCGCCTCGCCCGGCGTCACCACCACGTCGGTGCGAATGTAGATCTTGACGGGTATCTGCACGTCGGCCCGCGCGGGCCGATCGAAGCTCACCAACAGCGACGTCTCGCGCAGGTGCACGTACTTTTTCGTGTCGAACGAAATCTCGATCGCGCCGGCCTGACCGGGCGCCAGCGTTTCCTGCACGGCCCGTGCCGACGCGCAGGCGCAGCGCGTACCCGTTCCGACGATATGCACCGTTTCGGGGCCATTATTCACCAGCTTCAATTGAAACCGCGCTTCGGCGCCCCGCGCCACGACGCCGAAATTGTAATCCGTCTTCTCGAACATCGCGTAGGCCCACGCGTCTTGCGCGCGCGCCGTCGCGCCCGCCAGCAAGAGCGAAAGCGCCATAGCCACCGTGCGAAATCTCAGGAACTCCATCCGTCAGCTCCACCCCGTATGACCCAGATCTCACCCTGCGAGCGGACCGCCAAGGTCGGTTGTCGCCGCTGGGCGGCGGCCGACCTGCCCCGCCAACCCCGTCAGAAACAGAAAACTGCACACTGCCAGACACGAACCGGCGAACAGATCGCCCTGCTTCAAATACAGGCTCGTGCGCCCATCCAAAGGCACGGTGTCGACCAGCACCGCCTCTTCCTGTTTGGCGCGGCGAGACTGCAATCCTTCGGCCTTCCGCCGCACCACGCCGTCGCCGTCGATGATGGCCGAAATGCCCGTGTTCACCGCTCGCACCATCGGCGTGCGAAATTCGACGCACCGGAATGCGGCCGTGATCAGATGCTGGTCGAGCTCGCTCGAGCCGTGAAACCAGCCGTCGTTGGTCAGGTTGACCAGAAAATCGATGCGCCGGGGCCCCGTTGCCGCCGGATCAGACGTGACGTTGATGATGTTTCGCACGAGATGCGGAACGGTGTCTTCAAAACAGATGATCGGGGAGAAACGGAACCCCTGGTAGCGGAAGACGGCCGCGGCCGCCCCGGCGTCGAGATCAGGAGCATACGGCATCACTTGCTTCAGCCACGGGAACGTGTGGGCAAAGGGAACGAACTCGCCAAACGGAACGCGGTGCAATTTGTCGTAGCGACCCGCCAGCGTGCCGTCGGGTTTGACCAGCACGGCCGAGTTGTATGACCGCTTCTCGGCCAGGTCGAGGTCGAGCGCCTCGAGCCCCACGACCAGGCCTGCGCCGGCCATTTCACCCAGCGTCGCCAGCTTGTGGCGCACCCGCATTCCGCGAAGCGCCGCAATCGGCAAGCCGGGGTGCGCCTCTTGCAGCGCCTCATCCGACACGTCTTTAGGCGTCTCGACCAGCGGCCAGCGGAACATCGTTTCGGGCCAGACGATCAGGTCGGGCTGCTCTTTCACCGCCAGGCTGGTGAGCTTTTCGAGCTGCTTTTGAATGCGGCCCCAGTCGTGCGGGTCATGTTTCACGTCTGACGTCACGTTGGTTTGAACGAGCGCGACGCGCGGCCCCGCGGCAAACGGTTGGCCAGCGCGCCGCCAGTGCCCATACCCCAGGCACGCGGCAAAAATCACCAGACAAGCCACCAACCGCACAATGCTGCCCGCTAGCGACGGCGTGCGCACCCCTCCTTCGCCGGCCCCGGCAGGCAGCAACCCCAACCGCACCAGCCACGCGGCCGGAATCAATTCGGCGCCGCACGCGGCCACCAGCGCCACGAGAAAACTGACGCCGTACGTTCCGACTGTGTCGGCCATCTGAATCAGTTCGATCCAGCGGTGCTGCGTGTGCCCCAGATAGTACCAGCAGAAGCCGGTCATCAGGTGCCCGCGCAAAAGTTCGAGGCCCGTCCAGACGATTGGCGCCGCCAGCGTCAGGGGAACGGAATATCGCCACACGGCAACCCGCGTGAGCGCCAGACACAACGGAAAATACAGCCCTTCGTAGATCGCCAACAGCACCCAGGCGGCATACATCGCGTTGTGCGCCAAGGGCATCCATTGCAGCGCCAATAGCCAGAACAACATGCCTCCCAGGAATGCCGCCACGTACATCTTGTGCGGCGGGCGCGCCACACGCGCCAGCGTCATCAGGGGAATAACGCACACCCACCCCAGGGCGCCGAAATCGAGCGGCGTGAACGCGCCCCACATCAACATCGCGGTGCTTCCGGCCATCGCCAGCGCGGTGTGAAAACGCGCGGGCGCCCTGCGGGCCGACGAAATGATTTCGTGCGGCGTGGCCGTGCGCAAGGTCGTTGCCAGACTCTTCCGGCGAGCGGGCGGGGCGGCGATTGCCATACGGCGAATTCCCTCCTTGGGTTCAGCCACGAAAACAACCGGGCCGGGCGGCGACATTCACCACGGGTAGGCCTCCAGCCGCGAGCCAAGAGCGTACGTTCGGTCCCCCACCGGAAACAACACCATCGCATTCGCCGCCACCGTCGCACAGAGGTCTGCCGAACCGATCCAGGCGACGGGCGTGACTTGCGCTCCTTCGTCAGTCCATTCCAGCTTCGCCGGATGGTACACGGGCCGGCTCCCGCGGCTCTCATGTTCGCAGGTCAACCGGGCCGGCACCGCCGGCGGCTGGGCTGGTTCCATGCCGGCCATTTTCCGTACTGCCGTACGGGCGAACAGTTCGCAGCAAACCATACTGCTAACAGGATTTCCGGGCAAGCCGAATACGAGACAGCGGGCGTCGTCGTGCACGCCGAACCACAAGGGCTGTCCCGGTTTGATGCGAACCTTGTGGAACACCTGGCGAACCCGCAAATCGGCCAGCACGGAAGGTACCAGATCCAGTTTGCCCGCGGAGACGCCCCCCGAGAGCAACAGCATGTCGTACCGCAACCCGGCCGCGATCCGCTCGCGCAATTCGTTCGCGTCGTCACGCGCAATTCCGAGCGAGGTCACCTCCGCACCAAGGCGCCGAAGCTGGGCCGAGAGCATCGTCTCGTTGGAATTTCGAATCTGCCCCGGTCGGGGAACCTCGGCCACTGGAACCAGCTCGTCCCCCGTCGCCAAGACCGCAACGCGCGGCCGACGGCGCACAACGCACCTCGCCCTTCCCATTTCCGCCAAACACCCCAATTCCTGCGGACGCAACAAACTACCGGCCGCCAAAACGCGCTCTCCCATTTTGACCGACGCGCCGCGGTTCAGCACATTCTGCCCGGGCGCGATCGAGTTCGCCTCAATCGCGACATTCTCGACTTCCAGCAGCCGCGTCAGCTCGACCGGCACCACGGCATCAGCTCCCGGAGGGAGTGGCGCACCGGTCATAATCCGGGCCGCCTTTCCAGGGCCCACCGAATGGCCGGGAACCTTGCCGGCCAGAATTTCCTCCACCACCTGCAACCGACCGCGCCCTTCGGGCAGATCGGCGGCCACCACGGCGTAACCATCCATCAATGCCTTGTCGAAAGGGGGCGAATCGAGGTCGGCGCACACGTCTTCAGCCAGCACCAGCCCCAACGCCTCCGCGAGCGCGACGGTTACAGGCTCCAGAGGCTGCGCCTCGGAAAGTATCGCGGCCATCGCCTCGGCAACTGAAAGCATGTGGAAGGCTCAACCAATTCAACAGCAGGCGGTCAAGTTGCAATGCCTACCGATGGCAACCGGTGGGCCTGACCCCGCGCCCAAGATCTCCGTCAGACTTTGATTCGCAAGAACCCTCGCAACAGGTCCATCCCCGCCTCGGTCAAAAAACTCTCCGGATGAAACTGCACGCCGTGTACCGGATACATTCGGTGCCGCACCCCCATCACCTCGCGCGGCTGGCCGGGGTCGTTGGTCCATGCCGAGACCTCCAGATCGGTTTGCGCCGCATCGGGGCGCACGATCAGGCTGTGATAGCGCGTGGCCACGAACGGGTTATTAAGCCCGGCGAACACTCCGCGATTGTCGTGATGAATGTCCGATACCTTGCCGTGCATCAGGCGGTCGGCACGATTGACGCTCCAGCCGTACACTTCGCCAATGCACTGGTGCCCCAGACAGACCCCGAGGATCGGCAATTCAGGGCCGAACCGGGCGATGACGTCTTTGGAGATACCCGCCTCGCGCGGCGTGCAGGGCCCGGGCGAAATGATGACCCGTTCCGGCGCGAGGCGGTCAATCTCGTCGAGCGTGATCTGGTCGTTGCGAAAGACGCGCACGTCGAGCGTGCCGTCGATTTCGCCGAGGCGCTGCACGAGGTTGTAGGTGAAGGATTCGTAGTTAACTATCAGGAGGATCATCGCGTCCGATTCTCCGTCCGGCAGCCTTTCGAGGCTGCCACATCAGTATGTCAGCTCTTCCAGGCCGACACATCGTCTCAGTGGTCGCCACAACTTCCATTTGCATCAGGCTCGAAATCCTGACTTACCTGCCCGGGTTATTTTATCTCATCTTTGCCGGCAGCCCGACAGAGCGCCCCCGGCGATTGGAAAAAACTACGGACGAAACGGATGCAACGCATGAAACGGTCACCTCGTTCCCAAGCTCCGCTTGGGGACGCCATCGTTCCGAAGCTCCCGCTTCGCATGTACGGCAGCGCACAATGCCCCGGCCGCTTCAACCGGCCGGGCAGTCGTCATGCGCGCGCAAACCGGGCAAGCCTACACGCTGAGTCGCGGAGCGACGACAGGCCGATTGCCTGCGGCGCCAGCCGCAGGAAACGATATCGAGTCAAAGCCCCGCCAGGGGCGACATCGAATGTGACATGCGACATCAACAATTCGTTGCACGGATCCGCAATCCCGCTTCACCTCGTTCCCAAGCTCCGCTAAGCTCCGCTTGGGATCCCCGCGCGCCCGGAAAGGTCCGAATTCAGTCCGTCGCCGATTGGCGAGGCGACCGTCGAACGTGAGAAAGAACCGAAACCGATTCCGCGATTGCGGCATCCGCCGTTTGCTGATTGACGCGCGGCGACGCCGGCATCTTTCCGGCGTCCGGGATGCCCGACAGGTCGTTTATGCAGCCGCCTTGCCGCGACGTGCCATGCGTGCTAAACCAATGAAGCCCAGAGCCCAGATTCCCATGCTTGACGGCTCCGGAACAGAAACAGCAGCATCGACGACCGAAACTGATTCGACGGAAAAGTCGATCGTTGAATCGTCCTCCAAGTTGAAAACACGGCCGCCGGGCAAGATGCTAATATCGATCGGGCTACTCGCGCGCCCTACCACTTTCATAAACTTCGGTTGCTTCGTGCCCCGATTTTAGTCCGGCGGTCGGAGCGGTGGGCCACCGCAAGACTCATGGAGCGACCAGCGCCACACGCAGGTCCATGACGTTCGTGTGCGTCGGGCCGGTTTTGATCAGGCCGTCGAGCGGCTCGAAAAAACGATACGCGTCGTTCCGTTCGAGAAACGCGCGCGGGTCGAGCTGCAGGGCCCGGGCCCGCTCGACCAAGGCCGCGTCGGCGAGGGCGCCCGCGGCATCGGTCGGGCCGTCTTCGCCGTCGGTTCCTCCGGAAAGGATCACTACCCCCGCAGGCCAATCGGTCCATAACCGGTCGATCGCCGAGAGGACCAGTTGCTGATTTCGCCCTCCCTTGCCGCGGTTTTCGCTCGTCAGCTTCACAACCGGCTCGCCCCCTCCGACGAGGCAGGCGGAAGAGAGCGGCGGCCGGGCCCGCGGATGATACTCAAGGCAGCGTTCGGCGATCGCCCGACCGACCGCGTTGGCTTCCCCCGCTTCGTCGACAGTGAGGGAGTGCACGGCATACCCCAGGGCCGCCGCGTGTTTCGACGCCGCCGCCACCGCCATCGCGTTGTTGCCGATGATGTGGTTGTAAACCTGCGCCGTCGGCGCTGCGGCCGAATGAGAATGGTCTGCGAGGCAATTCAGATAATCGACGACCTTCTGCGGAACGGCGGCCCCCCCCCCGAACTTCTCCAGGATTCGCAGAGGCGCGCCCCGATGCCGATGCACCGCAGGCGCCAGCGACTCGCACTCGATCAGTTCGGGCACGTCTAGCGGAGAAACGACCGTCGGCCCCGAGGCGATCACATCCAGCGGATCGCCGATCACATCCGAAATGATCAGCGAAATGGCCGTGCCCGCCCGGATGGCGCGCGCCAGCCCCCCGCCTTTGACGCGCGAGAGCGGTGTCCGTACAGCGTTCAGCTCCTGGATCGTCGCCCCGGAGCTCATCAGAAACCGCGTGACCGCCTGCTTGTCGGCCAGCGAAATCTCAGGCACCGGCGCCGGCAAGAGCGCGCTGCCGCCGCCGGAAATGAGGACCAGACACAAATCGCGCGCTTCGAGCGACGAGACGATCTCGAGAATCCGTGTGGCGCCCGAGACGCCGGCTTCCGTCGGCTCGTTCACTCCGGCCGGCCGTGCCGGGTGCAGATGGATCTTTCGCAAAGGCCGCACGCAGTCGGCCGGCACGTTCACCCAGCCCACAACCCGCTCGTCGACAACCTGCGGCCCCAAGACGTCTTCCACGGCCGCGGCCATGCCTGCCCCGGCCTTCCCCGCGCCAACGACGGCGATGCGGCCCAGTTCGGCCAATGCAAACTCGTGCCCGCAAACCGAGAGCTGGGCGGCGGTGCACCGCATGACGTTGTGCACCAGCCTCTCGGCCCCCACGGCATCGACCCCCGCGCGCCAGATGGCGAGCGCGTCGGTTCGAAGCTGGTCGCTGGCAGGCATGGCCCGTTCAGGCTACCGCGCGGCGACACCGAAATTCAATCGGTGCGGTAGCCCGGGTCGCCGACCCGGGCGAAACCGTCGTCACATTGCAATCAGGCCCGGCTCAGCGAGCCGGGCTACGGTCTGCTGACCTGCCCCGGTTGCGCGGCTATCATCGCGGTATGAACAACACGTGCGCCCGGCTGACGACGCCGGCAAGCGGTCAAAGGCTTCCTTGGACGCTGGCGTTCGCGCTCGTCACGCTTTTTTGCGTGACCGGCATCGGGGCGGCGGGCCTTGGGCCGGCGCCTGAATTGCAAAGCGTCTGTGGCGGCGCCGAGGCCGACACGAAAGAAGGCGCGCCCCCGGCCGAGACGACTGAAATCGACAGGCCCATTCCGTTCGACACGGCCGAGGCCGACGCGATCTGCCGGGCGTTGCAGGTCTTCCCGCCCGAGAACCCCTGGAACCAGGCCGTGGACGAGTGGCCCTTGCACCTCGACTCGCGCCAGATTATCGCGTCGATCGGCGGCGACAAACCGCTGCGCTACAACCACGACATGGCCTTCATTCTCGTTCCCCCGAATCAGCCGAAGGTGTCGGTTGTCGTCAAAGAATACCCTGAAGAGTCAGACCAGGGGCCGTTTCCGGTTCCCGACAACGTCCCCCTTGAAGGCTGGCCGCTTTATCGCGAGAGGTCGGCCAGGCACCGACGCGTGACGCTCGAACAATACCAGCGCGACGCCTTGGGCGAAGGGGGCGACCGTCATGCGATCGTCGTCGATCCGAAGAATCGAATGCTGTATGAATTCTTCTCGATGAAGCGCGTGGGCGACGGCTGGCAGGCGGCCCAGGCCTCGACGTTTGATTTGAAGTCGAACCGCTTGCGGCCCGCAGGCTGGACATCAGCCGACGCAGCGGGGTTGCCGATCTTCCCGGCCGTCGTGCGGTACGACGAGCTCGAGCGCGGAATGGTCTCTCACGCCATGCGGGTCACGATCCGCAAGACGCGGCGCGACTACGTCTACCCCGCGCGACACTTTGCCAGTCAGCACACCGACCGCAACTTGCCTCGCATGGGAGAGCGCATCAGGTTGCGCAACGACTTCGACGTCACCCGCTTTTCGCCCCAGGCGCAGGCGATCCTCAAAGGGCTCAAGCGCTACGGCATGTTCGTGGCCGACAATGGCATCGAGTGGGCCATCTCGGTCGCCCCCGACCCGCGCATTCCGAACCTGCACCAAGAACTGCGCAAGGTTCAGGGGCGCGATTTCGAGGTCGTCGTACCGCCAGCAGGCTATAAACCGCCTGAGCAGGTGGATTCACAATAAGGAATAATGGGCTGTCGGTCGGCTTGTGCCATTCGTATCAGAAATCGCGCCGACGAAGTGGGGCCTGTGACCGCGGGCCCCCGCTCGGTGCGGCCGTTCGTATCTTGGTAGCTGAATTCAGCCACAGCCGAACACTGCGGTGCCGGTGTAACATGGCTTCTGCCATCGGCAGATTCGGCCCGCCCTGCGATGGTCACGCCTGCGAGGTCCGAAAGTCGCCTCGCAGGCGTTTTCGTTTCAGATTTGGCCCTTTTATCGTCTGGTTTCGGCCCGCCGGCAATCGCGCGACCATTCGTGGCGTAAGCTTGACTCGTTCCCCACGCGATTCGTCACGAAACGGGTGCAAAAATGCTGGTAAAAATAAGTGGTTCCGGCAATCATCGTCCCCCCGCAGCAACGCGAAATGGCGCCCTGTCCGGCCGCATGGTGATCGGCTTTGCAGTCGGCGCCGTTGCGCTTCTCATTTGCGGCGGTATTCTGTTGGCTGCCAGGAGCTCGCGCTCCCAGGAACACGACGATCGGTTTCTCGTCGGCGACGAGGTTCTACTCGACACGGGGACAGACGTGATCACGCTGCCCATTGATCTTGCGGCGTGGACGGAGTTTCAGAGGTGCGTAGCGGCCGACGACAACGTCGGCCTTTTGAACATGGGATTAAGCGGCAAGTCGTTCTCTGTCAGCCGCGGTACGCGCGCCAAGCTCGTTGACCGCGAGCAAGACGCGATCCACGTCCGCATCATGGAGGGCAATCAAGTACACAAAGCCGGTTGGATCGCCCGGGAATTCGTCAAGCTCCCGAAATAGATGGCCGCCTCAGATCACGCGGGATTGGTTTCAACTGCCGGCAGTTGCCCCAAAGTGTCGATAGAATAGGGGCGGCGCTTCGCAGTGAGATCGCAGCCATTTCTGCGACTCGATTCGAGTGGCCACGCTGAAAATAGAAGGCCTCGCATGAGTTTGGATTCATTTCGCGTAATCGGCGTCCGTGCTGACGGTAGTCGCGTCACGCTCTGGCAAGGCGACTCCCTGAAATCGGCGAATGACGCCGAACGGCAGATGAAGCGACTCGGCACCTACTTTGGCGGGTGCTTCGTCGAGTGCGAGGGCCAGACAATTTCCCAGGTCTTTGCCTACAACCGACCGGAATAGCCCGGATTATTCACGCTGTGACGTACACAGGCTTCCAGTCTGTGGCTGGGCAGCACAGGCAAGATGCCTATGCTACGAATGACATGCGAATAATCCGGAATAGGCGATCGCCGGGCGCCCCCCGCTCCATATCTATTCGCGACCCACTCTGATAGCTTTGGTTTGCTGCCATCACGCAGACTCCTCTCACCCGGTCGGCGGCAACAAAGGCCCCATGATTTCCCCCGCGACCTACTCTGTTGTCGGCGTGCGCGCCAACGGCAGCCCCGTCACGATTTCCACTCACGACTCCTACAAGGCCGCGGAGCAGGCGTCTCGGCTGATCGTTCACGGTTCGGCCTGGCGCGGCTTCTATATTTCACCGAATGGCCAGGCTGGCAGCCCGCAGGGTCGCCCGGAAAAACGGTAATCCTCCGGGTTGCACGGCCGCAGGTCCGCCGCCGCACCTCAATTAACGCCGCCGACGCCGTTGGCCCAACGTAGGCTTTCGCGTCGCTCTCATTCTTACGCAACGAGTGAAGCAGCAGCCCCGACACGCCATGCAGAAGCGCCGGCGACCCTTCGGATTTCGGCCCTGAAACCCGGGATTGTTCACGCCGTGACGTGGCACCGGCTGGAAGCCTATCAATCCGTTGAAAAAATCCCCTCCCTCTGGGAGAGGGTCAGGGTGAGGGCCGTTCGCTGTTTTCCCGCAATTTGCCCCCACCCCTCCCCAATGGGGGAGGGAGCATCGCTTTCCGTTTTTCAACGGGCTGCTGTGCTACGAACCAGGCGTGTGAATAATCCGGTCCCTACCGATCCGGCATCGGCCGCGGTTCTGTCGGCGGCTGGTCGTCGGGCGGAAGCGTCGGAATGCCGATCTGCGGCATCGGCTCGGGGATTTCCAGCGGCCGCGAAGGAATCGCGATTTCGGCCGCCGTCATCGGCCCGTAATCGTACGTCCGCTGCAGATAGTTGTAAAAGTCGGTCGAGACTTTCTGCGACGGCGTCGCCGCTACCGACGGCACTCCGCCGGGCCAGCAATAGGTCGGCCCGCAGGGATAGGTGCAACACGAGGGAGAGTGGTAGCAATCCCAGCCCCCCATTTGCCAGAGGCAGTCGAGGTACGAGCCGCGCCTCCGACGGCACTCGAAGACCGTCGGCCCGCAATCGTTCCAGCAGGGGCGGTAGCCGCAATCGTAACGGGGCCCGCAGCCGCCATAGTCGCACCGCGAGTAGCCCGGCGCGGTGTAGCGTCGGCCGCACCATTCGTAATCGTACCGTTCGCCGCATTGCGGCCAGTCGACGGGAGTCCCGTAATTGAAGTACGAGTAATTGCTGCCCACCCAGGTGTAGCCCGGAAAGTAGTACCCGAAGCCGGTGTAGGCGGTCGAAGCGCGGGCTTGCGGCGGCGCATTCCTGGCGGCCGGCTGCGGCTCGAGCGCGCGGTCGGGCGGCTTCGCAGCGCCCTCGGCCGGCGAATAACTGACCGGCCGGTGCGCGCGATTCTGTGTCGACACGGCACTCGACGTTTCCGTGGCGCGGGCTCGGGCCGTCGCCGCCGGGCGAACGCGGTGCGAAAAGAACTGGTAACCGCGAGGGATCGTCGACTCTTGTGCGCCGGCCGTGCCGCAGACGACGTACAAGGCGAGGCTGAAACCGCACGCTGCGAGCCGGTTCATGCTGAGGTTTCCGCGAAAGGCCACACGGAACAGGGTCCCTCTGCAAGATCGGCGAGAGACCGGCGGTGATCGCGAAAATCCGCGCCAGTCGCTGTGACCCGAATAATCGTCACGTCCCCGCTGACTCCGGCGCGGGGCCGGCGACGACTTCAAAAGCGCCGGCGACCTCCGGCGGAATGCGCTTCAGTATTCCTGTGGCGAAATCGACGAACGCCCAATCGGTCGCGGCGACCGCCAGAGTGACCGGCCCGGAATCATGCCGGCGGAGAATCTGGTACCGCCGCAACGACGTCGCCTTTTTCGTGTCGGCGACCCACGTGCGAACGACGATCGCGTCTCCCGCGAAGGCCGGGCGCAGGTATTCGATCTGGTGCGAACGCACGACCCAGCCCGCGCCCAGCCGCTGATACGCTTCGGTCGGCCATCCCTGTGCCGCAGAGTGCGCGACGGCCGCCGATTGCATCCAGACCAGATACGAGACGTTGTTGGCATGCCCCAACGAATCGAGGTCCGCCGCGACGACCGTGTGGAAATAGTCGAAGACTGCAGGCATGAGCAATCGAACTTGAGGATCGGAGTTCAATGACGAACAAGGGGGAAAGTAAAACAGGGAGAAACAGAGACACAGAGAAGGTCGGAGACACGTCTTGGATCGCAACATCCTCCTCCATGAATCTTCTGCGTCTCCGTGTCTCCTTGTTTCGCCACCGTTCGTCCGTCGTCATGCTGCCGCGCCGTTACTTGCGCTCGTCGTCGCCCTCTTCCGTGCGGGCCTCGTCGGGGTCTTTGTCGGCCAGCCGCAAGCGGGCATGCCGCACCTGCGGCCGCAGCTCGCGGTTCCCCTCGTACAGATTCACGATGCTGTTCCAGATGCGGCGGGCTTCGAGCGTCTTGCCGTCTTTGTAGAGGTTCTCGGCCCGCTCGAGGTTGTTTTCGACGACCTGGCGGCGATCGAGCGGCGTTTCTTCAGATTCGATTTCATGCAGGCGCTGGCGGGCCAGGTTCACGTACGGCCGCGCCTCGCGGTCGTCCTTCAAAAGCTCGATCAGGCTCTTGTACTTTTCTTCGGCCGCGACGACGTCGCCGAAATTCTGGTACCGCCGGGCCAGCGAATACAACCGCTCGGCCTCGGTCTTGGGCTCCTGCCCGAACCGGGTGCGGTATTTGAGCTGTTCTTCGGCCCGGTGCATCTCGAACTTGTCGACCCAGGCCTGCACCTGCTCGTGATGTTTGCCGTTGGGAAATTTTGTCTGCAACTTGGCGAGCTCGTTTTCGTACGCCCGCCTCCAGTCGGCCGACTCCTGACTTTCCATCAGCACCCGGGCCTGTTCGAAAAGCGTCTCTTCGCTGGCAGGAATAAAAGGAATCGCGATCAACCCCAGGAGGCCCGCCAGGCACACCGACATGAACCACGTGCGCGTCCAGAAGGGGCCGGTCTGCTTCTTTTTCCTCTTTTTGGGCTGCAGCAGCTTGCGGGCCTGCTCGGTCTCGGCCGTCACGTTGATCATCGTCGGGCTGCGATTGACGGCCAACGTCGAGACGCTCGCCTGCTGCGCCACTTTCTCTTCCACTTCGCGCAGCGCCTGCGACACCGCCAGCGCGTCGCGCGGCCGCTTCTCGGGGTCTTTTTCGAGCAACTGCGCGACCAGCGCATCGAGCCAGACCGGGCAATCGAGCGCGATCGATGCCACCCGCGGCGGCTTGTTCTGGATGTGCTGAAACATCAGCTCCGGGGCGCTCGGCGCATCGAACGGCGGCCGCCCCGTCAACAGCTCGAACAACACGCACCCCAGCGCATAGAGATCGGTCTTGGGGGTCACGGGCGGCTCGCCCCGCACCTGCTCGGGCGCCATATACGCAAACGTGCCGACCGTCCGCCCCGTGGCCGTGAGGCCGGTGGCATCGAGGTCGCGGGCGATGCCGAAGTCAGCCAGCTTCAACTTGCCGTCTTTGCCGATCAGCAGATTGGCCGGTTTCAGGTCGCGATGGATGATACCCTGTTCGTGGGCGTGTTCGAGCGCGGCACAGACCTGTATCCCCAGTCGGATCACTTCCTCCCACGGCAGCTTGCCGCGTTTTTTGAGGGTGCCTGAGAGCGACCCCCCGGTCACCAGCTCCATCGCGAAAAACCGCTGATTCCCCAGCTTTCCGCCCCCGTAGCAGGGGACGATATTGGGGTGCTTGAGCTTCTTGAGGATCTCGAGCTCGCGTTCGAAGCGGGCGACCAGGCGGGGGTTCGACGACAATTCGTCGGGCAGCAGTTTCAAAGCGACAATCTGCCCCGTCTTGGTGTATTGGGCGCGGTACACCACCCCCATGCCGCCCCCCCCCAGCTTTTCGTTGATGAGGAACGGCCCCAGTTGACGTTCTGCCATCGACCTCGCTCCCGGCGGTTGCTTTCCGCAAGCCGCATTGTTGTGAATCGACGCAACCCGTGCAATGGGGTGCTGCCGCCGGTGGAGGTGTAGAAGTGGACAACAGCCTTTGCAGTTCCGTAGGGTTGGCTGTGCCGGCCACGACGCGGTTGGCGCAATGCTGGCGGGTCGCGGGCCTTGGTCAGCGAGCTGGCATCGAACCGCCGATGGCGGCACGCGAGCGGTCGGTATCGAATTCCTTCCGGTTCACCCGCGCGCGCGTCAATGTCGCGAAAATCCAGCGGGGCACAGCGGCGCAAGAACCCGAAGGGTTCGCAGCGATTAGCCGGGGGGTGTCCCGACAAAGGCGGGACCCCCCCCCGGGACGAGCCCCCAAGCCCCCAAGCCCCCCGGCCGGGGGCCCGCAGGGCGA
>JBQTIL010000007.1:0-11641 GCA_052388175.1 Planctomycetaceae bacterium | reverse complement strand
GCCGTCTCGAAGCGGATGAAGTGCTCGATCCCAAGCAGATTGCCTTCCTGATCACGCGGCCGCGCACCGGCGGCCCACGCGAAGCGCCCACCTGGCTGGCCCATCTGCAAGCGCTGTTCAGCGGGCTGTACACGGTGGACAACATGGATTTCGTGCTCCGCGACGCCTACATGTCGGGGTACAACGTCAAGGCGTTCGACCTGTTCCGGCTGCTGCACTACAGCTTTTTCACTCCCCAGGGGCTGACGATTCATGCGCGGGGCCTGCGGGCGTTGATCAATTTCATCGAGGTCAGGGCGAACCTCTTCCGCACAATCTACTTTCACCGCACCGTGCGGGCGCTCGACGTGGCGCTCGAAGAGGTGTTTGGCGACACGATGCCGCACCTGTTCACCGGCAACCCGCTCGAAAAGCTCGACGAATACCGGCGCTTTACCGAAGCGTCGTTTCTGGTCGACGTAGAGCGGTTCGCCGCCAGCGACAATCAGGCCCTGCGGGCGCTGGGAGATCGCTGGCAATTGATTCTGTCGCGCAAGCTGCTGTGGAAGATGGCCGCTGAGCGGGCCACGTATTTTCATTCCGGGCAGGCGGAACAGACCACTATTTTTTCTGAGCCCGACGTGATCGCCAAGCGGCTGCGAAAAAAACTGCCGCGCGAACTTCGCGAGATCGAGTTGCGAGTCGACGTTGCCCGCCACTACCACCGCCCCAGCACGAAGCTGCCCGCGGGCGGCCAGAATTTCGTGCTCGACCCGGCTGAAAAGTCGCCGCGCGAATTGAGCGATTACGAATTGTTCCGCGAGCTCCCCTTGAGCTTTTCGATCTGCCGCATCTACGCCCGCGACCACGCACACGACGGCCCCATTCAGCAAGCGCTCACCGCCGTGCTGGGCGACGCCGCAGACGCGAAGACGAATATGTAAGAAATTCTACTCGCCGCCGGGCCGCTCGCAGGCGCAATCAATCCTGCCGACGGCGCCGGCCGCGCCGGTCGTGCAGACAAGTGCGGCCAACGCGATTGTGCCTCGTTCACCCGAACCGGTTCTGCCGACGCTTCCGACAAGAGCCGGCCGGCTCGACAGCCTGATCGCCACGGTCGATACGTGCAACATGATTCACCCCGACATCGAGCTGTTCGACGCGCACCCCGAATGGCGGCCCCTGTTGGCCGCGTACCAGAACCAGCAGGCGAATTCGAGCGAGTGGTCGCGGCGCATCCTGGAGCTCGAAGGCGTATTACCTGAACGAATTGCCACTACACATGGCAAATTGATTGCCCTGGGTCTGCTGAAGTTCGAGATCGCGAGCCGCGCCGACGGCGTGCAGTACCAGGTCACGCCGCTGGGGCGGCAGGCATTATTGCCCGTCGAGGCGCGCCAAATCGTTCCCGATTGGCTACAGGCGGCCGAGGGCGACGCCACCGCCGCGTGAAGGCTTCGCGGGTTTCTGCGGTGTACGCCCTGCGCCGAATCGGCAGGCCGCGTCAGACGTTACGACGACCCGTCGGGTGAGTCTGATCCGGCGGCCCCGGCCGTGCGTTTTATCCCTTGGAGGGGCCCCGCCGTGAGTGACGCAAATCATCCCGAGCTTTCGTCGCAAGGTTTGCCCAACCGCCTCACAGTGCTGGAGCGCCTGCACCGTGCGCTGGGTCCATTGGCCGGCGGGATCATCATCGACTTCGTCGACTTCGCCACGTTTGGCCCGATCGGGCTGGTGCTGGGTCCCGTTCTGGGCGGGCTGGCCGGGTGGTGGGTCAGCAGCATCTACCAGTTCGGCTGGCGCGGCCGCGCCGTGGTCGCGACTTTGGCGGCGGTATACTGCACGATTCCGTTCACCGAGCTCTTGCCGCTCGCGACGCTGGTGGCTGCCGTCGCCCGATTCTTCGAAGCGCCGGCTGTGCCTTCCACCGAAAGGAAGCCCGCTTCCGAGCATCCGCCGGAAGAGTCGGGCGGCGGGCAAAGCGCTTGAGCAGGCAGCGCGAACCCGGCTCGGCCGGTTTGCGAGCTTTTCGCCCGCACGAATGATAAAATGCCGCGACGACTGCCGGCGCGAGAGGGGCGTCTCGGTTCGTGCGCGATGCCTCAACCGCCAAGAGGAGAAAGCGCCATGCCTGTTGCGACTTTCGGCAGCCTCGGAAACCGGGCGCTCGTAGTACTCTGGGCAATCGTCTGGCCACTGATTGTCGGCTGCGGATCGTCGGGCGATTCGATGTCAGAGAATCAATTGAGAAAACTCTCTGCAGAGCTGGATTCGTTTCGGCAAACGTTGAATCTGACCATCGAAGAAAATCCGGTCGCGGTGCCGCTCGCAGCATTGGAAATCGACCTGGCCAACAACGAAGGCGGCCAGGATACGTTCGAGATGCACGGACCGTCGGCCGTGCTGGTCGGTGCTATTTCCCCGGAGATTCGCCTCGGTTTAGAGGGGAAATGGCAGTTGCTGATCAACAAACCCATCGCGTTCTTGCCCCACGCCTCCGTGCACAGGCGTGAGCAGTCTTCCCGGCTGATGCTGCTGGGCCACCCCACCTGGCCCGTTCTGGGAGGCTCGTTTACGGTGGAGCAGGTCGGCAAAGGGCTCAATCGCCAGACGCCATTGAACGGGACCATTGAGATCCGCTGTGATACCCCTGAGGGGGAAAAGACGTACCGTGGCACGTTCGCCGTAAAAGGGACAACTTTCGGTTAAAGGCCGCCTCAGTACCATGCCTGAAGCTTCCAATACCCCGCCGTCTGCAGAAGCATTCGCCAACAGAATGCTTGATGTGATGAACCACTCGGCACTGGCCCTGATGACTTCGCTGGGGCATCGTACCGGCTTGTTTGATGTGCTGGCGAAATTGCCGGCATCAACGAGCGCAGAAATCGCCCGGGCTGCCGGCCTGAACGAGCGGTACGTTCGCGAGTGGCTGGGCGCGATGGCGACCGGAAGAGTCGTCACGTACGACGCGACGACGGGTCGCTATGCCCTGCCCGCAGCACATGCCGCATTTCTGACGCGCTCGGCCAACCCGAATTTCGGCGTTTCGGCCCAATGGATCGCCGTGCTGGGTCAGGTGGAAGACGAAATCGTCGCAGCCTTCAGCCACGGTCGCGGGGTGCCTTATTCGGCCTACAACCGGTTTCACGAAGTCATGGCCGAGGAAAGCGGCCAGACGGTCGTCGCGGCGCTCGACCAACACATCTTGCCATTGGTGCCCGGCTTGATCGACCAGCTCGAGCGCGGCATCGACGTGCTCGACGTCGGGTGCGGCAGCGGCCGCGCCATGAATCATCTGGCGCGGCGCTTTCCGCGAAGCCGCTTTGCCGGGTATGACTTGTCTGACGAAGCGATCGCGGCGGCGCGGCGCGATTCCGAGCGTCACGGCCTGTCGAACACCCGTTTTGAAGTCCGCGATCTGGCCGAGTGGCATGAACCCGCCAGCCGCGACCTGATCACCGCGTTTGATGTGATCCACGATCAGGCCAGGCCTGACCGCGTCTTGCGGAATATCGCGACGGCATTAAAGCCCGAGGCGGTGTACCTGATGCAGGATATCTCGGGCTCGAGCCATGTGCACGAAGACATCGCGCACCCGATGGGTACGCTCTTGTACACCGTTTCGTGCATGCACTGCATGTCGGTGTCGCTGGCCAACGGCGGGCCCGGCCTGGGGGCGATGTGGGGCCGGCAAAAGGCCCTCGACATGCTGCGCGAGGCCGGCTTCGGCCCGGTTCGTGTCGAAAGCCTGCCGCACGACCTGATGAATTTCTATTACATCGTCGAACCGGGGCAGGCGTCGGGTTAAGCCCGCACCAGGAACGCCCTCGCGCCAAAGTGTTCCGCGCGCCGGTTCCTGACCCGAAGCCCTTCAGTCGGTCTTGCCGGGCGCGTTCTTCTTGATTTTCTCGATCGCGTCGTCGGCATCGTCTTTCAGGTTTTCGGCGGCCTTCTTCAATTCCTTGGCGGCGTCTTTGGCAGTCTCAGCCGCGGCCTCGGCGCCGGCGGCCGCCGCCTTGCCGGCCGCCACGGCCGCCTCACCCGCCGCCTTCGCAGCGGCTTCGCTGTGCTGCTTCGCTTCCTTGGCGGCCTTTTCTGCCTCGGGGTTGCTGCCGGTGCATCCGCACACGCAGAGAGACCATGCCGCCAGAGTCAGAATCGTGGCAATAGCTTTCATGGACGCTCCTCGAACAGTGAAACGGGGCGGCGGCCGTTCGATCGCGCGCCGCCCGGTCGTGAGCAAGGGTGGCTGACGGGACTTGAACCCGCGACTTCCAGATCCACAATCTGGCGCTCTAACCAACTGAGCTACAGCCACCGTGCGGTCGCAGAGAATCGCCTTTCGAGACCTGCGATAAGGTTAGTTTACCACTTGACGGGCTTTTTCGTCCAACGTTCGCCGGCAAGGGGGACCCACGGATTTTTGAGATTGACACAATGCAATCGCATTCTGCTTCACATTTGAATCTGTGCCAATTCTGCAATTCTGTGGATCGTTTTTGCTGAGACGGGGTACGCGGGGGTTGCAGAGAAGGCGCTGCGGTCCGAAACTGAGAGCGGCCGCAGCTGGCGGGTCATCGACGCGGCATCGAACGCGCTTTCGCGGTGGACGCGGTATGGTCCGCGGTGCTATGAGCACGTCTCGACGCATGTCATCTCAGCGGATGGGAGCTGCGAGATGGGCGCCTGGGGCAACAAGCTGTTCGAAGACGACACCGCCTGCGACGTGCGCGACGCGTACGTCGGGTTGCTGACCGCAGGCCACGCCGGGACCGCAGCCACCGATCTGCTGCTCGAACGCTGGAAAAATTCGCTCGCCGATGCCGACGAGGGCCCGGTGTTGTGGCTGGCGCTCGCGGCCACGCAGCACAAGTACGGCCGGCTCGAACCGCGTGTCAGGAACCGGGCCTTTGAAGTCCTGGACCAGGGGCTCGGGTTGGATCGCTGGCGCGAGATGGGTGCCCGAGCGCTCAACAGCCGCCTGAAGCATTTGCAGAAAGTCCGCACCCAGCTCGAGTCGCCGCAGCCGAAAGAGAAGTATGTCGCCCCTCCCTTCAACGACACGTGTTCGTGGGAGGCCGGCGACGTTGTGGGTTACCGCCTGGCATCGGGGCAACTGGCTCTGTTCGGGGTTCTCGGCACCGAGCAGCACGCCAAAGGCGTCAGCCCCGTGTGCGAATTGCTCGACTGGGCCGGCCGCGAGCCGCCGTCGGCCGAGAGCATTGCGACGCTCGGCATTCGCCAGGGCGCGATCCCGCCGGAAACGTTGTTGGCGGCGCTGGCGGCAACGTATGCGGAAAACGCGGCCAACCCCACGCTCGCCCGGCAACGTCTTCTGGCCGATATGGGGTTGACCGAGCCGCCGCGCGACGATTCCGGCTTCGATCTGGGCCAGATTGGCGCCGTCACCAATGTGATCGGCCGTCTCAAGCAGGGCGACCGTGAAGTGACCGCCAAGGTGATGCAGTTCGCCCGCCAGCGCCAACCGGCGCTGGCGGAGCCGGTCACCCGATTCTCGCTGCGCCGCGAGTTCAAGAAATCCGAAATGCCCACCCGGCGTGTGGTGCGCCTGAAACTCCGCCGGCCCGACATCGGGCCTATGGGCGAGTGGATGGTCATCCGCTGGTACGAGTTGGATGACGCCCTGCGGGACGTGTTCGGCGTCGAATGACGGGCCAGGCGCCGTGAAGCCACTCCGACCGTCGCTCGACGGGCTTGACAACCTACGACGCGTGCCGTATGATCGGGTTTTGTACGGCAATGGTCGTAACGGAGGCCCGCATGCCGAAATCTGTTCCGTCGCTGGGCGAACTCGAAATTCGCGTTCTCAGGCTGGTGTGGGAACAACAACCCTGCACCGAGCGGCAAGTGAGCGACCTGGTGCAGACTGAGCGCGGGGTCGCCCGCACCACCGTCCTCAAGACCATTCAACGACTGGAAGCCAAGGGGCTCTTGCGGCGCGTGCCCGGCGATGGCCCCGTGCGCTTCAAAGCCGCCCTCGATCGCCAGCGCGTTCTGCCCGCTCTCATCCGCCGATTCGTCGACACGGTTCTCGGCGGCTCGGCTGACCCGCTGGTGGCGTATCTGGCCGACAGCGATCAACTTTCCGCCAAAGACCTCGATACCCTGCGGGGCATTGCCCGCAAAATGAAACCGGGCAACTGACGACGAGCGCAACTTCTTCCGGTAGTGCGTCGGAACCCCTGGCGTGAGGATGGCCGATGTCGGCGCTGCTCGAGAACCTGAACGGCGTCGCCGCGACGTGGCTGCCGCGTCTGACGGCGGTCGCCTGGCAATGGTCGCTGTTCGTGCTGCTGGCCGCTGTGCTTCTGATGCTCGTGCCTCAGGCGCGTTCGCCGTCGTTACGCTACTGGGCGTGGCAGATCATGCTGGTGAAGCTGCTGGCGATGCCCGTTCTGGGCTTTACGCTCGCGCTCGCCTGGCTCCCTGCACCTGTCTCGCAAACCCTTGAGCCGCCACGCGCCATCCCGGTCGCGGCCGATTTCGGCAGCCGAACGGACCTCGTCGCTGACGACCGCAGCTTCGCCGAAGCGAGCAAATCGGCACGGCGTGCCGCGTCACCGTCGCTGGGGAGCGTGCCGCGTCCCAGGTTCACCTTTCCGGCGTGGCTCGTCGTCTTGTGGGCCGCCGTCGTCGCGCTGCAGTTCGCGCGGTTGCTCTGGCAGAAGGCCGCGCTGGCCCGCACTCTCGACGACGCTCACCCGGCGGATGAACCGATTCAACGCATCGTTCGCCAGGCGGCGTCGGCCCTGGGACTCGCTCAGCCGCCGGCTGCCCTGGTGACTGAAGGCGACGGGTCGCCTTTCGTCTGCGGCGTCGCGCGTGCGAAACTCGTTATGCCGCGTTGTGTGCTGGCGTCGCTCGCCCCCCCTCAATTGCATCAGGTGGTGTTGCACGAGCTCGCGCACGTGCGGCGACGCGACCTGCTGTGGGGGTGGGTCCCCGAGATCGCACGGATCGTCTGGTGGTTTCATCCTGTCGTGCATTGGGTTGTATTCCGATTGCGGCTCGAACGAGAACTCGCCTGCGATCAGTGGGCCATGTCGCTGACGAGTCGCGACTCGGCCGACTACGCCGCGACGCTGGTACACGTCGCCAGCCGGTCTTCCATTCCGATCGCCGCAGCAGCGCTCGTCGTACCAGCCACAGGCCCCGCCCCTCAACCTTAACCCCTGGCTCTCGATTCCCATGCCTGCTTACTACGGTCCTTGGACGACGTCGCTGGCAGCCGGCTCGCAGTTGGAATTGAGCGCGTTCTGGCGGCGGCGGATGGCACGGCTGCCCGCAGTGTGCCGGCAGGCGTCTCCTGGGCGACCACAGCGGGCCGCGCTCGTGATGCTGGCGCTGGCCGTCAGCACATTGCCGATGATTCACGCCGAGCCTCAGCGCGAATTGGCCAGCGATTCGCGCATCGCCCCCGGGCCGGTCAGGGCCGAAGCGGTGGGCGACGCAATGGCGCCAGGTGCGGCGGCCGGCGAACTCGGCGCCGCCCAGCAATTGCCGGCAACTGACGAAGTCGCCGCCGCTGTTGAACTCGCAGCGGCCGACCAACCGCCGATCGACCCCTTCGCAAGCGACCTCGCCCGCGCGGTGCGCGACGCCACGGCCTATCTCAGCAGCCGGCAGAAAGACGACGGTTCGTGGCGCCTGGAATCGAACTCCGAAAGTTTTCCCACCGGCGTATCCAGCGCCTGCGCGCTGGCGCTATCGCGCTCGGGCGTCCGTTCGGATGACCTGCGCTTGCGCCGGGCCGCCGAGTTTCTTGGCAGGCAGCAATCGACGATGACCTACGAAATCGCGTTGCAGACGGTGGCGCTCTCGGCCATCGATCAAGCCCGGTACCGAGAGCGGATCGAGCGGAACGCGACGCGGTTGGAACAAACCCAGATCGTCGTCGGCGAGAATTCGGGCAGTTGGAGCTACGGGCCGGGTCGCGGCGCCATTGGCCTCAATGGCGACCGGTCGAATGCCGAATTTGCCCTCTGGGGGCTCGACGCCGCCGCGCGGGCGGGGGCGAAGATCGACCGCGCCACCTGGGAACGCGCGCTCGCGCACTGGCTGGCCGGTCAGAACCCCGACGGCGGGTGGAGCTATACGGGCCGCGGGGCCGGTTCGACCGGCAGCATGACGGCCTCGGGGGTTGCGTCGATCGCCGCGTGCCTGTCGCACCTTCGCGATGACGAGAACCCGCCCGCGGCCGCCGAGATGCAGGCGTTGAAAGAGGGGCTCGGCTGGCTGTCGGAGAACTTTTCCGTTCGCCAGAACCCCGGTGGCAGGATGTGGCTTTTGTACTATGCGCTGATGCTCCGCCGTGCCTGTGATGCGACCGCCACAAAGACCTTGGGCGATCACGACTGGCACCGCGAATTGGCGGAATACATGGTGAATTGCCAGGACCGCGTGACCGGCGCCTGGCGCGGCGTGGGTCAGATGGAAAGCGACCCGGTGCTGGGGACGGCACTCGTTATTCTGGCGCTCACCCGGCCGGGTGACTCGAAATGAGGGGCGGTGCGATCTGATGGGGCGCGCGAATGCTGAGTTCCCGATGAACAACCTGACGCGGCGGCGACCAGCCTGCCGATCATTCCACGACGCGCCACACGAAATTCAAGTACGACCCGTTGCGGTTTCCGGCGACCAGCTCATCGGCGATCGCCATCCAGACCGGCGTCAGGGTCTCGAGTATCCGGTCGGCCCCGCACGGTATCACTTCGACTTCGTTCTCGTCGAACGGCAGCTTCCGAAAGATCAGCGTGCCACAGTCGGTTGACGCACGATTCGGCCCATAACTGTGGAACACCTGAACCTGGCAGGGAGTCGCAGGCGCAGACATTGTTTGCGTGGCAGGCGGCGGCCCGCGAAATATGCCGTGCAACCGGCGTGCCGGCCGGCTGCAACAAGATTCGCCGGATTTCACGTGCGGCAGAATGGAAAGGCGGAAAGTGACACAGGGAGAAACGGAGACGCGGAGAAGAGACGGTACCCTCAGAATCTCCGTGTCTCGGCGTCTCCCTGTGCCGATTCTGTTTTTCCCCGCGGTTGTCGCGTACCGACGAAGAAGGAACGCCAATCCGCACTGATCGCCGCTGATCGTGATTCGACTGTTGACGGTGCGACTCGCTTCGCTCGGCGCACCCTACTCCTGCAAGTTGGTTCGCCGAGACACTTGCTGGGCCGAATCGCGCCGCTCGCTGGCTGTGGCGCCCGAACCGGTCGCGCCTGCCACCCGCGCGTGGAACAGTTACAACTGCCCGTCGTATCGCACGAACGCCTCGAGCGCGTAGAACTCAGGCAACCCCATCTGGTTGTATAGCGCGGCCGTGTGCTTCGTCCGCTCTTCGGCGCGCACCCAGAACTCCCGCGTGTCACCGCCGGGAAACAACGGCGCGTCTTTCTGCGATTCGTGCCGGAAAATCGCCTGCTTCTTCTGTTCCACCACTTCGGGGCTCAATGGCACGGCCCGCTCGATCTCGTGCGGCTCATATTCCTGCCAGGCGCCGCGATACAGCCACACCTCCGGCCGAATGCCTTCGGCCGAAACGCGCTCGAGCGCCATGCTGGCGGCACGGGCGCACATCCGGTGCGTGCCGTGCGGGTCCGACAGGTCGCCGGCCAGATACACCTGCGCGGGGTTCAACGTCCGCAGCAATTCGGCAATGATCTCTACGTCGGCTTCTCCCACGGGCGATTTTTCGACCTTCCCCGTCTGGTAGAACGGGAGATTGAGAAAATGCAGTTTGTCGGCCGGCACGCCGACGATCGCAGCGGCCGCCGTGGCCTCAGTCTGCCGGACGAGTGCCTTCACCTTCTGTACCTCGTCTGAATCGGGCTCGCCGGGCTGTTTGCCGGCGATCGACTCACGCATCCGCCGGTCGAGCTCGCGCGTCTGGTCGGTCTCCAGGCCGAACAGCGCCTGCACGCGGCTGACGAAATTGATGTGCCGCAGGGCATTGTGGTCGAACACGGCGATGTTTCCGCTGGTCTCGTAGGCGATGTGCAGATTGTGCCCCTGGGCAGCCAGCGTGATGAGCGTGCCGCCCATCGAAATCACGTCGTCGTCGGGGTGCGGGCTGAAGACGAGAATGGTTTGCGGCGTATCGCCCGCCGGGCGCGGGCACAACCCCTGTAACAGAGACTCGAACGTGCGCTCGCGCAGCGCCTCGATCGGGCCTCGTTCACGCACCAGGTCGTGCAGGTGGTGCTCGATGAAATCAGCCTGACACAGCCTCTGCAACGGCTTGCCGCTGTCGAGCGAGAGCGCAATCATGGCACGCTTCTCGAGCGCGGGGGACCAGCTCACGCGGCCCACCAGCCAGGGTGTCCGCACGGCGGTCAACTGGCCGGCGGCCGACTCATCAGCGACGAACACCACGTGGGGGTGCCGCTGCAGCAGGCTGGCGGGCACCGCCTCGGTCGGCTCGTCTTCGACGGCCTTGCGGACGATGCGGGCCTTGTGTTCACCCAGCGCCATGATGACGATTTTCTTCGCCGCCAGAATCGTCTCGATGCCCATCGTGAGGGCCTGCAGCGGCACGTTTTCTTCGCCGCAGAACCCCGAAGCCGCGTCGGCGCGCGTCTGGGGGTCGAGCGTTGCGAGCCGGGTACGGCTGCTGCGGGCGCTATTGGGCTCGTTGAAGCCGATGTGCCCCGTGCGGCCGATTCCCAGAATCTGCAATTGAATTCCGCCGGCCCGCTCGATCGCCCGCTCGTACTCGTCGCAGAAGGCGTCGACCAATTCAGCCGGCAGATCACCGCGGGGAATATGAATGTTCTCTTCAGGCACGTTCACATGATCGAAGAAGTTCGCGCGCATCCAGCGATGGTAGCTGTGCATCGAGTGGGGCGCGATCGGGTAGTATTCGTCGAGGTTGAATGTGACGACCCTCGAGAAATCGAGCCCCTCTTCGCGGTGCAGGCGAATCAGCTCGCGATAGACGCCGATCGGAGTCGAGCCGGTGGGCAGCCCCAGCACCGTGGGAATGCCCGCCGAATTGTTTTCGCGAAGCAGGCTTTCGACCAATAGCGCGACGTGCCGGTCGAGCTCGGCTGCGTTGTGAAACATCAGCGTGGGAATTCTGGTGCGCCGCAGATATTGCGGCACGCCTGAGATTCTGGGCCGCGGTGGAGTACAGAGCGAGGTCATGGTGAAACCGCGGGATTTCGATGGCGGATTAGCGATTGCCGAATTGCGGCTTGGGGTGGGGCTGGCACGATCAGCGAATAGCCTATTATTCCAGAAACGCAGCCCTAGTTCAAAGGACTGCGTTAACAGATTGCAGTGGCCCGGCCGCTCGCAGCGGCCGGGCACTCTGCCGAATCGCCAGGCCTTTCATTTCGCATTCAGAATGTGCCACCCGGAACGAGGGCCTGACCGGCACTTACCTCTTCGAGCTCAAGGCTCATCCGGGCTGGCCGCAGGGGCGCTCAACTAAAATGACGGGCTCACAGCCCATACCACACTCGAGCGGCCCCGACGCGGCCGGCCCTGGTCTCGCTCATTCCTTTCCCGGCTGACTCTCGCCGACGTTTCGGCGGTCGCGTCGCCCCCGGCCCGGAACATTCAGCCAACCATACCGGCTGGCCCCACGCAAACCGGCCGTTCCAAGCGACGCTGACAACACGCCATCATGTCCGGTAAAAT
>JBQTIL010000006.1:0-4796 GCA_052388175.1 Planctomycetaceae bacterium | reverse complement strand
TGTTTTGCGGGTTCTCGAACCAATGGAACGGTTTGCCGGGAAAGCCCACACAGACCAGGTCGGCCCAGCCGTCGCCATTGACGTCGTAGGCCCAGGTGGCAAACGTGGGGCTGTAGGTGGTGGCGCCATCTTTGTAGTCGCCCAGCGGGCGGATGGGGTGCATCGTCCAATCCGGGGCCTCGTACCACGCTTCGCCGTGGATGATGTCGACCTTGCCATCTTTGTTGATGTCGGCCGCCCCCACCCCTTCTGAGCGGAACACGCTGTCGATCGTCACCCGCTCCCAGCGCGGCTCGTCGGCAAAAGCGGCACCTGCGACGCAGAGCAGACAGCCGAAAAGACCAGAGATGCACAGTACGGACGTGCGACGTGGCATGATTCTCCCTCAGCGGACAAAACCCGGTTCAAACAGCGGTCGAAACGCGTCGGAACCCGCAAGGCGCTGCGCGTTGCCACAGCCCCTGCCCGAGCAGGTCACCAGGGCACCGGCAGAAAATGTCGGCACAATTTCAGCCCGGTAAGTACCCCTGAAAGCGTATGGGGGGAGAATCAGCGGCCTGGTAGGCAGGAGGCTTCGGGTCGAGCCAGGCGAGAATTTCGTTCTTCACGGCGTACGCGAAGAAGTTGTTCCCGACCGGGTTGTAGTGCCCGATGTAGTAGCGGTCGACATACTCTTTGGGCGACAGGCGGAACGTTTTGAACTCGGCCACGTGCTTCTCGACGCTGTCGACAACCGGGATTTTGCGCGCGGCCAGCACCTCCCGGATTTCCGGCGGGTGCCAGTCGACGTTGTCGGGGGCGTCGCCCGGCTTGCGCCCGGCGCACGCGTTCAACACCGAGTGGCCGGGGTAGCTCAAGAGCACGATCAGCTTCTTCCCTTTGTCGCGGCAGAATTCAGCCAGCCGCTCCATGACGTGCACCCCCACGCGCGTCGCGTAGCGATCGAGCAACCGGGTGGCGGTGGCCCGCGTGGCACTTTCCGACGATACGTCGATGCTCTCGCGCAAGGGCGCCGCCAAACGCTCGAGCGCCGACTGGTCGACGACCAGCCCCTGCCGCTGGGCGATCTGCGCCAGCAGAATCTCATCGCGGCCGAAGGTTTCCACGAGAAAATCGAGCTCTGCCAGCCGGCGGAACGTCGCTTCGTCAGGGCACAGGCTGTCGCGCTCGACGAGGGCCCCCGTGTGGGGGTCGAGCCGGGCATGCGCCCACGGGCTGCCATTAAACATGGTCGTCTGCCAGCGGGTCAGCCAGTTGACGGGCAACGTCGCGTAGCGGTACGCGTAGAGGCTGCGGTAATGATCGTCGCCAAAGATATTGAAGATCAGGTTCGCGGCGCCCAGTTCGCTCGCCTCGACGTCGCGCAGCCGGCGATATGCCTGATAGACGCCGAAGCCGCCGATGCCGAAGTTGCGAATCGGTTCGAGAAAATGGGCCGCCAGCACTTCCTGCCAGGTTTCGCCGTCGCTGACCTGGTGCCCCTGCGTGAAGCTGTCGCCGTAGCTGTTGAGGCGGCAGGGCTGGTCGCGAAAGTTGACCTGCCAGCGCTGACCGGTGGTCTCGTAGCGGGCGAGCGTGTGACTGCCATCGACCCCGTCGCGAACGAACGAGCTGCGGAGCAAATAGCCGTAAACCGGGTGAAACCTCGCCCACATGCGCGCCTGAGGGTCCAAAAAGGCGTCGACCGTCGATCGCGGCACGACGTACGGCTCGAGCGCCTTGCGGACCACATCCGAGACCGGCTCGGCCCCCGCAAACGCGCCCGGCGCCAAGGCGGAAGCGGCCGGCAGCGCTCCCGCGGCGGCCAGCGACCGAGTGAGAAACACTCGGCGATTGACGGAACCTGTCGGGCCATTCTGCGCGCGCGAAGCCGGCATGGTGTGTACCTTAACGAGTAGCAGGGAATCTGATTCTGTGTGCGATACGTGACTCAATCTGAGCAAGCACGTGCCGGCGCGCGGGCAAGCGTGCCGGCTTTGATGATCCCTCCCTGCATCACCGCCAGAAATTTCGTTCGATCTTCGAGGAGCGCGATGTTCGCGAGCACGTCGCCCTCGACGACGAGCACGTCGGCCAGCTTGCCGGCTTCAAGGGTGCCAATTTCGTGGTCGCGACCCATGATCTCCGCTCCGGTCTTCGTGGCGCAGGTGAGCGTCTCGAGAGGGCTGAAGCCGACGTACTTGACGAAGAGCGAGAGCTCCTTCGCGTAATCGCCGTGCGGGTTCCAGGCAAAGCCAAAGTCGCCCCCCATCCCGAGGCGTCCGCCGGCTTTGAGGATTTTGCGACTGCTCTCGGCCCCCCCCTCAAGCGTCTCTTTATTGCCGTCGAGCACGCGTTGCGGCATCCCAAAATCCGGCCCGCGCTCGAGGCTGGCCCATCCGTAATACAGCGCCGGGATGACCGGCGTATTCCGCGCCAGCAGCAAGTCGAGCGCCTCGTCGTCCATGAACGTGCCGTGCTCGAGGGTATCATACCCGGCGCGGATCGCGTTTTTGATGCCGGCGGTCGCCCGACAATGCCCCGTGACCTTCATCCCGTGGTTATGAGCCGTGGCAACGACGGCGTGCATTTCTTCGAACGTCATGCACAGCGTGTGGTGGTCGTTCGCTTCGGGGGCCGCGGCGTCTCCGGTGGGGTACGTCTTGACCCATTCGACGCCGTCCTTCACAAGCTTCCTTACCGCCGCCCGGGCCTCATCCGGGCCGTTGATCAACAGCACCAAGCCCTCCATGCCGATCTTGCGGAAGTCCGGGTTCCAATCCATGAGGCCCCCCACGCCGCAGATCTCGCGGCCGCTGGCGGCCAGCCGCGGCCCCAGGGTGAGATCGCTTTCGATCGCCTTCTTCAGCCACACGTCGATGTTGAACAGGCTCCCCCCACTGCGAGCCGCCGTGTAACCGCATTCCAGCGCCAGCCGTGCGTTATGCGCCGCGAGCAGCGTGACGTACTCGACGGGGTATTTGACGTCGAGGTCTTCGAGCGCGGCGACGTTGAAGTAGGTGGGATGAAAATGGGCTTCGATGAGCCCTGGCAGGATTGTCCCGCCGCTAGCGTCGATGCGCGTCGCTTCGCGGGGCACTTGGGGCGCCTTCGCCGCTGGCCCGGCGAAGGTGAGACGCCCATTCTCAATGACAATCGCCGCGTCGGGTACAGGCGGCCGTCCGGTGCCGTCGATGAGTTGTCCGCCCGCGATGATCGTGCAGCCGGTTGCGGTATTCATGTCGTGCGCTCCAGATGTTCGCAGGTCAGTCTCGAATCCGATGCACCGTGTTATGAAGGACGCCCGCAACCGGCTGTCCGCTCGCGGTTTTTAGCGCGTACCTGATCTCCATGCACTGCGTCGGCCCGAGATCTGGCACCTTGAGGAAGAGCGTGCGGCCGTCGTCTGACAGCGACGCTGCGGAGACCTTCAATTGCTGTTCGTCGATGTGTGGGGAACCGTATTCGGCGCTCCGTTTCAGTGACCAGACCTTGATGGCGTACAGACCAGGATCGTCAGCTGAGGCCCGGTCGAGCGCGTCAGAGAATGTGAGAAACAGCCCCCCTTTCTTGGCCCGCAGACCGATCGGCAGATGGAACGGCTTGCCGGTGCTGCGCACGCGGTAGAGACCCCCCGGCTGCGTCCGGCTGCCTGCCCAACTGAACATGCCGCACAGGTAGAGCTGGCCGTCGCCGCGATGAAACCGCCCGCGCATGATGCCCGTCGGAAAATCCGGAATCGGCAAGGCAATCATTCCTCCCTGGGCCTGCCCCCCGACGAACTCGTGAGGTACGACAAACACGCGGCCATAGCCGTATGACAGGTTCAACAGCCGCCCGTCCAGCGGCCCCCACTTCGCGCTTTGCACCCGCACGATTTCGGCCGGCGAGCGGTCGAACGCGTTCGTGATCCAGCAGAGCGGCTGCTCCATCACCTCATCCGACGGATCCGTAACGTTGTGGTAGCCCCACATATTGCCGTAGAAGCCGCCCGGCTTGACGTGGTTGATGCGGTTCTTGGGGCACCAGAACCCCTCCTGATCGGTGACAAAGAACGTGCCGTCGCCGTTGACACAGACACCGTTCGGGGCGCGAAACCCCGTGGCCAATATGTCGGTCTGCCGGCCGTCTCGACTGACGCGCAGCAGCGTTCCGTGCTGCGGCACAATGGCCGGAAAAGCATGCTGGGCCGCTTTCGCGTAGTAGAAATTCCCCGCCGCATCGGTCTGCAGGTCGAGGGCGAATTCATGGAAATGTTCGGTCACCTGATGATCGTTGTTGAAACATTCGTAGAAATCGGTTTCGCCGTCGCCGTTCAGATCGCGCAGAATGACAATCTGGTCGCGGCAGGCGACGTGAATGCGATCATCGACGATCTTCAGCCCCAGCGGCTGAAAGAGTCCCGACGCGATCCGCTGCCACGTCAACGTTCCGCCCGGCTGGTCAAGCCCCCCCACGAGCCAAACGTCGCCATCCCAGGTGCCGACTGCCGCCCGACGGCCGTCGGAGAAGAAGTCGAGCGCCGTGAAGCGCATCTGACACAGCCAGGGGTTCTCGACGGGATGCGTCAGCACGTCGACGGCAAACGGGCCGTCGTCACTTCCCATGATAGGCTGTGTTTCGAGCGTTTGCGGCCAGCGGCGCGGCCCCCCCACTGTGAAAGGTTCCAACGCCGCGGAAGGCGGAGAGCTGCGAGCTCTGCGGTTCAGGGTCTCCTGGTCGCCATCAAACAACAGCACTTTGAACTTCGCCGGCGTGCTGGCGGCCGGAATGCGCACGCGCGAGCATCCCTCTTCGATCCGTACGCTCAGCGAATC
>JBQTIL010000005.1:0-233163 GCA_052388175.1 Planctomycetaceae bacterium | reverse complement strand
TGTCCTGCACAGCACCCGTGGCCATCTCACGCTCCTCCTTGAGCTTGCGATCTCGAAGTCGCTCGACTTCGTCCACCGATGGTCTAACCCATCGCGTCCGGCGCGCAAAGCCCGTTATGGACCCGTGTCGATTTCGGCGAGAAAACTCGTGTTGTGCCGCTGCCGCTCTATGCTGTATCCTTCCCGCCACAAAACCAGTCTCTCTCGACCACACGCAACGACGCGCGCCACACCGGCTGATTGTGGAAACAGTTCCACAGGGCCTGCGGCACGCGCACCGACGTCGCCAGACAATGACCACGAACGTCCATCCCACGGCCACCGTTTCTTCCCGCGCACAAATCGGCGCTGATGTGACTATCGGGCCCCATTGCGTCATCGAAGAGGATGTCGAAATCGGTGCCGGCTGCCACCTCGGACCACATGTAGTCGTGTTGCGCCATACCACTCTGGGCGCAGGCAGCCGCATTCATGCCGGCGCCGTGTTGGGCGATCTTCCGCAGGATCAGGCGTATCGCGACGCGGTCAGCCACGTGAAGATCGGCGCCCGAAGCGTCATTCGCGAATACGTCACGATCCACAGGGGAACCAAGCCAGGCACCACGACCGAAATCGGCGAAGATTGCCTGCTGATGGCTTGCAGCCACGTCGGGCACAACGCCCGGCTGGGCCGGCGCGTCACACTGGCCAACGGGGCCCTGCTGGCGGGATACGCCAACATCGGCGACCAGGCGTTTGTCAGCGGGAATTGCCTCGTGCATCAATTCTCGCGCATCGGGCGGCTGGCAATGATGTCGGGCGGTTCGGCCACTCAGATGGACGTCCCCCCGTTCTGCATTACCCGCACCCTCTCGACCAACATCGTTGTGGGGCTGAACGTGATCGGCCTGAGGCGCGCGGGGATGTCGTCGGAAGAGCGCCAGGCCCTCAAACGGGCGTTCGACACACTGTACCGCTCAGGCCTGAGCGTAAGCCGCGCCGTCGAGCTGATGGAACGACAGGCGGTTACTGCCGCCGAGCGCGAGTTGTGTCAGTTCGTGCGAGACTCGAAGCGAGGCATCTGCAAGTTCATTCGCGAGGCGCATCGCGAGGCCGACGCAGACGGCAGCGCCGAGCCGATTGCCGCGTGAGATCTTGGGCAGCCTAGCGCCGCGGCGCTTCGCTCTCGTGGCTGGCCTGCACGACGCCCGTCTCACGGCTGCCCCGGGGTTCCAGTCGATAGACTTCAAATGCTCCGTACATGTCCCATTCATTCTTCTGGGGCACGGTGCTGACCTCGGGCCCTATGACTTCGAACGTCGGACGGAACGAATCAAGCCAGGCGCTGACGGCGGCGCGATCGAGCGTGAGGTGCGGTGGCTGAAAAACGACGAGGCGCGCCGGCAAACCCAATGACGCCAGCCGCCGGGCGTCGCCGTTCGCACCGTGGCGATGCGAGGGCGAATACAACCGCTGGTAACAACGGTAAAAGGCGTACGGAACCGAATACCCGCTGGTGTCGCACAGATCCTGCTGGAAATCGGTCTTGGCACACACGGTCACCGTCCCGTGGCGCTCGGCCCACATAGCCTGCGAGAAGGCGCGGTACGCTTCGTCGTCGATAAACTCCCAGGGTTGCAGAACGTTCCGGATCGACAGGCCCGCGGCAAAGATCCCCAGCGCGCACATCAACCCGATCATTCCTCGGCGACGCTGGAGGGCGTTGGGAAGCATCGCGAGCAGGGCCGCGGCGCCCATGCCGAACATCAGACAAACGAACGGCGCCAGGAACTGCATCAATCGGATATGCCCTCCATACGGGTAGCGCCTGAGTGCCGCAGCGACGAACAACAACCCGAGACAGCTCAGGAACATCGGCAGAATGGTGCGCTCCCTCCGGCGGAATAACACCACACCCGCGACAACGCAGCAGATAATCGTCAGAGCCGCACCGCCGTTTTCAGATCCATAGGGGTACGCCAGCAGCTTGTCGCCGGTGTGCACATCCAGCAGCCAGAGCGGAAACTGCCACACTGCGGCAGGCGGGAACGCGAGCTTGTCGGCCCAGTAGCCCACCATGAATTCCTGCTTGTCGGCGTACTGCTGCGACACGTGCAGCCGAAAGAGCAGCAAGAAGGCCCCGGCGACCAGACAGTTCAGCGCCAACCACGCCTGGCGGGTCTTCCAATCGGCCGATTTCCACACGCTTGGCAACAGCGCGAGGCTGATCGCCCCCGCGACAAAAACGGCGGGTAACGACAGGAACAGCCCCAAAGGCGCGGCTAGTGCGAGCGCCCACAGCCACGACGTTCGCTCGGGCCCCCGCAGCCACTCGACGGCGAAAGTCAGCAGGACGAGCGCGACCAACAGGTCAGAGGCGTACGGCTTAGCGTCGGTGCTTAACCCGATCGGCGCTTTCGAAACCGCCAGGCACGCGACCGCCAGTACGTAGGCGCTGCCTTCGAGCAATCGCGAGGCGAGATGGCGAAACACGAACAGGCTGGCGATCCCGCAACCGAGTGGAAACAGGCGTAACGACCATTCAGAGAACCCCAGCAGGCGTACGGCCGACAGCTCGATCCACAGAAACCCCAACGGGGCTACCTGGTCATTATTCAAAGGTCGTAACAGCTCGGCATAACTGCCGTCGAGGAAATTCTCTCCCAACAGACACTCGTCGATCCAGAGGGGCGCGCACAACAAATACCGCAGCACACGGATCGCGACCCCGAGGCCGACAAATCCCCAGGCAAGCTGCTGGGGGGTCAGTCGCCAGCCGAGCGCGCCATCGAGCTGCGAAATGCTTACGGGACGGAGTGGCGTAGACATGCGATCCCTCGCAACCAGTTCGTCGCCGACCACTCTGGGCGGCAGTGTGAGGCGCTGGCGATTGCGGCCAAACCGTGCCAGCTCTCTCGTTTCGTTGCCCGGTCGCGCTCCGGGCGGGAGGCGAATTCTCAGACAAACCGCTGGTCGGGTCAAGATCGGTTGCCAGACGAAGCCACACGACCGCGGCTGCTTTCTTCCGCTACAATGGCGATCGAAATCACATCCATCAACCGACCCCTGCTGCCCATGCCACGACGACGAAAGAAAACCCCGGGATTTGAGCCCTTGCTGGGCCGCACAAACCTGCCGGTGTTCGCGGTGGACGCCGACCGGAAAGTCGTGGCATTCAACGCGGGATGTGAATCGCTGACCGGTTGGAAGGCCATCGACGTCCTGGGGGCGACCAGCCACTATGGCAGCGCGACCGAACTCTCGGGAATCGCCTCGCTCGTCTCGAGCTTGTGCCCACCGCCCGAGGCATTCGCAGGTCAATCACTGGCGGCCCCGGCATATCTGATGAGTAGAGATGCCCGCGCCATTCCGCGATTGGTGCGTTTCTTTCCGCTCATTGACGATCAGGGACGGGTCAGCGGTGTCGTGGGGGTCGCCGAGCCTTTGCCCGCACCCGCGGCACTGCCGGAATTCGCTGCGACGCATACGCTGCACGCCCGGTTGGCGGCACTGCGAGGCGAACTGAGTTCGCAATTCAGCACGCGCTCGCTGGTGGCGGCCAGCGTCGCCATGCGCAAAGTGCTCGTGCAGGTTGAGCTCGCACAGCAAACCAGCGTACCGGTGCTGCTGTGCGGTGAATCGGGGACCGGCAGGGAGCATCTGGCGCGGCTGATTCATTTCGGCGGCCCGCTGAAAAGTCGGTGGTTCGTCCCTCTCGACTGCCGAGCATTGGGGGCCGAAGAACTCGACCGCATGTGGCAGCGCCTTTTGGAACAGCATCGCTCAGGAGGGGGCACGACCGGCCTGGCCGGTACGGTGTATCTGGCCGATGTGGAGCATTTCCCGCGCGAGGTCCAAGAGCGCCTCGTCCGGGAGTTTTCGTCGGGCGAACCTCAAGACCGTGTGCGCCTGCGGCTGATCTGCTCGAAGGAGTGTGCACCTGAGGGTGCGGCTCGCGAAGAGCGGTTGCGGGCAGATTTTCTGGCGCTCGTCAGTCCGCTGACAATCACCGTGCCCCCATTGCGCGAGCGCAGTGACGACCTTCCGCTGTTGGCCCAGCATTTTCTCGAAGAACTGAATCGCGAAGGACCACGGCAGGCCGCAGGCTTCGACGATGCCATCTGGCCGTTGTTCCGCAGGTATGCCTGGCCCGGCAATCTCGACGAGCTGCTGGCGATCGTGCGCGAGGCCCGCGAACGGTCTACTGAACCGATCATTCGCGTGCACGATCTGCCGTTTCGATTTCGCGATGCGCTCAATGCGCAATCTTTGCCTTCGCCGGCCGCCCCGCCGCCTGTTCCGCTCGATGCGCTGCTGGCACGCGTCGAATCAAGGCTGATCGACCTGGCTCTGGCGCGCGCCAAGCAGAATCGCAGCCAGGCGGCGCAGATCCTGGGGGTCCCACGCGCCAGGCTCTTGCGGCGCATTGAGCAGTTGGGGCGGTCGGACGACCCGTCGGCTCAGCCGTCGAAATCGGTCGTCGAGCTGACTGACGAGCTGCTCAAAGACGACGTGTCGGAATCATAGCGCCCCCTCTATGACGGCAGCCATTTGGTTCGCCGCGACGCGGCCGACCAAAGCTCTCCTGCTCGCCCGCCCCGTTTTGTGTCGCATTTGCGTTCCGGTTGACGCTTGGCGTTCCAGCAGTGATGATGCGGCATGATGTTCATCCGCTTTTCCCCGAGAGATTGCTGAATGTCCCCCTTTGAACCTGTCGCTCAGAAGAGCGACACTCCCGCCGCATCGCTGGCAGGCGATCTTGTCGACCAGGTCGAAGATCTGTTGCTGGCCGTGGAAAGATCGGGGCAGCCTTTGGAAGTCGACCCGCATCGCAGTCGACTGTTCGAGCTGTTTGTGATGGCCGACGCGGGGGGATTTCTGGCCGAAGAAGCGACCCACGACCTGTCTTGCGACGGCGTCGGCCGAGAACTCGCCGCTCGTTGGGATCTCGCGCGCAACATCACCCCGGACGCGACCAACCTGGGCGCGCTGCCCGCCGGCCAGTTGTCAAAGCTGCGGCTGCTGTGGGCCTTCATGCGCATGTGGATGGAATGGACCTATGCCTGGCAGCGGTGGGACGAGTTTCACAGACCGGGCGGGCGGGGGGCGTAAGTCGCCAAGTCGTCTCATGCCCGAACCTGCTACCGACGCATTCGCCCCCGACCCGCTCTGGACCGGCATCCGGGCTGAAGCGCATTCTGAGGAAGAGCGCGAACCGTGGCTCGGGCGGCTGTTGCGCGAGACGATATTGAAAAAGCGCCGGCTCGAAGACGCACTCGGCCGCCAGCTCGCCCACAAGCTCGCCAGTCAGGGGCTCGATGCGATGGTTCTCGAAACGATCATCGAGCAGGCCTTTTCGACTCCTGAAATTGGCCGCGCCATCAGGGCCGACCTGCAGGCCGTTCGCGATCGCGACCCGGCGTCGCGCGGGTTTCTGACGCCGTTCTTGTACTTCAAGGGGTTCCAGGCACTGGAGTCATACCGCGTGGCAAACTGGCTCTGGCATCAGGGACGATGCCTGCTGGCAACTCATCTTCAGAACCGCATTTCAGAAGTTTTCGGCGTCGATATCCATCCGGCGGCGCGGCTGGGGGCCGGCATTCTGATCGACCATGGTACCAGCGTCGTTATCGGCGAGACGGCCGTGGTCGAAGACAACGTCTCGCTGCTGCACGAGGTCACCCTGGGGGGGACCGGCAAAGAGATCGGAGACCGACACCCCAAGGTGCGGCGCGGGGTGCTGATCGGGGCAGGAGCCAAGGTCCTGGGGAATGTCGAGATCGGGGAAGGGGCGAAAATCGGCGCCGGCAGCGTGGTGCTCGACGCCGTGCCCGCGCATCGAACGGTTGCCGGCGTTCCGGCACGGATTGTGGGCCGGCCTGAAGTCGAAGCGCCGGCGCTGGAAATGGACCAGGCCTTTCCACACACATTCGCGGAGGGTGGCGGGATTTGAACACCCAGGTCCGGGCGGCCTACGACGTTTCCGGTCGAAGCACTTCGATCGGAGCGAACTGGCCCCCCAGCACGTCGCGACTGGACACCTGCAACCACTGATCGAGCACTGTCGCATAGACGCTGCGAAAATCGGTGTGGTGCTTCAGGTCGCCATCTTCGAGGTCGGCGAGGCTGGGGTGAGCGCCGATGGCACCAGCCTTGGACTGCGACCCAATCACGAACATCTGCGATGCGGCGCCGTGATCGGTTCCCAACGACCCGTTTTCGCGCACCCGCCTGCCAAATTCCGAGAATGTCAGCGTCAAGACGCGCCGCTGTTGGCCCTGATGCGTCAGATCCTGCTGAAACGCGGCGACGGCATCGCCCAGCTCTGAGAGCAGCCGCGCGTGCTGCTCGGCCTGGTTCGCATGAGTATCAAAGCCTTCCAGCGCCGTGTAGAAAACTCTTTCGGGAACGTCGGCCGAAATGAGTTGCGCGATGAGCCTCAGCCGGCCGGCGAGGCCCGTGGCCGGATAGGCAATTGGCGTGTCGTACGAATCAGCGACTTGTCGCAATCGGGCCGACGAAGCATAAGTCTCGCGGGCCGTATCTCGCACGAAGGCCAATAAATCACTTGCACTGCCGGCGGTCGGCGCCGCGAAGCCTTCCACAAGCCGGCGGCGCACCGGGTCATCACCACCGTGTGACACTCGCAATTGATAATCTTTCAGTGACCTCAGGCTGATCGCCCGGTTCGAGGGCCCGGCGAGCGCCAAGGGAAGGCTGCCGCTACCCACGTGTACGGGCGCCGGTGACGCCTTCATGCCGGTCGAGGCCTGGCCTAGCCATCCGAATGGCTCGTTGTTCTTGAGTGTTCCCGTATGCCAGAAATCCATCGACTCGAAATGAGATCGATTGGGGTTCGGGTACCCCACCCCCTGGACGATCGCCAGTTGGGCTTGTTCCCACAACTTGGCCAGACCGGCCAGTGAGGGATGCAAGGCGAGTTCGTCGCTGATGCGGAGCACGTGGCTTTTGCTTTGCGACAACGTGGGCCGGGCGGCAAAGTACGCCGGGTCGCGCCACGGAATCACTGTGTTCAATCCATCATTGCCGCCGGTCAGCTCGATGATCACAAGCGCCCTGCCGGCGCTTCCGGGCCGGTCGGCGGCGCCCGCGGCGTGCGCGACGCGCTGCCAGAACACCGGTGCCGACGCACCGGCTGCCAGAACGGACGAGGTCGCGAGGAAGCGACGTCGGGTGAGCATGGTAATCTCCTCTGCGATCTGAGGTATCAGCCGCGGCGCGTCTCAACCCAACTGGTACTCCGGCAGCGTCATTGCCAGGTGGGCCGCTGAGCGGGCAATCGACGCACTGGAAAACCCGTCGGAGTAGAGCGCGGCGGTTGCAGAAAGCCGCTCATTTTCCAACTGGGCCACCATGGCGTCGCGGCGATGCGGCTCGACGCGCTGGTGCAACAGCCGCAAAAAGTACTCGACGGTCTCTACGATTCCCGTGCAGCCGTATTTGGCGGCCACCGTCGCCGGATCGACGCGGCCTGCCGACCCTGTGCCGCGAGTCAGCTCGAGCGCCAAGTTCTGTCGATGCAACAAGGTTGCGGAATTAAGCCAGACTGTGCCACCATCCCAACCTTTGACGTTCGGCGGATAATACAGACTCTGCCCCAACTGGTCGCAGGCCTGCGCGACGGCGATCAGGCCGGGACGTCCTTCCAGCGCCAGCACTGAGCCCAGCACGAGATCGCAGGGGCTCTTGACCTTCTGACCGATAGCCGCCTCTGAAAAGAAGACCCAGCTTCGCAGAATCGTGCCTACCAGCCAGGCGATGTCGTAGTCGCGGGCACGAAACTCGTTAGCCAGCGGTTTCAGCAGTGCGTCCGGCGGATGCACGGCATCGCTGACCAGCTCACGAAAGATCTTCTTCACGATAAACGGGGCGCATGCCTCGCGCCCCAGGCAAAGCCGCACCGCGTCGCCTGCGGCCCAGGGGCCGGAGTGTCCAAAGATGGTTTTCTCACCCGCGTCGTGACGCGAGTAGTCGAAAACGGGCAATCCCCGCTCGACGTTCCATCCGGTGAGCGCGCGAGCTGCCTCTTGAACGTCGTTCTCGGTGTAGTTCTCGACGCCCAGGCTGAACAGTTCCATCAGTTCCCGGGCATAATTCTCATTGGGCGTGCCCCGCTGATTGTTGCTGGAATCAAGCCAGACCATCATCGCCGGGTCGCGCGTCACCTCCTGCAGCAGCGTGTCGAAGTTGCCGAGCGCATGGCAACGCAGTAAATCGACCTGGCGCATCATCAGGCGGATGTTGCGCACCTTGGCGTTCGATGTGGCGAAGTGATTGTGCCAGAACAATGTCATTTTCTCGCGCAGCGGGCTCGGTGAGTTCAACAGCCGATAACACCACAGCGCCTTCGCTTCGCCGCTGTCGCCCGATTTCATCACTCCGGCGGCAAGCGGCGCGTAATCGGCCTCAAACGCCCGCTGCGCCGAAAGGTTGCCACCTGCCACCAGGCGCTCGATCAGATCGCCCGGGGAAGAACGCAACCCGTCTCGAATCTGTTGCCACGACGGGCCGAACGCGGCCCGGCGGTACAGGTGCGCGACCTTGACTTCGTCCCAAGGATCGGCCGCATTGGGATAATACGGCTGCCAAGCCGTTTCGGGCCGAAATCTCTGCAACGCCTGTTCGGCCGGGGTCATGAAAGCCCCTTCCCCAAGGTCAGAACAACTCTCGAGTCGGCCCCGAATTACGACCCCAAGGTAAAACCGATCGCACGAATTCGACTACTCTCTCGGTCGGGCCAGGGGCTGAGCAGCGGGATTCGTCGCCGGTAGCGCACCGAGTCGCAGCCTGACGTTGAACTGCTGCGCCTCATAATTTGCCTCCATCCGCAACACTCCCAGCCGCGCCAACAGCCTGCAAACGACGTCCAACTCGCGTTCCGCCTCAGGCGTCGATAGCCCATGCCGCAGTACGGCTTCGCGAATCAGGCGAGGCGAATAGTCGACCAGCGCCCGGCTGACCTCTTCGAGCGACAGCCATTGCCGGTGGGTCGTCGAACTGACAGGCTCAGCGTTCGCCTGGCGGTCAAGCTCGTCGATGACGTCGCGGACAATTTCGGTTGTCGACCCGACCACCAGATGGCCGCGCGTGACGCTGTAGCCTGGATTGATGTTATAGATCCCCCTCTGATCGGGCTCAGGTAGAGTTTCTGCTTCGGCAAACCGGATAGTCGTCACCTTCGCCCCACGATGCTCCGAAGACGTGACCTGCCCCCCCTGGGCGCTAATCGCCAGGAAGACCAGCCGATCGATCGGTTCCAACACCCGCGCACGAAACGGCTGTTCATCGCGCAGGTCGACAGCCAGGGCAAAGGCCGGCAGACGTTCGTCAAGCGGCGTCTTGTACACGTATTCACGAGCTCTGGCCGCCAGCACACGAAAATGCGGGCCGATCAACCGCAGCCCCTCTTCAAGCCCGAGTTTAATGCCAGCCTGCTTCTGCCGCGCGTCCTCCTCTTCGATCTGCCTGACCGCGCCAGCCTGCAGCAGTTCCCGACGCTGCCCCCAGAGGCGCGCGTAGTTGCGATACCAGCTTGCCGAAAAGAGGGCGCCGGGCGGAGTCAACAGAGGCAGCACGGCCTCTCCCGGCTCGTCGGCAAAAAAGCCCCTTAGCCCGGGGTACGCTCCGGAATATCCCACCGGAAGCCGTAAGCAGATTTCACCACCGGCGTCGTCGGCAAAGATTGCGGCCGCCGCCAGGTCGGCCCGACGCAGCAGATCGAAATGGCCTCCCAGTAGTACTGTGGTGACGATATCGTTCGAGGGCAATTCCAGATTAACCTTCGACTTCGCGTCGAAATTGTCGCGCAGCAGTTTCAGGTTGAGGGTCGTCAGAACGAGCGGTGCAGTTCCGTCGCGGGCCGTCATGCGCAACGCATCGGGCAGTTCAAGGACGGCAGCATCCCCGCCGCCCAGGCGATCAAGCGCCGCTTCTAACCGCGATTGCCGGTTCGAGGCCAGCAGCCGCCGCCCGACGACCGCAAATCGCCCCCGCCCCACGTGGAAACAGGCCGTGCCTTTGTAGTCGCTGACAACCAGCTCTCGCTGCAACGCTTCGTCGCGTTTCTCGGGGGGCAATCCGGCCGCGGCGGCCGCGCGCATTTTCAATTCATCGTGCAACGCCCGCAGAAAACGCCGCAAGACCGCTTCGTCATCACTCGTGATGACCACGGTGACGTCGGCTTCATTCGCGGCAGGACCCGAATGAATCGCGATAACCGCCCCGCCCGCTGTCAGTCGGTCGACGCCGGATTTCCAGTCTGTGTCGAGACTCTTTTCGACGAATCGCGCTGCCTGCCGAATCTTTTCGAACTCGGGAGAAGCCAGCCCTTGTTGGACGCCCACGCTATCGCGCGCAATGTCGTACAATTCGCGCACAAACCGGCTGTCGATGACGCGCACGGGCCGGTTGATTTCGATCAGCAGCAACGTATCGGGCGAAACGATCCGCCTGAGATCCGGGTCCATGCCCCACAAGCGGCAGCACCAGCATACTGCCAACGCGAACCAGGCCCAATCGCGCATCTGTCGAATCACGGCGCCTCCGACTCGGAAAAGCGTGGCTCTCAAAGGGCGTTACCTCGGCCGTTTCGAGACGGTTTCAATTTTCGTCTGGCGAATCGGGGCCGTTCCCGAGGCGCCCGAGGTTCCGGCCGAGAAAGGCAGCTATTCCTGTCGGCCCAGATCGAAGCATTTGAGCGTTCCCGTGTCGCGGACATAAAACAGGCCTGCCGCCAGCGCCGGCAATGCCCGTGTTGTGCCCTTGAGTAGTCGGGCGCGGCCAAGTTCTGTGTAGCGCTCCGGAGCGGCCTGAGCCAGCACCAGCGTTCCTTCGTCGCGGAGAATCAGCAGTTTTCCGTCGGCCAATATCAGGTTCGCCACGCCAAAGTCATCCTGACTCCAGCGGATCTTCCCCGAGGCCGGTTCGAAACAGCGCAGCCGCGCGGCCCCCACGTCGGCCCGGCCGTCGACCCCGTACAAGAAGCCGTCTTGATACACGCACGTTGCATACTGACTCGACATCGTTTCATTGTTCGCCCACACCGCCTTGGCTGACGTCTTGCCAACGCGAGCCCACACGCCGCCAATACCGTAACTGGCCGACAGAAAGAGGTGCCCGTCAATCGCCAGGGGCGAGGCAGCGTTCACTGTCGGGCCGCGATCGCCGAAGGGCAATCGCCATCGTTCTTCGCCCGTCTGTGGGTCAAGAGACACGACGTTGAGGCGCGCGACAAAAATCGCGTGTCGCACTCCGTCGAGCGTCACGGCAATGGGCGACGAATAGCTGGCTTGCTCGCTGGTTGCCTTCCAGACGGTGTGGCCATCCTTGAGGTCAAATGCCACGATGCCCGCCCCTGCCTTCCCTCCCACGTTGACCAGCAGCAATCCTGCATCGACAAGCGGTGTGCTGCCGGCCCCGAAGTAGCCCTCGGGCGCCTGAAACTCCTGGCGGGCACGACGAGACCAGACCGATTCGCCGCTGCGGAGAGACACACAATGCAGGTCGCCGGCGGCACCGTGCAGGAATACGCGGTCGCCGTCGATCAAGGGGACACAACGGGGACCTCGATCGGAAGAAACTCCCCCGCCGTAACTGGCAGGAAAGGATCGCGTCCACAACTCTTTGCCGGTGAGGGCGTCCAACGTAACGGCGATCTCGTCGTTTCCTTCACGGTGAAACAGCACCGCCCGGCCGCCCGCCACGGCTACCCCCGCAAACCCTTCCCCCGCGCTCCGCTGCCACAGCAGGAGGGGCCCGCCGACCGGCAGTCTCTCAATGATTCGTTCCTGCCGGGCAATTCCGTCGCGGCCGGGCCCCAGAATCTGCGGCCAGTCCCCGGCAATGACACCCTCCGTGGCGACGGCGCAGGCCCAGAGGGCCAGAAAACAGCCCGGCGACCTGCACACCAATGAAATGCTCGCAGTCCCGCAAACCCTTACCGCGGGCCGATGAAAACCGTGGGTGTGTAACATTCGAAGCAGAACGAAATTCTCCCGTTTCAAGCCGGATTATTCCATGTTTCAAATTCTCCCGAAAGGGCGCCACGCGACACCGCCTGGCCGTGGCCGCCGGTGGGGCGTGAAATTCGTGCCGGGGCGATTGACAATTCCGCCGGCAGCGTCTATCATAAAAACAGACCAATCGATCTGTTATTCTTAGAGTTCAATGAAAGCTGTAAGACAACCGCGAGCGCTGGCGACCCGTGAGAAGATTCTGCGCGCTGCGGCGCGGCTGTTTGCACTCCAGGGCTATCACGCCACCACGCTCGAAGAGGTCCGCGATGCGGCCGCCCTGACCACGGGTGCCTTTTTCCATCATTTTTCCTGCAAAGAAGATCTGGGCTTCGCGGTGCTCGAGCGGCACATGCAGAGGCGCCGGCGGCAGTTGGACGAAATCGAGAATGAACTCCCGCCGATCGACGGCGACGATGCACTGCAGCACGTGTTTCGCCGTCTGGATGCGATCGCCGAATATGTGCGCCGCCGCGAGCATCGCCGCGGCGGGTGCATCGTCGGAAATTTCAGCACCGCCCTGGCTGACACACACGAGCCGTTCCGGCGGCGCCTGGCGGCATGCTTCGATGCGATGGCCCAGGAATTTGAGCCGTATCTGCGGGAGGCGGCAAAGCAACACTTTGCCCCGTCAGGGGCCGATCCTGCCACGCTGGCAGCCTACATCGTCGCCGTAGTGGAGGGAGCCATACTGCTGTCGCGAACCTTTCGCGACCGGGCATTGGTCGACAGGCAGTTCGCCTGCCTTAAGGATTATCTCAAGTGCCAATTGGCCCCTTGACGGTCGCCGCCCAGGGCGAACCGACAAGTATTCATTTGACAGAGTTGCGATCGACGGTGCTCAACCGTTTCACCTGAACCCGGGAGTTTTGTAATGCCTTACGACGGCAAACTGGTATTAGACTACTTGGCGCGAACGCACGAGACTTCGCGGCTTTCTGACCGCGAGAAGCACTTGGTGGGGCTGGCAGTGACGATGACGAGGGGGTGCCAGGTCTGTACGCGAGGTCGGATCGAGCGGGCGCGGAGCGCCGGTATCGACGACACCACTTTGAACGCCTTGGCGGGCGTCGTGTCAGCCGTCAATGCCGGGGTTGCCGCCGCCACGGCTCGCGAAGGTTTTCGCATGGCGGATGAAGCGCTCACCGAGCCATGCGGAGACCTCTGTTCGCCCGGTGTCGCCCGCGTCTCTTGATCGCCGGCAGGCAAAACGCAGATTGCCTCCCGGCGGATGCCTGTGGACAGGCGACGACCGGCGGCAAATTGCCAGGTGGTCGCGCGGTGAGCGCGGCTTCGAGCCGGCAGGCGGTAAAGGTTTCCCAGCCCCAAAGGCCGGCTCGATCGCCCCCGATCTTCACTGCGACGAGCCGATCGACCGTGACGCGCTGGCGCGCATCGGTTACAAATAACCGCGTGAAGCTGCCACGCAACCCAACTCGAGCTGTCCGAATCGGCACCGCCACGATCGGCGGCGGAAACCCGATTGCCGTTCAAAGCATGTGCGCGACGCACACGCAAGACGTCGCGGCGACGGTGGCCCAGATCAATGACCTGCACCGGGCGGGGGCCGATGTCGTGCGCGTCGCGGTCGATAGCCGTAAAGACGCCGAGTCGCTGGCGGAAATCCGCCGGCAGACCCGCGCCAATCTGGTGGTCGACCTGCAGGAAAATTACCGCATGGCGGAGCTTGTCGCGCCGTTTGTCGACAAGCTGCGCTACAACCCCGGGCACCTGTATCATCACGAGCGTGAGAAGCCCTGGCAGGATAAGGTGCGGTACCTGGCCGACGTCGCCGGCCGGAGCGATTGCGCCCTGCGGGTCGGGGTCAACTGCGGTTCGGTCGACCCGGCGAAGGCCGAGAAATACGGAGAGCATGACTCGCTCTCTCCGATGATCGAAAGCGCGCTCGACCACTGCGACCTGCTCGACTCGATCGGGTTCACGCGCTACTGCGTGTCGCTCAAGGATTCAGACCCGGCGAAGGTGATCGAGGTGAATCGGCGTTTCGCCGCCCAGCGACCCGAAGTGCCGCTGCATCTGGGGGTCACCGAGGCCGGTTTGCCGCCCGATGGCATCATCAAGACCCGCATCGCATTCGAGCAGCTTATCAGTCAGGGAATCGGCGACACGATTCGCGTGTCGCTGACAGTGCCCAATGCCCGCAAGAGCGAAGAGATCGAAGCCGGCCGGAAAATTCTGGCTGACCTGGCAGCAGGCCGGGTGCGCAGCGTCGTTCGATTCAGCCGCGACGCGCTCAATATCATCAGTTGCCCAAGCTGCTCGCGCGTGGAAAACGAGGCGTTCATCGAATTGGCCCAGCAGGTCAAAGAGATGTCGACCTACGCCAGAAACCATGCAATCACGATCGCCGTCATGGGCTGTCGGGTCAACGGGCCGGGCGAGACCGACGACGCCGACCTCGGATTGTGGTGCGCTCCTAATTTTGTCAACCTCAAGCGCGGCAGTGTTGAGCTGGGCGCCTTTCCGTACGACGAAATTCTGCCGCGGCTCAGGTCTGAGCTCGACGCGCTGATTGCCGATCGCACCCGGCGTTGACCCAGAAATCGGTTTGGGGTAGGCTCCTGCGCGCAATGTCGCATGACGAAATCTGAATGACAATTGAATGATGAATGTCGAAGGCCGAATCTTGCAGGGCGGGATCTTCGTTCGCTCCTCGTCATTCGGGCTTCGTCATTGATTCGACATTCGTCATTTCACCCCGAAAGGCGCCATGATGGCTTGCGGACCGCAGGAGGCGGCCGTAGGGAACCATTGCGATCGACCCGCGAACCGCGCGGGCGAATGCGCTCCGCATTTTGCGCCGGGCCAGCGGCCCGCGCAATCGAGCGCGAATGCGGTCATGCCACTTCCGTCAGATCACGACCTGACGGTGGTAGTTCCCGCCTATAATGAAGAGCTGCGTTTGCCGGCAACCCTCACCGGCCTCGCGGCCTATCTCGACGACTGGGGAATCGACTACCGGGTACTGGTGGTCGATGATGGAAGCCGCGACCGCACACGGTGGTTGAGCGACCACTACGGCAGGCGGTTCAGCACGGTCTCGCAACCGAATCGCGGCAAAGGGGCCGCCGTGCGCAACGGCATGCTGTGCGCGACGGGCCGCATCGTGGCATTTACCGACGCCGACCTTCCGTATGATCTTGACGCTCTGCGCATCGCCTGCGCCTGGCTTGATGCCGGCCTGTGCGAAGTGGTGTTTGGCGCACGAGACTTGCGCGAGTCGGCCGTGCGCGCACCGCGCCGGCTGATGCGCACAGTCGCCCACCAGGCCTTCAGCGGCATCGTCAGGCGGCTGGTATCGCGACAGGTCACCGACACGCAGTGCGGGCTCAAGATCTTCAGTCGCCGCGCCGCCCTTGAGATCTTCTCGCGGACCACCATCGACGGCTTCGCGTTTGATGCCGAAGTCGTTTTTCTCTCGCAATGGTTGCACATCCCGTTTCGCCGGGTGGCCGTCACGCTGGTCAATGAGTACGCTTCGACGATTTCGTTGTCTCGACACGCGCTGCCCATGCTGCTCGACGTGATACGCGTGAAGCTGCGCGGCTGGCGCGGCGAATACCCGGCGCCGGGGAAGATCTCCATCGGTCTCGCCAAGACGACGTCGGTTGATTCGCAGCGAGCCGCCGCATGAACCTTTCCAGCCCGACTTCCGCAATCGGCGCTGCTGCGCCACGTCGTGCCCCAGAACCAACGCGTCTCTTGATCCTGCACGCCGACGACCTGGGTTACAGTGACCTTGTCAATGAGGGAATCATTCAAGGATTCACGCACGGCCTGCTGACCAGCACCTCTGTCCTGACGAACGCTAATGCGTGCCAGAGGGCGCTCGCCGCCTGGAAGGAAATGTGTTCGCGTCGGCATTGCGAGGCCCTTCCATCGACTGCCGCGCGCCGCCGGCTGGGAGACACCGGCGAACCATTTGACCTGGGGGTCCATCTGAACCTGACGCAGGGTCGGCCGCTCACCGGCCGGGCATTCCCCCGGCGGTTGCTCGACAGCGAAGGCCGATTCTTCGATGTGTTCGCGCTGGCCCCGCGCCTGCTTGCCTGCAGCCGCGCCCACACTCAGGCGATTCGCGACGAGCTGGGCGCGCAGATCGAGGTCGTACTGGAACAAGGGCTCGTTCCCACGCATTTGAATGGCCATCAATACGTCGAGTTGTTGCCGATCGTGGCGGCCCTGATTCCCGAACTACTCGCCCGCTACCGCATTGCGACGGTACGCGTCGCCTGGGAGCGACATCTGTCTCGCACTGCCTTGGGCGCGACTCGAGACCCGCTGCAGTGGGGCCTGGCGCAGGTCAAGCGAATGTTCGCCTTCAGGTTTCTGCTGCGGATGGCGCGGAGCGGCGCGGCATACACCGGCGCCTATTTCGGCACGGCCCACGCCGGACGAATCGACCTGCCGCTCTTGCGGCTGTTCCTGGAACGCGCCGCCGGCCAGACAGTTGAAATCGGGCTGCATCCTGGCGGTGGGTATTCCGGTTCGGTCGCAGCCGCCACAGCACCGGAAAGCTGGGCCGACCCGCTGGCGGAAGGCCGCTCTCGCGAGCTGGCGATGCTGACGTCGCACGAACTGGTCGACGTTCTGGCGGGGCGCGGATGGCGGCTCGGGCGCTTGCAGGCGCTGCCTTCGAGCATGCCGTCGCAGTCAGCGGCAGCCTGAATCGCGAACGGAATTTCGGCGGCGGCGGGCAGATTTTGGCCCCGTATCTCGCGGCGCCAGCCTTGCCCGAGCTTTCGTTCGTGTTACCCTGAAGGTCCAAGAGCGCAGATGCGTCGCAAATCCACACGCGACAGGTCGGCGGATGAACCATCAGGCAGCCTCCTGACGTGACCAAAGCCCTGCCGACCTGAACTCACTCGGACTGTCAGCATGACTCGCACCGCACCAATTCTTATCGTGGCACTCGTTTTCTATGTCGGACTCAATCGAGTCGCGGGCGACGAATCGAACGGACGCGCAGCGAGAATTCTGCGAGTTCAGCATGATGAGCCGGCTGGCACGATCGCCGTTTTTCGCGCGGGTGAAAGCCTGCCGATTCTTACGCAACAGGCGCGGGCCGATTTTCGACCCTACATTCATCCGATCGTCGCACCTGACGGCCGCGGCGTCGTGACAGGCACCGCCCCCGAAGAGCACAATCATCAAACCGGCCTGTTCTGTGCCTTTCCGCAGGTGAACGGGCGAGACTACTTTCGTCATCCCGAAGGCGACTACTGGCGGCGCGTCTCGGCGACGGTGATTATTCAGGAATCGAGGGCGGCTGGCGAGGTCGTTCAATGGCAAACCGTTTACGACCTGCTGGATGATGGCGGCAACGCCGTCTTGCGCGAGTCGCAAATCTGGACGATGCATGAACGCGATAGCGCGTATGTCCTCGACGTGCAATGGGCGGGTGAAGCGCAAACCGACGTGACAATCGGTCAATCAGATTCCGGCGGCCTGTTCCTTCAGATGCCGTGGCAGAAGGGAGCCAGCGGTCGCATCGTCAATAATGCCCGGCAGGTCGGCCAGCGGGCCGACGGGCAGCGTGCATTGTGGGTCGACGCCGGATTGCAGACGGCCGGCCGAGACAATCTGGTGCACGTCGCCCTGTTCGATCATCCGGCGAATCGCGGGTTTCCGCAGGCCTGGTCTGTGGGCGAGAGGTTTGGCGTGGGCGCCGCGCGTGCCAAATCGGGTGACTGGGCGATCAGCCAGGGTCAGAAGGCCCTCGTTGAACACCGGCTGCTCGTCTACGCCGGCGATCTCAGCGACGTCGAGCTGACTGCGCGGTGGTCGCAATACACGGGCCAGCGCGACTACGCCCAGTGGCTCGTCGCGCGGCAAGAGGGTCGGGCGGCAGAGTTCCTCACGCCCGAAAAGGCAGTGGCCGCCATGACCGTACACGAGGGCTTTGAGGTCAACGTTTTCGCCTCGGAACCGATGATCACCCAGCCGATGGCCTTCTGTTGGGACGATCGGGGCCGATTGTGGATCGCCGAGAACCGCGACTACGAGACGCGCTCGGCGGGTTTTGCGAATTCAGGCGACAGCCGAATTCTGATTCTTGAAGACGCCGATCACGACGGCGTCGCCGAGAACCGCAAGGTCTTTGCCGAAGGAATTCCGTTTCCATCGGCCCTGGCCGTGGGCTTCGGCGGAGTGTGGCTGGGGGCCCCCCCCAATCTGCTGTTCGTACCTGACCGCAACGACGACGACAAGGCGGATACGGACGACATCGAGGTGCGGCTGACCGGTTGGGGAATTCGCGACCGCCATGAAACTTTGAACAGCTTTCACTGGGGCCCCGACGGCTGGCTCTACGGCCTGCAAGGGGTCGCCACGCCCTCAACAGTCGGCAAGCCCGCGGGCAAAGGCCGGCTCTTCAAAAAGGGCGAACCTTACCCTGCCAACATCGCACTCGAAGGCCGGCCGGTCGAAATCGACGGCGGAGTATGGCGGTATCATCCCACTCGTGATGTCTTCGAAGTAGTCGCGCACGGTTTCAGCAATCCCTGGGGGATCGACTACGACGCCAAAGGCCAGTTGTTCATCACGGCCTGCGTGATTCCGCATCTGTGGCACGTGGTTCCCGGCGGCTACTATCACCGCCAGGCGGGAAGCCATTTCAATCACCACGTTTACAGCGACATTCCCACGATCGCCGATCACCGCCATCGCTCGGCCCACGGCGGCGCCCGAATTTACCTTTCCGACGCGTTTCCTGAAGAGCACCGCGGCCGCATCTTCATGGCCAATCTGCACGAGCACGCCGTACTGAGCGATGTGCTCGAGCCGTCGGGTTCCGGTTTCGTCGGACGGCACGGCGATGATTTTCTGCTGGCTAACAACGCCCAGTGGATCGGCTTCAGCGTCGAAATCGGGCCGGAAGGCGCCCTTTACGTGCTCGACTGGCACGACGCCGACATCTGTGGCATGGACGTGCTGAACAAGGACACCGGCCGTGTGTTTCGTATTGCGCCGCGGAAAACGCGGGCGATTGCCTGGCCCGGTCGATTTGACGACTTGAGCAAGGCGTCTGATGTGGCCCTTGCCGATTTACAGCAAAGCCCCAGCGAATGGCACGCTCGCCGCGCCCGCGTGATCTTGCAAGGCCGCGCCGCACGCCGAAACCTCGCCCCGGAGGCCTTGCAAACGCTGCGCAACATGTACGCCATCCATGCCAACGCCGATTATCGGCTGCGGGCCCTCTGGGCGCTGTGGATCGTCGGCGGCATGTCTGAATCCGAGCTGGTTGGCGCCCTGACTGACGACGACCCGCACGTCCGCGCCTGGGCCGTTCAATTCTTGTGCGAAGAGCGCCGGCCTTCTGCAGTGGCGCGCGAGCAATTCGCAATGCTGGCGCGCAGCGATCAATCGCCGGTGGTGCGTCTGTACCTGGCCGCCGCCCTGCCGCGCATCGAACCGCAATTCCGCTGGGACATCATAAATGCCCTGGTACTGCATGCCGAAGACGCACGCGACCACAACCTTCCCCGAATGATCTGGTACGGTCTCGAGCCGCTGGCCGCCGAAATACCTGCTCGGGCACTGGAACTTGTCGCACATTCGAAGATTCCCCTGATCGCCAGACACGTCGCGCGGCGGCTGACCGACGCCGGCGCACTCGAGCCGCTTGTTGGCGCCATCGGCCAGGCGGCCGCCAACCGCTACGAATTGCTGCTCGGTCTGCACGACGGATTGGAAGGCCGCTACGACGTACCCGCCCCGTCCAACTGGGCGCATGTTCTTCGACAGCTCGAAGCAGCCGGCGGAGAGGTGGCCCAGATTGGCGTACAATTGTCACAACAATTCGGCGATGCGGCCGCCGCCGGCCAATTGCTCGCGACGCTCAAAGACCCGCAGGCCGACGTCGCCAGACGGCGAGAGGCGCTGCAGGGGCTGGCCGGCCGAAAGAACCCGCAACTGCGGGCCCTTCTGCCACAGCTTCTCGACGACGACGCCCTGCGCCGCGACGCGATTCGCGCGATCGCGGCGTTTGACGATATTCAGCTCGCTCGCGCACTCCTCCAAAGGTATTCGAAATTCGCTGCCGAAGAAAAACTCGATGCCATTCACACGCTGGCCGCACGATCGAGTTCCGGCTCGGAACTGACCCAGGCGATCAAGCGGGGAGACGTCGCCCGGCGCGACGTTCCGGCCTATGTCGCCCGGTTGCTGCACCGCGTGGTGGGCCATAGCTTCATCGACGTCTGGGGACCGCTCGAGACGTTTTCGGCCGACAAAGAAGCCTTGTTCTCGAAATATCGCGGACTGCTCACTTCGGCCGCGCTCAGTCAGGCCGATGCTGGCCGCGGTCGGCTGGTCTTCCAGCGCACGTGCGCGGCATGCCACAAAATGTACGGCGAAGGGGGCGTCATCGGTCCAGACATCACGGGCGCCAATCGCGCCAACCTCGAATACCTGTTGGGCAACATCCTGACTCCCAGTGCCGAAATTCAGGATGCGTACCGAATGCAGATCGTGGTGACCAATGACGGACGAATCTACTCGGGAATACCGGCCGAAGAGAACGACCGGCAGTTGAAACTGCGCGTCGCCAATCAGGCCGAACCTGTCGTAATCGCCCGATCGCAGATCGAATCGCGGCAGATCGCGCCGGTTTCGATGATGCCCGAAGGCCTGTTGAGCAATCTGGCCGACGCCGAGGTGCTCGATCTGGTCGCCTATCTGCAGACCCAGCAGCAGGCAAAGGCGACCGAGTAGGTCAGCAGCCGGCTGGAACCGAGCTCGTTACGACGACGGGGGCGCCGCCGGTGGGTCGGCCGTGGCAGGGGGGGCAGGCGCGGGCGCTTCGACCTTAGGCGCCACGCTCGGCTTGCTGCGGCGCTGCCGTTTGCGGTCGCGAATGCCCACGAACTCCACCAGCGCCTTGGGACCTGCGTCTCCCAGGCGGACACCCGCCAGGCGCACGACCCGCGTGTAACCACCATCCCGGTTCTCAAACCGCTCGGCCAGGTCACTGAAAAGTATCTTGACCGCCAGCTCATCGCGAAGCAGGGCGAAGGCCCGGCGGCGATAGTTGACGGCCGGGGCGATCGCCTGGTTCCATTCGAGCCACTGGGCCGATTCGCGCCAGCGCTTCCATTCAGACGTATTGCGGGCCGATTTGGTGGCCAGCGGCAAGGCCCGCTGTTCGTGCAAACGCGCCTTGCGGGCCATTGTCACCAACCGTTCGATAAACGGCCGCAATTCTTTGGCTTTGGCGACGGTGGTCACAATGCGGCCCTGAACCTTGGGCTTGTTCGCAGCGTCTTCGTCGTCGACGCGAACAGTGCGGATCAGACTCGCGGCCATGTTGCGAAACATGGCCTTGCGATGTGACGCATTGCGGCCGAGCGTACGGCCCTTGATTCGATGTCGCATGGAACTGACTTCCGAATATGTCTCTGCCGCACTGGCCGGCTGGTTTTCACGTCATGCCGCTGCGGTATGGCTCGTTTACTTTGAACGCGACGATTGCGGCACCCGCATGCCCAGTCGCAGGCCGATCGACTGCAACCGCTCGCGAACCTCCTGCAATGTCGTTTCGCCGAAGTTTCTGACCTGCAACAACATTTCTTCAGTTCGTGAGACCAGGTCGCGTACCGTGTTGATCCCTTCCGATTCAAGGCAATTCGTGGCCCGCACCGACAGGTTCAACTCGGCAAGGCTGCGGCCAAGCTTTTCTTCGAGTTCGAGATCGAGGGGCGAATAGCCCGTCGCATCGGCCATACCCAGCAGACCACGGTCAGGGGGCAGCTCGGGCCCCGGCTCGCGATAGGTCACGAACGGGTTGAGATGCTTGCGCAGAATCTTGGCCGCCTCAACCAGCGCCATTTCAGGAGCAATCGTGCCGTTCGTCCAGATCTCCATGATCAGCTTGTCGTAATTCGTGCGCTGGCCGACGCGCGTGTCTTCAATGCGATAGCGCACGCGCGTGACTGGCGAATAAATGGCATCGACCGGAATCACCCCGATCTCCGGGTTGCGCTGATAGTGTTCGCTGGCGGGGACATACCCACGGCCGTTTTCAACCGTCAACTCCAGAACGAACGGCACGGCGTCGGTCAGAGTGGCAATGACCAGATCGCGGTTCAGAATCTCGACCTGGCTGTCGGGCTGAATGTGGGCCGCAGTCACCACGCCGCTTTCTTTGCGCTCAATGCGCAACGTGCGGGACTCCGGGCCGTGGTTCTTCACAATCAGCGATTTGATGTTCAGCACCATGTCGGTCACGTCTTCGACGACGCCCGGAATCGTGGTGAACTCGTGCTGCACGCCCTGAACCTTCAGCCGCGTCACGGCGCTGCCCTCCAGGCTCGACAGGAGGATCCGCCGCAGGCTGTTGCCGATCGTCACCCCGAACCCGCGCTCGAACGGTTCGGCCGTGAACTTGCAATACGTGTTCGTGGCGGTGTCGATGTCAGGAACAAGCCGGCTGGGAAGCTCCAGTCCGCGCCAACGAATTCGCATGGGTCTGTCTCCCGGGAAACCAGTGGCTTAGCGTGACAACAACTCGATAATCAGGGCCGGCTGCACGGGGATCGACACGTCTTCGATGCCCGGCAAACGCAGCACTTTGCCTTCCGGAACGTCACCCGCATCGAGACTCAGGAACTCGGGAACGCGGCCGGGCGCCCCTTCCAGACTGAGCCTGACGTACCGCAGGCTGCGGGGGCGCGACTTGACCGTCACGCTGTCTCCGGCCCGCACCAGATAACTGGGAATGTTCACCTTCCGGCCGTTGACGCAGATGTGGCCGTGGCTGACAAGCTGCCGGGCAGCTTTGCGCGAGCCCGCGAACCCCAGGCGGTGCACGATATTGTCGAGCCGCCGCTCAAGCAGACTCATCAGCGTGCTGCCGGTGTTCCCCTTCGACCGGCCTGCGAGATCCATATACCGGCGGAACTGCCGCTCGAAGACTCCATAGTAGCGCTTCACTTTCTGCTTTTCTCGCAGCCGCGCCCCATAGTCGCTGAGCTTACGGCGCTTGACTACGTGCATACCGGGCTGCTGTTCGCCCCGACGCTCGATCGCGCACTTGGGCGAATCACACCTCAACGTCTTCAAAAACAGCTTAACCCCTTCGCGGCGGCACAACCGGCAGACAGGTCCCGTGTAGCGTCCCATAATCGGCTCAATTTGGCGGAATCGTAAATCAGTGTACAGACCAGGCAAACCGGGCCTCGGCCCGCCTGCCCTCGCGAGACGTCAGACGCGCCTTCGCTTGGGCGGGCGACACCCGTTGTGCGGCAGCGGGGTGACGTCTTCGATGGCCCTGATTGTCAACCCCCCGGTCTGCAGGCCCGTAATTGCACTTTCCCGGCCCGACCCCGGGCCCTTCACGCGGACTTCGATCTCTTTAACCCCGAATTTCGACGCTTTCTCAGCGCACGTCTCGGCCGCTCGCTGGGCGGCGAATGGCGTACTCTTGCGGCTTCCCTTAAAGCCTGAAGTGCCCGCCGTGGCCCAGCACAGCACGTCGCCATTGACGTCGGTGATCGTGACGGTCGTGTTATTGAACGTGGCCTTGATGTGGGCAATGGCCCGGGTCACATTGCGGCGGACCTTTTTCCGAACGGCCTTGCTCACAGAATTTACCTCGCGCTGCCCTACAAAAATGTGGGAACTTGTTGCTGCGAACACCTTTCATTCGCAGCCAACCGATTCTCGCCGCAACGGCTACCGCAACTCTTTCACACCCTTCTTGCCGGCAACCGTCTTACGCACCCCCTTGCGTGTTCGGGCGTTCGTACGGGTGCGCTGCCCGCGGACGGGCAACCCGCGGCGATGCCTCAAGCCCCGGTAGCAACCGATGTCTCGCAACCGGGCGATATCCTGCTGCACCTTGCGCCGCAACTGCCCTTCAATGGTGTATTCCTTGTCGAGCAGATTGGCGATGCGTGCCAGATCGTCGTCGCTCAGTTCCTTGGCGACCCGCTGCATATCCACGCCCAGAGTCCGGCAGATGCGAATCGCCGTCGTCCGCCCGATGCCGTACAGGTACGTCAGCGAAATGTACGTCGGCTTGTCTGCCGGAATGTCAACACCTGAAATACGCGGCATGCTACCCCTGCCTCTGCTTGTGCCGTGGATTGGCCGTGCAGATCACATAGACCCGGCCCTTGCGGCGGACAACCTTGCAGCTTTCACAAATGCGTTTGACGCTGGCTCGTATCTTCATCTCGATCTCGGCACACACAACGGCGGGGCAGACCCGCCCCGGCGGACCCCGGATTATACGGAAACATATCCTGAATTCACAAGCCAGCCGCCCCGGCTAGTCGTCGCGGGAAGTCAGAATTTCCGGCCCGGCCGGGGTGATGGCTACAGTATGCTCAAAATGGACGCTCGGTTTGCGATCTCTGGTTTCGACTGTCCAGTGGTCTGGCAGCACGCGCACGTTCTTGGTGCCGGCATTCACCATCGGTTCAATCGCCAGCACCAGCCCTGTTTCGATCCGAAAATCATGCCGTTTGAGCTGATCGCTGACGAAATTGGGCACTTGCGGATCTTCGTGCATCTCACGACCGATCCCATGTCCGACGAACTGCTCGACGACGCTGAAACCTGCCCGCCTGACGTGTTGCTCCATCGACTGGGCCACTTCAGACCAGCGACGCTTGCGCCCCAGCTCTCGAATGGCGAGGTACAAATTGTCTTCACCGACCTGCATCAGCTTCCGCTTGAGCCCATCGACCTGCCCCACGGCGTACGTCCAGGCCGAATCGCCGCACCAGCCGTTCAGGCGGCAACCCGTGTCGACTTTCACAATGTCGCCTTCCACAAGCCGGCGCGACCCGGGTATGCCGTGCACGACCTCTTCGTTCACCGAAATGCAGCAGACCGAGGGGAACGGGGGTTTCCCTTCATTGGCGTTTTCAACTCCCTTGAACAGCGGGGTGGCGTCGTACTGCTGGAACAGCCGCTCGACCGTCAGATCAATCTCGGCCGTAGTCACACCCGGCGCGACCATTTCCTTAATCAACCGGTGCGCCTTCGCCACCAGGCGGCCGGCCTCGCGCATCATTTCAATCTCACGCGGACGCTTGAGGGAAATCACGACGATACGCGCTCCGGCCGGAACCCGTAACGGCGCACTGCCGCTACGATTCCAGCAACCCTCCGTAGTTCCGCATGACGAGATGACTGTCGATCTTCTGCACCAGATCCAGACCGACCGACACGACAATCAAGAGGCCCGTGCCGCCGAAAAAGCTGGCGATGACGGGATCGATATCCAGAAAACCCTGTATTGCCGTGGGAATAACCGCTACCAGCGCCAGAAACGCCGCGCCGACGTACGTAATCCGCACCATCACGCGTTCGAGGTACTCGGCAGTGCGGCGGCCGGGGCGATGCCCGGGAATAAAGCTGCCGTAGTCTTTCAGATTGTTCGCCATGTCTTTGGGGTTGAACGTGATGGCTGTCCAGAAATAGCAGAAGAAGTAAATCAACCCGATGTAGCACACGTTGTAGATGTACCCCTTCTCGCCGCTGAACGACAGGTACAACTGCTGCACAAACCAGTTATCGCCCAGGCGCGTCGGGATCAGGTACTGCAGCAGAATGCTGGGAAACATCAGCAGACTCGAGGCGAAGATAATGGGCATGACGCCGGCCTGGTTGACGCGCAACGGCAGAAACTGCTTCTGCCCGCCCCATACGCGGCGCCCCCGCACATGCTTGGCGCTTTGCGTGGGAATGCGGCGCTGCCCCTGCGTGATAATGATCACCCCGACCACGACTGCCGCGAACAGCACCGCCAGAATCAGCAGGCTTTCGATGCCGCCGGTGCCTCCCAACGCGACTCCGCCCGAGAAATACTTCGTGACCAGTTCTTCAATGGCCCGCGGCACGCGCGCCAGAATGCCTGCCATAATCAGCAGGCTGATCCCGTTGCCGATGCCGTATTCGTCGATCTGCTCGCCGATCCACATCAGAAAAATCGTGCCGGCGGTCATTGTGAAAGCCGCGACGGCCGTCGGAAACCAGGTGTCGTAACCGCTATAAATGATCGATTCCTGGGTGGCTCCGGTGAGGAACCGAATCCACATCAGACTCTGAAAGAAGCACAGAAAGACGGTCAGATAGCGCGTATACTCGTTGATCTTCTTGCGCCCCGCCTCACCTTCTTTCTGCAGCTTTTCGAGCGGCGGATAGACGCTGGCCAGCAATTGCAGGATGATCGACGCCGAAATGTACGGCATGATCCCCAGCCCGAAAATCGTGCTGTTGCCGAAGCTTGACGCCGAAAACAGCTCGACCATCTTGAGCGTCGTTCCCAGCGCGTTGCCCTGTTCCTGAAACGACTCGAACACTTTGCGCATTCGAGACTGATCGATGTTGGGCAGGGGAATGTAGAACCCCAGCCGATAGACGAACAGCAGAAACAGCGTCAGAAAGATCTTCTTCCGCAACTCGGGGATTTTGAAGATCGTCGCGAATTTGGCAAACATGGGTCGCCGGTCCCTCCCTGGCCCTCAGAGCAGCCGTTCGATCGCACCACCGGCCGCCTGAATCTTGGCAACCGCAGAGGCTGAAAACTGATGCGCCCTGACCGAAAGCTTCTTTTTCAGTTCGCCGTTCCCCAGAATCTTGACACCGTCGTGCCGCCCCTTCACCAAACCTTTTTCCGCGAGGGTCTGCGGGTCGACCACCGCGCCCGAGTCGAAAGCCTGCTCGAGCGCCGCCAGATTGACGATGGCCCATTGCCGCGCGAAGTATTTATTGTTGAAGCCCCGCTTGGCGATGCGCCGCATCATGGGCATCTGCCCCCCTTCAAACCCCAGGCGACGCGAGAAGCCCGGGTGCGCAGAATCGCCCTTTTCGCCGCGGCCCGCGGTCTTACCATGCCCCGAACCCGGGCCACGCCCCACGCGCTTGCGGTGTTTGCGTTTGACAATGCCGCGATGAACTTCGTTGATCGTCATCAGACGCTTACTCCTCGCAGACGTGCAATCTGGTCGCGCGTGCGCAGCTTTGCGAGAGCATTGATCGTGGCACGCACCAGGTTCATGGGATTGGTCGAGCCCCGGCTTTTGGTCAGAACGTCGTGAACGCCGGCCGATTCCAGTACGGCCCGGACGGTGTTCCCGGCGATGACCCCCGTGCCGGGAAGGGCCGGAATCAGCACGACTCGCGCAGCGCCGTAGCGCCCTTCCACCGTATGGGGAATCGTGGTCTCGGCGATGGGGACGTCGATCGAGTTGCGGTTCGTTCCCTTGACAGCCTTTTCGACCGCTTGCGGAACTTCAGAGGCCTTGCCGTAACCCCAGCCCACCTTGCCCCGCTTGTCGCCGAGAACGACGAGGGCCGTGAACGTGAAGCGCCGGCCTCCCTTCACCACGCAGGCGCAGCGGCGAATCTGGATGACCTTTTCCTGACCGTCCGACCTGGATTCTGACGACACGACCACCCTCCCGCAAGAATTTCACTAGAACTGCAACCCACCCTCACGTGCCGCGTCGGCAAGCGCTGCGATCCGGCCGTGGTAACGGTAGCGCCCGCGATCGAAGGCGACCAGCTTGATCCCCTTTTCGATCGCCCGCGCGGCCAACGTCTTGCCCACGTTTATCGCGGCCTGCTTGTTGCCCCCGTTCTGCCCTTTCGGGCAGACTTCCGATTCGACCGTACTGGCCGTCACCAACGAACGCCCGCGCAGATCGTCGATAATCTGCGCATAAATATGCTTGTTGCTGCGAAAAACCGTCAATCGCGGGCGCGCCGCGGTGCCGCGAACGCGCTTTCGTACGCGCCACGCGCGAACCTGACGTTGCTTTTGAATCAGCTTCGATGTTTTCATGGAATTGCCAATCGTTCGCGAAAGCAGCCGGCGGCCGGAGGCCCCCCGTTCGCCGGGAAAATCAGCCGCCGCTTGCAAACGCCTTGCCCGCCTTGCGCCGAACGTGTTCGCCTTCGTAGCGAATCCCCTTCCCCTTATATGGTTCGGGGGGGCGAACCTTGCGAATGACGGCTGCGAACTGCCCCACCGCCTGCTTATCTGCACTCTGCAGCGTGATATGCGTGTTGTCAGGAACCGTCACCTTCACGCCGCCCGGAATCGGCAGCTTCACCACGTTGGCGAAGCCGACCTGCAGGTTCAGCGTTTTGCCGCTGACTGTCGCCTGGTAACCGACGCCCACAATCTCCAGCTTTTTCTCAAACGGAGTCACCACGCCGGCAACCATGTTGTTCACCAGGCTGCGCGTCAGCCCGTGAAGAGCTTTGTTCGCGCGCTCGTCGTCGGGGCGCGAAACGACGATCTGCGACGCCCCCTTGTCGACCGAAATCGTCATAGCCGGGTGGTGCCGAAGCTTGAGCTCGCCGTGCGGCCCCTTGACAGTCACCACGCCCGCGTCCACGCTGGCTGTGACGTTGGCGGGCAAGGCGACCGGTTTCTTGCCGATTCGAGACATGGCGCATTCACCCTTCGAACAGTCTGCCGGGCCTACCACACGCTGCACAACACTTCGCCGCCCACGTTCTTCGACGTCGCCTCGCGATTACTGAGGATGCCCTGACTCGTCGACACGATGCTGATCCCCAGACCTTCCAGCACAACGGGCAATTCTTTCGCCCGCCTGTAAACACGGCGACCCGGCTTGCTGACGCGCTTGATCTCCTGAATCAAGGGCTCGCCGTTCGGGCCGTATTTCAGATTCACCCGCAGAACCTTCGCGGGCTTCCCTTCGACAACTTCGAAATCCCAGATATAGCCTTCGCGGGCCAATACCTGGGCCACGCCGATCTTCTCCTGGGAAGCCGGAATTTCGACAAACGGCCGCTCAATCGCAACGGCATTGCGAATGCGCGTCAGCATGTCGGCAATGGGGTCAGTCAGCATCGATTCACCAACTCGCCTTCTTGACGCCAGGAATCAGACCATCGAGCGCGAGATTGCGAAAGCACAGCCGGCACAGCTTGAACTTGCGATAGACCGCCCGCGGCCGGCCACACAACTGGCACCGCCGCTCGCGCCGACAACTGAATTTGGGCTTACGACTTGCCTTCTCGATTTTCGCCTTGCTGGCCATAAACTAACTCGCTGTCGAATCGTTATTCCGAACTGATGGGCAGACCCAGTTCTTTCAGCAACAACCGCGCGTCGTTATCGTTTTCGGCGGTGGTCACCAGGGTGATGTGCATGCCTTGCGTGTGATTGACCTTGTCGGCGTCAATTTCCGGAAAGACGAGTTGTTCGTTGAGGCCCAGCGTGTAGTTTCCGTGGCCGTCGAACGCTCGCGAACTCAGCCCTCGAAAGTCGCGTACGCGCGGCAGCGCCAGCGAAATCAGCCGGTCGAGGAATTCGTACATGCGGCGGCCGCGCAACGTAACCTTGGCGCCGATCTCCATCCCCTGCCGCAGCCGGAACGCTGAGATCGCCTTCTTGGCCTTCGTCACCAGAGGCTTCTGCCCGGTAATGGTCGCCAGGTGAGAGACAGCCTCTTCCAGGCGCTTGCGATCCTGCGAGGCCGCCCCAACCCCCATGTTGACCACGATCTTCGTCAGCCGCGGCAACGCGTGCGCATTACCGCAATCCATCGACTTCGAAAGCCGGGGCTGTACCTCTGTTTTGTATTTTTCCAACAATCTGGCCATGACGACCACTTACCCTGAAATATCCGTCGCCTGACCAGCGAAGGCAGGCAATTTCGACAGGGCCAAACCACCTCGGCCCCCGGGGGAGTCAAGCGCGATTCGCATATCGCGCCTTGGGGGGGCTGACAAGTCCCAGTTCGGCCTCGCACCGGCGGCACTGCCGCACCTTGCTGCCGTCGGGCTTGTACTTGTACCCCACGCGCACCCCTCTTCCGCAGGCGTTACAGTAAAGCAGCACATTCGAGATGTCAATCGGCATCTCGCGCGACAACCGCCCCCCCTGCGGGCTCTTCGGATGTCCGCGCTTCACATGCTTATAGACGCGATTGACCCCCTCAACCACGACTTTTCGGCCGTCCGCCTTGACCTGCAGCACTTTGCGAGGCGTTTCGCTGGCGTCATCGCCAACCAACACCTGCACCATGTCGCCGCGCTTGATCTTCATCGTCACACCACCTCGCTCGCCAAGCTGATGATCTTCATGAACTTCCGGTCGCGAAGTTCGCGGGCGACGGCGCCGAAGATGCGCGTCCCCTTCGGGTTCAATTCGTTGTCGATCAGCACGACCGCGTTCTTGTCAAATCGCACGTAGCTGCCGTCGGTGCGCCGCGTCGGCTTGCGGCACCGCACAATCACCCCCCGCGCCACGTCGCCGGCCTTGACCGCCCCCCCGGGGATTGCCTTCTTGATGCTGACCACAACCACGTCACCCAGCCCGGCATAGCGCCGATGCGTGCCCCCCAGCACCTTCACGCAATAGGCCACTTTGGCCCCGGTGTTGTCGGCCACATCCATCAACGACTGCATCTGTATCATATTCGACCTGGCACTTTCTCCACACGATCGTCGCGCACCACATCCTACACCGTCTCAACCTGCACGCTGGTCGACTTCTGCACCACGCGAATCAGGGCCCAGCGCTTCGTCCGAGAGCGCGGCCGGCTCTCGATAATCTCCACCAGATCGCCATTGTGCGACTCGTTGTTCTCGTCGTGCACGTAGCAGACGGTCTTGGTGCGCAACGTCTTGCCGTACTTCGGGTGACGGTACAGGCGAGGCACCTCAACCCTGCGGGTCTTCTGCATCTTGTCGCGCGTCACCAGGCCGATCGCTGTCTTACGCATATCTGCGGCTCAATGTGTGTTTCGTGTTCGCGGCCGACTCGGCATCGGCGCCTGGATATTTTTTTTCGGCTGACGGAAAAATTCGCGTCGGCTGTGAAGCGCGTAAACCTACTTGGCTGCCTGCGCCAGCTCGCGCTCGCGCAAGATCGTTAGCAGCCGCGCGACCTCCCGCCGCGTCTTGCGCAAATTGCTGGGTGCGTCAAGCTTTTCGGTCGTCGCCTGAAACCTGAGTCGAAACAGGGTTTCTCGCGCTTCGCGCAACGAGAACTGCAACTGATCGTCGCTCATTTCGCGCAATTCGCCGACTTTGGCCATGTTTCATCCGCCCTGCTCAAGCAACCCCTCATTCTCCCGGCCGACGTCCGATCATTCGAACGCGAACGGGAAGTTTGTATGCGATGCGCGCGAGACATTCCCTCGCCGAATCGATCGGCAGACCGGCCACCTCGAACATGACTGTCCCCGATTTGACGACGGCCACCCAGTGATCGGGCTCACCTTTCCCTTTTCCCATTCGCGTCTCGAGCGGTCGCGCCGTGACCGGCTTGTGAGGAAATATCCGAATGTACAGCTTGCCATCGCCGCGAATGTACTGCATCGCGGCGACGCGACAGGCTTCGATCGTCGTCGCCTTCACATACCCCGCCTGCAGAGACTGCAAACCGAAGTCTCCCAGCGACACGCGGTTTCCCCGGTGCGCGTCACCTCTTATGCGTCTTCTTTGGCTTTTGCGGTACTTGACCCGCTTTGGCATTAGTGCCATCGGTAGCTTCCTCTTCTGCGTACGTGCCCAGGTCGATCCACACCTTGACGCCGATCACGCCCTGTGCGGTCATCGCCTGTGCAAACCCGTAATCGATATGCTCCTGCAGGGTCGACAAGGGAATCGAGCCCCGCGCAGCCTTCTCGCAGCGCGACATCTCGGCCCCCCCGAGCCGCCCTGAAAGCTGCACCTTAACGCCGTGCACCCCCGCTTCCATCACCTGGTCGAGCCCACGCTTGATCGTCCGCCGAAAACTGGCCCGCTTTTCAAGCTGCTGCGCAATATCTTCGGCCACAAGCTGCGCGCTGCGATTGGCGTTGTTGATTTCGATAATCTTCAAGTCCATCCGCCGGCCGGTCAGGTCCTCCAACTCGGCCTTCAGGCGGTCGACCTCCTGACCCTTGCGACCGATGATGATGCCCGGGCGGGCGCAGTGCAGATGCACGATCACCTGGTCGCGGGTCCGCTCGATCTCGATTTTCGGAATTCCCGCGAACAGATATTTCTTCTTGATAAACTGCCGGATTTTGAAATCCTCGACCAGCAAGTCGCCGAATTCCTTCTTCGAGGCGTACCAGCGGCTGCGCCAGTCTTCGACGATTCCGATGCGAAACCCGGTTGGTCGTGTTTTCTGACCCATGGCGGCGTAACTCTTCGCGAATCCGCAGGTTCTGCGGCAAAAAATCTCGACGCTTCAATACCACGGCGTGGCGACTTACGCTTCTACGACGGTTTGATCGTGCCTCTCTCAGACGGCAGGGGCATCAATATCCACGCGAATGTGGGCGAACCGCCTGCGAATCAGGTACGCCATGCCTCGCGCTCGCGGCATGATCCGCTTGAACATGGGCCCGTTGTCGCAGCGGGCGCTGACGACCAGCATCCGATCGACGTTGCGGGCCCCCTGATCTTCGGCGTTGGCCATCGCGCTTTTCAACACCTTCTCAAGCATCCGCGCTCCGCGGTTCGGAACATACCGCAGCAATTCGACCGCTTCGCCCGCCGGCCGGCCGCGAATCAGATCGGCAAACGGCCGCACCTTGGTCGCCGCAATGCGGGCAAACCGATGTGTTGCTTGATACGCCATAACCAGAACCCTCTCCATCCCACGCCAGAATTCACCGACCCCCGGCTCTCTGCCGACGGCGTTCTTTGCCGTCTGCCGGGCGGCAACGTCAGCCGGCCGGCGCTGCGGCGGGTGCCGCCGCCTCCTTCTTCGAAGCCTTGCCGCCGTGCCCGCGGAATACGCGCGTCGGGGCGAACTCACCCAGCTTGTGTCCGACCATCTCTTCCGTAATGTACACGCTGATATGAGTCCGACCGTTATGCACGAGAAACGTGAAACCCACGAATTCCGGTGGAATCGTCGACCGCCGCGACCACGTTTTGATCGGCTCTTTCGAGCTGGAGCGTATCCGCCGCTCCACCTTCTTCATGAGCTTTGCGTCGACGAAAGGACCCTTTTTTAGCGATCGACCCATGGCTCAACCTGCAACCGACTGCTGAATAGATTCGTCCGCGAAGACAACTCGACACCCGAACAAACCTGAACGCAAACACACCCCCGGCGCCTTCACAGCTTCAACTGACCGTAGCGTCGCGAGCGTCGGCGGCGGATAATCGCGGCCGTTGAAGGCTTGCGGCGCTTGCGAGTACGCCCCCCCTTGGCCAGCTTTCCGGTCGGGCTGCACGGATGCCGCCCTCCCTTACTGCGCCCTTCGCCCCCGCCCATCGGATGCGCTACCGGATTCATCGCGACGCCCCGCACGCGAGGCCGAATACCCATCCACCGCTTTCGCCCGGCCTTACCCAGACGAATCGCGTTGTGTTCCACGTTGCCAAGCGCCCCAACGGTGGCCCGGCACTGGCTCGGAACACGCCGCACCTCGCCCGATGGAAGCGTAATTTGCGCCCAATCTCCTTCCCGGGCGTTCATGACGGCCGAAGTGCCGGCGCTGCGGCACAATTGCCCCCCCCGACCCGGCTGCATTTCGACGTTGTGGACCACGGTACCGGGCGGAATATTCTCAAGCGGCAGACAGTTGCCGAGATTCGGTTCAATCGACACGCCGCTTTCGACACGGGCCCCTGCCTTCAGGCCGTCAGGCGCCAGAATATAGGCCTTCTCGCCATCGGCATAATGCAGCAGGGCAATGCGGCAAGTGCGGTTCGGGTCGTACTCGATAGCCGCGACTTTCGCCTGGATGCCATCTTTGCGACGCTTGAAATCGATCAGCCGATACATCTGCCGCGCCCCGCCCCCGCGGTGCCTGACCGTAATCTTTCCGTGAAAATTCCGCCCGCTGCTCTTCGACAACCGGACCACCAGCGACTTCTCGGGAGACTTCTGGCGGTCGGTGATCTCGGAAAAATCACTGACGGAAGCGCCGCGGCGCCCGGCACTGGTCGGCTTGTAGTAACGAATCCCCATCTCACTCGCTCCTGATCGCCGACTCTAGAAGAAGGCGATACGGTCTTCTTCATGCAGCTTTACAATCGCCTTCTTCCACGGCTTGGTCTGCACATACACGGCCTTGGTGCGGCGCGGCTTGCCGACGCGGTTCTGCGTCCGCACCGCCTCGACCCGCACGCTCCACAGCGCTTCGACCGCCTGCTTGATGTCGGCCTTCGTGGCCAGTGGGTGCACTTCGAAAGCGTACGCATTGTGCCGACTCGACTGATGCGTACCCTTCTCGGTGACCAGCGGGCGCCGCACGATCTGGTGCGGTTCCAACGATACGCCGTGTTCAGTGACTATTGCCATGACCGCCTCTTCCGTTCGCCACTTCGTTTCCGGTGGATCAGGGAATCAAACCCCCGCAAACTTCCCTACGACTCAGCCCCTGGCGCCGCCCGGTTTGCCCTTTTGCCGGATGCCATCGAGTGCCGCCTTCGTCACCAGCAAGACCTTCTGGCGAAGAAGGTCGTAAGCGTTCAAGTCTCCCGCCGGGGAAACCGCCAGCGTGGGGATATTGCGGGCCGAGCGCCACACGTTCGCGTCATGTTGGTCGATAGCCAGCAGGCACGTTTTCTCGGCCAGCCCCAGCGCCTTGAGCATCGCCGCCACTTCCCGAGTCTTGGGCTGTGAAACCGACAGCTCTTCAATGATCGTCACTTCGTTGTCGCGAAACTTGCTGAGCAGCGCCATGCGAGTGGCCAGTGCGACCGCCTTGCGCGGCAATCGATACGACCAGTCGACCGGGCGCTTGCCGAAGGCGTGGCCGCCCCCGCGACGGATCGGCGTCCGCTTGTTGCCCATGCGGGCGCGGCCCGTCCCTTTCTGCCGATACATTTTTTTCTTGCTGCCCTGCACGTCGCCGCGGTTTTTCGTCTGAACCGTTCCCTGCCGGCGGTTCGTCTCGTACATAACGATCACATCGTGCAGCAATTGCCGATTGACGTCGGCGGCCAATTCCGCCTCGTCAAACTCGTACTTGCCGACCGGCTGTCCGCTCTTATTGTGAATGGGCAGGCTGATCATTTCTTGAACCACTTCAAAAAACCGGCTTCACAATCACGGCATCACGACGCCGCAGCCTTCCGCCGCTTTTTCGTCTGCCGAATCATGACGTACCCCCCGTTCGGGCCGGGAACGGCGCCATGCACCAGAATCACGTTGGCCGCCTCATCGATCTTGATCACCTTGAGGTTGCGAACGGTGACCCGTTCGTTTCCCCATCGGCCGGCCATGCGCTTCCCCTTCTTGATCTTGCCGCTGTGCCCGCGGTCGGTGCCGTGAGCGCCGATGCTGCCCCCGGCCCGGTGGTGCCGCTGCACGCCATGACTCGCCCGCAAGCCGCTGAAATTATGCTGCTTCATGACACCGGCCGTCCCGCGGCCTTTCGTCAGCCCGACGACATCGACATGGCTCACCTCGGCCAAGAGACCCAGCGTCAGCTTCTGCCCCGCTTCGCAGGGCGCATCGGCTGCCTCGAGCCGAAATTCACGGACATACCGCGGGGGCTCGCACCCGGCCTTTGCCAGCGGCTCGATGCCAGCGGCCGATCGCGCCTTCGAACGCTTGCTGCCAATGGCCGCCACACGACCTCTTTCTGCGCGGTTCGCCAGGCGCCGGGGCTTCTCGCCATACCCGAGCTGCACGGCGCTATACCCGTCGCGCTCGGCCGTACGCACCTGCAAAACAGTACACGGGCCGGCCTCGATCACCGTAACGGGCACGGCGCTGCCATCTTCGGCATACACCTGCGTCATACCGACTTTTCGACCCAGGAGTCCGACAGCCATAGCCATCTCACTCGAACCGTAAGCCCAGAAGCCAGATTCACGCCGCTGAGCGACACCGCTCTCGCAGCGAAGCATTCGACCTCAGAGCGCCGCCCCCACCAACCCCGCCGCGGCACCCTGTATTGACAGGCCGGCGGCCGACGAACGCCGACTGCCGAATTCGACGATTCACTTCTTTTACATCAGCCGCACCAGCCCCCAACGGGCTCGCGGCGACGACATCCCCCGCGTTCGATTCAGCTTCCACCCGCCGAGGCCTTGATCTTGATATCCACCCCGGCCGGCAGCGACAGCTTGTTCAATGCATCAATCGTCTTGCCGGTCGGCTGAATAATGTCAATCAGCCTCTTGTGTGTGCGGATCTCGAACTGTTCTCGCGACTTCTTATCGATGTGCGGCGACCGCAGCACCGTGTAGCGCTCGATGCGGGTTGGCAGCGGGATGGGACCATGCACGATGGCGCCGGTACGCTTGGCCGTGTCGACGATTTCGGTCGCCGACTGATCAAGCACGGAATGGTCGTAGGCCTCCATGCGAATCCGGATGCGTTCCTGCTTTTTCCCAGCCACGCCGCTGTTCCTTCCAGACCAAACACTTGCGACACACGCAAATCTCCCCCTGACCCCCCTTGGGCAGGGCGGAAAACTCAGGATCGTAGTGGGCAGGGTCAGGTTTGTCAATAAACGGGGTTCGAAGATTCTTCGCGAACGAGAATCTTTCTGCGGGAAAATCTGACCGTCGGGCCTCGCAGATTGCCACGCCGGTTTTCGGGGCGGTACCATCATTGTGCGGCGCAGCGCAGCCGCCATCTTCGACTGACGAGGAACCTGAGAATGCTCTCCAAAGGAGTCCTGGCAGCCGCGATTCCCGTCCTTATCTGCAACTTGGCGACACGCCTTTTTGCCGATAAACCGGCAGCGCTGGCCCAGATCGTTCAGGCCGGGCCCGAATTGCAGCAGAAGATCGCCGCCGCGCGCGACGCGGCGAAAGTCGCCCAGGAAAAAGCGACGGCTGATCGCGCCGCGGCCCGCAAAGAGGCCGAGGAACGCCGCAAGAAGATGCTCGAAGAACGGGCCAAGAAGCAACAATGACCAGGCGCCCGGCCGCTACGGACTGGTTGCACGTACCACCGGAACCTTTCAAATCATGCAGCTTCGCCCGCACACGTTCCTCGGCACCACCCAAAGCCTCTGCCCCGAGTGCCTCAAGGTGGTGCCGGCGAAGATCCTGGCGAAGACCAACGGACGGGTCTATTTCCGCAAGCAGTGCCCCACCCACGGCCAGCGCGAAGACTTCGTCTGCTCCGATGTTCGCTGGTACGACCGGCTGGAATACCTGGTGCCGGGCAAGATGCCCCCCGTGATGGGGGTCGAGCCCGACAAAGGTTGCCCCTATGACTGCGGCCTCTGCACCGAGCACGAGCAGCACACCTGCATCGCCCTTATCGAGATCACGTCTTCCTGCAACCTGCAATGCCCGGTCTGCTATTCGTCGAGCGGCCCAGGGGGCAGACACCTGACCTTCGAAGAAGCCTGCCGGGCCATCGACCGCATCGTCGAGACCGAAGGTCGCCCTGAGATCATTCAGCTCTCAGGCGGCGAACCGACGATCCATCCCGAATTCGAACGCATCTTCGAGTATGCGTGTCGGCAACCCGTCGACTATGTGATGATCAACACCAACGGTCTGCGATTCGCGCACGACCCTGCCCTGCTCGATCGGCTGGCCGGACGCCGCCAGCGATTGGAAGTCTATTTTCAGTTCGACGGCTTCGCCGAGGGCACCAGCCGGGCCTTGCGCGGCGAAACGCTTGTCGAGACCAAATTGAAAGCTCTCGAAGAACTGGGGCGTCGCGGGATCCACACGATTCTCGTGACGACGCTGCAGGCAGGGGTCAACGACGGCGAAATGGGCGCGATCGTGAAATTCGCGGTCGAACGACCCTGGATCACCGGGGTCAGCTTCCAGCCCGCGACGTATTCCGGCCGGTATGTGCTGCCCGGCGACCTCGAGCGCCGCGTGACGTTTCCCGACGTCATCAAGGGCGTGGCCGCGCAGACCGACGGCCTGTTCGAAGAAAGCGACTTCCTTCCCCTACCGTGCGCTCACCCCAACTGCCACCAGTTGACTTATGCGTACCGATCGGGAGGCACGGTCATTCCGCTGACGCGTTTCATCCAACCGGAAGAAAGCCTCGATCTGCTGGCGAACGGCATCACCTTCACCCGACCCCGTGCGCGGCAGCTCATTGAAACGTATCTGGCGAAGACAGGCCTCGGCTGCTGCGCCGGCGGAAACTGCGGGACTGAGCCGATCGCCATCACCCCCCTTTCCAGGGGGCCAATCACCCATAACGCGAACGGTGTGGTCGAGGCCGCGCCGCACACGCCCAACGTACCTGCCGGAATCGCCGGCTTTGGCCCGGCGGCGCAGGAATTTTTTGCCAAGGCGCTGAGCGAGCAACTTTCGCCGCGCGACGTGTTTCGCATCACCATCACGTCGTTTCTCGACGCCTACAACTTCGATCTGCGACGGCTGATGAAGTGCTGCATTCACCACGTGCTGCCCAGCGGGCACGTGATTCCGTTCTGCGCCTACAACGTGCTCTATCGCGACGGGCATGTGCCGCTGCCTTTGCTGCGCGAGCTCGCAGGAGCGGTTCAGGCCGCGCGATAAGGCCCGCAAGCCGTTGCCGGTGCGCCGGGGGGGCCGGGGCGCGGCTCAGTGATTGCCCTCGGCCTCGTCACCGATCTGGTGTTGCAGATAAAGCTGCAAACCGACGTCATTGATCAGCCCGAGCTGCGTTTCGAGCCAATCGACGTGCTCTTCCGATTCGACCAGAATACCGTCGAGCAGCTCGCGCGTGGCATTGTCTTTCAGTTGCGAGGCCAGGGCGATGGCGTCGTTGTACGCCTTGACCCCCTTGGTTTCGAGGGCCAGATCGTGCTCGAACTGCTCCTTGACGTTGGTTCCCACGCGAATGACGTCGTAGCGGGCGATTTCAGGGACCCCCTCCAGAAACAAGATGCGGTCGATCAGTTTTTCGGCATGCTTCATCTCGCCCATCGACTCGACGTAATGTTTTGCCGCCAGCTTGTTGAAGCCCCAGTTCTTGCACATTTTTGCCTGGCAGAAGTACTGGTTGATCGCCGTCAGCTCTATCGTGAGACCCGCGTTCAGCGCGTCGATGATTTTTGCGTCGCCTTTCATGGTGATCTCTCCGTGTTCCCGCTGTGAAACCTGACCTGCGTCGATTGGTGGGGGATTTTAAGGCCGCACGGCCGGCAATAAAAGTCGGCTCACCCGATAACCACCGACTTTCTTCCGATTGATACGTCTTCTCCCGTCGAAGTTGAAACTGAGACGGTGTCTCTGACACGACCGGGTCGTGACGCTTCAGGCCCCGATCGGTTACGATGAAGCCCGTCACCGCGAACCAGACGAAACCCCGACGATTGATGCCTCCTCTCGACCTGCAAAACCTGCTCGGGCAACTGCAGCGCGGCGAAGTCGCTTTGGGCGACGCCCTCGCGCGGCTGCTGCCCCTCGCCGCGCCCCACACGGCCGACCTCGAATCGGTTCAGGTCGATCTGGCACGCGCTGCGCGTTGCGGTTACCCCGAGGTGGTCTATTCTCCCGGTAAGACCCCTGCCGAGATCGTGGCAGTTTTCACGGCGCTCCTGGAACATGGCCAGAATTGCCTGGCCACGCGGGTCTCGCCCGAGCAGGCCGGGCACGTTCTGTCTGCGTTTCCCGCCGCGTGCCACAACGCGCGGGGGCGCACCGTGCGCATCAACATGCCTGACGGCGATACGGCCCTGCCGCTCCCCAAGGTGGCGGTCATTACCGCGGGCACCAGCGACCTGCCGGTGGCCGAAGAAGCCGTCGAGACGGCGCGCTGGATGGGTTGCGACGTCGATCTGATCGTCGACGTGGGGGTGGCCGGTCCGCAGCGGCTGCCCGCTCATAAGCACCGCTTCGAAACGGCCGAGGCGATTGTGGTCGTCGCGGGGATGGAAGGGGCGCTGCCGTCGGTCGTCGGCGGACACGTGGCCTGCCCCGTCATTGCCGTCCCGACCAGCGTCGGCTACGGCGCGAGTTTCGGGGGTCTCGCGCCTCTGCTGGGCATGCTCAACAGTTGTGCCGCCAATGTGACGGTGGTCAATATCGACGCGGGCTTCAAGGCCGGCTTTCTCGCCGGCCTGATCGCGAATCGCACCGCACCCCGCCCGCGCTAGCGACCCGCGAATTTCCAGAATTCCTGCTCGCCTGCGTCGGACGCGGCCGGACGGTCAGGCTTGGCGGCCTCGGGTTTCGCCGGTTTCTTTCGAGGCAGTTCGATGATCTCACTGGACTGCGGGCCCTGCGGAGCGGTCTTTGGCGCCGGCGGCACGGGCTTGACCCCCGGTCGCGCCGGCTTCGCCGCTGGTTTCTGCACCGCTGGTTTCTGCGCCGCGATCGGCCGTTTCGCCGCCTGCGGCGCCGCCGGTTTCACCAGGGGCGCCCCACGTGCTGGTACCCGATCGGCAAACGGCTTTTTCGCTTCCTCCTCGTCCAGAGGCACCAAGGAATACTCATCCACCGGCCGCAGCGTGATGACGTCATCCTCGGGCTCTGCCGGCCGCGCCGATACCAGGTTCTCGCTGCGGTCAATCACCGTGCGGGCTGCCTTGCCGCTCGTCACGTCGCGCGCCGCGACCGTCACCCGGGCGCTTTCGTCGTAGCTGATCGTCACCGCAATCAGCGAGTCGACGGGCAGATCAGGAGGCAATTCATCAATGGCGCACACCCCCAACTCGGCGTATTCGCGGTCTGTTCCGGCCCCGCTTTCAACAATCACGAGCGACACCCGCCGTTGATTGGCGACCACCGTGCCGAAATTCTTGGTGGCCGTCGCGGGCAACGGCGTGTTGGGTGGAATAAGGAAGTGCGGAACCCGCTTGTTCGACTGCATGTCGCGCACCAGAATACCCAGCGCACGGGCATTGACGCTCTGTTGCTTCATCTGCGACAGCCGCGCCTTCGCGTCGGCATCGGTGATCGAATGCACGAACTCGCTGTTGGTCAGCAGCATGCCGGCATAGTAGGTGGCGCCGTGAGCGATCGATTGATCGGGCGAGAGCGCCCGGCTGACGGTCGTGCCTTTCAACCGCGACAGCATTTCTTGAACCATGGGCATTCGTGACGACCCCCCCGTGCTCAGAACCATGAGGTCGAGGTGCGCGGCGCCGCGTTTGTGGTTGTTGACCAGCTTTCGCGTAATCTCTTCGGTGCGGCGAAGCAGATGCGCCGTCAACTGGTGGAATTGCGCCCGTTCGATCTGGTAGGTCTTTCGCTTGCCGGCGTGCTGGGCGATCAGGGCGGCCCGTGAGCGCACGGTCAGACTTCGTTTGCACTGCTCGACCTCCAGCGCCAAATGCTGCAGGCTTTCGGGGTCGCGCCTGGGGTCGCTGCCCAGCTCGCGGGCGAATTGATCGGCGACGGCGCTCAGCAGGCACTGGTTCCAGTCGATGCCCCCCAGATGCAGGTCGCCGGTGCTGGCAATGACCCGCACCTGGTCTTTCGTGTAACTGACCAGCGACAGGTCGAATGTGCCGCCCCCGAGGTCGTACACCAGAATTCGCTGCTCGCTGGCCAGCTCGGTGAACCACAGCCCTTCGGTCCCCAGCACGTAGCACAACGCGGCCGCGACGGGCTCATTGATAATATCCACCCGCGCGAGCCCCGCGCGCTTCCCCGCCTCGACGGTCGCCAGCCGCTGCCGTTCGCTGAACTGCGCCGGTACCGTGATCACGGCCCTTTCGATTGGGCCGATCTGGCGGCGGGCGTCACCCAGCAGTTTGCGCAGGATCGCCGCCGAAACGTCTATGGGCGTATAGTCGCGCCCCTCGATCTTCCATTTCTTCTGCGGGTCACCCATATGCCTTTTGGCATTCTGCACCACGAGGTGCGGACACATGATCGTGTTTCGCAACGCTTCCGTCCCCACAACCTCTTCCCCCCGTTCGTACAACACGACCGACGGGGTGGAAATCTCCCCTTCCGCGTTGGGGATTGAAACCGGCTCCCCCTGCTCGTTGAGATATGCGATGCAAGAGTACGTCGTTCCCAGGTCGATGCCGACGGCGTGCGTGGTAGACATGGTGCAAAGCCGAGAGGAAAATTCAGACGCCATTCATGGTACCGCGGGGCGGGGGCGCTCTCCAGTGGCGACCCTGGCCGGAGAGCATTGACCGATTTCGGCGGGCGCCATACGGGGCGCGGCGGCCTGCATCTCATCCCCTGGTCCTTGAAACCCGATTTCGTCGTTCGATTCAACATCTCGCGTCGAAACCGCGTGAAAATGTCCGTTTCGATCATCATCCCGACGCTCAACGAGGCCGCCGTCATTGCCCAGGCGGTTGCCCGATCGCGCGCGATTCTGCCGCGCGAAATCATCGTCGTGGATGGCGGCAGCGACGACGACACTCTCGCGCAGGCCTGCGCCGCCGACCGCCTGCTGACGGCGCCCCGCGGGCGTGCCGCGCAGCAAAACTCCGGCGCCGCCGCGGCCCGGGGAGAGGTGCTCTTGTTTCTACACGCCGATTGCTGGCTGGAGCCCCAGGCTCTGCTGCAAATCGAAATGGCCCTGAGCGATATCGACTGCGTGGGGGGCGCATTCCGACAGCAGATCGACGCGCCCGGGTGGAAATTTCGCTGGCTCGAGCGCGGCAATGCGCTGCGCGTGCGGCTGTGGGGCCTGGCGTACGGCGATCAGGCAATTTTCGTGCGCCGCGACAAGTTCCAGCGCTTGGGCGGGTTCCCGCAGCTCATGTTCATGGAAGACCTGTTTTTCATGAAGCGTCTGCGGCGCGAGGGAACGCTCGCCCTGCTCGACGGGCCACTGCACGTCTCGGCGCGTCGCTGGCAGTATCACGGCGTCGTTCGACAAACGGCCCGCAACTGGTGGCTGACGGCGCTCGTCCTCTGCGGCGTTTCTCCTGATCGCCTCGCAAGCCTGTACCGGCCAGTCCGATGATGGGGGCCCACAGAACGTCGTTGAGGCGATCGGGCTATCGGGCCGTCTGCTTCAGTTTGCCGCTGGGTATCGGCTTCGGCGGCCATTCGCCATTGAGCAGAATGTGGAACTCACGCCACGATGCGCCGCTCGCAATCAGGCTCAGGGCGTGTTCGGCCGCGTCGCGAGTGTCGCTCCTGGAAATCTCGACACGCGTTCCATCGGCGCGCACGCCAACCACGGAATAAGTTGCTGGGGAAAGCATTCGGCCCTCGTTGCCGCCGACCGGGTGAGAGAAGTCGTTGCGATGGCGGCAGGCCTATTCTACGCGGCGGGGCTGCGAATAGATATGGGGCCGGATTTTCGGTCTGGGCGATTCTGCATCAGGAGACAGATTCGCGACAACCTGGCAGGTTAGCTAATGCGAAGGCCGTTCCTCCAAGCATCCATTAGAACCCGGGTCCGAAGCCTGAATCTGGTCATTTGGCGTTACCGCCGGGTCCAACGGCAGTGGCACTATCATGATCAAGACGAAGGGCGTATCCACCAGAGTGTTCTTGAGCCATTCTGCATGGCGCCGGCTGAGCGGCCCTTCGTGAATGAGCGTTCGAATTCCATTCTCACGACGCCCCACAAGAGCATACATCGTATCGGTATCCATGAGTTCCTCCCTACTTATTCGGATCTGTTGTGAGCAGAGCCGGGAGAGACTCGCTTGCCGTGACTTTCAATGAAGAGACCACCGCCATAACCGCCAATTCGTTTCAGCCGCTGTTCGGCGCGGCTGGCAGATTCCAGTGATTCACCGTGCCAGAGGTTGAGGCGGGTTCCGTCGGCGCGCACGCCGACCACAGAGTATCTCGCAACGGGGTTCATGGTCCTTTATCGCCGCCGACCGGGTGAGAGGAGTCGTTGTGATGGCGGCACTTTCATTCTACCCGCAGAGGCCGCGAATAGATATGCGGCCGCATTTTCGGCCTGGGCAATTTGGCGCTGGCGCAACGCGGCGCCTCATCCCCCCGACTCCGGCAGGCAGGCGTGTGGAAGAGGGACGTGTTCCCTGGTCGAATGCGTGCGATTCACCCTGGGTCGCCGTAGTAAGTCCTGCGAGCCCGCAAATCCTCCGATCACAATCGAGGTTGCCGATGTTTCATCGCCGCCTGCTGTACCGAACTCTGCTCGCCTTGCGGATGGGCTGCTCGATGCTCGGCTGCGGCCCCAGCCCGCTGCACTTCAGAAAAAACTCCAGGAACGTGGGGCCCTGGTGTGGGCCGAATCAGCGCGTCCAGATCGGCCAGAGGGTCGTGGGCCACGTCGGCTTCGGCGAGAACAAGTGGAAGAACTTTCTGGTAGACGACGCAGGCAAAGAATACGAGCCGGAAGAACTCGCCGAGCAGGTCTGGTCATATTTGGAGAAAACCGGAGACGCCAAAACAATCAAAGACGCCTTCAGCAAAGAGGCGTATTTTCCCAGAATGGCGCTCGTTTCCGTCAAAACGGTCGTCGTAATTCTGGAACCGGAATGGAACGCCGCCCTGCGGGACCAGATCGGCACCTCTCCCAAAAAGTATCACTGGTTGGCGCTGATCTCGGCCGAGCGCTACCCGCCGGCTTTCAAGGAGGGGCTGCAATGGTTTTCTCCGGAGCTCAAACAAAGGCTTACTTCCCACCGCTTTTCCGGCGCCGGCGTTGCCGAAATCGCGCCGGCGAACGGAACGCTCAAGCTGATCCGCGAAGGGGACACGTGCCGAACCGAGAGAGAGTAATTACGAACGAGCGACCGTCAGCACATAGGCGCCGATCTCGCTCCTGACCGGACTTGGCACGGCGATCGGCTACGCGATACGCTGGGCGAAAAGCAACAGACTGTCACAGCCGCCCGCCGCCGTGCGAATCCGACCAGCCCCCAAGTGCCTCAATCGCATCGCGTTCTCCAAAGGGAAATCCGCACGCAAAGATGCTCCCACCGGCGACTCGCCGCGGCCCACCCGACTCGCTACGATCACGCCATAATTGAATTCGGTCGCCCACGCCCAGCGCACGCGAGACGGCCCATCGGTTCAGGAGCGCTCGCCATGCGCGGCCAGACGGTTGGAGAAAGGCTGACGTACGTCAAAACCAAGATCATCGCCACCGTCGGGCCGGCGTGCGAAGCGCCCGAGACGCTGGCCGAGCTGGTCCGCGTTGGCGTCGACGTCTTTCGCCTGAACTTTGCCCACGGCGGCTACGCCTGGCTCGAAACGATGGTGGGCAAGGTTCGCGCGGTCTCGCGCGAGTTGAGGCGCCCCATCGCCATTCTCGCCGATCTCGCCGGCCCCAAAATCCGCCTTGATGAGCTGCCCGGCGGCGTGCTCGAGTGCCGGCTCGGAGAAACCATCGAATTCGTGCGCGTCGCCGACCCGGCGCACCCTCAGCGACTGCTGTCGACCTACGACAACCTTGTCGACGAGCTGGAAGCCGACGATCGCATCGTGCTGGCCGACGGCGCCGTGTCGTTGCGCGTGGTGCAGAAGCACGCGGCCGAGAGCCGGGTCGTCTGCACGGTCGAGCAGCCGGGCGAAATCCGCAGCCGGCAGGGGATCAACCTGCCGGGTGTTGCGCTGTCTGTTCCCAGCCTGACCGAAAAAGACCATGCCGATCTGGCTTGGGCCCTCGCGCATGACGTCGATTTCGTGGGTCTTTCTTTCGTCCGCAGCGCCGACGACGTGCGGCAGTTGCGCGAAGTAATTGCCGCACTCAAACCCGCGCACGTACCTCAAATAGTCGCCAAGATTGAGAAGATGGAGGCGGTCAACCAGTTGGACCGGATTCTGGAGGAGACCGACGTGGTCATGGTGGCGCGGGGCGACCTGGGGGTCGAAGTCGACCTGGCGCTCGTCCCCGTGTTGCAGAAGCGCATTATCAGGCTGTGCAATCAGGCGCGAATTCCCGTCATCACCGCCACCCAGATGCTCGACAGCATGCAGCATCACAGCCGGCCCACCCGTGCCGAGGCCGCCGACGTGGCCAATGCCGTGCTCGACGGGGCCGACTGCATCATGCTCTCGGGCGAAACGGCCATCGGTAAATACCCCGTCGAGGCGGTGGCGACCATGAGCCGCATCGCTCACGAGGCCGAGCGGATCCTTCCGCCCGGCCAGCCTTCAGACCTTCACAGCCAGCCGCGCTCGCGGGCCCTGGCGGTCACCGAGGCAGTGATTCTCGGGGCCGCTCGCGCCGCCGAGAGCCTCGCCGCCGACCTGATCGTCGTGGCGACCCACAGCGGGCGAACGGCGATGGCCATCTCGCGGCAACGAAGCGCGACTCCCGTGCTGGGTGTCAGCGACAACCCGCATACGACGCGCCGCATGTGCCTATATTGGGGGGTCACGCCGCTGCTGTCTGACAAGGTGGACGCCGACACTCCTGAACTATTGGCCTACATCGTCGACTGGTCGCGCAAGCAGGGAGTGCTCCGCTCCGGAGGCAGACTCGTTCTGGTCGCCAGCACCAATTGGTCGGCCGAAGGGCATGACCTGCTCCTGGTACACGCGATTCCGTAGCCGCCTGTAGAAAGACGGAAAGCGACACTCCCTCCCCCGTTGGGGGAGTTGAGTAGGGTCGGCTTTGCCGGCCAGCGATGCGTCCAGCGCGATGCGTGCGGGTCGCGGGCCAGCAACTGGAGGTCACTTATGCTGCAAAGCGCACGACCGTACTTGAGGCTTTGGCCGATACGTCTTGGCCTCGTTATAGTTGAGTACCGGCCGGCAATTGTTATTGAGGGCTGCGGCCAAGTGGCGAACTCTCCCCGCGGACGTGCACTGCGGTTTATTCGGGGCAGGTGAAGCGCGCCCTGCAATCTGGATGACGCTGTGCCGAATTGTGTGGTAACCTGCGGCCATGCCCCGATTACCGCCGTGCGTACGTGCCCGGAGGGACGTTCTTCTTCACGCTGGTGACGGAACGCCGCGCGCCGCTGTTCAACAGCCGCGTGCTCGACGTTTGCTGGGGAGCTTGGTGCGGCGCGCCCAGCTGCGCTGGCCGTTTACGATCAACGCCTTTGTGCTGCTTCCCGAGCACCTGCATACCATTTGGTCGCTGCCATCGGGCGACACGGCGTATCCGACCGGTTGGGGCTGGATCAAGAAAGAATTCACGAAAGAATGGCTGAACGCCGGCGGCGCCGAACAGGTGGTCAGCGCGCGACGCCGACGCGCAGGGCGGCGAGGCGTCTGGCAGCGGCGGTATTGGGAGCACACGATCGAAGATGAGGACGATTTCGAACGACACTTCGACTACATCCATTACAACGCGGTCAAACACAAGCTTGCGCGTTGCCCGCGCGACTGGCCGTGGTCGAGTTTTCAGCGGTGGGTGGAATACGGCGTCTATCCGGCCGACTGGGCTTGCGGGCAGCGGCGTCCCCCGCCGGATTTTCGCAGCATCGACGAGAGCGTGGGCGAACCCGAGGCTTTTCGCTGACGACCGTTTGCGTGGCGACGGCGGCGGTTCGAAGCCGCTCGCTGACCCGAGGCCCGCCACCCGCCGGTTTCCCGTCACCCGCAGCGCTGGCCGGCACAGCCGACCCTACTTCACTTTGTGGTGTGTCTGATTCTTTGCCGTGGTAAAATGCCGGTATGAGCGAACGACCCGAAAGACGCCGCGGGCCGATTGGCCTTCTGGTAGCTGCCTGGCGAGCCGATCCCGCCAGGTTTCTGTTCGGGGTTCCGCTATTGCTTCTGGGCGGAGTGACGATCTGCAGCGACGTTGCAAGCTACTTTTGGGTTCAGGCAGGCCCCCATCATCGGCGTGCGATGTATCTGTCGCCTATTGGCATTGTGCCTTTTCTCGTGGGCTTTTGGCTGGTTGGGGCGGCGATCTTTCGGATTGTTAAAATGGACGAGCCTCATCGGCTTTTCTGGCGATTTCTCTTGCTGGTCTCCATTTATCGGCTTGCGATGAGCTTTGCCGTATTGTTCACACTCTCGCTGATCCTGGATTGGGCCACGCTGAAGCCTATATCGAAAACACAGGTAGCCACCGCATCAGCGCTGACGATAATCGCCGCGCTGACTTGGCAATCGAGGCGCCGCTTTGCCGCGAAGCACCTTCCAAATACTGACTCGTGCCAGCGCTCCTGTCGCCTCGGTCGATGACGGGTGTACTCGTGGCGGGCAACTGAGGTTGCGAAGCGTGCTTCGGCGGGCAGTGCGTAGGGCAGGCAAAGGGAGGCAACGGGTGTCAGGAACCGAAAATAAAAGCGTTTCTGATACCTTTGTCGTCCCTTTGGGCGATGGGCGTGGCGCCGTCATGTGCCACGCCCTTGCGACCTCCTGTCGTCAGGGCGATGCCACCCAACCCGCCATCCCCGGTGACATTCGTCATTTCTGCACCGTCACCACCACGACGCTTTGCGCCGGAACGGCCAGCTTGAGGGTGGGCCTTGCGGCGTCGCACTGCCCGGAAGCGGCCTTGTGCAGCGGCGCCCCCTTTTCGAATGCCGGTTGATCCAGCACGTACTCTGCCCAGTTTGCGGGCTGGCCCGCACCCTTCGCCCACGGAAGGTCTTGCCCGCCCAATTCGACTTCACGGTCTTCACCCCAGTTCACCAGCAAGACGGTCAATCGCTGCCCATCGGCCGACACCCCGGCCAGCGCGTCGAGCTTGTCGCCCGATTTTTGCACCTCGACGAGCCGCGGCGTTTCCTGAAGCATCTGGAACGCTTTGAGCACAAAAAACTTCTGCTTGGGGCCGGCGGGGCCCGTTTTGAACGCGGGGCTGGCCGGAGGGATCGGAATCTCAGGGCACGTGATGACCCCCATTTTCGAGACGCCGTTGTCGGTCAGCAGAAAATGCCCGACCCGCGAAACGGGCGATCGCTCCATCAGCATCAGCGAGCGGGCCAGGTGCACCGCCCCGCGCGGCTCGGAAAACTTCGGGTTGCAGATGACGTAGAACACCATGTCCATGCCCTGCTTGTTCTTGGGCCCCTCGTCCCAGGGCCCGACCGCCATGTTCCACTCGTTCAAGATCAGCTCGGTGTTGCGATAACGCGGATGCGCCTGCACGAGGTCGTGTGCCTTGCGAATGACCGTCTCGAAACCGGTCGGGTTGTCGTCGTAGTGGTGGAATGAAAAGAAATCGAGCGGCAGTTCGTGCTTCGCGCAAAATTCCAGAAACGGCGCGGGCCATTCTTTCAGGTGCGCGAACGCAGGGCCGCCGACTTTGTATTCAGGCTGGCCCGGCAAGGGCGCGATCGACTTGATCGCCCGCGACACCGCGGCATACATCTCGAAAAACTGTTCGCGCGTTCCCGTGAAGAACGCCTGCCGCACCTGGGGGCTGTCGGCCAGATCGGGTTCGTTCCACACTTCCCAGTAGCGGATCGGGTAGCGATGCCCGTCGGCCCAGCCCTGCGTCAGGTGCAGCACGACGTGCTTGATCACCTGGGCATACAACTCGGGATCTTTCGGCGGCCCCTTCTCTTTGCCATCGACGGCCAGTTGCGGCGGCATCGAGGCGAGCCCCGCGAAAATTTCCAGCCCCAGGCCATGCACCCGCGCCACGAAGTGGTCGATCGACTTGAAGTCGTACATCTCGGGCTTGCCGGCGTCTTCGAGCGTCTGGCCCTTGAAGAAGGGTATGCCCTTGTCAGGCTCACGCAGCACGGGGAACCGCAAGACCGCCGTGCCCGCCTCCTGCAGGTGCGGCTTGAGCGTCTCGGTGTTGGCGAAGACTTCGAACCCGCCCGAAAACTGCCTGTACAGCCCCTTGAGCTCGCCGGCAGGCTTCCCGCCGTACACCGTCAGCGTGGCAGACGGCGTGTCTCCCGCCAGGGCGGCCGAGCGGTGCAGAGTGGGCCAACCGATTGCCGTGAGCAGTATGGTTCCGGCCAACAAAGTTTTCATGGGTAATCTCCGGAGGGTCACGTGCCGAACGCCACCTGGACGCCACGAGATTGGCAGGCAGCCGCAGAGCCGAGTCAGATACAAACAGACTATTCAGTCTGTATCTACCTACGGAACTTGCCCCTCGGTGTCAACCAGGTCGGCCACGGGCCCTCTATGGGCGTTGCCGCGACTCTGTTGATTCCGGCGAAAAACCGGGGTGAAATGGCAATTCGCCGCGAGGACCCATAGAATGGCACGGCACACCGCGACTGAAATCAATCGACACCCGTAACCGGAGTAAACCTCGCCATGACCAATCGCCCTATTGAGGCGGATGTTCCGCGCCGCGACTTCCTGCAGACCGCCGGCGCCGCGGCGACCGCAGGGCTGTTTGCGGGCCTCTCGACCGAGACGGCTCGCGGCTACGCGGCCAACGACACCCTGAGCGTCGCCTGCATCGGCACCGGGGGGCGGTGCCAGATGCTGATGAAGTCGCTGCGGGAAATTCCCAACGTGCGGATCACGGCCGTCTGCGACATTTACGAACCGTCTCTCGAAGCCGGCGCGAAGCTGGCTGACCCGCAAGCCACCCGGTTCAAGGAATTTCGCCAGGTGCTCGACCGGCAGGATATTGATGCCGTTCTGATCGGCGCCCCGGATCACTGGCACGTCCCCATGACGGTTGCCGCCTGTCAGGCGGGAAAAGACGTGTATGTCGAGAAACCGTTGACGCACGACCTGAAAGAAGGGGCCGCCGTCATCGCCGCCCAGAACAACCACAAGCGCGTCGTGCAGGTGGGAACGCAGCAGCGCAGCATGCCGCATATTCAAAAGGCGTACGAAATCGTGAAGTCGGGTGAGCTGGGGCGGATCTTCAAAGTGCACCTCACCTGGAACCGCAATCAGCCGCGCTACAAGCAACAGGTCAACGTCGACCAGAACCAGCTCAACTGGAAGGCGTTTCTGGGGAACGCCCCCGATCAGCCGTTTGACGCCTATCGCTATCGGAATTGGCGCTGGTTCTGGGACTTCGGCGGCGGAATTCTCACCGATCTGATGGTCCACTGGATCGACGTTGGGCACTGGTTCCTGGCGGCCGATCATCCGACCGAAGCCGTTGCCATCGGCAACCACTTCCAGATGGGCGGGCTGTGGGAGACGCCCGACAGCATCCAGTGCCTGCTGAAGTATCCCAACGACGTGCAGGTGTATTTCGAAGGGAACTTCAGCAACGCCCGTCACGGCGGCATGATCGAATTCATGGCTGAGAACGCCACCTTGTATCTCGACCGGGGCCGGTACGAGGTCATCCCGGAGCGGAACAAGAAGATTCAGCCGCAGGAACTGATTCTGAGCACCAACCCCACGTTCCGCGGGGCCGATTTCTACGACATTCCCGACGGCGAGATGGTACACCTCGTCAACTGGGTGGAATGCGTACGGACGCGGGCAAAACCCGCCGCCCCGGCAGAAGCCGGGGTGTCAGCCGCCGGGGCCGCCCAGCTCGGCAACATCGCCTTTCGGCAGCACAAAGTCGCCGAATGGAGCCGCGAGGCAGGGTGAAAACAACAGCGGCGGCTCCCGGAAGTTCCGGGGCCGCCGTTGTCGCTGGGTCGAGTTTTGCCGTATTGCGACGGTGGAGTTCGGTTCGAGACTGGCGCGAAATCCGGCCGTGTGCGCACGGTCCGTGTGGTTGATTCCGGGCCAACGAGTTTTTGGGGTTGGCGCCTCCGTCGGAATGAAACGGCGAGGGCTCGATCCGAGGTCGGTTGACCTCTATCCGAATCCGCCGGTCTGCCGGGAAAGTCCCCGTTGGTCGTAAAACCACTTTCCGGCGGGGTTACCAATAATCATCGGCTGTCGGGGGACCGGAATCCGCAGAATTTCGCAGCGCGGCCAATCCGCAACCAAAGAACAGGGAACGCTGAATCGACACTCATCCGGACGAATCTAATCAGGATCAGCGGCGATCGGTGCGGATTGGCGATCATCATTCGTCGTGGCAATGTTCGGAAACCGCGGCAGGCGAGTCGAGTCAGCCATGCGCGGGACTCGACGGAGCAACCGCCAGGCAGCAAAGCGAAGAACTTTAACCGCAGTGGTCGCAGAGAACGCCGAGACGCGCCGAGCGGCAGGTCGAAAACGATCTCTGCGCCGACCCGGAAGTCAGCGACCCCGCTGTGCGCGGCAGGCGTCACACGGCCCCGGCCGGTACTTCGACCCCGAATTCGATCTTCGCGTCTGTTTCAACGGCGATTTCCTGCCGACGGATCCGCACGTGCGGGGGGGCTTCGATTCCCAACCGCACGCGTCCGGGGCGAACCTGAACGACCGTAATCCGCACATCGTCACCCACAAGTATCGACTCGCTCAGTTTCCGGGCCAGAACCAACATGCGCGACTCCTTCGGGCTTTCGAGAAGCTCCGTCCCTGGAGAAGGCTGTGGACGATCCCTCGGATGGCGGGCACTGTAGTTCGTGCAAATGAGGTTCGTGTGAAGCCGCGGCGAATATCGCGTAAATTCCGGGCCCGCTTGCAAACGGCCGATTCAGCGGAAAAAATCGCCGTCTGACCTCGAATAGACGACCCCGGGCCGGTCATTTCCGCCGGCAGCCGCCGTGACCAATCTTCGTGCCTACCGAGAGGACCAATCGCCATGAATTGCCGGCCGCTCGTTTTTGCCGCGGTGTTGCTGACGGCCCTGCTCTCTGAATCTGCCCGCTCGGAAGAGCCCCGCCCGGCGGCGCCGCCCGAGCCCGATCAGGCCACCCTTGAAAAAGAATTCGCCGAGAAGCTTTCGGGGGCCGTCTTCACAGGCAGCTACAGCCTCTTCGACGGCAAACAAGAGAAGCCGGCCCAGATGGAGAAATACACGATTACAAAGGTCACTAAACAGGCAGACAATCGCTGGCTGTTCGCCGCCCGGATGCAGTTCGGCAGCGTCGACGCGACCGTGCCTTTGCTGCTTCATGTAAAATGGGCGGGCGACACCCCCGTGATCACCCTCACGAACCTGACGATCCCGGGGCTGGGTACGTTCACATCGCGGGTCCTGGTTTACGGAGAACGGTACGCTGGCACCTGGCAACACGATAAAGTCGGCGGCCATCTGTGGGGCCGAATCGAAAAGCTCGAGAAGCCTGCCGGCGACGCGAATGCCGCCGAGAGCCAATAACACCTGAAAGAGCCTTGCCATGCACCCCCTGTCTCGTCGAGCGTTTCTGGGTTCTTCCGTCGCTTTATCGGGCGCATCGGTCGCGCTGGCGGCAGATCCGGGCGGCGCCGACCAAAGTGCGATCGGCAAGACGCCCCATACGAAGTTCGCCGTCAACGTCGAGATGTGGTTCCGCAGCCTGCCGTTTCTCGATCGCCTGCGCCAGGCCGCCGCTCTCGGCTTTCCGGCCGTCGAATTCTGGCCTGCAGCCGGCAAAGACATTGCCGCCATCGCCGATCTCGCACAGGAACTCGACCTGAGCATTGCCCAGTTTCTCGCGTGGGGCTTCAAGCCCGGCCTGAACGACCCGCAGAACCACGATGCGTTCGTGAAGGCGATCAAGGAGGGGTGTCAGGTGGCCCACCGGCTGCGCTGCAAACTGATGACGGTCGTCGCGGGCGACGATCTTGCCGGCCTGTCGCAGGCCGAGATGCACCGAAACGTGGTGCAGGGCCTGAAACGGGCCGCGCCGATCGCCGAGGCCGAAGACGTGACCCTGATTCTCGAATCGATGAACGTTCGGGTTGACCACAAGGGGCACTGCCTGTACGGCAGCGCCCCGGCGATTCACATTTGCGACGAAGTGAACTCGTCGCACGTGAAAATCAATTGGGACCTGTACCACATGCAGATTACCGAGGGGGACCTGTGCGGGCACCTGAAAGAAGGCTTCGCGTCGGGCCGCATCGGTTACCTGCAACTGGCCGATCACCCGGGCCGCAACGAACCGGGCACGGGAGAAATCCACTACAATCGCGTTCTGAAAGCGGCGCACGATCTGGGTTACCGCGGCTACGTGGGGCTCGAACTCGTCCCCAAGACGACCGAACTCGCCGCGGCAATCGCCTGTGCCCAGGCGGATATCTGGTAATAACCGCTCCGCGCGTCGCGATCGACGATGAATGCGTCGGGGCTCCGATTTGCGAGACGGCAAGGCCGTGAATAGATCAGCCCACATCACGAACGTCGCACGGATGTTGATTCACAAATGGATCTATTCCGCGGCCCTGCTCGTCGTCTTGAATCTCGGAGGGCTGACATGGTTCGACGCGGGCTGCGCGATGGCGGCTGAGCGACAGGAAGTCATTCCCCGTGTCGTGCTGGGGGTTCACGGCGGCACGGGCGTCCCGCGGAATGAATTGACGCCTGAGCGCGAAAATGAGATTCGTGCCGGCCTCGAAGAGGCGTTAAAGGCGGGCTACACCCGGCTGTCGCGCAAGGACGCCACGAGTCTCGATGCGGTCGAGGCGGCCATTCGGGTGCTGGAAGACAACCCCTGGTTCAACGCCGGCCGCGGGGCGGTTTTTACTCACGAGGGGCGCAATGAGCTTGATGCGTCGCTGATGGAAGGCCGCTTGCGCAAGGCCGGCGCGGTCGCCGGAGTGACCACCGTCAAGAACCCGATTTCCGCCGCGCGGGCCGTGATGGAGCAGAGCCGGCACGTGCTGCTCGTGGCGCGAGGCGCCGAGCAGTTCGCGGGCGAAATCGGCCTCGAAATTGTCGAGCCGGCGTACTTTCGCACCGAACATCGCTGGCAGCAGCACCTCGACGACCTGCGCCGCGAGCGCGAGCAACGCGACAAACGCGGGGCGAATGCGGCCCCGGCCGAGCGGCCCTCAATGTGGTGTACGGTCGGGGCCGTTGCGGTCGACCGGGCCGGCAATCTGGCGGCCGGCACCTCGACCGGCGGCATGTCGAACAAGCGATTTGGAAGGGTAGGCGACTCGCCGCTCATCGGCGCGGGCACATTCGCCGACAACGAAACCTGCGCCGTCTCGTGCACCGGTCACGGCGAGTATTTCATCCGCTGGGCCGTCGCACATGAGATTGCCTCGCTCGTGCGCTACCGCGGCCTGTCGGTGCAGCAGGCCGACGACGACGTGATTCGCCGGCAGTTGCCGGCGGCCGGCGGCGAAGGGGCCGCCATCGCCCTCGACGCCAGGCAGAACTTCGCTTATTCGTACAACGGCGACGCACTCTATCGCGGCTGGATCACCGCCGACGGAACTTCGTCGGTGATGCTCTACGATCAGTGAAGTCCTGGCAAATTACAGGGCGACGCGGAGACACCGAGAATTCAAGCAATGGCCGGTTGCGATCATCCCACTTCTGTTTTCGCGGACTTCTCTCCGTGTCTGTGTGTTTCCCTGCGCCAACCCGTATGAATCTCAAATTCACGTGAAGACACCCCCTGCACCACGGCGTTTCGTTCCCCCCGCGTCGTCGAAAGAGCCGATTCACGGCTGGGAAATCATCGTCGCCGGCGACCTGACCGAAAAACAGGCCGACCTGCTCGACCGCCTGCTAGGCATCGCCCCGCGCAGCCGCGGGACGATTTTCTTCGATTCGTGCGGCGGCAGCGCCTATACGGGCATTTCGCTTGCGGCGTTGATCTGCCTGCGGGGGCTCGACGCTACGGGCGTGGTGCTGGGGGAATGCTCGTCGGCAGCTCTCGTGCCCTTTGCCGCCTGCCGCCGGCGTTTCGTGCTGCCCCATTCGTCTCTGTATTTTCACCCCGTGCGCTGGTCGAGCGAAGAAAACGTGCGGCTCGAGGAAGCGACCGAGTGGACGCGGCACTTTGGTGTTCTGGAAGACGACATGGATCGCGTGCTGGCGCGGATGTTCAACGTCTCACTCGAAAAACTCACCGGCTGGACCCGCCCCGGCCGGTTCTTCACGGGCGCAGAAATCGCCGAGATGGGGCTCGCGCAGCTCGTCGACCTCTTTTCGGGCGACCTGGCCACGCAGCTACGCGGGCGGTGTCCGCCGAGTGCCTGAGCGGCGCCTGGCTAGCGCCGCTGGTCGCCTGAGAGCCCGTGAATCTGGTGGCCGTCGAAGTCGCTGACGATCACGGCACCGCAATTGGTCTTGGTCGCCTGGACGTCAACCACTTTTTTCTTCTCGTTGTTGAACACGGTGATCTGCCCCCCCGACCCGCTTCCCCCCAGAAAGACCATTTTCTGGTCGCCGCCGCCGTAGAGCTCGACGGTGCCGAAGCCGCGCTGCGATGTGCCCATCAGCACACGAGTGAGGTTCTTGGCGTCATTGACGCTCACGACTCCGTCGCCCGAGGGGGACGTTTCAATCTCGACCGCCGCCCCCTGGTCGTTCCGCACGACGATGCGCCGGGCCTGCACCGTGCCGCGAAAGCCCAGGTAGTCGATTGCGGTCGCCCCGACCAAGAGCAGCACGGCAGCCCCCAGCCCGCCACTCGACCAGCGCCACAGGCGGACCGATTTTTCGAGGCGGGCCAGGCGTTCTTCGACCGACATGGGTTCTTCTCCCGCGGCAGCACCGCGCGGCCGGGAGAGCGATGCATCGCTCGGTCTGACAGGCGCCCCGGCAGGCGGCATGATGAGTGTAGACTTCCTTGACCCGCGATCGGATGTGAGTCTCGGTGGCTGATGACCTTGCCCCCACGCACGGCCCATACGGGCTGATGACCCGAAAGGCGGCCGGGAAAGCGGCGTATATATCGCAATCCAGCGACTTTCCGTCAATACCCGATCTTTGCAGGTAAATGACGAATGTCGAATGACGAATGTCAAATCAACGACGAATGACAAAACCCGAATTACAAAACGTCATGGGGTCTCTCTTGTGTTCCCGCGACATGCGAAGTGCCCGGAAATCGGATAAGACCCCCGAATTTCGTCATTCGGGCTTCGTCAATGATTCGTCATTCGGATTTCGTCATTCGTCAATTCCGGCCGGCACCTTGTCGCGCTTCATGGCCCGCCCGATCTCGCGGACGGCCTGGCGCAGGCGATGGTCGTTCTCGACGATCGCCAGCCGCAGGTACCCCTCGCCATCTTCCCCAAACCCGCGGCCGGGGCTGACGGCGACACCCGCCTCTTCGAGCAGCATCATCGAAAAATCGATCGAGCCCATTTTATCCCACGGTTCGGGGATTTTGGCCCATACGAACATGCCGGCCCGGGGGCGCTCGATCTCCCACCCCTGGCGCTCGAGGCCGTCGCACAGCACGTCACGGCGCATCTGGTATTCGGCCGCCAGGCCCTCGATCGCCGCGTCGCAGTGCCGCATGGCGATGATGGCGGCAATCTGAATCGGCTGGAAAATGCCGTAGTCGTAGTACCCTTTGATCGTCGCGAGGGCCCGCACCATTTCGGAATTGCCCGCGCAAAAACCGATCCGCCAGCCGGCCATGCTGTAGCTCTTGCTCATCGTGGTGAACTCGACCCCCACGTCGATGGCCCCGGGCGTCGCCAGAAAACTGGGGGCGACGTACCCCTCGTAGCAGATGTCGGCATACGCGAAATCGCTGATCACCAGAAACTCGTACTTCTTCGCCAGCGCCACCAGCTCAACGAAAAAGCCCGGGTCGATGCAGGTGGCGGTGGGGTTGTGCGGAAAATTGGCGATCACCACCTTGGGCCTGGGGTACAGGTGCTCGCACGTGTACGCGATGTTCTTGAGGTATATTTCGGGGTCGCGGACGTCGAGAGCGATCACGTTGCCCGAAGCCAGCACCACGCCATAAACGTGCACCGGAAACGAAGGCGCCGGCACGATCGCCGTGTCGCCCGGCCCCAGCAGGGCGAGCAGCATGTGGCTGAACCCCTCTTTCGAACCGATCGTGGCGATCACTTCGTTGTTGGGGTCGAGCCTGACGCCATAGCGCTTCCAGTAGCGCGCCGCCACTTCTTTTCGAAGGTTGGCGATGCCGGTCGAAACCGAATAGCGGTGGTTTCGCGGGTCGCGCACCGCCTCGGCCAGCTTGTCGCAAACGATGGGGTCGGGCGGGTCAGTCGGGTTCCCCATCCCCAGGTCGATCACGTCGACCCCCGCCACCCGCTTCTCGTACTTGAGCTTGTTGATCTTGCCGAACAGATAGGGGGGCAACCGTTCCAGACGTCCGGCGACGGGAATCGAGAACGGGTTGTCAGACTGGGGTGTTTCAGATTCGCTGCGCATGAAACGACAGGCCGGCAAGGTTCCAAGGCCCGCGGGAGAGCGTCGGCCCCTCCGGGTAAACCCTGGATGGTTTGATGACAGACAGATTCGGCGACAGGTTCGCCGGGCGACACGATTCAGAATCTTCGGGCCGGGTTCTGATTCTTTCCCAGCCGCAGACAAGCGACCGCCCGGTCACGCCGCCCGGGCGACAACGCCCTGCCGCGACCCGTTGATTCTATTCGCAGCCGGCAGACTGGCAAAGACGAGTCGGCACGCTGCTCGCGCGAGACGAGAGGCATGATGTCTCTCGGACCTTGAAGGCAATTGGCCGTCCCGGAGAGAAACAACTCATTTTCCGCGGGTTTTCACGAAGATACGCGAAGATCTGCACGAAGATCTTCGCAGAAACCGCGAAAATCGCTCGAAGATCTCCGAAGATCCGCTCCGCCGCGTTTTGGGTGACCCCCAATTTTCCGCGTGATTTCTCGAAGGGGATCGAAGGCGCTCGAAGGGGCGCACGAGCCCCTTCGCAAAAACCGCCGAAATCACTCGAAGGCGCTCGAAGGCGCGCGCCGCGATGTCGCACCGGTGATCCGTTCGAGATCGGCCATTCTGGCAGGGGTTGGGGGGATGTTGGAGAGACTGGAGAAACGGGGATCACGGCAGGAAGTTCCGCACGCGGCGCGCTCGATCAACGTACGTCCGCCCTTTCGAGTCTGACGAGTTTCGTGCCGCGGTGCCGCCCGTCAGCCCGGAAAGGCTGACCTGCGGCGGGCGCACCGCGTCTGTCGGAATGGGCTCAATGGCCTCTATTTTACCGGACGGGAATTCAGGCGCGCAGAGGGAACCGGCGCGCATTTGGAAACGACTCGCGAAATTGAGGAGGCGTGAGGCCCGAGACGTGACTGCCCCGGCCGCTTTGAAGCGGCCGGGGCAGTGTGCGGCGTTCGGACCACAGCCGCGCGGGATGTGAGACCACCAAAAAAATCCCAAAGCGGCGAGAACTCGCCGCACTCCAGAGCGCGCCACCAAAGAAATTGCAGCAGGCGCCGGGTGCTGGGCACCGTGGGCGTCGATCCGGCCAGGCGCGAGGTGCCGGAGGCTTCGCTTCTCTGTTCCCTCAGTTGAGTCCTGTCAGGCTTTCGGCATTTGAGACCTTTGGCCTGCCAACAGGAATGTCACAGAAGCCAACGAAGGAAACGAAGACGCGATCGGGTGGCACATTCTGCATGAGGAATGAACGGCGTGGCGATATGGCAGAGTGCCCCGGCCGCTGCCGAGCGGCCGGGGCACTGCGCGGCATCCAGAGCGGTCTCCAACTCGTTAGCCGCCGGCGGCCGCCAGCAACGTCGCGGCATTGTCCCAGACTGCTTTGACGGCGACGAGCGTAATCAGCACGAACGCCAGCCACAGGCAGACGTCCGACAGGCGCGACGGGGCGATCCGCGGATCAGTTCCCTTGTAGCGCAGGTATACGGTGGCGCCCGTGATGACAGGCAAGGTGATTCCCTGAAAGAAGCCGCCGAATTTGACCATGCTTTTCGGTTCCCCCAGCCACAGGTAAAACGCCAGGGCCAAGAGCGGGTAGAAGACGCAGAAGAAGCGGATCATGCGCTTTCGGGCGTAAGCATTCGGGTACTGCAGAAACTTCGACAGACTGAGAAAATCAGACGTGGTGCGGCTGTGGCTGGCCGCTGCAACGTACAGCGTCTTGAACAGCACGGCCCAAGCTCCGATCAGAAACAGGAACTTCGTCCAGTCGCCAAATATCGGGACGTACATTTCCGACAGGGTTTCGATCAGCCTGGACCCCTTCGGGTGCAGGTCCTGGCGATGCAGAACCGTGGCGCCCAGAAAATAGAACGAGACCGTCGCCAGCGTGAACACCACCATGCTCACCCAGGCGTCGAGGTGCAGCACCCGCAGCCACCCGTTCGCCCGCCGCACCCACCCCGGATCGTCGGAACAGGGCCCGACGAACCGCGCGTAGCCCTTTTCGAGGCACCAGTACGGATACACGTACAATTCCGAGGCGCCCACCCCGGTGATGCCGAACACGGCGAACGCCGTCACGATCGCATTGGCGCGCTGCGCGGCGTCGGCGGGCAGCCCGAAGCTGAGACCCGAGGCGATGTCGGCGAGCGTAATGGGGTAGCCTGTCAGCGGCAGGGCCACGACGCAGGCGACGGTGATGAGGGTCACTGCCGCCACCAGAAACGTGGTGATTTTCTCGATGCGGCTGTAACCGCCGCTCAACAGCAGGGCCGCCGCGGCCAGTGCGGTGACGATCGACCAGGGGTTTTCAGGATGTTCCGTGAGAACCCGACCCAGTGCAGTGGTTGTGCCGCCGGCTGCCCCGGTCAACCATTCCCCCAGTCGCGGAAACGCCAGGTGCAGCGCCTGGCCGACACCCCCGACCATCGCCCCCAACTGCACCACGCTGGTCAGAAGCATTCCGAACCACCACCACACCTGCCAATGCGCCCCGAACCTGGGGCCGGGTAGTTCATTGAGGGCCCCCAGCGTCGGCTTGCCCGACGAAATGGCATACCGGCCCAGCTCGATCTGCACGAACACCTTGATGACGCAACTGAACAGAATCAGCCACAGGAACATGAAGCCCCAGTCGGCCCCCAGCGACGTCGTCAGAATCAGTTCGCCCGAGCCGATGATCGACCCGGCCAGAATGATTCCCGGCCCGATCTTGCGGAACGCCTGCCAGAGCGTCGTCGGCGGGTCCTGAATGGCATCCGTCGGCATCGCGTACGGGTCGTAGCTGGCGGCGTCGCTCATCAGGCCCCTGTCATGAACTGCGGCAAGGCGATGGCCGCTTTGGGGGGGATTTGTGGAGTGCGGCGAGTTTTCGCAGAGCCCGGTGTTTCGGAAAAATCAGAAAGCTGTGACGAGTCACAGCACTCCAAATCGCGAATCTGTCGATCATGTCCCAATGCGAGGCGAACCGCAAGGACACGGGCGAGTGAAAATCAGAAGGCCGAGCCGTATAATTCCGTCATGGCTACCACTTTGCCCATCGCCCCTGCCGGGCCCGACGTCTACGAAGACCCGCTCGACCTGATGGACGAGATCGAGCGGCTGAAGGTGGAAAAAGACGCGGTGCTTCTGGCGCACTACTACGTCGACGGCGAAATTCAGGATATCGCCGACTATGGCGGCGACAGCCTCAAACTGGCCCGCGACGCCGCCCGGGTCACCAAATCGACCATTGTCTTCGCCGGCGTGCACTTCATGGCCGAGTCGGCAAAAATTCTGAACCCGGAAAAGAAGGTGCTGATTCCCGACCTGCTCGCCGGCTGCTCGCTGGCCGACAGTTGCCCGGCCGACAAGCTCGCCGCCTTTCAGAATCAACTGCGAGCCCAGGGGCGCGACTTTCAGACCGTCGCCTACATCAACACCACCGCCGCCGTCAAAAGCCTCTGCGACTGGATCGTCACCAGCGGCAATGCCCGCGAGATCATCGACCGGGTGCCCGCCGATAAAGAGATACTGTTCGTGCCCGACCAGCACCTGGGGCGGTATCTCGAAGAAGTCACCGGGCGCAAGATGATCCTCTGGCCCGGCTCGTGCATGGTGCACGAGATCTTCAGCGTTCAGGACCTGTTGCGGGCCAAGAAGAACAATCCGGGCAGTGTCGTGATCGCGCACCCCGAATGCCCCAAGGCGATTCTCGACGTCAGCGACGTGATCGGCGGGACCGAGAAGATGCGCAAGCACGTCGCATCGATCGCCCAGCCCACGACGTTTCTCGTCGCCACGGAGGCCAACATGATCCACCCGCTGGCGAAAACGGCGCCGCAGCACACTTACATTCCTGTGCCGGGCATCATGGCCTCTGACGGCACCACCTGCGCCTGCAACCGCTGCCCGCACATGGCGCGCAACACGCTGCAGAAAGTGCGCGACTGTTTGAAACTCGGGCGGCCGGAAATCGTATGGCAGCCCTATTTCGAGCAGGCCCGGGCCGTGTTGCAGCGAAGCCTGCTGGAATAACCGTTCGGCGTCTCGCCTTCAGGCGGCGAGGCTGCGCCGGCAGTCGACCAGATCTCTGTCCTCTGATCTCTGTCGTCTGTCCATCATCGGCCCAGGGGCGCGCCGACGGGCGAAACCGGGGGAAGCAGCGGGTTTGTGATGAGCCCCGGGCTGGGGCTCGCTTCTTCGCCGGGCAACTGGCCGTCTCGCAGAAACATCTCTCGACTGATCTCGGCATCCTGCTGCAAGCGCGGGTTTTCCCAGACAGTCAACAGCGATTGATGCGCGAGCCAGGAACCCTGGTTTCTTACGCGCTCGAGGGCCGGGGCCTCGGGGTTGTGTTCGTCGCCTCCGGATTTCGCGTCGGCGTTCTTTCGGATGGCGTCCCCCACCCGCCTGATTGACCCGGGTATACTGCCGGGCGGCCTGTCGACGACGGCAAACTCGCTGCGCAGGCGATAATAACTGTACGGATCGCGGGGCGCGTCGTAACGCGACTTCCAGACGGAATCGGGCAGATTGAACTTCTTCGCCCAGCACTCTTCGATCACAAACACGCGCTCGATCGGTTCGTGGGCCGAGTGCCGCAGGGTGTTGAGCGCGATCCGGCCGCTGTGCGAATTGAACCCGTCGTAATGGTGCCGGCCGAGGCTGCCCCACGGCCGGATTTCTCCCCAGGGCGCCGGCGCGAGTTCATAGAACTTCTGGTTTTCGCCCTGGGCGACGATGTGGGTGCGCGAGTCATAGGCGGCCCAGCCGCAGAACATGTCCCACACGATGAAGTACATCAGCGGATGCGAACCGGTGCCATGCCCGACCGCATGGCACAGGTTGCCGTAGACGAGGGCGCCCAGGTAGACGGTGATGAACGCGAGGGTAACGAGGCGCCGCATGACGCGTTCAGCCCTTTCCTACCGGCCCTCTCGCTTTTGAGCGTTGGTGTCTACATTTCACTCTCCCCTCCCCCTCGACGGGGGAGGGGTCGGGGGTGGGGGAGTTTTCCAGCGTCAAATCCCGGCGCGCCGGGACTCGCCCCCCATCCCTAGCCCTTCCCCTGCGAGGGGGGAAGGGTTCGACTACGCGCGCGTTCGCCGCGAGCTCGCGAATTGCTATCGCGGCCCAATGCCGATTCCGCCGCGTACGCCTCTGACGCCCGGCGCCTGCATGATGAACGGGTCAGGGGGCGGCTTGACGCCGCTGGCGCCACCGATCCCGCCGAGGCCCAGGAGACCACCAAGCCCGCCAAGGCCGCCAATGCCTCCGATGCCTCCAATCCCGCCAATGCCACCGACGCCGCCGCCCCCTCCACCACCCCCGACATTCGGGGGAGCGCCGGGCTGCGACTTGCCGATCTTGCCGGGAGATGTTGGTGGGCTGCTGTCAATGGTCAGGCTGTCGACATCCAGGACCTGCGCCAGCTCGCGCAAGACATCGTTAATCGGGTTAAGAAACGCGCTCACAATCGGGAACCCGCCGCCGGCGTAGAGCAGGCCCACCGGCCGGTTCTGCTCATCCACCGCGAGCGACCCGGAATCACCGGGCGCGCCGAAGGGCGTGGCGCCCGCGTCGATCCCGATTACTTCGATCTGGCCGACAAATCGCGCCGGCCCCGTGCTGTACGCAATTGTCACACTGACATTGACCGCTGAAACAACGCCCTTGCGAAAACCAGTGGTGCGACCGTACTTCTGAAGAACCTGGCCCAGCGTGGCAAGGGCGGTCTGCGATTGCGGCGCGCCGTAACCGTCTCCCAAAGTGGCTGTATTGACGCGGCTGACGTCGGTCGAGATGAGCGCAGCGTCCACCCGGTTCGAGGCGTTCTCAGAGAAATCCACCGGCACGAACGCTGCCAGGTTTCCAATCACGTCTCCCGAGTTGACGTCGCAGAACTGGTCTCCAGGCGACGGCTGCACAACTTTCGAACCGAGCGGGGCCAGGTTTTCGGAGGCGAAGACGTGGTTGTTGCTCAGGGCATAAGTCACTCCATTGCTGCCGCGAACGCGACAACCCAACGTGCCTGACGCACACTCGCCAAAGTCGACAAGGGCCGAAACACCGATGGGGACAGGTCGCGGCTGCCGGTCACGCCGGCCGGGAGCGGGCAGGTTTTGCCACATCGGATGGAACAATCCTGAAGCGACCACCTGAACAGGAACGCCCTCAATCTTCTGCGGAAGCTCGGGATGATCGGCACCGTTTGTGTACACGCGAATCACGACATTGCCGTTCGGATCAAGCGCCGTCGCAGTCCCCACCACGCCCTTGTTGCCCATCAGGGCGTTTGTGTGGCGATCCTGAATCGCGGCGACTCGCCGCACGTCTTCGGGATTGGGGCCAGGAACGACTTTGCCATTGCGGAAGGCGCCCTGCGCCACCGGGCTCGTCCCCTGATCGAGAGTATTGCCGGTCAATGGAGGCAGGCCTCCGTTTGCGCCTCCCCGGTTGCCCGCGGGAAACTGGGGATCAGGCATCGGCCGCAGCATACCGGGCCCGCCGCCCGGCATCTGGCCCCGCCGCTTCGTGTCTTTTCCGGCCGCAACAGGCGCCGAGCTCTCGTCTTCTTCTGACTTCTTTTTCGTGCGCGGCTTCTCGGCCCGCTTCTTCGCGCTCTCTTTGGCCTTGGCCGCCTTCGAGCTGGCGGCGCCCGATTTGCCCGGCGCTGAGCGGCGCTCGGCCCCCTTGCCTGAATTCTGCTGCCCCTCGTCTGCCGCCGTCAGCCGCGCGTTGGGCTGCACGCACAAGCAAACCGCGAATGCGACGATCAGACTGCCAACAAAGCCAACGTGCGAGCGCGCAGCAGGCATAAGCCTCTCCCCTGAGACCGCGACAAAAAGACGTAAACGCCTATAACCAATTTGCCAGTCTATCCGGTTTTACAGCGCGGGCAACCCTTTTTTTCCGGGAAATTTTCCCCCATTTGGCGAGTCGTTCCGGCGCGCGGCCGGGCGTGAGGCCGCGACTTCGCAATCAGATCGTCTTCAGCGTGCGTCCGCCTCAACGATCAATGCCTCAATTCGCTTTGGGGAAAGCTCACCCAGCGAGTGAACAATCAGCCGCGCCGCCTCCACGCTGGCTGCCGTATGCCCGGTGCTCAAGAGGGCAATACTGGCCATGCCCGCCGCATTGGCGGCCGCAATGCCCACGGGGGCGTCTTCGACAACCGCACATCGCTTCGGGGGCAGGCCGAGGCGCTCGGCCGCCACCAGAAATACCTGGGGGTCGGGCTTGCCGCGCTGCACGTCTCGGCCCGTGACGAGCGCATCGAACAGGTCTTTGGCACGCAGCCGATCGACGGCCAAAGCGACGTTTTCAGGGGGCCCGGATGAGCCCACCGCCAGCCGAAACCCTTCTCGGCGCAGGTCGCACAACAGCTCCAAGGCGCCGGCCATTGCGGGAAAATTCTGGGAAACAAGCTCGCGATACAGGGCCTCTTTGCGACGATCGAACCGACTGATCTCTTCGTGTGTCAGAGCGTCGGCGCCCCAGTGGTGCGCCACGATTTCGCGGCTCGTGCGGCCAAAGGTGCTCACGAACTGCTCTTCGGTCAGCTTTCGGCCTGTTTCCTGAGCCATCAACTGCCAGCTCTTCCAATGCGCGTGATAAGAGTCGACGAGAACTCCGTCCATGTCGAAAATGACGCCAAGCTGCTGTGACATACCGTTGTGCCGTGAATTGCTATCGTGCCGCCCGGCCCAGGTCGGCGCGAGCTTGCCACCTTCCGCCTGTTGAAAAAGGTGTCTGGAACTCTCCGCACCCGCGAAAGCCGCTCGGAATCTGATTTTACACAAAGTTCCACACACCTTTTACAACCGCCACCTTTTTCAACCGCGGGAGCTTTTTCTCGAGACTCGATCCGCCTCCCACGCGCCGGTGGGTTCATTGACGCGGTCGAGCGTGAGAAGATATAGCACGCTGAGGGAGATGTCGCGAGCGTTGAAGCGCGCGGGGTGAACGCCGCGGCGAAACAGCAAGCGTTGCACCGCGCGGCGTGAACGCCGCGGCGAAACCGCAAGCGTTGCTGTTGCCCGGTTTGTTTCCTGATCCCTGACCGCTCAATTCTGAACCCTTGTCTTTTCCCCACGCATGACTCGACGCATTTACAATTTTTCCGCCGGGCCGGCCGTGTTGCCGGTCGAAGTTCTCGAAGAGGCCCGCGCCAACCTGTTGAGCCTGGGCGACACGGGCATCGGCATTCTCGAGCACTCGCACCGAGGCAAAGCCTACGAAGCGGTGCATGCGCAGGCCGAAGCGCTCGTGCGCGAACTGGCCGGAATCCCCCCGCAATACCGCGTGCTGTTTCTGCAAGGGGGCGCGTCGCTGCAGTTTTCGATGGTCCCCATGAATTTTCTGCGCGCGGGCCAGACCGCCGACTACCTGATCACGGGCGCCTGGTCGCAGAAGGCGGCGGCCGAAGCGAGGCGGTGCGGCAACGTGCACGTCGCGTGCAGCAGCGAAGACCGCAATTTCTGCTACATTCCGCACTCGACCGAGTTCAGCCCGCGCCCCGAGTACGTTCATTTCACGTCGAACAACACGATTTTCGGCACCCAGTTCGCGCGCGAGCCCGAAGTGCCTGCCGGCGTCTCCCTGGTCTGTGACGCCAGCAGCGACATTTACAGCCGGCCGATCGACGTGCCGAAATATGCGCTGATTTATGCCGGCGCGCAGAAGAACCTGGGGCCGGCCGGCGTGACGCTGGTGATCATCCGCGACGATCTGGTGGCGAAGGGCCCCAAAGAACTGGGCACGATGCTGCAGTACCGCACCTACGCCGACGAACGCTCGCTCTACAACACGCCCCCCACGTTCGCGATCTACGTGCTGGGGCTGGTGTGCCAGTGGATCAAACGGCGGGGGGGGCTGGAAAGCATTCACGAGCGCAACCGCGCGAAGGCCGGCAAGCTGTATCGCTACCTCGACGAGGGCCGGTTGTTCCGCCCCACTGCGGATGCCGACAGCCGGTCGCTGATGAACGTCACGTTCGTGACCGGCGACGCGAAGACCGACGAGCGGTTTCTCGCTGCGGCCACGAAGGCGGGGCTCGACGGATTGAAAGGGCATCGCAGCGTCGGGGGGATGCGCGCCAGCCTGTATAATGCCTTTCCACCTGAAGGGGTCGACGCGCTGGTCGAGCTGATGCGCGAGTTCGAACGGCAGGAGGCGCGGGGCTGAGACCTCCGGGAGAAAGCCAAACGGCGTTCGGCACCACCGCGGGGCTGACGCCCCCCGCTCGCCAATCGGGTCACGGTGCTGCTCTATGGCTCAGGCCGACTCCAATGCGAACGACACGACGCACGCCGACGTCGGCATCGTGTACGCCACGCCGATGGAGATCAATCCGTTTCTCGATCGCTGCGAAAAGATTCGCAAGTACGTGGGGGGCAAATTCACGTTTCGCGGCGCCCGATTGCGAGAGGCGCGAATTGCGCTGGTGCAGTCGGGGGTCGGTTACGCGGCGGCGACCCAGGCCACACAGGCGCTGCTCGACGGCCACACGCCCCAGTGGATCGTTTCGGCCGGTTTTTCGGGGGCTTTGGCCCCTGAGCTGAAAATCGGCGATATCGTGGTGGGAAATTCGCTGGCCGACGAACAGGGCCACGCGCTCGAGATCAAGATGCAGATGCCGGCCGACCCGGCCGCAGGTCGGCACGTCGGCCGTTTGCTGACCACCGATCGCATCGTGCGAACGGTGGCCGAGAAGATGGCCCTGGCCCAACTGCACCAGGCGATTGCCGTCGACATGGAATCGCTGGCCGTCGCGAGGGTGTGCCGTGATGTACACGTTCCCTGCATGGCCGTTCGGGCGATCAGCGACGATCTATCGGCCGATTTGCCGCCCGAGATTCTGACGATGCTGGGTGACACGGGCACAGTGAGGCTCGGCGCGGCGGTCGGGGCGTTGTGGCGAAGGCCTGGCAGCATTCAGGACCTGTGGCGCTTGCGCGAAACGGCCCGACGGGCCGCCCAGCGGTTGGCCGGCTTTCTCGACGGCGTCGTTGAACAGCTCTACGCGGCCCGGCACTGAGAGGGCCGACGGCCAAGGGCACCCCCCGTTGCTGCGCCCGCCCGGCGCGGTATGATAGGGTTTTGAGCCGCGCGGGATGGTTTGAGACCGGCGATGACGCCACACGTGTAAAGAGCTGACATGAACCGCAGCAGCCTGGCTGATCGCTCTCCTCCGTTGCTGCGCCGCGATCTTTTGCGCGCCGGCGCCCTGGGGGCGGTCGGCCTGGGGCTGCCCGACCTGCTGCGTGGTGTTGCGACGGCTGCCGGAACAACCGAGCCGGGCGCGATTCGGGCGCGCGCCAAGTCGTGCATTCTGTTCTTTCTGGAAGGGGGCCCCGCCCACCAGGATATGTGGGACATGAAGCCCGAAGCGCCGGCCGAGGTGCGTGGCGAATTCACGCCGATCGCCTCGACGCTGCCGGGCGTTCCCGTGTGCGAGCACCTGCCGCTGTTATCGAGGCAGATGCACCGGCTGGCTTTGGTCAGGGCCGTGCATCACCAGGTGGTCGACCACAATGCCGGGGCGTACTATGCGCTCACCGGCCGCTCGCCCGTCGTGGGGGGGCGGCTGATCATTCGCGACGAGCCCGAGAACTTTCCGCCGCTCAGCGCGGTATTGAGCAAACTGCTCCCGCCTGCGAACCTGACGCTTCCCCCGTTCGTGCAGGTTCCCGAGATCATGTCGAACAACGGCTACGACCTGCCGGGGCAGCGAGCCGGGTTTCTGGGGCCTGCGTTTGACCCCTTCGTGACGGGCGACCCGAGTGCTCCCAAGTACAAGGTTCCAGGGCTGGGCCTGCCCGGAGATATGTCGGAAGACCGACTTTCGCAGCGGCGAACCCTGTTGGAATTTCTCGACAGATCGGCAGGTGGCCGCCAAGTCAATCTACCGGCTCAGGCCCTCGAAACGCACTACGAACGCGCGTTCACTCTGTTGACCAGCGAAGCGACGCGGCGGGCGTTCGACCTTGATGCCGAGCCGATGCACCTGCGCGAGAAGTACGGCCTGCCCGACCGGCTCGACCGTTCGGTCGAGGCCCGAAAATACGGCGGCCTGCCCCACCTGGGGCAGTGTATGCTGTTGGCGCGACGATTGATTGAAGCCGGCGTGCGGCTGGTGACGGTCTGCACGGGCCGCCGCTTCGATCAGGCGTGGGACACGCATTTTCAGCATTTCCCCCTGATGAAAAAGTCACTGCTTCCCTACACCGACCGCGCCTTCGCAGCGCTCCTGGAAGACCTGGCCGACCGCGGCCTGCTCGACGAAACGCTGGTTGTCGCGATGGGAGAGTTCGGCCGCACACCGCGGCTGGGGCAGATCACCTCAGGCGCGGGGGCCGACGCCGCGGGCCGCGACCATTGGCCGCATTGTTACAGCGTGTTGTTCGCGGGGGGCGGGGTGCGCCCGGGGTTGGTCTATGGAGCTTCCGACCGGTTCGCCGCCTACCCCAAATCGAACCCCGTGACGCCCGAAGACATCGCGGCGACGATCTACTACGCCCTGGGAATCTCACCCGAAACGCTGATGCGCGACCCGCTTAATCGCCCGCACGCGCTGGCGCTGGGTGAGCCGATTGCGGAATTGTTCTGATAAAGTCTGCGACCCACGAAGAATTCGAACGTGCGAATTCAATAACAACAAGGAGCCACAGAGACCCGGAGAAATACCCAGGCCGACTCGATAAAGCTCGCCTTTCGTGAACTCTCCGCGTCTCGGTTTCTCTCTGTTCAATTCTCGCAGCCGTTCAGGGCCGCCTGCTTTCCCTTCGCCGTTTCGGGCCCCGGGCCGGTGATCGCAAAGCCCAGGTCGGCGATCATTCGGTAATCGTCTTCGGGCGTCTGCCCCTTCGTCGTCAGATAGTCGCTAACGAACAGCGAATTGGCGGCGTACAGCCCCTGCGGTTGCAGCCAGCGCAACTGCAACTCGCGCCCGCCGGCGATGCGGATTTCGCTTTCGGGGTTTGCCAGCCGGAACAGGCACAGCGCCTTGAGACAATCTCGCGGGTTCAGGTCGTCGCGCCCTTCGAGCGGGGTGCCGTCGATCGGGTGCAGAAAATTCACCGGGATCGACTCGACCTTGAGCGTGCGCAAGGCCAGCGCCAGCTCGACCAGGTCTGACTGTCGCTCGCCCATCCCCACGATTCCGCCGGAACAGAGCTCCATGCCCGCGTCGCGTACGACGCGCAAAGTCTCCATGCGGTCGGCATAGCTGTGGGTTGAGCAGATTTCGGGGTAGAAGCGTTCGCTGGTGTTCAGGTTGTGGTTGACGCGGTCGACCCCCGCGTCAGCCAGCTTCTGCGCCTGCTCGGCCGTCAAGAGGCCCAGGCAGCAGCAGATATTGAGCGGGTACGTCTGCTTGATCTTTCTGACAATGCCCGCCACGTGCTCGACCTCGCGGTCGGTGGGCCCGCGCCCCGAGGCCACGATGCAATAGGTGCGCGATTTGTTCTGAGCGGCGATGCGGGCGTTTTCCAACAGGGTCGCTTCGTCGTTCCAGCGATAGACCGGAATCTCGGCCTCGCTCACTTTCGACTGCGAGCAGTACCCGCAATCTTCGGGGCACAGGCCGCTTTTCGCGTTCCGCAGCGAATACAACTGAACTTCGTTCCCCCAATACCTGTGCCTCACGCGATATGTCGCCGCCAGAAGTGCGGGCAGTTCGACGTCGGGGCAGTTGAGAATCGCCAGGCCCTCGTCGGCCGAGAGCGCATGCCGCTCGAGCACGCGCGAGGCGAGGTCGTGCCAGCGGAGGGGTGTCGGAGGCATCTCCGGAACGGCTGTTGTCCCCATTCGGTGCACCTTACGAGCCTGAATCGTCGTGTGTATCAATGAGTTGCTTCAGGCGTGTCGCCAGGTCACTCGGGAGCTTGGCATACCACGACTCGTCTACCAGACCGACCTCCACCAGGTCGTCTATATGGACCTGATCTTTGCGGCGGAATGACGTCAGCTTCATTCGGACAAGCGCATCGAGCGACAGAACACGAAACTGCGCAGAGCGCTCGCTCTCCAGGATGTCGGGCGCCGGGTAACCATACTCACGCCGGACCTTCTCGCCAGCGAAAATGATGTGGACTGCCTCACGGGCCTTTGCACTCGGGCCGTCGAGAAACAGCTCAATTCCAGCGGCGCGACGATGCACAAAGCCCGCAGATTGCAATGCGGCAGTCGCGAGATCAAGGTCCGCTCGATCAATCAGCAGGTCGACGTCCTGCGTGTTCCGCACTGCCGACTCATCGACGCGAGAAACCCATGCCGCAACCGCGTTGCCGCCAATCACCGCATAAGGCACACCCGCGGCGTCGAGGGCGGCAGTCGCCCGGTGCAAACGTTCCCGCACTTTCTCCACGGCCCGGATCATCCTTTCCCACGAGACGTCTGCGAGCTTTGACTGCGACATGGCGGCAATTCTAAACAAACCCGATGTCAGCGACCAGAGCCTTCGCTGATCGGTTGAATCGTCCTGAAACGGAGCTGCAGGAGATTGACGATTGATCGCTGCGGCGACCGCATAACGGTCGGCTTGGGTCGGACGTCTGATGTCGGGGCGAGACGGTCGCGCGATTTCGGCGCTCGACGCAGACTCACAAATCCAGCCCCAGCTCTTCAATCTTCCGATACAGGCTCGACAGCCCCAGCCGCAGGCGCTTTGCCGCCTCGCGCTTGTCGGGCCATTGCCGCAGCACCCGGCTGATGTGCAGACGTTCGTAGTGCCTGAGCGCCGAACGCAAATCGTCGGTGTCGGGCAGAATCTGCCCCACTCCCAGCAAATCGGGCGGCAAATCCTTCGGTTCGATCTGCGCCTCTTCGCACATGATCACGGCCCGTTCGATGGCGTTGTCGAGCTGTCGCACGTTTCCTTTCCAGCGGGCCGACATCAACAGCCGCATCGTTTCGCTCGTGACCCCCGTCACGCGCTTGCCCAAGGTCGCCGTGTGCTTGCCGATGAAAAACTCGACCAGTTCGGGAATATCGTCGAGCCTTTCGCGCAACGGGGGAATGCGAATCTTGACCCCGTTGAGCCGGTAGAACAGGTCTTCCTGAAACCGCCCCTCGGCCACTTCGCGAATCAGGTCGCGGGTGGTGGACGCGATAATGCGGGCCGATACCCGCACCGGTTCGGTGCCCCCCAAAGGCATGATTTCCTGAAATTCGATCGCCCGCAACAACTTCGATTGGGTTGCCAGCGGAAGCTGCCCCACTTCGTCGAGGAACACCGTTCCCTCGCCGGCGTGCAAGAGAATGCCCGGCTGATCGCTCGGTGCCCCCCGCACCGCCCCTTTTCGCTGGCCGAACAATTGCGCTTCGAGCAGTTCCACCGGCTGCGTCGCGCAATGCACCGTCAGAAACTTTTCCTGGTGCTTGGGCCCCGCCCGGTGAATCACCCGCGCGAACAGTTCCTTGCCCGTGCCCGTTTCTCCTTCCAGCAGCACGTTGCTGTTGGTCGCGGCGATCTTGCGGATCGTCGCCTGAACCTCGGCCAGCGCCTTGCTCGAACCGACCAGCTCGTCGAACCGTTCCTGCCGCGACAGTTCGCGCCGCAGCGACTGGTTTTCGACGAACAGCTCGCGATACCGAAACAACCTCTGCAACTTGTGCTGCAAATCGTCGAAGAGCACCGGCTTGACCAGATAATCGTAGGCCCCCGCCTTGAACGCCTCGACCGCGCTTTCGACTGTCGCGTACGCCGTGATGATCAGCACAAACAGCTCGGGGTTGATCTGCAGCATCCGTTTGAGCAGTTGAATTCCGTCGCCGTCGGGCAGCCGCACGTCGCAGATCGCCACCACGAAGTCGCGCTGCCGCACTTGCGCCAGCGCATCAGCCACGGTGCCCGTCTCGGTCGCCACAAAGCCCTCGCCCGTAAGGAATTCTCGAAGCGTCGCGCGGATGATCGGCTCGTCTTCGACGATCAGCACCTGGCGGGTCGGTTTCACGGTCAGCTCACCTCGGCCGAAACGAGCGTGGGTTGACTGACATCGGGGTGCCGGCGGACGTTGTCGCACGTGAGCGACACGGTAAACGTCGTACCCCCCGGCGACGACTCGGTCAGCTCGATGCGGCCGTCGCCCGTCTGCTCGACAATATGCTTGCACACGAACAACCCCAGCCCGGTGCCGGTTTCTTTGGTCGTAAAATACGGCTGGAACACCCGCCGCTGGTTGTCGGGCGCGATGCCGTGCCCGTCGTCGCGGACTGTCACCTGAATCCACCCGTCAACCAGCCGCGTGGCGATCTCGATCGAACCCCCTTCGTCGGTCGCGTCCATTGCGTTCAAGACCAGGTTCAAGAACACCTGCACGAGCTGATCGCGCACGACGCGCAACGCCGGCAGGTGCTCGGCGTAGCGGGTGACAATGCGCTTGCCCTTGGTGCGCTTGTAGTATTTGGCGATGTTGAGCGCGGCATCGAGCACTTCGTGAACGTCGCACATGGTCTTCTGCGTGTTGGCCGGCCGGCTGAAATCGACCAGTTCGCGCAGCGTTCCCTGAATGCGCCGCAACTGGTCGTCGACCATTTCGAGCCGCTCGCGCGTGTAGTCGTCGCTGGGCCGGCGCTGCAGCATCTGCACCAGCGAGCTGATGGCCGCCAGCGGGTTGCCGACTTCGTGCGCGATTCCCGCGGCCAGCAATCCGAACGCGGCCTGCTTTTCCTGCTGCACCACGAGCGCCTGCGACTGTTGCAGCTCGCGGGTGCGGTGCAGAATTCTCTGTTCGAGCTCGGCCTGGTTCTGCCTGAGCCGATCGTTCAATTGCGTGAGCCGCCTGCCGGCCCCCTGCAACAGTCCCGCGAGCGACGTGCAGGCCCATGTCACCCAGCCCATCGATACCAGCATCACAACCAGGGTGGGCAGGTCCTGCTGCGTGAACCGCCGGCTGAAAAACAGCTCGCCGTAGCTCACCGCGTGCAACGCGAACGTGGCGTAGGTCACCGCCGGCGAGTACCGCATCGCGCACACCAACAGCGACAGGAAGTAGTAGAACCGAAACGGGCTGTCGAGCCCGGCGTCGAAGTAGCACAACAGCCCCACAAACACCGCTTCCATCAGCGAGATCACGAGGGGCCAGCGGCTCAAAAACACCCTGCCTCGCAGACTCCACAACGTGTCGATCAGCGCATAGACCGCCCCCAGCGTGAGAATCGCGTTCATCACCGCGCGGTGGCTCTCAGGCGGCCGTTCGACCACGTTGACCAGCAGGTAGCCTGCCGCCACGCCGAACCAGCGGATTCTGACCGTGATCGACTCGGCGGCCAGCTCCCAGCCGCTCGATTCGCGCGCACCGGCAGTGCTGGAAACGTTGGCGTCAGACATCGGCGGGGAACGATTTGACCATCGAATTCGTCTGAAATTATAGGCAATGTGCCCCGCGAGCGAAATTGCCGCCGCCTGTCGAACGGCAACTTGTGGTTCTCGTACTGTGCAGATTTACCGGCGATATGGGCCGCGCCGGCTCTTCAGCAAAGCGCGGCGCCGCCACAGGCACCCACTCGCCGCACGGGCTGGCAACTCCACTGGCCGAAAGGTACGCTGAACAAATACCCCTCGATACGTTGTCGGCGGAGCTGTGCACGCACCGCGCCGCGGTCGCCGCGCTACGGGCGAGCCGGCCTGGCCTGCCGAACGATTCGCTAGCCCAGAGATCGTCGTTCATGGATCTACCCACGTGTCCGGCGTGTAAACAATCGGTCCTCGATGAAGACGCCGCGGAGTGCCCCTTTTGCGGCGCGCCCATGAAAGGGGGCGCCGCAACGGCCCGCGCCCCGGCGCCGCGCGCTCCCACGGCGGCGCCTGCCCGGCAATCAGGGCCGGCAAAACCGCCATCGACCGCGGGCAGCGTTTCGGCGCCGCCTGAGATCCAACGGCCGGCGCAGGATGAAGACGATCCATTCGCCGTCGATCCGTCGGTCGCGGCGAATGCCATTCCGGCCCATCCGAAGCCCGGCCCCTCGCGCACGCTGGAAGTGAAGTGCCCGATGTGCGAGACGGTCGGCTATGTTTCGGCCAAAGCCGCCGGCCAACAGGTGAAGTGCTGTAACCCGCAATGCATGGTGCCGGTGTTCACGGCGCCTGCGCCCAAAAAGGCCGAGGCCCCCCCTCCGCCGCCGCCGCCGAAAAAACTGCCGATGATGCCCATTGCCATCGGTGTGATTGTCGTCGTGGGGCTGGCGACGTTTGGCCTCGCCAAGTTCTTCACGTCCGACGTAACGGAATTTCCCGCCGCGGCGGTCGTCCCGCGCACAGGTGCCGCCGAGACGCCCGAAGAAGTTGCTAAACCGGCTCCGACTGCCGAGAAAGCCGCCGACCCGCGCGTCGCGCTCGTGCGCGAGGCACTCGCACGAACCCGCAATGCCGCTTTGAACGCGCCCCACGCGCGCAAGGCCTACTGCCGTCGCTTCAGCGCGCAGGCGTATCTCTCCGCTGGCGATCTCAAATCGGCTGTCGACGAACTGGAACAGTTGCAGAAAGTCGGTCAGCAAAGCCGGTACGAAGGCTGCCTGCCGACCGTGCAGTTGGCCTGGAAACAGCTCGCCGCCGCGCCCGCCGCATTCACGAGCAGCGTGGCCGAAGCGCGGCGCCTGTTCGGCGATTACGGCTCTCGCGGTCGGCCACCGGTGGAAGGGGCCATCGCCGTGGCGGCCGTCACGGCCGCGGCAGGCAATTTCGACGACGCGCGAAAAGTACTGGGCGAACAGCAGCGGTCGCCCGCATTGAATCAACTGGCCGCCGCACTGCAGGTTGTACAGAACGACGGCTCATTCGACCTCGACGCACCGCTCGCTGGCCGCAGCGTGGGCCACTGGCTCGCGCCGCAGGAGGCCGCCGTGGCCCTGATTCTCGCGGCCCACGGTCGCTGGGACGACGCTCAGGCCTGGGCCGACAAACAGACCGATCTGGCGGCACGTGCTGATGCGTCCCTCGCCTGGGCCGAAACGTATGCTCGAGCGCAAGCGGCCGGCAGCCCCGAACCCGACCTGCAACGCACGCTGCAAGCCGCCGCCTCCCTGGGGCCGGCGGCGCAGGCCCGCCTGCTGGCTCGTCTCGCAGCCGTCGAACTGGAGGCCGGCCACCGTCCGGCCGCCGAGCGGCTTGTCGCGCAATCGCTTGAGATTTTGAACACGCTGGCCGCTCCCGAGCCGATGAAGGTTTCCGGCGTCAGGGCGCTTTATGAACTGACGCTGCCCGACGCGACGCCGCGACTGGCGGCGCTGGCCGCCACTGATGCCGCCGTCGTGCAGGCCGGTCTGGGGCAGCGCGAGCCGGCATGGCGAAACTTTCAACTGGCGCTGCGCTATCTTCGGTCGGCCGCCCCCAGCCCCGTGTTCATGCGGCAGCGCGTGGCTGACGCCGAAGGCGCCGGCGCCGACGCGATCGGCAACGAATTGAAGGGCTTCAAACAGCTTCGCGACAGAGAACAGGTCCGCCGGGCGCTTCTGGAATACAAGGAAAAGCTTGGCGAACTGCTGGCTACGGCCACCGACCGCTTCCTCGCGCAAGGCGACGTGTTGCAGGCGGCGCTGCACTCGGGAATCGTCGACCCGGTGTGGGAAGAAGTCCAGGCGGCCAGCAGTCGTTCCGACCCGGCTGACCAGTACCCGCTTCTGGGTTCTGTGGTCGCCGTTCAAGTCGCACAAGCCTACAGCGCTCTAGGTAAGGCCGATCTGCAGCAAAAAATTCTGGCCGCGGCCCAGAAGGCGCTGGAAGACGCTCCGGCCGAGGTGAAGCTGCCGGTGGTGCGGCAAGTGACCGGCGAACTGGTCGCCGCGGGAGATATCCCGGGCGCCATTTCCCGAATCTCGGCCGTCCAGAACGAGGCGGGCGCCTTGCACGAATGGTCGCTGCGGCTGGCCTGCCGCCTGGTGCGGGCGGGAAAGCCCGCCCATGCCTTTCAACTCGTGCGCGGCCTGCGCGACGTTCCGCTCCGCGAGGACGGTCTGTATCTGGTTGCCGCTCTGAGCGCGCGGCTCGGGCACGCTGACGAGGCAGTCAAGCAGTCGAAAGCGGCGTCGGTCCCCACGGAGCAGGCGGTGCTGTCGGCCGGCCTTGTGGCCGGCCTGGCGGAAGCCAGACGCGAGGCCAGGCCGGCCGGCGGAGAGTGACTGAGCCCGGACTCAAAGTGGGCTCGTGCAGCCATTGAGCGGCGAGCGGAGGGGGGGGTTATCCGCGCATCCGTCGATTCGCTTGGCATCGCGCAGGCGCTGCTGGGCGGCATCGTCAGTCGCGATCGGGCGCGGCGGCTTTTTGTTTCCGCATGGCTTGCGGCAATTTCTGCACCGCAGCGCGACGGCCAAGTTGATGCATGAATGACGCCAGCCGGCGCTCGCCGTCAAGTACGATACCGTCTCCCTGATCAAGCTGATCGAAGCCCTCAGCGGCCAGCGAGCGAAGCAAGGCCAGTATTTCCTCGTCTTCGTCGTATCGCCAACCAGATTTGATTCTGCTTGCCCGCACGAGCTTCTCCCTTGAGTTCGCCGCAAAACCTCTGCGGCGTGGCGGACGGGCCAAGCATGACAGTGCGGCCAGAGGGTTTCAAGGTCGGCCAACCGGATTATAATCGCGGTGTGAATTGCACCCATCCGGCGAAACGCCGCGGTCCCATCGGCTGGCTGACGGTTCGGCCGCGCCGATTCTGGATCCTCGTCGCCCCGGTCGCCTACCTGTCGTCTCTCGGTCCGACCTGCCTGATCTGGAACTTGCTCGGACGCCCCGGGTGGTATTCGGAAATTGCGAGGGCGGTCTACCTTCCATTGGTGTTGATTCACGTCTACGGCCCCGGGCTGATCGATGACGCCCTTAACTGGTATATGAGGCTCTGGGGGGGCTGATCGAAGGTTACCAACAACGCATGAGCTCCTTCACCCCGCGTGTCACCATCACCAATTCGATCACTGCCGGCTTGACAGCGATCGAACGGGCGCGAGGCTTTCTCGAGGCGGCCACTTTATCGGACGAGTGGCTGCGGCGGATGAGCCAACGGGCCCTGTTGCTCGAAGCCCACCACACGACTCACATTGAAGGGACGCAGCTTACCATTGAGCAGGCCGCGCGGCTCTGGGCAGGTGAGACGGTCGATCAAGCTCGCGCCGACGACGTCCGCGAGCTGCTGAATTACCGCGGTGCGTTCGAGCTCGTCTCGGAATACCTCGCCAGCGGCGCCCCGGTAACCGAAGGGCTGATCCGCGAAATTCACAGGCGATTGGTGGAGGGGGTCCGCGGCGGCGAGGGCGCCCCCGGCGCGTACCGCCTGGTACAGAACTATGTTGTCAACAGCCGCACGCGGGAAATCATCTACACTCCCCCGCCTCCCGGCGATGTTCCGCCCTTGATGCAGGAGCTGGTCACCTGGCTGCAAAGTGATTCGGGCGTCCATCCGGTGCTGGTGGCTGGCATCGCTCAGTTTCAACTCGTGCACATTCATCCGTTCGTCGACGGCAACGGTCGCTGCTCGCGCCTGCTATCGACGCTGTGCCTGTACCGGGCCGGTTACGACTTCAAGCGGCTGTTCACGCTCAGCGAGTTCTACGACCGCGACCGCAGCGCGTTCTACGGGGCGATTCAAAGCGTCCGCGAGCAGGGAATGGACCTCACCGGCTGGCTGGAGTTCTTTGTGACCGGCCTGTCGACGCAACTGGCCGAAGTGAAGGTCCGTGGCGAAACCGCCATCCGCTGCGACTTGTTGAGGCGCGAGAACCGCCTGAACCCGCGGCAGGGCCTGGCGATCGACTATCTCCTTGAGCAGGGAACGCTCGTCATCACAACCTACGAAAGACTCTCCCCTGGTGTCAGCCGCCGGACGCTGCAGCGCGACCTGGCGGGACTTGAAAAGGCGGGGTTAATCGTACGGGAGGGGGAGACCAACGCGCTGATCTACCGACTGAAATAGGAAATGAACTATGTTCTTGCTCTGCCAGCCGAGGGGTCGGCAACTTGCGACAAACTTGCGACAAACTTGCGACACCGCGATTGCCGTCAGCTCTGCGGCTTTCCGCACACCGGTGGTTCAGAATCGTGTCATCGCACCAAAATTCCCTGCACCGAAGCTCGGCAACGTCATTGATAAGATCGGCTGATGAGCCATGACCCGCCGTATGAAGCGCGCGAAGGATGCCAAACCTGAACCGGCCGCGACGCGAATCGAACACGATTCGCTGGGCGCCGTCGAAGTTCCCGCGAATCATCTCTGGGGGGCCGAAACCCAGCGTTCCCTCGAAAATCTCTGCTGGGGCGGCCAGCGCTATCGCTGGGGGCGGGGCGTCATTCGCGCCTTCGGTCTCGTCAAGAAATGCGCGGCGCTCGCCAACGCCAATCTGGGCCGGCTTGCCTCCGACAAGGTCGATCTGATTGTCCGCGCGGCTGACGAAGTGATCGCGGGCGTCTGGGATTCCGAGTTCCCCTTGGGGGTGTTCCAGACGGGTTCGGGCACGCATTCCAACATGAATGCGAACGAGGTCATTGCCAATCTTGCAATCCAACTGGCCGGGGGCGTTGTCGGTTCGAAAACGCCCGTGCACCCGAACGACGACGTCAATTGCAGCCAATCGTCGAACGACGTGTTTCCCACGGTGATGCACCTGGCAGCCGACGAGGCCGTAGAAGGCGATCTTCTATCGGCCGTTCGCCAATTGCAGCAGACTTTGGCCGCGGGTTCACTTGAGTTTGCGCGGGTCGTGATGATCGGGCGGACTCATCTGCAAGACGCCACCCCGATCACGCTGGGACAGGTCTTCTCCGGCTGGGCGGCCCAGCTCGAGCAGGCGCTCGAAACCGTGTCGCGCGCCCTGCCCGGCCTGTACGAACTGGCGATCGGCGGAACGGCCGTCGGCACGGGGCTCAACGCGCCGCCGCGGTTTGGAGAGCTAGTCGCCGGCCACATCGCCGCTGAGACAGGCCGGCCGTTCGTTTCGGCCTCGAACAAATTCGCGGCCCTGTCGGCACATGACGCGATGGTGAATCTGAGCGCTGCCCTGCGCACCCTGGCGGGCGCTCTGATGAAAATCGCCAACGACGTGCGATGGTACGCCAGCGGCCCGCGATCAGGAATCGGCGAAATCACGCTGCCCGAGAATGAGCCGGGGTCGTCGATCATGCCGGGCAAGATCAACCCGTCACAGTGCGAAGCGCTGACGATGGTTGCCGTGCAGGTGTTCGGCTACGACCACGCCGTCGCCTTCGCCGGTTCGCAGGGAAATTTTCAGCTCAACGTCTACAAGCCGGTGATCTTGTCCAACGTTCTCGAGTCGATCGGCCTTTTGGCCCAGGGCTGCCGGTCGTTCAGCACGCGCTGTGCTGAAGGAATTGCGCCTCATGACGAGCGCATCAGGCAGCACCTGGCCGATTCGCTGATGCTGGCGACGGCGCTCAGCCCGCATATCGGTTACGAGCACGCCGCCCAGATCGCGCTGATGGCCCACCGCGAAAACATCCGCCTGCGCGAGGCGGCGATCAAGCTGGGCTATGCCACGGGTGAGCAATTCGACTCCTGGGTCCGCCCGCAGCGGATGACGGGCCCCTCGGCCGATTGACCGCGCATCGGCCGATCTGGTCGAAAAGCGCTCGCGTCGGTCAGCCAATTGACGCGGGTTTGGACCGGCCGGCGGTCCCGGGGCGCTTCGGGCATGGAAGGTGCACTCTCACCATCGGCTCGGATCGTCGTCTGTGTTGTGATACGGTCCGGTCCTTTTCAGGGAGACCTCATCATGCCACAGCAAACCGAACTGGAAGAGTCTGTGCGAGCGGGGATTTTCTCCAGCCTGCCCGACGCAGATCATGTGGTTCAAAAACTTCAGGCCGCAGGCTTCGGTCGCGACCAGATCACCGTGATCTGTTCCGACGAGACGAAGGAGCGGTACTTTCGCGAGTTCGAACATCAACAGCCCGCCGGCACACACGCGGCTGAGGCGACAGCCGCAGGGGCGTCGATCGGCGCCGTCGCTGGCGGGCTGACGGCGATTGCCGTGGGAGCCGCGAGCGGAGCCGTTCCGCTGATTCTGGCCGGCGCCGCGGGACTCGCCGGCGGGAGCGCCCTGGGCGGGTTCGTCGGCGCGATGCTGACCCGCGGGACCGAAAAGGAACTATCGAATTTCTACGACCAGGCCGTGCGCAAGGGAGATGTCGTCGTCGCCGTCGAAGACCACGGACCACAGGCTGCGTCGCAACTCGCGCGTGCCGCCGAAATCTTCAGGCGCGCCGGGACCGCCGCCATTCCGCTGCCGGAAGGGTAGCTCAGGCAAGGAACGGTGACTGACAATCCGGCCTCACCCGGTCGGCTGTTTGGCCGCCCTGTTTTCTTTCCGCCGGGCCGCTTCGCTCAAGGTGACCTTTCGCAGCCGGATGACCTTGGGCGTCACCTCGACGTATTCGTCGTCTTCGATGTACTCGAGCGCCTGTTCCAAAGTCATCTTGCGGGGGGGCCGCAGCAAGATCGCCTCGTCGGCCGCGGTGGTGCGAATGTTGGTCAGTTTCTTTTCGCGAATCGGGTTCACGACCATGTCGTTCTCGCGGGAATTTTCCCCCACGACCATTCCCTCGTACACCTCGTCACCTGGGTCGACGAACAGGTCCGACCGTTCCTGCAGTTTCCACAGGGCGTAGGCGACGCTGCGTCCGTTTTCCTGCGAGACCAGCACGCCGTTGGCCCGATGCGGAATCTCTCCCTCGCAGGGCCGGTACGAATCGAACCGATGGTGCATGATGGCTTCGCCGCGCGTGGCGTTCAGCAGCCGGGTCCTGAGGCCGATCAGGCCTCGCGCGGGGATTGCGAATTCGAGGTGTGTCATCCCCGTTTCGCCCGATTTCATGGTCACGCACTGGCCGCGGCGGCTACCCACCAGTTCCATGACAGGGCCGACGTCGGCGGCGGGCACGTCGACCGTCAGCACCTCAAATGGTTCGTGCCACTCGCCGTCGATTCGTTTGCGAATGACTTCGGGCTTGCCGATCGACAATTCGTACCCTTCGCGGCGCATGGTTTCGATGAGAATGCCCAGGTGCAAAAGCCCTCGGCCCGAAACCTGAAAGTGGTCGCTGTTGGGTGACGATTCGACGCGCAGGGCGACGTTTGATTCGAGCTCGCGGTAAAGGCGGGCGCGCAGGTGCCGGCTCGTCACAAACTTGCCGTCGCGACCCGCCAGCGGCGAACCGTTGATGGTGAACAGCATCGTCAAGGTCGGTTCATCGACGCTGATGCGATCGAGCGCCACGGGGTATTCGGGGCACGCGATGGTGTCGCCGATTTCGGGGTCGGGCAGCCCCGTAATCGCCACGATGTCTCCGGCCGTGACCTCGTCGACAGGTGTGCGGCCGAGCTTGTCGAACACTTCGATCGCCACCGCCTGACCGGCGACTTGCGACCCGTCGGCCCTCAGAATCGCCACCTTTTGCCCTTTGCGAATCGTACCGCTGGCGATCCGACCCGTCGCGATCCGCCCGACGTAATCTGACCAGGCCAATGTGGTCACCATCATTTGCAACGGGGCGTCGAGATTGATCTCAGGCCCCGGCACGTGCTCGAGCACCATGTCGAGCAGCGGGCAGATGTTGTCGGTCTTGACGGCCGGGTCGTGCGTCGCAAAGCCGGCGCGGCCGCTGGCGAAGATGAATGGAAAATCCAGGGCTTCATCGTCGGCCCCCAGCTCAACGAACAGGTCGAACGTCTCCGACAGCGCTTCGCTGGGGCGGGCGTCGGGCCGGTCGATCTTGTTGATCACCACCACCGGCTTGAGCCCGCACTCGAGCGCCTTCCTCAAAACGAAGCGCGTCTGGGGCTTGGTCCCTTCGGCCGCGTCGACCAGCATCAGCACGCCGTCGGCCATTTTCAGCACGCGCTCGACCTCGCCGCCGAAGTCGGCGTGGCCGGGAGTGTCGATGATGTTGATCTTCACCCCCTTGTAGGCCAGGGCGATGTTCTTCGCGAGAATGGTGATGCCCCGCTCGCGCTCCAGATCGTTCGAGTCGAGGATGCACTCTCCCTGCAATTGCGACTCGCGGAACAAACCGCTTTGCCGCAAGAGGCAGTCGACCAGGGTCGTCTTGCCGTGATCGACGTGGGCGATGATGGCGATATTACGAATGTCGGGCCGGCGCATAGGCTTGGCGTTTTTCTTTGGAAGGTGGACTGCGAGCCTGAAAACACGGGTGCGGAACGAGCCGCCGCGGGACAGAAGAATTCGAGATGATCAGCCAGCGCGCAAGAATCTCAGCGACCGAACCGGTCCGGAGGACGGTAGTAGGGGCGAGATTTCATGGGGGCTTCTCAGAATCACAACGGCTGCCCGCCGACAGGAACGCCCGTTGGCGTTCGGAGCAGCGGAACCTTACTATTGTTGCGAATCGGGGCGTTAGCGGCAATGGGAATCGCAAAATTTTTGCAGATCGCAGGCCGGAGTGCCTCCACAGCCGGCTTCGCTCGCGCGGCGGGTCGGCGCGGCACGTCGCAAAAAAAGCCGCACTCAGGAGATAAATCGCGTGTCGGAATTGCGTCAAAAGTCATCGGTTCTCGGGCGCTTGAACGGGGCGCTAGCGCTTTTGGTCAGCGTCCGCAACGCAGCCGAGGCACAGCAGGCGATCGCCGGCGGCTGCGACCTGTTGGATATCAAGGAGCCGACCCATGGGCCGATGGGAATGGCCGACCCCGCGACCATTGCCGACATTGTGCGGTTGCGAGACACCCTCGCCCCGAAATTGCCGCTCAGCGTAGCCCTCGGGGAAGCACGCGATTTGATCGCCACAGGTTCGAGCAGCGCCTTTCCGCCGGGGGTCGACATGTTCAAAGTCGGCACCGCGGGTCTGGGAGAAGATTTCGCGTGGCCGCTTCAGTTGCCATCTGTTCTAAAACGCCATGGTCTTGCCGCTCGACCACTGGTTCTGGTGGCGTATGCCGATTGGCAACTTGCGGGCAGCCCGGCGCCGGATGCGGTCGTCGCTGTGGCAAATCGGCTGGAGTGTGCCGGCGTGCTGATCGACACGCACGACAAGTCGGCGGGGGGGCTGTTTGACTGCCTGTCGGAAGCGGAATTAGTGTCACTCGGAAACCAGGCCCGGGCGAGCGGCCTGATGTTCGCGCTCGCGGGCCGGCTGTCGCGCCGCGACGTCGCCCGATTGCGGCAACTTGGCCCCGACGTCGTCGGTATCCGCTCGGCCGCCTGCCGCGAGGGCCATCGCGAGCGAGAAATCGACCAGCAGGCGGTGCAGGAGTTTCGCGCGGCGCTACTTGTCAGTGGACGGACTCAACCGTCGAAGTACAGGTGCACCGTGAAGCCCGTCTTGCCCTAAGGCGTGAGCTCATGATTCAATCGTCGGCACAGCACGCTCCGCTTGTCGTCGTGATCGGGGGCCCCAACGGCGCCGGCAAAACCACGGCCGCGCCGCGGTTGTTGAGGAGGAGATTGCGTCTCGTGGAATTCCTGAACGCCGACCTGATTGCTCGCGGTTTGTCACCGTTCGATCCCGAGGGTGTAGCCCTGGTTGCCAGCGAGGTTCTACTGGCGCGCATGGATTCACTGGGGGCCCGCGGCGTGTCATTCGGATTGGAATCGACATTGGCGGCACGTTCGCTGGCAGTTCGGTTGCGTGGTCTGATCGCACGCGGCTACGAGTTCCATCTCGTGCTTCTGTACCTGCAATCCGACGACCTAGCCGTGGCACGGGTCGCCGACCGAGTTCGGCTCGGCGGGCACAATGTGCCCGAAAGCACTATCCGGCGGCGCTTTCGAGCCGGGCTGAAGAGCTTTTTTGAGCTTTACCAACCAATTGCCACGAATTGGCAAATGTATGATAATTCGCACGGGGGTAGACCGATCCTGATCGCGGCTGGCAGGAAAGACCACGTTGACCGGGTGGCAAACAAATCGCTCTGGGGCTCAATTCAGAGAGAGTTCGACAAATGAAGACTCGCCAGAATCAATCGAAATCACCGCGTCCGCGTCGCCCTACCGTGACACTTGTATCGCTGGCGCTGGACGAAGCGGCTCGCGACGCCGTTGAAGCCCACCGGAAAGCCGGCGAACCACTGGCTGTGTGGCGCGATGGACGAACCGTGCTGGTGTCTGCAGAAACCATTGAATCAGCAAGAGGTAGAAGGAAAACGCGTCGGAGAAAGGCTTAGTACGAAACTGTCCCACCCGGAACACCGACCGGTAACGGCCACTGATTCGAAATTCGGACTTCGGGGTACGACTATTGCCGTCGATATTGCGGCAAATGCCGCTTTCGGCTACAACCCGCAGCCCTAACTCACTTTGTTAGCACGTCTTGTGTCGGTTTCCGCACGGATGTTTCACCGACTTCGCCGCTGGCTCTGCCCCGATCTTGCAATTGACCTCGGCACCGCCAACACGCTGGTGGCGGTTCAGGGACGCGGAATCGTCATCGACGAACCGTCGGTCGTGGCGCTCGAGCGGGGCACCCGCAACGTGCTGGGGCGCGGCTCGGCGGTCGGCAAACTGGCCCGCCTGATGCTGGGGCGCACTCCCGATTCAATCACGGCCGTCCGCCCTTTGCAGGATGGCGTGATCACCGATTTTGAGTTGTGCGAGGCCATGCTGCGGTATTTCATCCGCAAGGCCGTTCATAAAAGCGGCGGGTTGCGGCCCCGGGTGGTGATCGCCGTGCCCGGTGGAATTACGCCCGTCGAGAAACGGGCGGTATTCAACAGCGCCGAACGGGCCGGCGCGGGGCAGGTGTACCTGATCGCCGAATCGAAAGCCGCGGGCATCGGCGCCGGCCTGCCGATCGCCGAGCCGATGGCCAGCATGGTGTGCGACATCGGCGGGGGGACAACCGACGTGGCGCTCTTCAGCCTGGCCGACGTGGTAGCCGCCAGGTCGATTCGGATCGCAGGCGACGAAATGGATGAGGCGATCGTCGAGTATCTCAGGCAGCACTATGCGCTGCGGGTCGGAACGCAGACCGCCGAGCAGCTCAAGATCGACATCGGTTCGGCCGCGCCGCTCGACCAGGAACTCACGGCCGAAGTGCGGGGTCGCGACACGATCAGCGGCGTGCCTCGCAAGGCCGTTGTCACCAGCGAAGAGACTCGGGAGGCGCTTCGCGAACCTTTGCAGGCGATTCTCGCGTGCCTGAAATCGGTCATCGAGCAGTGCGAACCTGAACTGGTCGCCGACCTGGTCGACAACGGCGTCGTTCTCACCGGCGGGGGAGCGCTCTTGAGAAACCTCGACGACTACCTGTCAGAGCAACTCAATGTGCCCGTTCGCGTCGACGAAGAACCGCTGACGACCGTAGCCCGCGGCGCGGCCATTTGCCTCGACCATCTCGCACAGTGGCGGCACAGCCTCGACGCAGCCGAAGGATGACGCCTTTGCCGATTTCGGAATTGAGAGTGCGGATTGTGTCCGCAAACTTCAAACCGCAATCGGCAATTCCAAACCCGCAATTTGATTCGCATGTTTCGCTCGCGCCAAAACCTGACGTTCACCGGCCTTCTGTGCCTCGCGGGCCTGGCGCTCACGCAGGCGCCGGAAGCTGCCGCGGCACGTCTGAGCCGGCTGGTGCGCGACGCGCTGGTTCCCGGCCAATGGTCGGCACGTGTCGCCGTCAGTTGGTCTGTGGAACAATCGGGCCGTTTTTCCTCATGGTGGACCGACGGCAGACGCGACAGCAGTGACCTGTCGGCCGAGCTGACGGAAGCGCGGCGGCGTTGCGAATGGCTGCAAACCCGATGCGACCTGGACCAGGCCCGGGCGCACTCGACCGCTGGCGACTGTCTTGCCGGCACCGCGAGCGAGCCGCTGCTCGTGCCCCAGCTTGTCGAGGCGCGCATTCTTGGTGAAGAAGCCGGCCGGCTGTGGCGCGGCCGCCGGCTTGTGGCGGTCGGAACGACGCAGCAGATCGTCGAATCGGCGCTGGTTCTGGAGGGCGACGGGGCGCTGGTCGATCTTGGCGCCGCGTCGGAGCTCGCGCCGGGTGACGCGGTCTATGCGGGGCGCAACGTCGTCGGCAAGATCGTCGAAGTGGGGCGGTACAGCAGTCGTCTGCTGGCGGTCACCGATGCCGGTTACACCGGCCGCGCCCGGCTCGCCCGGCGAACCCCGCGCGGGCTCGAATTCGGTGCCGATGGAACAATCTGTGGCGATGGATCTGCATTGTGCCGACTGCGGCGCGTTTCTGTGCCTGTGAACGTCGGCGACCTGGTGTTCACGGGGGGAACCGACGGCGTGCTGCCTTTTCCGATGTATTACGGTCGCGTGGTGCAAACGGAACTTGAAGAGGGCGCGAGCGAATGGACGATTCGAGTCGAGCCGGCCGCCTCGACAGAGCCGCGCGACACGGTCTTGATCTTGCGTTTGTCAGTCAATCCTCTGCGCGTGCTGGCAAATTGACCAACCGAAATTGGGCCGAAGCTCACACTCTGCCGGCGGCTTCGAGAGGTCTCATATGTGGCACACCACTCTGATCGTTGCAGGGCTTTATGCGGCGTTCGTCATTCAGACGAGCGTATTGCCGCTGGTGTGCGTTCGACCCTGGACGCTCCACATCGTGTTGTCGGCGATCGTCATCGTGATGCTTCGGTCAGGGGCTCGCGCGGGAATCGTGACGGCAGCGCTGGGCGGACTCGTTTCCGACTGTCTCTCGACAGGCCCGCTGGGAATCGACCTGTGCCTGTTCGTGATCGTGGCACATCTCACTCAGATGGCACGCAACGACCGAACGGGCGCCTCGCCCCTCGTGATCGGTTTGTTCGCCGGCACGGCGGCGCTCTTGAGCGAATTCATTGCGACGTCATTGCGCCTGGCACTTGCGGGCGAACCTTTGCCTTTGCGAGAGATCGGCGCGTCGGCGACAGCCTGCGGACTCTCGACCGCGGCCGTCATGGTGGTGGCGGCGACGCTGTGGCAGGCAATGGCGGGCACGGCCGAGGCTGGTGGCCATACCGCGGTGTCTAATCGCTGGCGGATGTTGACCCGCTGATTCGGAGTCGCCTCTGTGCGCAACCGACTTGTGAACCTGCTGCGAGAACCGCCGCCTCAGGGCGCGACGGGCGGTATCGAGCAGATTGACGTCCGCCCCAATCTGCGACTCGGGGTTCTGTTCGGGCTGTTCACGGTTGCGGCAGTTGCCGTGGCAGTGCGACTGGCCCACGTTCAGACCTCGCTGGGACCTCGGGTCGTCGCCGAATTCAGCCGCACGTTTGAAAAGCGCGAGCCGATCGTCAGCCGCGACGGCCGGATTCTGTCGGCCGATGGGCAGGTGCTGGCCGAAGATGTCGAGCAGCATGCACTGAGCATTCATTTCCGCTGGCTCGAAGAGCCCCCCGACCCGGCCTGGCTCAGGCAACAGGCCCTGTCGCGCCTCGATCGGGCGTCGCGCCGAAACCGCGATCTGGTGACGAAAGAAGAGTCGGCGGTGTTGGCGCGACGCACGGCCCTGTGGAGCCGCCTCGCCCAACTCGTCAACGTGCCCGAGTCAGAACTGCTGCACCGCCGCCGCGACGTGCAAACCCGGGTCGAACGCATCTATCACGCGGCCCTGGCGCGGCGTGCGATGCGCGCGCCTGAGAACACTCAGAATTCAGAGAGCTTGGCGAATCGCCGGCAGGGCGATTCCCGAGCGGCCACGAACCCCGAAGTCGGGTGGTGGCGCCTCTGGAAAACTCTCGTCGCCGCGCTGACGACGACGCCCTACCGCAACGACGAGGAACCTCTGGTCATCGCCGAACAACTGCAGTACCACTCGCTGCTTTCTGACCTGGCGATCGAATCGGCCATTGAGATCGAAGCGAACCCCCAACTTTACCCCGGCGCCCGGATCAGCGTTTCAACCCGCCGCGTTTATCCGCAGGGCCCCGCCGCCGCGCACTTGATCGGCTATCGCACGGCGCTCGACGATGACGCCCTGCAGCGCAGGCGGCAAAGGTTTCCCGATGCCGACCCCCTCGACTATCAGCCCGGCGACCGCCGCGGAATGACCGGCCTCGAACGCTACTACGACCGGGAACTGCGCGGCCTGCGAGGCGAGCGGCGGACGATATTCAACCGTCGAGGCGAGATTCTGCACTCAGAGATCGTCCGCGAACCGCGGTATGGCCGCGACCTGGTGTTGTCGGTCAACCTGCCCGCGCAGCGCGCGGCCGAAGAGCTGCTCGACGAAGCGCTCACGGCCGAGCACGTTGACCCGGTGGACGGCAAGCCCTTGCCTGTGCCGCTCGGCGGCGCGATTGTGGCGCTCGATGTGCGCACGGGCGCGGTGCTGACGGCTGCCTCGGCCCCGCGCTTTGATCTCACCCTCTTGACCCGCCCTGACGCGTCCCGGTGGCGCGAGATGACGACCGACCCGCGCAAGCCCTTATTCCATCGGGCGGCCGAAATGGCCCTGCCCCCCGGGTCGACGTTCAAGGCGGTCAGCGCCGCCGCGATGCTGGAAAGCGGCCGGATCGACCCCGAGCAGACGTATTTTTGCCAGGGATTTCTCGATACGCCCGACCGCTACCGCTGCTATACGTTTCGCAAGTTCGGCGCAGGTCACGGCAACGTCGATTTCGCCTCGGCCATCGCCCGGTCGTGCAACGTCTACTTCTTTTCGGCCGCACGCAAGCTGGGCGCCGAGCCGATCTGCGATTGGGCCGCGAGGTTTGGTTTCGGCCGCCCGACCGGCATCGATCTGCCGCGCGAGAGTGGCGGAACAATTCCATCGATCGCGCCCTCCGAGCCACGGGCGTCGCGGGCGGCCCACGGCGGGCGAGGTTCGGGCGAAGCACTGCAACTGGCCATCGGCCAGGGACCACTGACCGCGACTCCCCTGCAAATCGCTCGCATGACGGCCGCGATCGCGAATGGCGGCCGGCTGGTCGTTCCGCGGCTCGCCGAATCGACCGGATTTGACGATTCACCTTCATCACTTTCTGAACCTGCATCATCCGGTCGCGGCGAGACGCTCGCCGTCGCGGGCCTGTCGGCCAATTCTCTGAACTGGCTGCGATTGGGCCTGCAGCAGGTCGTGGCGCATCCGCAGGGGACCGGTTACAAGACCGTGCGACTCAACGAGGTTTCGATTGCCGGCAAGACCGGAACCGCCGAGGCGGGTGGAGGCCGCCCCGATCACGCGTGGTTCGCCGGCTACGTGCCTGCCGAACGGCCCCGGGTGGCGTTCGTCGTAGTGCTCGAGCACGCGGGCCCGGGCGGCCACGCGGCCGGCCCGGTGGCCCGTGAATTCGTTCAGGCGCTGGCTGCCCTCGGGTTGCTGGGGCCTTACCGCGCCCCCGGCGCCCACGCGAATTGAGCCTTATTTTCCCGCCGCCGGCCTTACGCCGGTCGATTGACGGCAGCGCTGCGGTCTCTGTATAAGACGTGCGTTCCGGCTCCCGACGGGTGGGAACGCTTTCGGCGAAGAACGCCCTTGTCGTGTGCGCGGCAGGGGTTTTCCTATTCTTTGCCCGCTCGCAATGAGTCGCGGGGGGCGGGGGAAAGGTCGTCGGTGCATCGTGGGCAGGCGACGCGCAGCGCCGGCCCGACAACTGTTCCATGGTTCCAGCCACAAGGGGAGACATCAATGAAGAATTGGAGATGGACAGGCGTGTTGCTCGTCGCGGCAGTCGCAGGCGCCGTCGCATTGCTCTCGGCTGACGCCCAGGCGCAAAAGACGAAGGGCAAAACCCGGCCCGCGATGACCAGGCAATTGATGAAAGGGGTCGTCGCCCCCAATTGCGGCGAGTTAGGGAAGCTGTTGAAAGATCCTGAGGTCAAATGGGACGAGGTGGCGTTGAAAGCGGCCGTGTTGAATGAGATGGGGTACGTGCTCATGGACGACGGCCGCTGCCCCGACGGCGAATGGGCGAAGGCGGCGAAAGCGGTGCAGTCGGCGACGGCTGCGATTCTGGAGGCCGCTGAAGCCAAGAACCTGGAAGCAGCGAATGCCGCGTTTACGAAACTGACGAAAGATGAAGGCTGCGCCGTCTGCCACGCGGCACACAAGCCGAAGGCGCAATAGTAGTGCTTTGGCGTCAGGCAGCCCGGCAGGCGTCGGCCTGTCGGGGGGCTGCCGGCCGTTCAACTGCCCCCCATTCGAGGGCAAGAACCTCAGCCGGCGCTGCCCGAGAACCTGGCCAGCAGCGCGCGCCACAGATCGGGGGCGGCGTCCCAGATCTTGATCCCCACCCCCATCAGCGTTTCGCCGGCAATCAGGCCCGACGAAACCGTGATGGTGTACTTCTCATCGATCTGCGGACGACTCTTCGCGAGCGTCCAGGCGCCCAGTGCGCCGATAAACATCGAAATGGAATTGAACGCCGGGATGACGCCCGCAATCCCCAGCCCCGTGGCGGAGGGAACCCAGTGGCGGTGCTCCTGCGGGACATATTCTTCCAATAGCGTGAGCAGAATTCCGATCAGCCCCCCGACGACGATTCCCCAGCGGGCGCTGACGGGCAGATTCTCAATGCCGTTCGCCAGCATGTCGGCCACACCCGCCCAGACTTTGGCAGCCGGCGCGGGTAGTTCCTTCGTGCCGAGCTTCTCGGGAGTCGCAATGATCATGTAAACGGGTACGCAAAACAGCGTGCCCGCCGCGACGCCGAAGAGCTGCGAGAGGGTCTGTTTGCGCGGATTGCCGCCGAGCAGGTAGCCCGACTTGAGATCGGTCAGCAGGTCGGCTGAATGCGACGCCGCGCCGGCCGTGATCGACGCAGTCATCAGGTTCGTCACTTTGTTCGTAGGGGCGATCACGCCATACAGAAGCTGCGTGATTTTTCCCATCGCGCCGATCGGCGTGATATCGGTTTCGCCTGTGGCCCGCGCAGCGACGATCGACAACAGAAACGTCACCAGCACCGCGAGAATGCCCATCCACCAGGTGACTTGAAACAGAAAGTGCCCCAGCAGAACGCAGGCGCCGCCGGAAACGAGCGTCCCCAGCAGAAACCAGGAACCCGGGACTTCGACTTCCGACAACGGGTCGGCGGTTGTGCTTCGGCGCCCGAGCAGCGCGCCCAGACCTTGAAATGCCCGCAAGACGGTTCGCCATTTCATCGCGAACGACAACAGCCCCGAGGTCACCATCATGGCCGTCGCGGGCCACAAGGTCCACGAAACCAGACCTTTGTACCCCGGCTGGGCGATTTCCAGTTCGACCAGCCGCGGCCCGATGATGCCGTAGTAAATGCACGCGCCGATCAACAGCGACACACCGACGCGGATGCCCATGATGGCCCCGGCAGCCACCATGATCAGCGACCCTTCAAACCCCAGCGTGTATTTCGCCAGCAAACTGCCCCCGCCGGGGTACAAAGGAAATTCTTCGGGGAACGCGGCGCGCCGGCTGAGTTCTGAGATGGAGTTCCGATTGAACAGCCCTCCCAGCCAGGCTCCAAACGCCGGCAACCCCTCTTTCCAGAACGCCAGTGACGCTCCTGCGACGGCCGACCAGAGCAGCGCCCGGGCTTTGTCGAGTGCCTCGAGCCCTGATGTGTGCATCGACTTCAGCGTTTCCGCCGTGGCAATGCCCGACGGAAACGGCAATTGGTCGATGTTGATCAATTGCCGTTTGAGCGGAATGGCCATGAATACGCCCAGAAACGATATTGCGGCAATCCACGCCATCGTCTCCCGCCACGACAACTCGACCCCGGCGCTGAGATAAAGCGCCGGCAGCGCCGAAACGAGCCCGGACGATGACATGTAACCTGCGGCGCTGGCCGCGCTCGACATCGTGTAGTTCTCGAGAATCGTGAATTTTTCGTCGCGATAGGCCGGGATCAGACGCTCCAGCACCTGAAACACGGCGTAGGCGATGATGCAGGCGGTGATGGTGACACCCAGCCCCCAGCCGGTCTTGAGGCCCACGTACAGATTCGAGATCGACATCACCCCGCCGATCAGCATCCCGGTGACGACGGCGCGAACCGTAAGCTGCTTCGCGTCGTCTCCCTGATAGACGTTCTGCAGCCAGTCGCGGGCTGCCTGATCAGGGTCGACACGCTCGCCCCCGGCACGGTCGCTGCTATCGACCGGTTTGGAGTCCATGAATCGGGCCCTCCTCGGGCGGGTTTTTCACCGGTATGCCCCCTTGGCACGCGGTTCGATGATATCGGCCGACACGCCCCGCACAATCGACAGCCTCGTGACGGGGCGAAACGACGAATGGCAAAAGCCCAATGACGGAAAGTACGTCCGGCCGCTGTAGCAGACGTGAATGATCCGGGCTAAGCTTTACCGGCAATCGCAGGTATCCATCGATCCAAGAGGACGCTCGACATGGCGCGCACCGCGACCATCAACCGCAAGACCGCAGAGACCGACGTGGCGCTGACGCTCAATCTCGACGGCTCAGGCGCTTCGGAGATCAGCACGGGCGTCGGTTTCTTCGACCATATGCTGACGCTGTTTGCAAAGCATGGATTGTTCGACCTGACTGTCGCCGCCAAGGGAGACCTGCACGTCGATTTTCATCATACCGTCGAAGACGTGGGAATTTGCCTGGGCAAGGCGTTCGCACAGGCGCTGGGTGACAAGCGCGGCATTGTGCGGTACGGCAGCCTCGCGTTACCGATGGAGGAGACACTGGTCACTGCGGCCGTTGACTTGAGCGGCCGCACGTGGTTTGTGTGCCGAGTGCAGTTTCCGACGCAAAAAATCGGCGAATTTGACACCGAACTGGTCGAGACGTTCTGGCACGCATTCGCTTCGCAGGCGCTATTGAACCTGCACCAGGTGCAGCACTACGGCACGAACAGTCATCACATTGCCGAGGCGCTTTTCAAGGCGACGGCGCGGGCGCTGCGTGCGGCGATAGCGATTGACCCGAGACAATCTGGTGTGCCGTCGTCGAAAGGGACGTTGAATTGAGCGGTTGGCGGTGTATGAAAAAAATCTGAAGATTTTTTCGTTGACATGGCGCGAGCCGCCGATACTCTATGACTTCGCTCGCGACGCACAAGGCATTTTCAGCGTGCGGAATGAGCGTGTTGGCGGTTGAGATAAATCTGGTAAGTCGAGCAGGTTTCGGTGTTCGCGCGATTCAGCGCAGTTTTGAGCGTTCGCAAACCTCTCTGGCAGCCGCAAAGCTGCATTCGTTCGTACCGACGGTCGACGTCTGATTCCGGTGTGAGGCAGTCGTGCCGCGCGATACCGCCGGCGGCGAACTCCGGAATCGTTCTCGGGGGCAGGCTATGCGCGGCAGGTCGCGCTGGTGCGTCAATTTCAGTCGAAGTCGGTCAGGGCAGTTGCGCCGTTCAACCGAGAGTTGCCGTCGACTCGGGTGTGAGGCACAACGGGGAAACTCTCGGACCGGACCGGACGTCGGCCAACGGGGATGGTCGCCGAAGTCGCACAGGGCAGCGGTGGCGCGATCTGTTTACAGAAGCGCTATGCCGGCGCCACTCAGCGATTTTGGGCAGGGAACGGATCACAGTCGTCCTGCGTCTCTAAGCACGCCACACGCGCTCGGCGTGCCTGGTCCGAGAGTTCCCCAGTTCTACTGCCAGTTGCGGCTTGGAAAAATAGCCGCGCGACAGCGCATCAGGGCGCTTCGCCTTCGTCAGGCATGACGAGGTCGTCGAGCAGCGCCTGGCTCTCTGAGAACTCCGCCAGATCAAGCTCCTCCAGGCCAGGGTCGGCCGGGCGAGGATCGGCCACCGAGAAGAAAGGATCCTGGGACGGTCCTGACCAGTGATTGAGCTCGGGGCAGCCGGAAAGCGTCACCAGAGACAGCGTCGCCAGGGCAATGCGCGCAACAGACGATGAATAGAGCCATCGCATGGCGAATGCTCCTGGATTGGAAAACGATTCAGGATGTCGAGGCGGAGGTCCGCCTGAGTGGGACTTGGAGAGGAGCGGGTTATATTCAGGCCGGCTCGATAGTACAAGAGCGGTTTTTTGGTGGCAGTGACTGGTTCAAGGGGCTGACGCCCCCCCGCTCGCCTGATTTCGGTTTTCTATCTTCCATCCTCGATCCTCGAGTCACACCGTTCGTCCCCCATCCACTACCAGGCATTGCCCCGTAGTCAGCGTGGTGCCGCTCGCCAGATACATGATCGCATCGGCGATATCTTCGGGTTGGCCGGCGCGGCGGAGCGGGTAGCGCGACGTCAGGTTCTCAAGCTCCTCAGGCGTCATCGCGCCCCGCAGCCAGCGCGTATCAACGGGCCCCGGACAGACGGCATTGACCCGAATCTCGGGGGCCAAAGCCCGCGCGAGCGAACGGGTCATCGTATTGAGCGCCCCCTTGCTGGCCGCGTACGCAATCGACGAGCCTTCGCCCGAGATCCCCGCAACCGAACTGACATTGACGATGGCCCCGCCGCCTGAGCGGCGGATGAGCGGGGCGGCAGCCCGCGTACAAAAAAACGGCCCTTTGAGATTCACGCCGAGAATACGGTCCCATTTCTCTTCGGAAAGCTCTTCGAAGTTCTTATGCTCGATGAACCAGGTTGTGCCGGCGTTATTGATCAGAACGTCGAGCCGCCCGAATTCACGATCGACGGCTTGCAGCATGTCGCGGACGGCCGCGTCGCTGGAAACGTCGCACTGCGCGAGCATTCCCCCGACGTGACAGGCTTCGACCAGTTTGAGCGTTTCGCGCGCCTCCGATTCGCTGCGCGAGTAGTTCACCACCACCGAAAAACCATTCTCGGCCAGGCGCAGCGCGCAGGCCCGCCCGATGCCTGTTGCAGAACCGGTGACGAGGGCCACGCGACGAGAGCTGGCAGACATAGGGTTACCTCAAGTTGGTTACAGGAACTCCGGCGGAACTCTCTCTGCCGACTGATTTGACACAGCGAAAGCCGACGTGATACGCGCCCGACGTCGGCTCGCCTTTCATTCTCGCCGAGACGCGGTACCCCAGGCAGTAATTCTCGTTGCACAAGAACGAACCGCCGCGCTGCACGCGCTTGGGGACGCCGGGCTCATTCGGGTCGAAGCTGTCGTCGGGCCCCGGCGGATTGCGGCGCGGGCTGTGGGCATAGTACTCGGGCTGGTACCAGTCAGCGCACCATTCCCAGACGTTGCCCGACATCGCGTACAGCCCGAAACGGTTTGGCGGAAAGCGCCTGACCGGCGCCGTCGTCGCGTAGCCGTCGGCATTGGTGTTGGTGCCGGGAAATTCCCCCTGCCAGATATTCGTGCGCCACTGACCGCCAGGCGTCAGCTCGTCACCCCAAGGGTATCGCTTGCCAACCAGCCCCCCGCGGGCCGCGTATTCCCACTCGGCCTCTGTGGGCAGGCGCTTCCCGGCCCAGCGGCAATACGCGACGGCGTCGTCCCAGGCGACATGCACGACCGGGTGATCGCGACGATTGTCGATCGACGAGTCAGGTCCGTCGGGGTGCTTCCAGTCAGCCCCCTTCACGTACAGCCACACCTGGTAGGGCCAGAGCGGGCCATCGCGACGGAACGCGCGGCGATCAAACGCCGGATTGAAACACAGCGACCCGGGAACGAGGTTTTCGGCGGGAATGCGGCTGACATCGTCGACCAGGCCCTCGAAATCTTCGCGGCGGGGGGTTTTCTCAGCAATCGTCTGATACCCGGTCGCCTCGACGAATTCGAGAAATTGCGCGTTGGTGACTTCGGTTTCATCCATCCAGAAGCCATCCAGCTCGACCTCGTGCTCGGGCCCTTCATCGGGCACGCCGCCGGCATTGCCCATCGTGAACCGGTCGCCCGCGATCCAAACCATTCCCGGCGGTGGCGGCGCTGGGGCCGAAAAAACGATGCCGCGTGGCGCCACGCGACTCTCGGGCGCTGGAGCCCATACCGCCAGCACCAACAGCGCAGCGCAAATGGCCAAAGGAACGACGACGAGCGCGGCCGGCTTGAGAGACATCCTCACCAACATAAATGATCGCTGATCGAAGATCGAGCGAGCCTGTTTGCCGGTCAATCTTCGCCCGGCGCCGTAGAATCAGGGAATGAGCGAACGTACCCCCGTTATTTGGCCCGCCATAAGAGGATTCTTTGCTGGCGCAGAAGAGTACGACCTGCCGATGCGGCCAATTGCGACTCAACGCGCGTCACTCCACAAGACTCGGTTGCCAGGGCCGATGCGGCGATTGACCGGACGCCGGCGCAACTCAGCCGAATTCCATAGAATTGACATCGAAATTCCGTAATGCGTCATCCCCCTATCTCCACAATCGCCCCATTCCCTTTTTCCAGGTGAAAGCCGATTCTGCGCAGTGCACCCTGGAGGAAGGAGATCAGGAGATGATGGAGATTCGGAGATGAAAACAGGGAAGGGGTTCTGGTGGACCGATGGGCCCGATAAACCGTTGGCTGAGCAAATCTGCGCCGCACGTGACTTTGCACTAACCCGGATTATTCATGCTCTGGTAGGGGGTGACCAGCAAGCCGAGTGCCCCGGCGCGCCGGGATTGGGCCTGCACTCGCTGACAAGGCTTTCGATTCAGACAACGGGCTGTTCGCTCATCGAGTGGCTTGCGCCGGCCCCCATTTGCTTGCGCGTGCTTGCCCCACCCTACCATGAATAATCCGGGCTAATGCTGGGCTAATGCCGGCGGCAATGCGTGGAAGCGCGCCGCAGCTTACCGCAGTACGGGTGTCAGCCACCGCACCAGCATGATAATGGTCGCCACACCCGCCACGTCGAGCAGCAGGCCATAGCGAATCATGCGCATGAGCGGAATGTAGCCGCTGCCATAGACTATGGCGTTGCACGGCGTCGAGACGGGCAACATGAACCCCAGGCTCGCGCCGAACGTGGCCCCGAGGGCCGGTTCGAGCGGATCGACGCCGGCGGCCTGCGCCAGGGGAATCACCACCGGTACGACGATATTTGCCGAGGCGGTGTTCGACGTGGCTTCTGAAACGAGCGCGGCAAACAGCGTGGCCGCCGCCAGCAAGAGCAGGCTGTTGGAGGCCGGCAGCCAGGCCACCAGGCCCCGCCCGACCGCGTCGGCCAGGCCCGTCTGGCGAGACAACTCGCCCAACGCAAAGCCCCCGCCGTACAAGAGCACCACGCCCCAATCAATCTGAACGGCTTCGCGCCAATCGATCGCCTTCTGGCCCGCGGCGCCGGGCAGCAGAAACAGCAATCCTGCACCGAACAGGGCTGCGACCCCCTCGGGCAGGCTGCTGCGAATGTTCCGGTATACCTCGCTACCGTCACCCCAGACCAGGGCCACGATACCGGGGGCAACCCACAGTACGACGGTCGTCAGAAAGGCCATCAGGGTCGATTTTTGGCCGCGCGTCCAGGGCCCGAGCTCGCGGCGCTGGCGCGCGAGCAGCTCGTCGCTGCCGGTCAACTCGCGAACGCCTGCCGGGCAGAACGCATTCAGGTAGAGAAACAGAAAGAGATAGAGCAGAGAGACGACCGGCACTCCGATCAGCATCCACTCAAAAAAAGAGATCTCCACGTTCAACTCGCGCGTGATGAATCCCAGCCCGATCACGTTGGGGGGCGTGCCGATGGGGGTCGCCAATCCCCCAATCGACGCCGCGAACGACGTCATGAGCATCAACCCGGTGGCGTAGCGCCGGTCGATGCCCGATTCTTTTCCCCGCATGCCGTAGAGGAATTGGATGATCGAAAGCCCGATGGCCATCATCATGGCGGTGGTGGCGGTGTTGGAAATCCAGGCGGAGATGGCGGCGGTCGTGGCGCCGAATGCGAACAACACCCGACCGGGACGCGCTCCGACCCATTTCAGCGACATGACGCCACAGGCGACGCGGCGGTCGAGCTGGTGCAGAAAGATCGCGCGGGCGACGATAAACGAGCCGATGAACAAGAACATCAGTTGATCGGCAAACGGCGAAAAGACCGTGCGCGCGTCGGCGACGCGCAGGGCGACGCAGGCAGCAGCCCCCAGCAGGGCCGTGGCGGGCATGGGAATCGCTTCGGTCACCCATAAGACAACGACGGCCGACATGATCGCCGCCAGGCGATGCGCTTCCGGCGTGAGACCGTCCCAGTGAGTCAGCCCGATCGAGGCAAAGGCGAGCGGCGCCAACGTGAGCCCGATGCGGCGACGCCACAAGTCAAACCGGCGCTCGAGCTCGTTCGGTGGCAGGGTCAGTTCGGCTTCAATCGGCATGGAAAACGGGCGGGTTGGCAACGGGCCAGCGGCGAATCAGGACGGGGCAGAGGCGAGCACTGCAGGCAAAACCGAGGCCAGGGTGCGTTGCGGATCATATCGAATGCCGAGACGCCTGGCGCACGAACAGAACGCCCGCTCAACGCTCGTACCGTCGGCCGCCCGCTGAAACGAAACGGCGCCCTCGTTTCGTCTGATTTCCCCTGCCCCGATTTCCCAATCGGCAGGTTCCATTCCGCTGCCTGGAGGGCCGCCCGAACGCCCCAGACGTCCGTCTCGGAAAGCCCGGGCCCTGTTACAAACCGCCCGCCGTTCTGCGAGAACAAGTGTTTGCCTTTTCTCCAGCAGACTGGTAGTCTGAAAGGGTTCGCGGCAGTGGGACTGTCTGACGCCGCTCCGGGCGACCTCGGCCGGAGAATTCTGTCAGACGCCCCGATCGTCTCGCGTTTCCGGTTGACGCTGCACGAGGTCAGCGTGGTCTTTGTTAAAGGGTTGTTGCGTATGCCACAGGGCACCATCAAGAAGATCGTGAAGGACCGCGGCTTCGGCTTCATTTCCACCGGACCGGGTAAGGGAGACATCTTTTTCCATGTGTCGGCAGTCGCCGACAACGCCTTCGACGCCCTCGAAGAGGGGCAGAGCGTCGAGTATGAAGTCGCCGACGACGGCGAGCGCGGCAAGGGCCCGCGCGCGGGTAACGTGCGGCCCATCTGACCGCGCCGAATCCTGCCCGATCAGCAGCATCGAAACCCCGGCTTCACCCCGAAGCCGGGGTTTCGCGTTTTGCAGGCAGTTGGGCCCGCGAAGCCCGGATCGGTCACGACTCGCTCCGAAGCTCGATAGCAGTTTTGGGCGACCGATTTGCCAGAACGCGCCGCAGAGCCATTCAATCGTTCACTTGCCTCGTCACCGCGTTCCGGCTGAAGCCGGAACTACGAGCCGGCACAACGGGCTACGAGCGCCGGCGCAACTGGTCGAGAGTGACCGCAGCAACGATGATGACTCCTAAGATCACCTTTTGATACGCCGTTTTGATATCGAGCGTTACACAGCCGTGCAGGATGGCTGCCATGATACAGGCTCCGGAGAGCGTTCCCAGGACGGAGCCGCGGCCGCCGGAGAGGCTGCCGCCGCCAATTACCACCGCGGCAATGATCTCGAGCTCTTTACCGAGGCCCGCTTTGGGGTCGCCTTCGCCGGAAAGAATCGCGAACTGAAAGAGCCCGGCGACCCCGATGAAGAACCCCGCGAGCGTGTAGACACAGGCGCGCAAGCGGTGCACGCCGATGCCGCACAATCGGGCGGCCGCCTCGTTCGCCCCCACCGCGAACACGTGCCGCCCGAACACCGTGTATTTCAGCAGCACGCCGACTGCTGCCGCGAGCGCCAGCATCACCCAGACCCCCGATGAAACCAGCAGCCCGTCAGGAACCGGGTATGGCGTCTGCAGGTTGAGTATCCAATCGGGCACTTTGCCGAAGGCGCGAATCGGGGTGTCCTGGGCGAGAATCAGCCCGGCGCCGGTGAAGACCGTCATTGTGCCCAGAGTAATGATAAAGGGCACAATGCGCAAGGCCCCTATCAGAGCGCCGTTCAAGAGGCCCGCCAGGCAACCGGTGCCGATTCCCGCCGTCACCCCGACAGCGGGCGGATACCCGTCGCGGAAAAACCACGCAGTGACTGTCGCCGCCAGCGACATCGCGGCCCCGGCTGAAAGATCGATGCCTCCGGCGATGATGATCAACAGCATCCCCAGCGCAGCGACGCCCGTCTGAGAGGCATCGCGCAGCACTTTCTGCGCGGTCGCGGCCGTCGCGAACGTGGGCCGCTTTCCGACCGCGCGCGAACGCACCGAGTCGGCCACTGAAAACAGCACCACGACCAAGAGCAGCCCCAGAAAGGGACCCAGGGCCGAGCGCATCAGCCTTGCAGCGCGGAACCCCCGCTCGACCAACCCCGCGTTGAGCGACGAGCCCATTACGCCCTACTCCCGCAGAAGGGCCGACGCCTGACGTCGAATGACGAATGCCGAATCAATGATGAGTTTCGAATGGCGAATGTCGAAGCCCGATCTGCCCCTTTTTCATTCGAGCCAGTGCATTCGCCTGTGATTCGACGTTCGGGTTTCGTCATGGGTCATTTTCCCTGGAATTGCTTCGGCTCGAGCAACTCGCGAATCTGCGGCTCGTGCATGTTTTCGAACGTCGCCAGCTCCTCACCCGTCGAGATCAGCTTCTCGACCGGCTGGCCGGCGAGGTGCGCGGCCATCGTCTTGACGGCGAGATAGCCCATCCGCACCGGGTCTTGCAGAACGATGCCATCGACCGTCCTGTCTCGCAATCCCTGCAAAATGCGGGGGTCGGAATCGAACGCCACGAATCGCACCTTTCCCGCGAGCTTTTCGTTTTCGAGGGCCTGCAGCATTCCCTTGTTGATCGGCTCGCAGACGGTGAACACCCCGGCAACCCGTTCGCGTTGGTCGCGCAACAGCGACTCGCCGATCTTCATGGCCTGAATCGGGTCCGACTCGACCCTCTGCGACTCAGACACCAGCTTGATTCGATCGTATCGGGCCAGCGTTTCGAGAAAACCCAGCTCTCGCTGCTCGGTGCTCTCGCTGCCGGCCTGATAGCGCAGCAGGATCACTCCCCCCGACTGCCCCAGAATTCGCGCCAGAAATTCGGCGGCAAGGACGCCCCCTTTGTAATTGTCGGTCGCCACGCAACTGACCGTATCAGAAGGGTCGCTCAGCCCGCTGTCGAACACAACCACCGGGATCCCGCGTTGCTTCGCCCGCTTAACGACCGGCACAAAGGCATCGCGATCGATGGGCGCCAGGCAGATTCCATCCACCCTCTCGCCGACGAACGTGTCGACGATCTTGATCTGCGCCTCTTTATCTTTCTCGTTGTCGGGACCGTTCCAGACGATCTCGATATTTCCCAGTTCGGCGGCCGCGTCCTGCGCCCCCGCGTGCACCGACTTCCAGAAATCGTGCGTGGTGCCTTTCGGAATGACGGCAATGCGGAACTTTTTCTGGCCTCCGGCGCCGGGGGCCGTCGCGCCCGACCTCTCGCTCTCAGAGCAGCCCGAAGCGATCAAGGCGGCAGCCAGCCAGAACGCTGCGAGAACCGCGATGCGCATAGAATTGCCACCCTTCAAGATCATTGACCGCCCGTTCGCAGTAACACGCGAGGGCGCATCCTACCAGTGAGAAACGGGGGTGTCCAAGCGGGCGTGCGAGGGCGATTCGATCGGCTGTCTATGGGGCCGCCGACGCCGACCCCCGCGTTGCGGCCGGCCGTGGCTGCTCGCGTAACCAGTCAGCGAGAAAAAGCTGGCTCTTCTCGTTGGCCGTGCGCGTCGAAGTCCACAGCAACTGCTTTCCGTCCGGGCTGAACGCCGGCAGGATATCCGAGCGATGCGTATCGCTGATCTGGGTGACGGCCCCGCCCGTCAGCTTGTCGGCGGCATACGTCAGCTCCATCGTAAACAGATGGAACTTGGCCGTCGCCGGGCCTTTGGAATAGTCGGCGGACGACCAGATGAAATATTTCCCGCTGGGGTGAAAGTACGGGCACCAATTCACGCTGTTCAGGTCGTCGGTGAGCTGCACTTCCAACTTTCCGTCGCTTGAGATCGCGAAGATCTGCAGCATGTCTTTCTGCTGCCGGTCGCTGCGGAAGATGATCCATTTTCCATCGGGCGAGAAAAACGGGCCGCCGTCGTAGCCGGGGGCGTTGGTGATCTGCCGCACGTGACTGCCGTCGGCATCCATGACGTAAATATCGGGGTCTCCATCGCGCGTCGAGGTGAAGACAATTTGCCGGCCGTCGGCCGAATAGCTAGCTTCGGCGTCGTAGCCGGGCGCATCGGTCAGCCGCTTGAGGCCCGTGCCGTCGAGATGGATCGTGTAAACGTCCATGTTCTCGTCGAAGTCCCATTGATAGCGGCGGCGACCGCCGCGCTCGGCTTCTTCGCGGGCCTTGCGCTCGGTGAGATCGATCTGCGGATCAGTGTGACTCGAGGCGAACAGAATCGTTTTTCCGTCGGGGGCGAAGTAGGCACAGGTCGTCCGCCCGCGGCCCGTGCTCAACAGCCGCGGCTCTCGCTTGTCAAGCGGTTGAACATAGATCTGGTAGAACGGATAACCGATCGGATACGCCTGATAGACGATCGACGCCGCGTCGGGCGAAAAATACCCTTCTCCTGCCTGCGGCAACCCGAACGTCACCTGTCGCGGTTTGCCCAGGTACCGCGACTCGCGCTCGCTCAGCACGACCGACGGCAGCTCTGGTCCGTAGTTCTGCGCCTTGACGGCCGATGCGCCGACCAGCGCGACAAAGAACGCAGCAATGAAAGAACGTCGCATGCTTACTTCACCAACAGAATGGGGCAGCGGCACAGTATCGACACCTGGTAGCTGACGGTGCTCCAGCTTTGAACGGGCTGATCCGGGTCGATGGGGTGCGAGCTCATGATGATCAGGTCAACGTTTCGTTCGTGGGCATCCTGCACGATTTCCGGGCTTCGGCGCCCGAACCGAATCTTCTGATCGACGGGCAGTTTCGCCTGTACGAAGCGCTGGGCACGCACCTCGAGTTCGCTTTCGGCGCGCTCCTGCAGACGGTCGTAAAACTCTTTAAGCTCGGCATCATCCGGGCCCGCGATCGTTTCGATCACGTGCAAGAGCGTTACGCGGGCATTGTTCTGGGCGGCGATGTCGAAGGCCACGTCGACCGCCGCCTGGTTCTTGTCGGTGAAGTCGAGCGGAACGAGCAGGTGTCGAAATCGGGGTAGCACGCAGCGCCTCAACTTTCTTCGGCCGTGACCCATTTTCGCACGGCAGGCAGCTCTTGAGCGCACAATCGGTCGAGCAATTCGTCGGGCTCTGCGGCCGTAACGAACAGCGCCCGTTGCTCTTCTCTTACGAACTGCTCTGCAATCGCATGTTCGATGAACCGCACGAATGGGCCGTAGAAACCCTGAGTATCCAATAGCCCCAGCGGCTTTCGATGAATTCCCAGTTGGCCCCAGGTGATCATTTCAAGCGTCTCTTCGAAAGTTCCATACCCGCCCGGCAGGGCGACAAACGCATCTGACAGCTCGGCCATCAGCGCCTTGCGCGCGTGCATTCCCGAAACGACGTGCATGCGGGTGACGCCAGTGTGCAGCAGTTCCTTCGTCGCCAGCATCTCAGGAATCACGCCGATCACCTCGCCGCCGCGATCAAGCACACTATCGGCCAGCACGCCCATCAGCCCGACGCGCCCGCCGCCATACACCAACCCCCAGCCTCGGGCCGCCAGGCTGCGACCGAACTCGCCGGCCGCCCGGGCATACCGCGCGTCGTGCCCCGCGTTGGACCCGCAAAACACGCAAACGCGGCGGATTTCACGCTGAGAATCGGGAGCCGGCATTCTGCCAGCGTATCTCGCCCGCAATCAGGCGGCAAGAGGCCCCTTAGCGAGCTGCCGGCACCCAGCACCGGTTCGAACGAATCACGTCGATCAGCTCCTGGTAGACCCAGCCGTCGCGAAACGTGAGATACTTCGGGTGCGGCTGGCCGCGCACTTCGGCCACAAACTCGCGCGCGAGCTGGTTCCAGTTGCGTTGCGTGTGATCGTCTTCGTCAGGGAGTGCGTCAAGTATGTGGAGGGGGATCGCGAGATCTTCCCACGTCGGCCCCCCGGCCTTGATGAACATCGGCCCCTGCATGAACGCGCCCTGCACGTGCAGCGTCCCTTTGTCGCCGTAGAGCGCAAAATAGTCGCTGTAGCGCCCCAGGCGCAGGGCCGAGTGGCGAAATGTCGCCGAAACGGCCTCGTCAAGCCCTTTCGCCCGGTCGCCCACCCGCACCAAAGCCGTGAACGACCAGTCGCTGTTGACGGCCGCCCACTTGAGTTTCGCCGCCTGTTCCGCAGTCACCACCTGTTTTGCGAAGTCGCGATCGTCGTGTACGTCTCCGGCGATCGGCGCACGATGTAGATCATTGCGGCTTTCGCCCATGCAGGCCAAGATCTCTCCCTGCAAGACGCTTTGAGTGATCGCCAGCAGGTGCGGAAGCACATTGTTCAATCGCCCCCCGCCCGATTCCAGCCGATGCGGCCAGCCGAAAGGCATGAGGCGGGGCCAGTTGAAGTGAGATACGGCTTCGATTTCGCGCACGCGCCCCAGCTCGCCCGAGCTGACCAGTTCGCGGGCATAGAGCGCCTGCGGCTGATACCAGTAGCCGGCCGCGTAGGCCGACTTGGCCCCTTTCGCTTGCGCCAGTTCACAGATCGCTTGCGCGTCGGCGGCCGTTGTCGCCAGCGGTTTGTCGGCCAGCACGTGACTGCCGGCCTCGAGTGCGGCGCAGATCATTTCGCGGTGCGTGCCGGCGGGCGTCGCCACCGCGACGATTTCGGGTTTCGTCGCGGCCAACAGCGCCCGCCAATCGTCGCTGTACGCGCGAAGACCTAGTGAAGTGGCGACCTTCTGGCCCACAGTGGCAGTGCGGCTGGACAGGCCGACCACGTCGACCCCCGCCTGCCGCAGCGCGTGGGTGTGGCCCTGGCCGGCGTATCCCGCCCCGAACACAATCGCACGCAAGGGCGCGCTGGCCGACGCAACAGTTGCAGGGCTTACCATTCGCTCAGCTTTAATAGTACTTTGCCGTCGCGCGCCGGCTTCTCGGCGGCGTGCACGGCGGCGGCAATCGCGTCGATTTCATATGTGCCGCCGACATCCGATGCCAGCGTGCCGTCCAGAATCAGTTTCGTCAACACGCTTCGCAGGCGGAGCTTATTCACGAGCTTCTGGGTCGACATCCAGTTGCTCAACCAGAAGCCCTCGATCGAAGCGGCAGCCACCATCAACTCGCGAGGTGAAAACGACAACGGGTCGGGCGACAGCGTCCCAAAGACCAGCATTCGCCCGCCGCGGGCCAGCGACCGTACAACGGCCGACGCCGTTTTTCCTCCGACAGGGTCGACGACGTAACGAACGCCGTCACCCACGGCGTTCCGTACCTGAGCGGCGACGTCGCCGTCACTTTCGGCGATCACGACATCTGCCCCCAGTGCCTGGAGCTCAGCTTTCTGTTCGCCGCGCCTGACGATGTTAATCGTTTTGAACCCGAAGCGTTTTCCCAGCCGGATGATCATGCGGCCTACCGCCGAACCAGCCGCCGTCTGCAGCAGCCATTCGCCCGGTGGCACGCGCAGGATCTCGCGGGTCATGATATAGGCGGTCGCGGGGTTCACGAAAAACATGGCCCCCTGCTCGACCGAAAGTCGACTCGACAGGGGAATCGCCTGTTTGACCGGGAGCACCGCCTTTTCGGCCCAACTGCCCGTTCGGCTGTTCAAGACGGCGACGCGCTTGCCGAGCAGAAACTTGCCCAGCCAGCCCCCGCCATTGGCCTCGACCACCCCCACCCCTTCCAGACCAGGAGTCGCCGGCAGGGGCGGCAACCGGCCGTAAACGCCGCGCACGACCATCAGGTCTGAGGGGTTGACCGGCGCCGCGAGCATCCGCACACGGATTTCACCCGGCGACGGCACAGGTTCCGGCGACTCTCGCACCTGCAAGACGTCGGCCGGCTCACCGAAGCGATCAAATACAATGGCCCGCATCATGGGCGCCCACCCTCGACTGAAACTGGCCGACGGCTCGCTCGAGAACCGTTGGTGCCGAGTGACTTCTACAGGTGAAACGAAGGGATTGCAACCTCGGCAACGTAGCGCCCCGGCCGATGTCGAGGGGCCGGGGCACTTGAGGAGCGAGTCATGGCGCCGCCCCCTCTTGACCCCCTGCCAAGCTTGGGATATGACCCCGCCCCGACCGTGGTCGAGCTGTCATTTCCGGGCCTCCTCTCCGCATTGAGAGGCGGGTATGGACTATTCCGAATACGCCAGTCGCATTTCATTTCGATTGCTGCAACCCGACGTGCCGCGCCCTGCCGGTTTCAAGGCGCTCAATCGGTTTGCCAGCCGCGTCGGGGTGCAGCTTGAAATGTGGATGACGGCATTGCCTGAAGGGCAGTCGCGGATGCAGAGGCGGCTGCGTCGCATCTGCCGGCTGCGCCGCCGCTCGACCTTCGCCGTCGCCGCGCTGATCAACCGGGGCGTTTCGCAGATGCCCGCGGGCCAGGCGTACGTCGCGCTGGGAGTCGACGAAGGCTTTCCGCTGTTTGCCGGCATGGCGGGAAACCGCGACCGACTGTGCATCGGCGTCGATCGGCTGGCGATTTCAGACCGGCGGCGCGACAGGTTTTTGCAACGGTTCGTGCGGTGGCGCGGGCTGCGCCACGACTTTCATGAAATGGACGGCCTGGAATACCTCGAGCACGTTCACAAAGGCCCAATCGGTTTCTGCGTCTGCTGCGGCCGCAGAGACCATGTTGCGCAGTTCGCACTGCTGCGCGCCCTTGAACCGCACCTGGGCGATGCGGCCGCCATTCTGATTAACGATTCCAACCGGCCGGAGATCAGGCGGGCAGCCCACGACTTTGCGGAAACCAGCCCGTTCCAATACCGCGTGCTGCTCGACGTGCAAACGCCGCGATCGGGCCACCCGACCTACGGGAATGGCGTCTTGCTCTTGGCGCGCAGCGCACGCGGGGCGTTGCCGCTTGAGGCCCAGCCGCGCGCGGCGTAGAAGACCTCGCGCCAGCCGTTCTGCGCTCGATAGTGCGCGTTCCGGCCGCCAGCCGCCGCTCCCTTGCAACACCCGCCCCCGGCGCTATAATCGACCCGCTTGGAACAGGGTCTGCCTGCGGGTGTAGCTCAGTGGTAGAGCACCACGTTGCCAACGTGGTCGTCGTGGGTTCGATCCCCATCACCCGCTCTTCGTAGCGAACGAGCATCATGAGCGATACCGACACTGAAAATCCCGAAGCGGGCGCCACCTTGGCGGAGACCGACGAAGAGCAGCCATTCAAGCTTTCGTTGCAGGTCGACATCAAGAATTCCGGGCCGTGCCGCAAGCACGTGCGGCTGACTGTTCCGCGCGGCGATCTCGACCATTTTCGCAATGACGCGATCAAAGATCTGCTGACCAACGCGGCCGTGCCGGGCTTTCGCACGGGGCATGTGCCCCGCGCGCTGGTCGAAAAGAAATTCAAGAAAGAGCTGGGCGATCAGGTGCGGCAGAAGGTGCTGTTGCAGAGCCTGCAGCAGTTGGGCGAAGACCACAAACTCGACGCGATCAACGAGCCCGATCTCGACGTCGACAGCCTCGAAATTCCCGCCGAGGGCGACTTCACCTACGAATTCGACGTCGAGGTGCGCCCCGAATTCGAGCTGCCCAACTATGCCGGCCTGAAGATTCGCCGGCCTGTTCGCGAAGTGACCGAAGACGACCTGCAAAACTATCTCGAAAAATACCTGTCGCAGTTCGGGCAGCTTGTACCGCACGACGGGCCGGCCGAAGCGGGCGATTACGTTCTCGCCAACCTGCTGTTCGAGTCGAACGGCAAAGAGCTCAGCCGCCGGGCCGAACAGCAGATTCGCATTCGCCCCGTGCTGCGGTTTACCGACGCTGAAGTCGCGGGTTTCGATAAGCTGATGGCCGGCGCCCAGCCGGGCGATGTGCGCGAGGCGGTTTCGACAATTTCGGTCGAGGCGCCGCACGCCGAATTGCGGGGAGAGCCGCTCAAACTTACGTTCGAGGTGCTCGACGTCAAGCGTCTGCGGCTTCCCGAATTGACCCCCGATTTTCTGGAACAGTTGTCGGTTGCGTCGGACGAAGAACTGCGCAAAGAGATCCGCGAAATGCTCGACCGGCAGGTGAAATTCGAGCAACGGCAGGCGACGCGCGAGCAGGTCCTCGCGCAAATCACCGCCTCCGCCGACTGGGACCTGCCCGAAACCCTCGTCCGGCGTCAGGTTGAGAACGCCCTGCGGCGTGAAACGCTCGAAATGCAGCAGGCAGGGTATACCGACGAAGAAATTCGCGCTCGGCAGAACGCATTGCTGCAACAACAGATCTCAACGACCCGACAGGCCCTGAAGCAGCACTTTGTGCTCGACAAGATCTCCACCCAGGAAAAGCTGCAGGTCACTCCTCAAGACAAAGAAATCGAAATTGCCTTCATGGCCATGCAGCGCGGCGAAAGCCCGCGGAAGGTGCGGGCCCGATTGGAAAAACAGGGGTTGATGGAAAACCTTGAAGCGCAGATTCTGGAGCGCAAGGCCGTCGACGTCGTACTGGAAAAGGCAGAGTTTCAAGACGTGCCCGCCGCGCCGATCGTCGCGGGCAACATCGAGGCGATCGACGTGTCGGTGTGCGGGCAGCCTGTCGAACCAGCCCCGGCGGAAGCCGCTTCCCCCGGGTAGGCCACTCCCTTGTCGAAATCCGTTCAGGGACGAACAATTCGCGCACAGGCGCCGGCGACAACAGGTCGCGGGCGCCCCGTCTAATGACTTCTTGAGGGAATCCCATGTTCGATGTGTATGCCGGGCTGGTCTCACCGCAGAACCAGCGGCCTCGCGACTATATGCGGCAGCGCCAGATGACCATCGGCGATCTGCTGCTGGAAAACCGCATCGTATTTCTCGACGGGCCGATTCACGACGTCAGCGCCAACCTGATCGTCATGAAACTGCTGTTTCTGCAGGCCGAAAACCGCCATCAAGACATTCATTTCTACGTCAACTCGCCCGGCGGGTCGGTCAGCGCCACGATGGCGATTTACGACACGATGCAGTTTCTCGACTGCGCGGTGGCGACCTATTGCGTGGGGCTCGCAGCCAGCGGCGGAGCCATCGTTCTGGCAGGCGGCGCCAAGGGCAAGCGGTATTCGCTGCCGCACGCCAAGATCATGATCCATCAGCCCTACGGCCAGGTGGGCGGACAGGTTTCTGACATCGAGATCCAGGCCAAAGAGATCCTCGAGACGCGCGAGATTCTCAATCAGATCCTGGCGAAACATACCGGCCAGCCCATCGAGCGCATCGCGCGCGATACCGAGCGCGATCGGTACCTGTCGGCCGTGCAGGCCAAAGAGTACGGGCTCGTGGACGAAGTGCTGCTCAAGCCTGAGAAGAAAGTCGAGACCAAGTAACCATGTCGATCCTTGTGCCGTACGTCATCGAGAAAAGCGGCCGCGAAGTGCGGGCGATGGATATCTATTCGCGCCTGCTCAAGGACCGCATCGTGTTCCTGGGGACCCAGGTCAACGACGTCGTCGCCAACGCCATCGTCGCCCAACTGCTGTTTTTGCAGTTCGAAGACGAAAAAGCTGATATTCACATGTATATCAACTCGCCGGGCGGCTCGATCTCGGCGGGCATGGCGATCTACGACACGATGCAGTTCGTCAAGTGTGACGTCGCCACTTACTGCATTGGTCAGGCGTCCAGCATGGGGGCCCTGCTGCTGGCGGCCGGCGCCGCAGGCAAGCGCAATGCCCTGCCACACGCCCGAATCATGATCCATCAGCCCCTGGCAGGCATGGAAGGCACCGCGACCGAGCTTGAAATCCATGCCAAAGAGGTGTTGCGCATCAAGCGGATGATGAACGAGATTCTTCTCAAGCACACCGGCCAGACACTCGAGAAGATCGAGCAGGATACCGACCGCGACAACTTCATGTCGCCCGAAGAAGCCAAAAGCTACGGCCTGATCGACAACATTCTCGAGCGGCTTCCCTCGACCCTCATGCCGCCCTCCAGCTCGTCAATCTCTTCGCCGTAGCCCGGATTGTTCATGCTCTGGGACGGAGGCGTGGCCCGTCTACGTCGCCCCTCCGGGGCCATGAACAGATGCTGCCGCAATCACCTGCGAAGGGCGCGCCGATTGAAGCTTAGAGCGGCCGGGATGAACCCGCCGCGCGCACGACAAACTGCGCCTGCAACGTTCGCCGCGAATCCGGCCTTCGCCAACCTCGGATTGACCCGCGACGCACTTTTCTTTCTGATATGCCGCCGCGCACCTGCTCCGCGCGGCCCATCACCACCTTTCCCGATCATGTTCATCTGTCGCCCGACATGGATGTTGGGGCTCACGGCCCTCTTCTCGGCCGGCTGCGCGCTGCGCGGCGACGTCGACATGCTCGAATCAGAATTGCGGCGGCAGGAAACGGTCCAGCAGGACCTGGCCGCAGAGCTTCAATCGGCCCGCGACGAGCTGCGCGTGGCCCGCGCCGACGCCGACAATCTGCGTTCGCGGCTGGCAGGCCGCGGCCAGATGGCGCTGGCTTCCGAGCAGGCCGAGGTGCTGTACAAGGCCGAGGCGATCAAATTCAACGCCCTGTTGACCGGCGGCTTCAATCGCGACGGGCAGCCCGGCGACGAGGGCTTCTCGGTGCTCATTCTACCGGTCGATTCGGCGGGCGATCTCGTCAAGCTTGTCGGTGCGATCGAACTCGAGTTGTTCGACCTGACGCGCGAACCCGATCAGCAGCGGCTGGGGCGCTGGCAGTTCAGCGCCGACGAAGTTCGCGAGCGCTGGCACAAAGGGTTCCTGAGCGCAGGCTATCTCTTTCGCCTCGATTGGCAGCAACCGCCCCTCTCGACCGACCTGACGTTGCACGGGCGTTTGATTGCCCCCGATGGGCGCCGCTTCGACGCCACAACGCAACTGAAAGTGAGCCCTCCGGGAACCGGCGCACCTCAGACTCCGATCGCGCAAGCGCCCGCGAACGAACCGGCGCCCATGCCCGCGGTCAACCCGGCCCGGTTCGACGCGCCAGCCGCACCGGCGGCCGCGGCCCGCAAGCCGACCGTCAGGCCGGGAACTTCTCTGTCACCCGCCGATCGTCCCGGGCACGCACCAATTCGCACCAGCGACCGCTGGCCGGCCGATTCGATTCCGCAGAGACGCTAAAGCGCGTGGGCCGTGGGCGCTGCTCTGCGAGCCAGAGGCGACCGTTCTCACACGTCAGCTTGGCGAAACCAGCCCCGTGCGGCCCAGAATCAGTGCCGCCCGGAATCAGTGCGGTCGCCCCTGCAGCATGTGGGCCCGGGCCATCGCCTCTTCAGCTTCCGGAATTTTTCCGCAGCGCTGGTAGATCACCGAAAGCTGCGTGAACGAAAACGGGTCGCCGGGTTCGAGCTCGGTGACGCGCACGGCGTGTCGAATCGCCTGGTCGACCTGCCCCAGCTTCTGCAGGTGCACGCCCAGCGCCGAGTGTGCCAGCACATGGTCGGGCGCAATCTTCAGGATCTGCTGCAGCTTTGCGACGGCCTCTTCAAGCCGCCCTTGGCCCTTGAGCTTCGATGCCTCGTCGTAGAGTTCATCCGGGGTGGACATGGGCTATGATCTCCTGTGTCGTAGTGGTCGCATCATAGCCATCGCTGCGCTCCGCGCGTAGCCTCTGTTTCACGTGAAACGCCTGGATCGCCACCTGAAAATCCCGTCTCGGCAAACTCCCGTCGAACGCACCGAGCTGACGCTGGTGCTGGCGATCTCGCTGGTGGCCGTCGCCCTGCGATGCAGTTTTCCATCGCGGGTTGCCGTCGAGCACTTCGACGAAGGGGTCTACGCCTCAGACTTGTGGTTTGGTCCTGAAGACAATTTTCGCTACCCCGATCAGCACCTCTACGCGCCACCGCTTCTGCCCCAGATCATCTGGTGGATCTTCGCCTTCGTCGGCCCGTCGAACGTGGGCGCGGTCATCCCCAGTCTGCTGGCCGGCTGCGCCACGGCGCCCCTCGTGTGGTGGGTCGGGCGAAGCTGGTTCAGCCGCACGGCGGGTCTCACGGCCGCGACGCTCTGCGCCTTGAGCGACGCGCACATCGCACTCAGCCGCGCGGCGCTGACCGACGCGCTGCTCGGCTTCTGGTTGTTGCTGGCAGTGCATCTGGCCTGGCTGGCATTCACCCGCGCAAGCTGGGCCTGGGCGGTCTCCGCGGGCTGCGTTACGGGCCTGGCCTGGTGGACGAAATACAACGGCTGGCTGCCCCTCGCGATCAGCCTCGCGGGGCTTTTGGCATGGTGGCTGGTCGCCCGCTGGCGATCGTCGCCAGCGATTCCAGATTTGGAAACACCGTCCCAAACCACAGGCCGCCGTTCGGGCGGTCGGCACTCCGAGAAGGCAACCCCCGACCGCACCCGCGACAAGACGTCAACTGCGGGCCCTTCGATTCGCCTGCCGACGGCCCTCGCGCAGTGGTGTGCGATGGCGGCCGTTGCATTCGCCCTCTGGACGCCGTGGCTCGTCTCGCTGGAGGACTACGGCGGGTATGCTGCCGTAGCGCAGAATCACCGGGGGTACGTCGTCGGCCCCGCCGGCTGGTTCGGTTCAGCCGCAGTGCAGATTCGCAATCTGGAATTACTCGATGGATTTGGCAGCTTGAATGCGCCCCTGCTGGCACTGACCCTGGCGCTCTACTGGTCGTGTACCGGCTCGCGGCGTTTCACGTGGAACGAAATCCTGCGTTCGATCAGCACCTGGCTCGCCGTCGGATTGCTGGTCGCCCTGCCCGTTATGCTCGGAGGGCATCTCGTGGTCGCGCTGCTGGGGGCCTGGGGGGTGTTCCTGGCGGTATGTTTCGGACCGCGTGCGGCGTCGAGCCAAGTCGGGCAGGGGCTGTCGCTGGGGGCGTGGATGCTGTGCGCCTGGTACGTCGGGCTGGCTGCGGCAACGCCGATGTACACTCCCTATCCGCGATTGACGCTCCCGTGGATCATGGCGGGCTGGCTGGGCGCCGGCGTGACGTTCTACGATTTCGTCAACTTTCTGGGTCATATGGCCGCAGGCGAGCAACCGAGCCTGTCGCGGTATCTGGCGCCAAGGTCGTGGGTGCCGCATGGCGTGCTGCTGTTCGGGGGCCTGGCGTTCTGCCTGGTGTTCGTCTTCGCGCTCGAAGCGCTGGCCTTGCGCCCCGGATTTCCCGGGCTGGCGCCCCGGTCGGGGCTGGCGGAGTCGGCCGCCGCCATCGTCCGCGCGGCGTTTCGTGATGCCGGGTTGGATCGCCATGCCGACCGCGATCAGATAGTGGTCTACACCTTTGCCGACCCGGCACTGGTTTTTCAACTACGCCTTGCCGGAGTGGACAACGTGCGCCCGATCTCATCGCTCACATTTGCGGAAAGCGGGGCGCCTCAGCCAAAACTGCCCACGTTTCTCGTGGTCGGCCCCCAGGCACGGAGAACGGCGGGGTTCGCGGAGCGGTTTGCGCGTGCCCAGGGACGGCTGGAACCGGTTGCCGAATACGACGCGGGGGATGGGCCGCGGAAGTACCCGTCGAAGTGGGGGTCGTTGGAATCGATGGGTGGCTTCGACTTTGCCCCCAGCGATCTCGTGCTGCTCGATAACCGCGAGCGCCCCCCATCGGCGCCCGACGATCCACAACGGATCTACCAGATGGATTTGTTTCGCGTCCGCTGACAGTAGGGTGTCGTCCAGCGAAGCGCAGACGCACCGTTCGAGAGACGTCCCGTTCACGGTGCCACAGCGCCAAAGCATGTGGCACCCTACTCAACTGCGAAAGCTGGGTGAAGCGTTTCACGCGAAACGCCTGAGCGGGCGCGTGTGCATCTCAGCAGTCGGTGGACAAATTGCACACAGTTCACGGCAGCCCGCGGCGGCTCGTGCAGTGTCCCGGCCGCTGCCGAGCGGCCGGGACACTTGAAGCGCGCTGTACTTATTCGAAGCAGTTCGAGCTGCACACAGGCCCAGCGGCCCATAATCCGTATTGCCTCAAGCGGCGCAAGCTGCGTAGAATCCGGGCCTTTTCCCGGCGAGATTGGCCCGGAGTATCTCACGGCCGTTGAACTGACGATCATCCGGTCAGGCCGGCAAGATGCCGGCGTTGACCCGGTTACCGCGTTTCACGTGAAACCGGCGCCCGATCGCTGCACGCGAAAATCGACCGACGCACACGGAGCTTGAGCATCATGGACGAACTGACGCCCCACTTTCAGGAACTGCCCGACGCGACCACCGGCGTTCCCAACATCCGACGCAGGTTGGGGCGCGGCCTGAGTTCGCTCTTGGGCACAGGCGAAGGGCCTGCGCTTCTGGACGAATCCGACCTTGATCAGAACCCACCCGGTGAATTCAGCCTCCTTGACGAGCAGCAGCTTTCGCAGAACCCCTGGCAGCCACGAAAGGAATTCGACCCCGCGGCCCTTGAAGAACTGGTCGACAGCATTCGCCAGCATGGCGTGTTGCAGCCGCTGCTCGTGCGGGCCGTCGACGGGGGGTTTCAGGTTGTTGCCGGCGAGCGGCGACTGATCGCGGCGCGGAAAGTGGGTTTGAGCAAAGTCCCCTGCCGCATCGTGCAGCTCGACGATAAGGCAGTGTGCGAGGTGGCGATTATCGAGAACGTGCAGCGCACCGACCTGCACGACCTCGAAAAGGCCCAGGCATTTCAGGAGTATCTCGACCGCTTCGGCGGGACGATCGAAGAACTGGCGCGCAAGCTGGGAAAGGACCGCTCCACAATCAGCAATTGTCTGCGGCTGCTCGAATTGCCCGACTTCGTGAAGGTGGCGCTCCAGCAGGGAAAGATCTCGGCCGGCCACGGCCGGTCGCTTTTGCCCCTCGAACACGAGGCCGATCAGATCGCCCTGTGCCAGCGGATTCAGTCGGAACATCTGAGTGTACGGCAGACCGAAGAAGAAGTCAGGCTGCGGCAATCGCTGGCGGATTCTTCGACGATTCCTTTCGAGTCGCCCGGCAGTCGGTCGGCGGGTGGCCCGGGCCACGGCGGCAACCACGTGCTCGATCTGGCCAATCAATTGCGCGATCTGGTGGGGGCCAGGGTGGAGATTCGCCTGAGGGGAAAAGATTCGGGCCGCGTCATCATCCACTTCAGCTCGAACGACGAGTTCGAGCGGATCGTGGGGTTCTTGCGCAAGGCGTCGTAAGTCGTGCCATTCGACCCGCAGGCCATTTCCGCCGGCACCCGCCACCTGAGACGACGCGACCCGGTGATGCGCGCGGTGATCGACGCGGTAGGCCCCTTCACGCTGACGCTCGACCGCGACCGTTTTCGAATGCTCGTGCGATCGATCATCGCTCAGCAGATTTCGGGCAGCGCTGCCCGGTCGATTCGCGCCCGGCTCGATGGGCTGGTCGCCCCCGGTCGCGTTTCTCCCGAGAAGCTCGCTGCGCTGACGCCGGTCGAATTGCGGTCAGCCGGTCTTTCGCCGCAAAAGGCCGCCTATCTGCACGACCTGGCCGCCAAGGTCACGTCGCGGCAGGTGCGCCTGCACCGCGCGTCGCGGATGACAGATGACGAGGTGATTGCCGACCTGACGCAGGTCAAAGGCATCGGGGTCTGGACCGCGCAGATGTTTCTGATGTTCTCTCTGGGCCGGCTCGACGTGTTCCCCCACGCCGATCTGGGAATTCGCTCGGCCCTCAAGCGGCTGTATGTGCTGCGCGAGCTTCCCGACCGTGAAACGAGCCAGTCAATTGCCGCCTGCTGGAGCCCCTACGCCACAATCGCCAGTTGGTACTGCTGGCGCAGCCATGAGGTTGGGCAGATCAAGCTTCCGGGGCGAACTGGGTTTCCCGGCTGAAACGTGCCAGTGGCGGGGAGCCCGGGCAGACGCAGCGCGCTCTTCGCGAACGCCGCTGGTGATTCGCGCGGCGACCGGCCGGTGCTAGAATCGCCGCGACAAGCGACAACCCTGAGATCGTGCGACGCAGCCTGAAAGCCAATGACCGCATCCCCCTCCAGCCTGCCTCTGGAAGTCGATTGCCAGAGCGTCAAAGCGAAGCTTGACGCCCGGCACGACTTCCTGCTGCTCGACTGCCGTGAAACCGACGAATACCAGACCGTGCACATCGCGGGTGTGCGGCACCTGCCCATGACCGAGCTGATGGCGCGCGTCGGGGAACTCGAGCCCTTTCGCGGCCGTGAGATCGTCGTGCACTGCCACCATGGCGGGCGCAGCCTGCGGGTCGCCAACTGGCTCAGGCAGCAGGGCTTTTCGCAGGCCCAGAGCATGGCGGGGGGCATCGACCAGTGGGCCCAGGAAATCGACCCGTCGCTGGCGCGGTATTGAACCCAGACGCCGCGACCGGGCCTGTCTGCCAGTCAGTTTCGCGCGTCAAACTCCGCCTGCCACGACTCGTCCGACTCTTCGTCTTCGAACGCGTCGGTCTTGCCGATCACGACGACCCCCGATTCGGTGACGGTCAAACCGCGAGCCCGGTCGGCTTCGAGGTCGTAGCCGATCTGCATTCCTTCGGGAATGCGCACCCCTTTGTCAATAATCGCCCGGCGGATGCGCGCGTGCCGACCAATGTCGACCCCGTCGAACAAGATCGATTCTTCGACGCTGGCCCAGCTATTGACCCGCACGTTGGGCGACAGCACCGAGCGCCGTACCTGACCGCCCGAAATGATGCACCCCTGGCAAACCGTGCTGTCGAGCGCCTGGCCGACCCGAGGATGCTGTGGGGCCGTATCGGCAAACACGAACTTGGGCGGCGGAAAGGCCGGCTGATACGTGCGGATCGGCCAACTCTGGTCGTACAGATTCAACTCGGGATGCACGGCCACCAGATCCATGTTCGCTTCGTAGTACGCGTCGAGCGTGCCGACGTCGCGCCAGTACCGCGTGCGCCCCGTGTTCTTGTCGCGGAACGGATACGCCTGGATCAGGTGCGAGTTGATCAGCGCCGGCACGATATTGCGGCCGAAATCGTGCTGACTGTCAGATTGCGTCGCGTCGCGGCAAAGCTGTTCGAACAGAAAGCTGGCATTGAACACGTAAATGCCCATCGACGCCAGGCAGCGCGTCGGGTCGTCGGGCATGGGGTCGGGTTCACGCGGCTTCTCTTTGAAATCGAGCACCCGATGATGGTTGTCGATGTGCATTATGCCAAATTGATTTCCTTCCTTCAGCGAAACGGGAATGCACCCGATCGTCACATCGGCCTCGGCATGAATGTGCTCGCGAATCAATTCGGAATAATCCATCTTGTAGATATGATCGCCCGAGAGCACGAGTATGTAGTCGGGGTCGTAGCGTTCGATGCTGTAGATATTCTGGTACACCGCGTCGGCGGTCCCTTGATACCAGTTCTCGTCGATCCGCTGTTGCGGCGGCAGAATGTCGATGAATTCATCCAACTCGCGGCAGAGAAAGCGCCAGCCCAGGTTGATATGCCTGTCGAGGCTCGCGGCCTTGTACTGCGTCAGCACCAGCACCTGCCGCAGCCCGCTGTTGATGCAGTTCGACAGGGTAAAGTCGATAATGCGGTACAATCCGCCGAACGGAACGGCCGGCTTGGCGCGGTCGCGCGTCAACGGTTCGAGACGAACACCTTTTCCGCCTGCCAGAACCAGGGCGAGCACTCGTTTCATCGCACGTTCCTCGTTGACTCGTCGGCAGCCGCCCAGATGCTTGTCAGCCGCCGGTTGCAGTACGTATAAAGCCACCTCGCGCGCCTAAGCCTGATCGGAGATCGGCGGTTTCCGCCGGCTCCTTGATTATCGAGAACCCGGCACACAGGGCAATGGATAAACAACTGGCGCGCTGACGGAAGATTCGTCGCGATATGGCGCCCAGCCGTGGAATTTGTTGTGACAGCCGCCCCTCGACAACCCGCCTCGGGAGAGCCCCCGCGAACCCGGCCGGCTGACCTGAACCCCGCACAGCGCGAGGCCGTACAGACGCTTTCGGGGCCATTGCTGATACTCGCCGGCGCCGGTTCGGGCAAGACACGGGTTGTTACCTACCGCATGGCCGAGTTGATTCGCAGGGGCGTCACTCCCGACCGAATCCTCTCTGTCACGTTCACCAACAAAGCGGCCCGCGAAATGCAGGAGCGGGCCAAAGCCCTGCTGGGCCGGGCCATGCGCAGCCGCCCACTGGTATGCACGTTTCACGCGTTCTGCGTGCGCGTCTTGCGGCAGGACATCGCGCGGCTGGGCTACCCGGCCGACTTCGCCATCTGCGACCGCGGCGACCAGGAATCGGCCGCGCGCTCGGCCCTGCGCGATATTCGAGTTTCCGAGAAGTCCTTGCGGCCGGCCGACCTCTTGGCGCGCGTCAGCCGCTGGAAGATGGCCGGGGTTTACCCCGAACAGGCGCGCGACGCTGTCGACAACGATCTCGACTTTCTGGCGGCCGCCGCCTATCGCAAGTACCAGGCCCAGCTCAAAGCGACCGGCGCCTGCGATTTCGACGACCTGCTGTTTCTCACCCGGCAGCTCTTCGACAACCACCCGGCCGTCCTCTCGCGGGTTCAGGGTCGATTCGATCACGTGCAGATCGATGAGTACCAGGATACCAACGGCATGCAATTCGCGCTCGTCGAGGCGCTGGTGCGGCCCCACCGCAACATCTGCGTCGTCGGTGACGACGATCAATCAATCTATGGGTGGCGCGGCGCCCAGGTGCGACACATTCTAGAATTCCCGCGGATCTTCCCGGGCACAAAGGTCGTCCGCCTCGTCGACAATTACCGCTGCACCCACGAGATTCTCGAACTGGCCAATACACTGGTCAGGCACAATCGCGACCGTCACGACAAGCGACTGGTGGCGCACAAACACGGGCCGAACAGCGTGCGCTTTGTCGATTACCCCGACGAGCAGGCCGAGGCCGATCAGGTGGTACGCGAGATCGCCTGGATCATTCGCACGAAAGGAGTTGACCCGGGCGATATCGCGATTCTGTTTCGAACCAACGAGCAGCCGCGCGTCTTCGAGACCGAATTGAGGCGCCACCGCGTTCCGTACGTGATGCTGGGCAGCCTGTCGTTCTTCGATCGCAAAGAGGTCAAGGATATCACCTCTTATTTGCGCGTGCTGGTTCGGCCGGAAGACGAAATCTCGCTGTTGCGGATCATCAACGTTCCACCCCGCGGCATCGGCGCGGCCACCGTCGAAAAGCTCGTGGCCCGGGCGGTACGCGAAGGCAGCCGCATCTGGCGCGTGTGGCCCGAAATGATCGCCTCGGGCGAGCTTCCTCCGCAGGCTGCACAGGCGCTCGGCGAATTTCAGGGGCTGGTCGGGCGATACCAGGCGCGTTTTGCCGATTCTCCGCGCGAAATGGCCGATCACATTGCCGCGCTGATCGCTGAGATCGGCTACGAAGAAGAAATCTCGCGGCAATATAAAGAAGGCCCCGAGCAGGAGCTGCACACTGCGCTCGTTGACGAATTGATCGAGACTGTCAGGCACTACGTCGAACGCACGGCTCAGCCGTCGCTGGCCGAATACCTGCAGGAATCAGCGCTGAGCGGTCGCGACGAAGAGACCGACAAAGACGAGCAGCTCGGGGCCCGCGCCGTCAAGCTGATGACGCTGCACAGCGCCAAGGGGCTCGAATTCCCGCGCGTCTACCTGGTGGGAATGGAAGAAGGGCTGTTGCCGCACAAACGGTCGATTGACGACGAGTCGACGGCGATCGACGAAGAGCGGCGCTTGTGCTACGTGGGCGTCACACGGGCGAAAGACCATCTGACGCTGAGCCGCGCCGCTAGCCGCACCAAATGGGGCAAGCGCCGACCTTCGCCCCCCTCGCGGTTTCTGTTTGAAATGCAGAGCACTTTGCCTGCCCCGGCGACTGTGAATCTCGATTTCGACGACGAATGAGTGAATGACGAATTGCGGCCGCACCGTAACGAGCCGCCGCCCGCGCCCTGTGAGTTGGCGGCGGCAGGCGATGTCACGATTTCGGCACCTGCGAGACTTCTGCAACGACCGCTTCCGATTGTCGCCGGCTCTTGCGAAGCCGCACAATCAGCCGCGTGGCCCCTGCCTGGTCGAATGACCACACCTCAACCACCTGGCCCGAGGTGACCGAGCGCGCCACGGTCTGGGGCTCGCCCAGACTGCGGCGCACCTGGCTGGCGGTCATGCCCGATTCAACTCTCCCGTCGCGAATCGCCTGCTCGATGGGTGTGAGCGGCAGGGCACGCAGCTCGCGTTCGGAAAGCCAGCGACCGTCCTTCAGGCGATACCCTGCCTGCTGCAGGCGCTCGGCGATGTCGGTTGCGCTTCGGTTGCGTTCCCAGGCGGCGATCAGCAGACGGTCGGCGAACTCGTCGCGCTTGAGGAGCGAACGATACGATTCGGTCAGTTGCAGAAGTCCTTCAGTATCATCGGGTTCCAGCTTTCGACGGTGCAACGTCAGCCAGGTTTCAATCAGGTGCTCGGCCAGCGCGGGTTGTTTGAGGTCGCGATACTTCTGCGTCAGATCGAGCACGTCGGGCAACAGCAGTTTCTCGACGTCTCTCGACCGAGCCGCCAGGGCGCGATCGCGAAGCTGTTCGGCCAGCGCCCGCCGTTCGGGCAGCAGCCGGTCGATGTTCTCCGCCACGGCGAAGCCGTTGCTGGCGTCGGGAAGCACTTCCAGCGACAGCTTGCGCTCGAGCGCCAGCGCATACAGCAGGCGGCGAAACGTGGCGCGCCCGACCTGATCGGCCAGGCGATAGGCTTCCAGCGGATCGACCTCCAATTGCTTCCGCATGTCGGCGGGCAGTGTCGGCGCGGGTTCCGTCGCGCCGGCCAGGTGCTCGGCCAGCGTCTCAATCAACGTGTCGAGGGCCGCACCGCGCACGTCGGGCTGCGACTTCCACAATCGCCAGGCGCCTTCAAACCTCAACTGATCCGACAGCGCGGGAGATAATCGGTAGCGGGCGGCTTTGCCGGCCAGGTCAAACAATAGCTGCGGGTTGTCTTTCCCCGTCTCGCGGCGCTCAAGTTCGATCGCTTCCTGGTACGCCTCGTCGCTGCGCGCGATCAGTTCATCATCCTTGTAAAACTCGCCGCGTGCCCGCGCCCAGTCACCCAGCTCGAACCATTTTACCGCCGGCTGACCGCGAATGTGCCGCCGCGTTTCCAGAAACCGCTCGACGTCTGCAGGCAACTCTCGAAATTCCTGCACTCGGAACGAGTAGCCGCCCGTGACCGGGTCGCGCACGACCACACCGGTCGCCTGCGCGTTCGGATTGCGGCGCGTGGGAGCCGGCAGATCCGCTTCGAGTTCAATGGGCACCAGACATTCCTTGAAGCGCACAGAGCGCGGGCCCAGGCGCTGCATTCGACCTTCGACGTCAAGTTGAACGGCTGGCGGATCTTTGCGCGCGGCGCGCCAGTGTTCGACTTTCGCATTGAACTCAGCCACCGAAATGGCATCGGCCCGCGCGACGGCCGGGCAGGCCATGACGACCAGCAGGGGCCACAGGCGCGCCCCGGCCCGGAAACGCCGGCTCGACGTGCAGCACTCCCCGCGCGACGGCCGCCTGAGGTTCATGATTCTCCCTCCGCCAGGCCCGCCTGTTCTTCGAGCAGTTGCCGCGTGGCATGATCGAGCGCGAGGCCGAGCATCTCGAAGGTCTCGGCACTCGTCCACAAGAAGGCCGTGTCGGGCGCCAGAACAACGCGCCACTCGTGGTTGCTCCCGTCGTCGGGGCGAACGTCCTGAACCTGGGCGGCGAAGATCACGCGCCGAGGACCGCTGTTCTGCCCAAAAACCCGCTCCAGTGCCTTCAAGTCTGCCACGACGGTTCCTCGATCGGCTCCGACACTCAGAGGATAGTCGACGACAAATCTTGGCTGCGCTTCCGCCAATTCGGAACGCTGCACCGGGGCATCGATTACGATCCAGCCCCCGCGATACATACCGCGGAACAGTTCGGCCCAAACGGCCGGCGACGGCCCCGAACGCGCTTCAACCGCCTCATGCAGAATGTCGTGTAAAGACGCGTGCAGCAGGTCGGCCGCCGCCGCCGTCTCACGAGACATTCGTCGCCAGATTCGAGCCTGGGGGTCGTCGCGCCCGAGCGTATCGAGCGCGTGACGCAACGCTGCAAACTGTCTTGCCGCTTCGGCCGGGTCGCCGTCGCGCAAGGCCTCTTCACCCGCGCGCGGGGCAGCCGCCAGAACTATTCGCGCGTGTTCCAGCGACCGCAGTCGCCAGAGCCAGCCCAGGGTTGCCAGGGTGACGAGCAGCACCCCGGCGAGCACAAGCCGCACCGGGCTGAGCATCTTACGCCGCCAGCGTTGAAAATCGATGGGCGTTTTCTCAGCCCTGCCCGAGTGGCGAGCGGGCTCGGTCGCTGACGTGACAACTCTGCCGGTCGCTTCAGAGGCCATCACACCCGCGTTCTCGGCGACGTCGTCGTTGGTCGTCGCGCGGCGAGCCTCGCCAGTTGGCTGGTTGACCTCCCCGCGCCGCTCGGTCGGCGCCTGAGGAGGTTTTTTCGGTGCCGGCGCTTTCAATCGCGGATAGGCGCTGGCCGGCAGCACGAAGCGTGAATTGCGGCAGCCCGGGCACAGAACCGTCTGGGCTGACTTCAAGCGCTCGCCGCTCAATACGCGGCCGCAGGTGCATCGCAGCCGGTACAATTGCGGCGGCTCGTCGGCCTTGCGACGAAATACGCTGGTCGCGGTCGAGAGCCAGCCGGCCATGCACACGCACGCTTTCGTGGGCGAATTCTGCTACCTTCGTCTCTGATTATCTGCCCGACCGCGCGACGGGTCAATGGGGCGAAAACTTCGCCGGCGCCGGGCCTCGAGCCCTTTGACGGCTTCGCGAACGTCGTGCGTTCGCTACAATAATCTGCCGGCCCCCGCAACGTTGATCTGACGCCATCGCCGATTCGTATGTCCCTGCCCGACGCTGCTGTGAAAGGAATGCGCATGTCTCGCCGCCCATCGATGAACTGGATTTCGGGGATCGTCGGCCTCTGGGCGCTGGCGGCCGGTGCGGTGGGGCTGGCGGAAGACAGCGGGGGCGAGTTGACCCGGCAATTGCAGGGCGCCGAGCGGGTGCTCATCGGGACCCCCGAGAACGACGTTGAGGCGCCGGGGGGCGAGCAGTTTCTGGTGGAGATCAACGAGGTTTTGCGCGGCACCGGCCGCCGCGGAGAGCTCGCGCGAATTACCAACAGCGGCGACAAGGCCAAGTTTCCCCATTTCAAGGCGGGCCAGGCGTACGTGTTCGTGTTGAAGAAGAACCAGGGGGGCAAAGGCTGGGTCAATCTCAGCACAGCAGAAATCCCGGTGGAAGAAGACTCGGTGCGGCTCGTGGTGGCCGGCAAGACCATTGAGACGATTCGCCGCGAGCAACTCGATGATCTGGTTGCCATGACAGCGTCGCAGGGAGAGCAAACGCCCTTGCGCGAAACGCTGGCAGGCAACTGGCTGGTGCTGCTCAGCCAGCGAGGGGTCGATTTTCCAATCTGGCTGATCGAAGCGCAGCAGGCCGGCTCGGGTGCGTGGCAGGTCAAGTTGCTTGAGACATCGAAGCAACTGGCTGCCTCGACGCTGAAAGAATTCTCGATCGATGGCTCCGACGTGCGGCTGGTCTTTGCGGCCGACGGCCAGACGTTCGACTTCCAGGGCCGACTTCAGGCCGGTTTGGTGCGGGGTTCGATTGACGTCGGCGGTCAGTCGATCGAGCCGGCGCGGCTCGCCGCGACCGACGCCACCGATCTGAAAAAAGGGGGCGAACCCACGCCTTCGTCGGGCAGAGAAGATTTCATCAAGGCCAATTCTCCCGAGCCATCGAGCGCCGCTTTGCAGCAGTTCGTGCGGCGCTTTCCCGACAGTCCCCTCGCGCTCGACGCCTACCTGGAGATTCTGGGGCTCGTCAAAGGCGAAGAATCGAGCGACGCCAATCTTCGCAAGCTCGTCGAGAACTTTCTCCGCGCGTCGAAGCGCTGGGGCCCGCGAATCGAGCTGCAGTCGCTGATCACCGCCGGACGCGTGCTTTCTGCCAGAAACCTGAATTCTGAACTGGCGCTCGAGTTGCTGAACAGCGCCGAAAAACGGCTCGGCGATTCCGCCCCCTCCTTCTGGAAAAAACTGGTGCGAACCGACCGGGGCAAACTGCTGTTGCTCTCGGGGAACGAACCCGAGGGGCTCGCTCTGTTGAACGAGGCGCGAGAGACCGACCGCTTCAACCCTGAAATCGCCTGGGTACTGGCCCAGCACGCTGAGAAATCGGGAAAGACCGATCAGGCGCTAGCGCTCTATGCCGAACTGGCCTCGCTGCCGCAGCTCGACATGATGCTCCAGCAATCCATCATGCAATCGGGCCGCAAGCCGTCGCGCGAAGATTCGGCGCAGGCGGCGGTCGCCCGCCTTTGGAAAGAGAAGCATGGGAAGGCTGACGGGCTTTCTGAGTTTCTCGACCAGACCTATCACGCCGCCATCAGCGCCGTGGCGGGCGGCCGAAATCCCGCGCGCACAGCGGGCGAAGGAACGCGCGTCGTGTTGTGCGAATTGTTTACTGGCGCCATGTGCCCCCCGTGCGTCGGCGCCGACGTGGCCACCGCGGCGCTTGAGGCGGCATTCGACAAATCGAGCGTGATCGTGCTCCGCTACCACGAACATATTCCCGGCCCTGATCCCCTGGCCAACGAAGATACCGAAGAGCGATTACACGAATACGGCGTGCAATCGACCCCGAGTATTTTCGTCAATGGACGGCCGTTCGCAGGCGCCGGCGGGTCGATCACCCAGGCTCCCGAGATTTTCGGCCGCCTGAAAGAAACCGTCGCCCCGTATCTCGAAGAAAAGATCGAGCTGCGAATCGACTTGTCGGCCGCTGCCCAGGCCGGGAAACTCGCCATCTCGGCCAAGGCCGCCGGCCTGAAGAAATTCCCCGATGAGGTCAAACTGTACCTGGTTCTGGCGGAAGACATGCTCGAGTATCCCGCGGGAAACGGCGTCCGTTTTCACGAGATGATCGTGCGATCGATGCCTGGCGGAGTCGAAGGAATTGAGCCTGAAAACGGGCAACTCTCATTTCGCGGCGAAATTGACCTGGGCCAGCTCAAATCGCAGCTTCGGAAGTACCTTTCAGAAAAAGAAGCCGAATTCGAAGATCAATTTGAACAGAAGCCGCTCGACCTCAAGGCATTGCACCTGGTGGGCTTTCTGCAGCACGAAGACACACGCGAAGTGCTGCAGGCCGCCGCGGTCGCGGTGACCGGTGATCTGCATGCCCCTGAAGCGCCGCCCGCCGCGAAGCCCGCACCGACCAAAGCGCCTCAGGCGGGAGCGAGGAAGAAATAGGGCCCGCCGCCTTCAGGCTCGCCGTGGTCCCGGCGGGAAGCTCCCATGCGATTCGCGATCATCGGCGAGGCGCCCCCCGCACCCGAATTGGCCCGCGCGATCGCGGCCAGCGCGTCGCACGAGCTGGCAGCCGTCATCGGTGCTCCGGCCCTCGTACGCACGCTGGGCCTGTCAGAGACGGCGCACGCCGCCCGAACGTCCGAAGACCTGCTCGGCACGCTCGCAATTGACGCCGTCGTTTTGGCCGGCGCAGACGATACCGACGTTGCCGCTGCCCGCCGACTGGTTGAAGGCGGTTGCGCGCTATTGGTCGTGCCTGGCGATTCCAACGCGGCGACGCTGGCCTACGAACTGTCGCTGGTCGAGGCCGGCCGGCCGGCCCCTCATTTTCCGTTGTTTGCGCTCCGCGGTCACCCGCTGGTCGAGCGGCTGCTGGCGGGGCTCGCCGACGAACGACTGGGGTCAATTCAGCACGTGCTCTTGCACCGCCACGTCGCCGCAGACGCGGGGTTGATGGCTGCGGAGGATATCTTCCGTGCGCTGGCGCAAGATGGCGACCTGCTCCGCGTGCTGTTCGGAGAATTCAATCAGGTGACCGCGAACCGGGCGCTCGATCCGACCGGAAAAATCTCGATGTGCACCATCACGCTCGCGGGGCCCAATGCCCCCCAGACGGTCTGGTCGGCGACGGCACCGACGGGCGACGTTCCGTGGACGCTGACGGTCGTCGGAGCCAATGGCACATTGCAACTGGCCGGCGACGCGGATGCGGGACGATTGCAGCTTACCGATCCGGCCGGCGCCGCCCTGTCGGCCGAATTCGACCCGGGCGCGTGGTTGCTGCAGGCTTTCGAAGGCAGGGCGCAGGGCGAGAACGCGAGGGCGGAAACCTCCACCTCGGCGCCTGCGGTCGCCTCAGCGACATGGCACGACCTCATCCGCAATGCCGACCTTCTCGAAGCCGTCGAACGCTCGATGCGACGCCGGCGAACGATCGATCTGTACTTCGACCTTCCTTCGGAGCGGGGTACGTTCAAGACGCAAATGACGGCCGTGGGCTGCGGGTTGCTGGTGGTCACGCTGGGACTGGTCGTGGCGTACCTTACCACCGCCGCGCTTCTGGATCTGCCCACTGCAGTCCAGCGCACACTGGTCGTTTTGATCTTCCTGCCGCTGGGCATTTTCCTCGCCCTGCAGGGCTTCTACTTTCTGACTCGACCTGCAGACCCGGCCGAAAGCGCAGGCACTCCACCGGCCGACGATTGAGTCCGTTGCCATACGGTACATTTGTACCTGTCTGCTGATCTCGACAGAAAGCCACGCGCGGCATATAAGACGCCCGCTTCCAACCGGCCGGTGCGCGCCTGCGTGCCCTGGGAGGCTGTTGAAAAAGGTGTCTGAGACACCTTTTTCAACACCCTGCTAGCGCTGGCGGTCACTTTCGTTTCCAGACTCTTGTGCGGTTAATTCATGCTGCGTGGCAATTACCGCCTGTTGACCGTCACGCTTGTGCTTTCGGCCGGTTGCTCATCATCGAGTCTCTTCTCCAACCGCGAGACGCAGCGTTCGTCAGATGCCGATCGCCGGGCCGTGGCAGCGGGTCAGAAATCGCCCTCGAAAATCGCCCGCGTCGATTCGGCCTCGGGCCGCAAAGAGAACGGCTCACCCGCCAACGAACGGCGTGACGCTTCGACTCCGCAGGCCGCATCGCGTCGCCAGATTGCCGAAGCCCTCGCGGCCGCTGTGCGCTACGAGCAACAGGGAGACGACGCCCGGGCCGAGGCCGAGTATCGACGCATTCTGCAAGTCGACCCGCGACATGCGTTCGCCCGTTACCAATTGGCCATCGCCGCCGACAATGCGGGGCGGTTCGCCGAATCCGAAGGGCATTATCAAGCGCTCCTGGAACGCACGCCCGACAACCCCGATCTTCTGGCCAGCCTGGGTTGGTCGTACCTGCTGCAAGAGCGATACGATGAATGCGAGCGTGCGTTGCGCGACGCGATAGCCGTCGACCCCGAGCACAAGACCGCCTTGTACAATCTCGGCTGGCTCTACGGCACGCAAGGCCAGTACGACGAGGCGCAGGCGCTGTTCTGCGCGGCAGGCAGCGCGGCCGACGCAGACCGGGCGCTCGCGAAGCTGTTTCCCGAGGGTCGGCCCGCAGCGGTTCGGGCTGCGGGCCGCGACCTGGGGGCGCGCGGCGCCAACGGCATTCAGCAGGCCGGCGCTGTCATCAAGGGCTCCAATCCGCGTTCCGGCCCCACCAGCGTCGGCCAACAGGAAAACGAACATATTCCTGATTGGCCGCATGCCGACGGCGAAATCGATTCGCTGGAGCAGATGTTCGCACGGCTGGACAACCGGAAGGGGGGGTCGCGGATTGTGCCGACCGCCGCTACGGCCCCTGCCGTCGCGAGCGACCCAGGTTCGACGAATAGCGGCCTGCTGATGCCCGATCCGGAGCCTCCGGCCGCTGCACGCTCGGGCTTTCCGATGATTCGACCTCGATCGGGGCCAGCGCCTGATCGACGGCCCTCCGGATCAGCAGACAAAGGCCGAGTCGGCTCTCCCGGGGCACCATCGGCCGACACCGTGGCTCAAGCAGGCCCCGCATCGCGCACACTGCCCGACTGGCCCTACCGCCGTCCGCCTGAGGCCCGAAGTGCAACTGGCACCCCGTCGGCAATTGCCGCCCGGTGGGGACTGTTCGTCGGACCGGGGGGACTGTTGTTTCCGCCGTGCGAGGCGCAGGCGAATCGTTGAGGCCCTAGCGCACCGATCTCCCTTTCGCCCGCTGCACGCAAGCGGTCAGGTCGTCTCTCTGCCAGCGAGCCGATTTCAACCAAGTTGCCGTGCCACCACGGTCGCCGCCTGGGCCTGTTCCTCCCGCGGCGTGGCCGGCGTCGCCGGCACGTAGGGTCGAGTCACATCGAGCACCCCGGCCACCAGAGCCCGCGCGTTGAGGGCCAGGCTCAAGATCGCGGCGCCCGCCAGAATGAATGTGACCAAATTCGCGTTTTGATGTCCCTCAACCGCAATCTGACGGCGCTCAACCAGCCAGTAGAGCGTTGAAAGAGGGTCGGTCACGAATAGAACTTCGCGATTCCTGGCAATGGCCGTGTTGTAGACCGCGTCGAAAAAATGCAGCAGTTGCGGCACGATCGTCCCCACCACCACCAAGAGCACCATGGCGACCCGCGCATGAGGCGGGCGGAAGTTTCCTGAGACCGACCGCAGGAGGCGGCTGGCGGCCGAGCCCAGCCCCAGGTAGATGACCAGGTAGCACCACAGCGCAGCGGCGAATCGCCACGTCGTTTCCGACCCTCGCGCAAACCACACCGACGCCGCGAACACAAACGCGCTCAAGGCGGAAATGTGGATCAAGACGTACAAAAACCCGCGACTTCCCCCCGGCAAGAGCGGCACGGCCAACAGCCGCAGCGCCCCCAGATTCTGGATTTCGCGGCGAACGCGGCGCGACAGCGCGTCAGGCTCGGTGACGGCGAACAACCCGATAACAGCCAGATGAACGGCCCCCAGAACCGCGACGGCCTGCAGCATCTCGTCGATGTCGCCGATTGGCAGCGTTGGCACCCCCCACGAGCCGTTCAAGGCCAGCCAGAGGCTCAGCACGACCAGAGTCATCCAGAAGATGGCGCTGGCGGCGGCGCGCACCCCGGTGCTGCGATTGTCGGCATCGAACGTCAATTGTGCGACGGCGACTTGCAGCAGCAAAGCGCAATAGGCCACCGCATAAACCGCGACGGCCGCCACGACCCACCAGAATTCGGAATCTTCAAACGGAAAGCCAAACTGCAAACCATAAGCCACCATCGAAATGGCCGACGTAACGCTGGTCACCAGCCCTGCCAGGACACCCAGAGTGAGAAACATCTGCCAGTATTTCTGCACGCCGAACGTACCGGCGGTAATCGCCGCCAGCGAAAGCACCAGCGACGCGAGCAGCGACGCGATGAGAACGAAAGCGATGGTGGGAACATCGACCCCTTTCAGCAGATTGGCGAATGCGATAAAGGGCGTGATGGCCGAGTAATAGATGAAGATCTGCAACACGGCGCTGGCCAGCTTACCCCACACGATCTGCCGCGGTTTGAGCGTCGTGATGCTGAGCACTTCCCAGGTGTGCAAGTCGCGTTCGGCCAGCAGGCTGCGGAATGCGCTGATCGGCACGACGATAAACACGGCCGTCGCCAGGACGACGTAATACGCGAAAAAGAAGCTGCCCCCGATCGCACGGAATTCGGCGCCCGGGCCGGCCAGCACGATGCCCCACACCGAAATCATCCACGAGGCCAGAAGCATCAGCAGAAACGTGGCCACAAACTGTCGGCTCTTGAGGGCCTGTCGCGTCTCTTTGACGAGAATCGGGTTGAGCCAGTCGCTGGCACGGTCGGGCAGGGTGAGGGGGACGTCGGTGGCAGACACGGGCAAAGGGGTTGGGGGTTAGGGACTAGGGATTGGGGGATCGAGGCGGCGGCGGAGCGATTCCTGGAGGCGGGTCAGCATTCGGCCGAGGAATCGGCTTCCGCGAGGATGGGTTCGATATCCAGCGATTGGACGTAGCCCAATCGCACGCCGATTGCAATGTGAGTCTCCAGCTCGGCGAGGGAGCCGCAGGCGATTGAGAGGTGTCGCAGAAAATCCCGCGTCGTGCTCCGGCCGCGTCCTTCAGCGATATTCGCTGGCACCGAGACCGCCGCCCGCTGCAACTGCGAGACCAGACCGAAACGTTCTTCGTCCGGGAATCGCTTTGCAAGCCGATAGCAGGCGACAACGAGATCCATCCCACGCTGCCAGACCTGCAAGTCCCGATAACTGCTGATGCTCATCGTAACGCCTCCCGTAGGTCCAGCGAACGATTTCCTTCTGCCCGCTCCGCGTCGCCAATCCCATAGGCCCCAACCCCTGGTCCCTAACCCCCAACCCCTCTGCTCACTGCATGATCCCCTCTGTAATCGCCATGAACGCGTCTTCGAGGTTCTCGGCGTGGCCCGAGAATTCGACGATTTCGGCCCCCTGGTCGAGCAGCCGCTTCAGCAATCGATATCGGGCGCTATCGTCTCCTTCAAAGTGAAACGAGGCCGTCTGATCGGAAATGCTGACCTGGCTCACCAGAGGCTCTTTGCGCAAGAGCGTTTCCAGCGCCTGCGCGTTGCGCAACACGCGCAGCGCCAGCGCGCTGGTTGTGCGCCCGTGTCGCGATTTCAGCCTCTCGATGATCTCGGCCACTGTTCCGCACGCGAGAATTCTGCCCGCCTCGATGATCGCGGCTGAATCGCAGATTTCCGACAGCTCGGTCAGAATGTGTGAACTGATGAGAATCGTCTTTTTCAGGTCGATCGCCAGCAGATGGATCAGTTCACGAAGCTCAACGCGCGCACGGGGGTCGAGCCCGGCGGCCGGTTCGTCGAGAATCAACACGCGCGGGTCGTGAATCAGCGTCCGGCCCAGGCCGAGTCGTTGTGATAGCCCCTTCGACATCGTATCGATCGGCTTTTCGGCCAACGTGTGCAGTTCGGTGAAGGTCAGCACGCGTTCGACGGCGTCGCGCCGCCGGCTCCCCGTGAACCCGTAGGCCCGAGCGTAGAAATCGAGGTATTCGACGACGTTGACATTGGAATATCGGCCGAACGCGTCGGGCATGAACCCGACGATCCGCCGGACCTGGTCGGGGTCGTCGACCACCGACAGCCCCTCGACGAAGGCATCGCCCGCAGTGGGCAGGTCGAGCGTCGCCAGAATGCGCATCGACGTCGTTTTGCCTGCTCCATTGGGCCCGATGAACCCCGTCACCTGGCCCGAATAGGCCCGAAATGAAACGTCATTGACCGCCTTCAAGCGGCCGAACTGGCGGTGCAGATTGCGGAACTCAAACGCCGGCTGCTCGTCGCCATCGAGCACTGGCGCTAGTGCCGCTTGAAATCCGAGATTCGCGGGGTCGACAGAATCAGTCACGCAATCACCCGCCACACCGTTCAAAGGCTTCTGAATGGCCAGGCCGTACGATCGTCCCCATGACCACCGTTGTCGCTCCGCAGGCGTCAGTAGAATCCCAACACGACGTGCAAGCCCTTCGTTGCTCGCGCCTGGACGAGCCCCTGTTCAATGCCGGGGTTTTCGCTAATAACGGCAATATACGATCGAGGCGGAAGCCCGCCGGCAGGAGGGTCGGCGGCCAGGTGGTTGAGCCGTCGCAGAGACGACTCAAGAATGCCTTCGCTGAAGCTCAAGACCGAACCCCGAGCCTGCTGCCAATACCAGGCGCGATTGCGGCTCATGGGGCCGAACGGAACCCGGTCGGTCGTGCCTGTTCCCGGGGGGGCTTCGGGCCTGTCAGCCGCGAAGGCATTCTCGAGGTCTCTGAAAACCTTCGGGTCGTTGGCGGCGGAAAGTATGGCAGAGCGGCCGGCGGCCAGGTCGTGCGTTTGATGCATGCGCGCCTGTGCGTCGCAGAGCACCAGGAGCTCGATTCGCCAGGGGAACCGATTGACCACTTCGGCCGCTTGATCCCCCTCGGCCGCCTCATGCACATCGAGCCCCCCGGGCTGGTCGCGCTGCGAGACAATTTCGAATTGAGTGGGGGTTCGCGAGCGGAACCAGCCGGTTTTCAATTCCTGCGCTGCAGTCCAATCGACGGTTCCCGAATCCAACCCCTGCTCATTTTGCCAGATCGGAAACACGGCCGTGTCGGACGCAAACCTGAGGCCTGCTGACGGCGCCAGCCCGGCATACAACGACAGCCGGCTGAACGACACCGCTCGCTGCAACCCCTGATCGAGAAATGTGACGCTCCTCAACCGCGACTGCACGCGAAAGCCGTCGGCCACCATCGCATAGCCGAACAAGAGGGCGCTCGTCAGAAACGCGATCGCAGGAATCGTCAGCACCAGCAAATACAACCGCCTTCTCTTCCACATCACGAAATAGTTGAGCGGCCCGATCACAAGGGCGAACAGCGAGATGAGCGCCATAAACGCCAGCACCGGCACGGCCCCGACACCGGGCACCAGGTAGTTAAAAAATTCCGGATGCGATGTTCGCGCGCTGCTTCCCATTCGTCCGGCCCACGTGAATGTTTTTTTCCAGGCTGCCGAATTCAGCCACCAGGCCCAATCGACGGCCGAGCCGGGGAATGGATTCTCAGGAAACGCATACACCCGGCCGGCCAGCAGGTCGAGGCGGCTGAAGGTCGCCGGAGACACCGGCCAGATCGAACGGTCGAGGCGCGCCTGTCGCGCCGCTTCTTCAGTCACCTGCAGCGTGGATTCCAGCCGGCTGATCTGGGCGACGTTCGCAATCCGGGCGAGCGGCTGATGCTCGGCGGGAGAGGCAGGCTCCCAGCGATGCGACGTGGCGCTCCGCCGTTCGAGGTGCAGCAAGCGCGACAGGGCTTCTGATTCAGGCGCGGGAGCCCCCACGTCGTAGACCAACAGCGTGCCCCCCGCTTCGACCCAATGAATCAGGGCCACGCGCACTTGAGCACCGAGCTCCTCCAGCATCTCCAGCGACAGGGCGACGATGTCGAGCCCCGTGTAGTCGAGCCACGAATCGGGTAGCAGCGCCGGTTCAATGGCCTGACTGTCTCCCTGCGCCGGCATGCCGGGGAACATGCTGACAAGCGCGCTCGGAGTCAGATTACCTCCACGCTGCGAGGAAACCGCCAGGAGCGAGGCGGCCTCGTCGAATGGCGCGCAATCGACCGTACCCGGTGAAGGATGAATCACCAGCAATGCGGGGCGGTCGGCGACCCCAGACCCCGCGTTCGAAAGCGAAAACCGCTGCGTCAACCCTTCCAGGAGTCGTCCGTTTTCGTACACCCGCAGTTCGCCAAACTGCCCCTGGGAAACCATCGGAACCGGCAACGTGAACTGCGTCGTGGCGCCCGAATTGACGACGACCCGTTTTTCGACGGTGGGCAATCGCGAGATGCCGCCGGTCGCATCGACGAATAGGAACCGCAGCGACCTCGCGTGGGTCGTATTCGTCAGGCGGATGCGAATGGGCCAATAACCGCCCCCCGAACAACCCGCCCAGCGGGCGTCGATCGCCAGCACGAGGTCGTGGCCGCGCGGGGCGGCGGCGGCCCCGGCCCCCTGGACGGTGGCGGCCCACGCCACAATGAGCGGTATGGCGAGGCCCAGCCACAGCCCGAGGCCGACGAGGCACGTGAGTGGCGCGCAACATTTCCACGGTCGCTCGAGTTCGCGGCGGGTAATGGACATGACAGGCAGAGCGGCGATTCCGCCGGAGACAAAGGCGATGCGTCGCAGTCATTGTAGCGGCCGCGGCCGTCGGAACCAGCGGGGGGTTCTGGGGCCTATTCTTCAGGCCGTGGCGGACGAACCATCAGTGAATCGGTCGCTGCTTCGGGCGACTTCGATTCGAACAGCACGCGATAGACCTCGGTGCAGATGGGCATTTCGATGCCCCGGGTCTGCGCCATGCCGTGCAGGCTCTGGCACGTATTGACCCCCTCCACCACGCCGGCGATCTGAGCCTGCGCCTGAGCCAGCGTCAGTCCCTGCCCCAGGCATTCTCCCAGGCGGTGGTTGCGGCCGTAGCCGCTGTAGCAGGTCGTGATCAGATCGCCGATTCCGGCCAGACCGGAAAAAGTCGCCGGCTGGGCCCCCAGGGCGACGCCAAACCGCGTCATTTCGACGAGACCTCGCGTGACCAGTGCGGCCTTGGCGTTGTCGCCGTAGTGCAGCCCATCGCAGATGCCCGCGGCGAGGGCGATCACGTTCTTGAGCGCGGCAGCGAGTTCGACGCCGATCAGGTCGTGATTGGTATAGACGCGGAAGCGGTCGGTCGTAAACGCCGCCTGCACGTCTCGCAACAGTCTGTCGCAGTCGCCGGCGACGACGACGCTCGCCGGCAACCGGCGCGCGAATTCTTCGGCATGGCTGGGCCCGCACAGGGCCACGACGTCGCGTTCACCCAACACCTCGCGAATGACGCGACTGGGGGTCAGAAAAGTCCCGTTTTCGATCCCCTTGACGACGCTGACGACGGGCACGCGGGGGGGCAGCGCCTGAGCCAGCGCCACGAGCGCCGGGCGCAGGTACAGGGTCGGGATGGCAACAACCAGCAGTTCGGCCCCCGCGGCGGCGGCGCGCGCATCGGACGTCACTTCGATCGCAGCCGGGAGGCGAATTCCCGGCAGCAAACGTCGGTTCTCGCGATCGGTTTCCAAAGTGCGCGCCTGCCCCGCGTCGCGCGTCCATAACGACACGATCCGTCCGGGCTGCTCGGACAGCACAATCGAGCAACCCGTTCCCATTGCGCCGCCGCCAAGAACCGTAAGCTTACGGGGCATGATCGACCGATGCGTGTGGGGGAATCGACTCGACAAGAATGATGCGCATGACCGTCCGCACGTCGTACAACCGCTAAGACCGCGCCCGCCCTCGATGCGACAACCGGCAGCGCCGGAGGCGTTTGCCTGCCGCACGCGCGTCGCTTTCGCGAGTGTTAGCCGGAGGAACGCCTTCCGTCAACCGGCGATTTGCCGATGCACAGAGCACGATCTATAGTTGCGTGCCCCAGTTTTCCCGAGGAGCCTGTTGATGTCATCCGCCGTTCAAGAACCGCTCGAACAAGCGACCTATCCGTTCGTCGAACGCCGCCAATCGAACGCCGGCCGCAGGGAAAACGGTCTTGAACGCCGGCAATTCGTCGACTCGCGGCAAGCGTTCCGCCCTGAAGTGGCGGAACTGGCCGAGGCGGTTGACCGCTATAAGCTGCGGCATCGCCGCCGGTTCATCACGTTCGAAGAGCTCTACGACGTGATCGCCGAGCTGGGCTACCGCCGTTGATTCTTCCGGCAGAGCGAGCTCAGTATCATCAGGGACGTTTGGGCACCGGCGAAACGCTTTGCCGCGGCGGGCAACCCGGCTCATTCTGACACACGGCCCCCAGAACCGCGCTACTCGCGATCGAGCCCGGTGAGCAGTTTTTCGACACCGTCGGCTCGTGCCGCCACTTCGTGAACGCTGCGGCGAATCTCTTCGGCATCGACCGTCGCGCGGGGATAAGTATCGACCACGACGAACCGCGAGCGCCCGTCGATCTCGCGAATCGCCACACTGCCGTGGCTCATTTCAGAATTCAGCCGCAGCGCATGCTCGAAATAGGCCGGCTGCGGATCGCAGCAGGTGCTGTAGATCAACAGCAGCCTTTCAGCCGTTCCGTGCGAACTGGGTTCTGCAAACACCACCTGCTTTCGCCCGCCCGGCAGCCGCACCGTGATGCGATGTCGGCCCCCTTCGCGTACCCATTCGACCGAAGGATCTTCTGAAAAGGCTTCTCCGAGCATCCCATCGAGATCTCGTGTCTGACCGAGAATCGCCTGCAGCAACTGGGCCGCCTGAATGCCATCGGGCGGACGATTGGCCGGGTTCCGATCGAGAAACAGCCCGAGGCACTCGGCCATCTCCAGCGTCACTTCAGGAACGACCCGGCGAATGTTGGGCAACGGTTCATGCAGCACGCTCGACATCAACGAAGGCAGCGTCGTCCCGGAATAGGGGTAACGACCGGCCAACATCAGGTAGTAGGTAACTCCCAGAGCATAGACGTCGGTCGTCGGACCAGCATCGCCCCCCTGGAACAGCTCGGGCGCCATGAACGGCGGGGTGCCGCACAACCCTTCCGGAACGCCGTCGGGACGCCCGCGCAGCCGTTTGGCCAGACCGAAATCGGCCAGCTTCGGAACGCCCTGCAGCGTCAGCAGCACATTGTCGGGCTTCAGATCGCGATGCACGATTCCTACGCGATGGGCCTCAGCCAGCCCGTCGGCGACACGCGCCGCCAGTGCCGTAGCCCGCAAAGGCGAGAGCCTCTGCTCGTCGACGATCAACTGTTTCAACGAACGCCCCGGAACAAACTCCATTTCAAGAAAGTGATACCCCCGCTCCTCTCCGACCGCGTGAATCGTAATGACGTTGGGGTGTACCAGCGACGCAGCCGCACGCCCTTCATTCATAAACCGGGTCACATAGTCGCGCTCCTGCGCAGCCAGTTGGGGCAACAGCACCTTCAGCGCGCAAGGGCGGTGCAGGTCGCGGTGATGGGCGTAATACACCAGCCCCATCCCTCCCTGCCCCAGCAGCGCATCGACCCGGTAGATGCCGAGATCGGTACCAACCAGAGGGTCGGGCGCCTCGGGCTCGAGCGGCACGAACGACCCCGGCGTTCCCATCGGCGTTGCCGGGTCGTGTACGATGGTTTCGGCCAGCGGAACGGGCCGCGGATTGCGCAGCTCATAACCGCAGTGCGGGCATTCGGTCACCAGATCGACGGCCGGCACGGGTTTGGCGCATCGCGGACAGTCGCGATGGACGGCAAGCGGAGAAATGACAGGGGGTTCTTGCGACATGTCTGCCTGTGGCACACGATACAAGCACCGAATTGCTATCCGCCCGCATCGCGACTAAAGTTGAGTGTACCGAGGGGGCGGCCCAAATGCAGCCCGAGTGACCGTTCGACGGTGCCTCAAGCGCCCGACCTGACCGGCCCAGCCGTTTTCCTAACACCAATCTCGCGAAGCCATTGTGTCAAACCCGATTTCGGACGTGCAGGCGATCGAACATTGCGCCAAGGGCACTTACGCATTTGTCAGTTTAGGGTGCCCCAAGAACCTGATCGACAGCGAGAAAATGCTGGGGCATCTCGCAATCGACGGATACGCGCTCGTTTCTGAACCCGCAGGCGCCGACTTTGTCGTCGTCAATACGTGCGGCTTTATTGAGAGTTCGCGGGCCGAATCGAAGGCCGTGATTCGCGAAATGCTCAAGTTGAAACAGCAGGGAAAGACGCGCGGAGTGATCGTGGCGGGATGCCTGCCCGAGCGCCTGGGGGGCCGGCTGCTGGAAGAGCTGCCCGAGATCGACTATGTCGTGGGGGTCTTTGCCCGCGATGAAATCGCCAAAGCCGCCGACCGGCTCGTGGGGGACGCCCGCGAGCAGCGAATGGTTTTTCGACCCGCCCCCATTCGGGCGCTCGACGACCGCGCCCGGCTGCGAATTACCCCGAGGCACTTCGCCTACCTGAAGATCTCTGAAGGTTGCGACCGAACCTGCACATTCTGCGCGATCCCCAAAATGCGCGGGAAGCATGCCTCGAAACCGATCGAGCAGATCGTGGACGAGGCCCGTGAGCTGGCAGAGGACGGCGCCCGTGAAATCAACATCGTGGCCCAGGATACCACGTACTACGGCATCGACCTGTACGGCCAACCGAAACTCGTGCCTTTGCTAAAAGAGCTCGAGCAGGTCGCGGGCATCGAGTGGATCAGGCTGTTGTACATGTACCCCATTTATTTTTCAGACGACCTGATCGACGTCATCGCCCAATCGCAACGGATTCTGCCTTATCTCGACATGCCCCTGCAGCACATCAACGATTCGGTGTTGCGCCGGATGCAGCGGCGCGTCAATCGGGCCCAGACCGAAGAACTGATTCAAAAGCTGCGCTCGCGCATCCCGAACCTCGTCCTGCGCACGACTTTTATCACCGGGTTCCCCGGAGAAACCGACCGGCAATTCGCTGAGCTGAAGCAGTTCGTCGCCGACGCACGGTTCGAGCGGATGGGGGTGTTCACGTATTCTCTCGAACCGGGCACCCCCGCCGTGAAGCTCGACGGGCACTTGCCCGAAGATGTGAAACAGGCTCGCCGCGACGAACTGATGACGTTGCAGCAGCAGATCGCGTTCGCCCATGCCGACTCGCTCGTCGGTTGCGAGCTCGACGTGCTGCTTGACGAGCGCGTCGACGAACGCACCTGGCGCGGCCGCAGCTTTGCCGATGCGCCTGAGATCGACGCCGCTGTGTACGTAACGGGCGAGGATCTGCAGACCGGTGAATTCGTCCCGGTGGAGATTGCCGCCCGCCACGACTACGATCTGTTCGGCGCACCGGTCGCCGTGGAGGCCCGATGAATCGTTGCACCGCGACCCGCTGCGGGCCGCCGGGCCGCCAGAAAACGCCTCCGGCTGCGGTCGGTCACGCAGCGATTGCCAGCCTGCCAGGTCGTCTCGCCGATGTCTGTGCTTGAACCACATTCGTCGTCACACCCCGGCTCAGAGGCCCGTTCCCCGGAAAAGGCCGCGAGGCAGTCGCACGATCTGTTCACGTACCCCAACCTGATCACGTTCAGTCGCCTGGTGCTGGCGATCGTGCTGTTCTGGCTGATCGACGGAGGCGAACACTGGCTGGCGTCGTGCGTGGTTTTTCTGGCGGCCGCGGCAACCGACGCCCTCGACGGCTGGATCGCGCGGCGCTACGGGCTGGTTACCGTGGTCGGCCGGATTCTTGATCCCTTCGTCGATAAGGTCATCGTCGGCGGGGCGTTCGTGTTCCTGACGGTCCATCCCGATTCCCGCGTAAGCCCCTGGATGGCGATCATCGTCATCGGCCGCGAGATGTTCATCACCAGCCTCCGCAGTTTTCTTGAAAGCCGGGGAAAAGACTTCTCGGCCGTCTGGAGCGGCAAGTTGAAAATGGTCGTGCAGTGCGCTGCGGTTGCGGCCAGTCTGCTGTTTCTCGAATACGGCGTCGATTCGCCCGCCCGCGAGTCCTATGCAACCGCTCTGGCGCTGCTGTTGTGGGCATCCGTCGCCCTGACGCTTTACAGCGGGTATGTGTACGTGGTGAGGGCCGTGCAGATGTTTCGTGAGTCGGGGAGTTAAGCGAGACCGACCGTCCGGAACTGAGCGGTCGTGCCCAGCCGATTCGTGCAGAACGCCGTGGCCGCGAGGCGAGGAGCGCGGTTTCGGGATTGCACCGCCTGGCGACTAAAACCTACAACGGGTCAGGCATCCCCCTTCGGCCCACGAGCGCCTCAGCATGTTCCCGAAACGTACCGCGTGGAAAACGCTGCCGTTCCTGGTGGCGCTCGGCCTCGGCGCCCTGGCTCGGGAAGCCTTTGCCGACGAGGCCCCCCGACGGCCGCGATCGAGCCAACCGCGGTTGCTTGTCGTCCTGATCGGGGGCATCGACTCCGACCCCACTTCAGAACAGATTTCCGGCGCCGCCCTCAGGCGGCAAGGCAATAGCGGGCTCTATCAACTTCGCGGCGACCTGCTGCGAGAACCGCGGGTTTCCGTCGAATACTTCAACTGGAACGGCACGCCTGCCGGCGAGATCAACGCCAAACCAGCGCCGAACTCGCGCGGCATCGCCGAGTTCATCCATCGGCACATTCAGGCCCATCCCCGCGACAAGCTGGCGCTGGTGGGCAACAGTTGGGGAGGGCATACCGCGTTCGAAGTCTCGCAGGTTCTCTACCAGCACGAGGCCCCGGTGGCGATCGACCTAGCCGTGTTTCTTGACCCCTCTTCGGCCGCCCGCGGGCCGGCTCGCCCGGAAAAGCTACCCGAAAACCTGAATCGCGTTGTGTGTTACCACACCCGCAACGTATTCATCTGGGGGCGGCTGCCCGATTCCCCCCGCCTGACGAACATCGACCTGGGCGACCCGGCCAATGGCTTTATGCGCGACGGCCAGCCCGCCTACGACGCGCGCTTCGATTTTCGCGCGCACGTCGCCGCCGAGTGGGACGAAACCATTCACGCCGACATCAAACGCCGATTGCTCGACATCCGGCCGAATGATTAACCCGATGCGCGCCCAGCTTCTTTGTGCCCACCGGCCGACCCGGCGTTCGCGGCGTGTGAATGATCCGGGTTAGAACGGCAAGGGCCGGCCCAGCCCTTCGCTCTGCGCCAGCTCGTACGCCTTGGCCGCCAGCGCCACATCTTCAATCGCCAGCCCCACCGACTTGAACAGCGTGATGCATTGAGCCGTCTTGCGGCCGCTCTGGCGCCCCGTCACAACGTCGGCCAGCTCGTGCATGTGCGACCATTCCACGACCCCATCCTCGAGCGCCTGCACGAAATCTCCCGCCTCCAGCCGGCACTGCTCGATGCTGTCACAAACGATGGTTTCAGCCCGATGGACGGTCGTCGCGTCGATCTCGGCTTTGTTCAGAAAGTTCGAACCGATCACGTTCAGATGCGTCCCCTCATCGAGCGCCTTTCCCTCAAACAACGGGGTGCGGGCGGTCGTCGCGCAGATCACAATGTCTTTTTCCGATGCGACCTGGTCGGGGTTGCGGGCAGGCACGATCTTCGTATTGCACAGTTCTGACATCACGTCGGCAAATTGCCGGCAGCGCTCTTCGGTGCGGCTGTAAACCTCAACCAGTTCGATTTTTCGCACTCTGCAGACCGCCTTGAGCTGCGTGCGCGCCTGCAACCCGGCGCCGAACAACCCGACGACTTTCGCGTCGGCGCGCGCCATGTATTCCGTCGCCACGCCGCTCGCAGCCCCCGTGCGCAATTGCCCCAATTCGTTGGCCTCGATCAGGGCCAGCAGCTCTCCCGAGGCCGCCGAATACAAGCCCACGTGAAACCGCGCACCCTCTTTCGTGGTGGTGTACGCCTTCCAGCCCACCACCCCCAGATAGTCGGCCGCGGCTGACAGCGTGTGCAGAAAAATGCCGTGCCCGCGGGCACGCGCTCGTGGCACGTTTGTCGCTTGCCCCTGCCCAAGCTGTTTGAACGCCTTCTCGACAACGTCGAGGGCGATCTCCATGTCCAGCAGCTCGCGGACGTCGCTTTCGGTCAAATAGAGTGCCGGCATATACGGGAGATTCCTGCCTTCGAATGCAGCCGCGGCCCCCTGCTGGGGAAGAACTCGGCTTTCAGATGTCGTCCGTGCGCCTTCCAACAGCCGCAAGTCTCGATCCGAATCGGCGCCTAATCGCCAACCAGCCCGGCAATTGCCTGAAAATCTTCCCGCAGCGATCGATACAGCCTTTGATAGATTGGGTATGCGGCATCGTACCGGCTGCGAATTCTGGCATTGGGCGAAGCCTGCCGAACCACCTTAATGGTCGCCCGACAAGCTTCGGGAACCGATTTGTACGCCCCGGTGCCCACCGCCGCCAACAGCGCCGCGCCGTATGCCGGGCCTTCCTGAGAGTTTACGGTCACGACCTTCGTTCCGTAAATGTCTGCCTGAACCTGACGCCAGAACGTGCTGCGCGCCCCACCCCCCGACAGACGGATTTCGGTTATCGGAATCTGCAACTGTCGGATAATTTCCAGCGAGTCGCGCAGGGCATAGGTCGCACCTTCGATAATCGACCGCACGAGATGCGGCCGGCCGTGTCGCAGGCTTAAGCCCACCCAGGCGCCGCGCGCCTGCGGGTCGGCATGCGGCGTACGCTCGCCCGTCAGGTACGGCAGGAAAAACAGCCCTTCGCAACCCGGCGGCGCCTGGGCCGCCTGCGCCGTCAATAACTCATACGGATCAACCTTTTTTCTCCGCGCGAGCGCCACCTCGGCATCTCCCAACTGATTGCGATACCACTGCAGGCTGCCGCCGGCCGACAAGACGACCCCCATCACGTGCCACTTGCCACGAACGGCGTGACAGAACGTGTGCAACCGCCCCTGCGGGTCGTACTGCACGTGATCGCTGTGGGCGAATACGACGCCGCTCGTGCCCATTGTGGCCGAGATGACCCCTTCATTCACGATTCCGTTCCCGACGGCTCCGGCAGCCTGATCGCCGCCGCCACCCACGACCGGCACCCCCGCAGGCAGCCCCAGCAGTTTCGCGGACGCCGTGGTCAACTGCCCGCTGACCTCTTCCGACTCGAACACGGCCGGCAAAAGCCCGGGGTCGATTTCGAGCAGTTGCAGCAACGATTGCGACCAACGGCGATTCCGGACGTCGAGCAACAATGTCCCTGATGCATCGCTGACTTCGGTCGCGTATTCGCCGGTCAGCCGGAACCGCACGTAATCTTTGGGGAGCAGCACCTGGCGGACTTTGACGAAGTTGCGAGGCTCGTGCTTTCGCAGCCAGACGATTTTGGGCGCCGTGAAGCCGGTGAGTGCGGGGTTTGCCACCAGTTCGATAAGCTGCGCCCGGCCCCCGGCCCGCGCTTCAATCTCGGCGCATTCCGCCGCCGTGCGCTGGTCGTTCCATAGAATGGCCGGCCGAATGACCTGCTGTTTGGCGTCAAGAAACACGCTGCCGTGCATCTGCCCCGAAAGGCCAATGCCGGCAACTGAGGCGGGCTTAATTTTGCCTCGCTGGATAATCGCCCGCACGCTCTTGACCGTCGCCTGCCACCAATCGTGCGGCGCCTGTTCCGACCATCCGGGCCTGGGGTTCGATAGCCGATATTCGATTGTCGCCGAGGCGAGAATTCTGCCATCCTTGCGCATCGCCAGCGACTTGGTGCCGCTGGTACCGACGTCGATACCCAGGTACACGCTCATAGTGAACCTCGCCCCCCGGATAGAGTTGAACTTCGTGCGCGAGATCGCCACACGCCTGAAGCGCCGAAACCAGCACGCCTCAATTCATCGTGACGATGGGCAGTTCGTACGCGGCCGCGAGCGGCCGGCGATTTGGCGCCTGATGGTGGGGCAATTCAGGTAGCGGAAAGGGTTCGTCGAGGGGAACTCCGGCATCGCCGGCTGGCACGTCGCCGGCAGCGGCAGGCGTCAACCACGAGAGGGGGGTGCCGAACAAGGCCATCGCGGCGGTCTGCAAAAAACCTCGCCACGTTCCAAACGTCTGGGCCACCGCCGTGGGTTCGTAACCGCAGTGCACCATGCAATCAGCGCATTTCGGATTGCCGCTCGCCCGGCCGTACCGCCGCCACGCGGTGGTGTCGAGCAGCTCTTGAAACGACTGGGCGTAGCCCTCCTGCAGCAGATAACAGGGCTTCTGCCAGCCGAAGATGTTGTAGGTGGGGTTGCCCCAGGGAGTGCATTCGAGGTCCCAGCGGCCCCTGAGAAACAACAGAAACAGCGGCGATTGATTGAACCGCCAGCGGCGCCCCGTTCCTTCGAGCAGTCGCCGAAAGAGGCTGACGGTCTTGCGCCGCTTCAGAAAGTGCTCTTGATCGGGCGCCTTCTCGTAGCTGTAGCCGGGAGACACCATCATCCCCTCGACCCCCAGACGCATCATGTCGTCGAAAAAACCCCGCATCCGTTGCGGCTCGGCGTTGTCGAACAACGTGGTGTTGGTGGTCACGCGGAAACCGGCGGCCATCGCCGCCTTGATCGCCCGCAGGGCGACGTCGTAGGTGCCCTCGCGGCAAACGGCCTGGTCGTGCTCTTCGCGCGGCCCGTCCATGTGCACCGAGAACGAGAGGTACTTCGACGGGGTGAACCGGTGCAGATGTTTTTCGAGCAGCAGCGCGTTTGTGCAGAGATAGACATATTTGCGCCGCGCCACCAGCCCGGCAACGATCTCGTCGATCTGCGGATGCAACAGCGGCTCACCGCCCGGTATCGACACGATCGGCGCGCCGCAATCATCCACCGCCCGAAAGCACTGCTCGGGGGACAGGTTGCGGCGCAGGATGTCGGCCGGATACTGAATCTTTCCACAGCCGGCGCACGCCAGATTGCACCGAAACAAAGGCTCCAGCATCAGCACGACGGGGTAACGCTCGACGCCCCGGAGCTTTTGCCCCAGCACGTACGTCGCCACGGTCCACATCTGCGATAGCGGAACGCCCATGAAATGCCTCCCTGCCGTAAACGGATGCCGCAAACGGAGTTTTGATAACAGTTTTCGTTGTCTTTGTCAGCCTCAAATTCGGGCCCGGGCTTACGAAATCGTCAGCCCCACGCCGCGGGCGCGGCGGGGGCCGAATTGCCGTCGAAAGCCGGCAACGGTCGAATTGTGTCCCACTGACGGCAGATTTTGACGCCGCTCAGCCCCTGTTTTCGATCTCCGGTTGCGAATACAGTACTTCTGGAGGGTGTCGATACGCGGTCAGGAGGTTCCAGATCATGATTGCAAAGTCGTTGGCAAACCGTCGGCCGTTTGAATACCCCGTTTTCTTCCGGGCGCTTGGACTGGCGCTGGCCGTCTGCCTCTTGGCAACCATCACGATGGCAGGCGAGCCGCCGGCGGCTGACGTCCCGGCCATTGCGGCCGCGCGGCAGCGCGCCGTCCAGTTCCTGCAGGCCACACAGGCTGACGACGGAAGCTGGACGCGGAATGACTCTCCTGGCCTCGCGGGCCTGGTCACCGCGGCGCTCCTGGAAAGCGGCGTCAAACCAGATGACCCCCCGGCGCGCCAGGCACTCGAGTACCTGTCGAAGTCCGTACAGCCCGACGGCGGGATCTACTTTACCGGAAGCAGCCATCGCAACTACGAAACGAGCATCTGCCTGCTGGCGTTCCACGCGGCGAACAAAGATGGCAAGTACGACAAATTGATCGCCAACGCCCGCACCTTCCTCAAAAAGCTGCAGTGGGATGACGACGAGGGGGCGGCTCGCGACGACCCCAAATTCGGCGGCGCAGGCTACGGCAAGTCGCAGCGGCCCGATCTGTCGAACACCACCTTCCTGCTCGACGCGCTCAAGGCAGCCGGCGTCGGGCCGGAAGACCAGGCCATGAAAAACGCCCTGGTCTTCGTCTCCCGCTGCCAGAACCTCGAATCAGAGCACAACACCACGCCGTTCGCATCGCGCGTCAATGACGGCGGGTTTTATTACACTCCCGCCGCCGGCGGCAACTCGCAGGCCGGGGCCACCGACAACGGCGGGTTGCGCTCGTACGGCAGCATGACGTATGCGGGGTTGAAGAGCATGATTTATGCCGGGCTGGGCCCCGACGACCCCCGCGTGCGGGCCGCCTACGAGTGGATTCGCAAGCACTACACCCTCGCAGAAAACCCCGGCATGGGCCAGGCCGGTCTGTACTACTACTACCACACGTTCGCCAAGGCGCTCGACGCGATGAAACTGGCACGGTTTGTCGATGCGCGCGGCACCGAGCACGACTGGCGGCAGGAGCTGGCCCGCCTTCTGCTTTCGCAGCAGAAAGAAAACGGCAGTTGGGTCAACACTGATGGAAAGTGGATGGAAGGAGACCCGAACCTGACCACCGCCTACGTGCTGCTCACGCTGAGGTATTGTGAGCCGGGGGCGAGGTAGGGTGCCGACAAGCGCAGCGCAGTCGCACAGTTCCCTGTGGCGCCGAGTCGCACGGCGTGACTGCTGCGCTTGTCACCCGACGCCTAAGCCTGCCGAGCTCAAGGTCGTTTCCATCCCCGGTTCACGCAAAATTCCGCATGTACGGCAACCGCTCGGCCGTCTGGCGAATCTGCGGCGCGGCCGAGACAAGCTGTCCCAGAAAATCCCAGTTTCCCGTCACCAGCGCCTGCCGGGCCCCTTCCTGCATCGCCAGTTTGAATTTCAACGAACCGCAAGTGACCTGCGAGTTCTCGAGGTCGACCGTCACCTGGGCCTGGGGGTCGGCGGTGACCGCTTCGGCCAGCCGTTTGAGATCACCGCGCTCGGCACACACCGCCGGCACGCCATTGGCCGTGCAGTTGCCGAAGAAAATCTCGGCAAACGATTCGCCGACGACGGCCTTAATGCCCCACCGCATGAGGGCCTGCGGCGCGTGTTCGCGCGACGAGCCACAACCGAAATTGCGGCCCGCGATCAGAATCGTGGCCCCGCGGTATTTCGCTTCGTTGAACGGGTGCCGCGGGTCCTGCCCGCGATCGTCTTCAAACGCGTGTTCGCCCAGGCCCTCGAACGTGACACACTTCAGAAACCGGGCGGGAATGATCCGGTCGGTGTCGATGTCGTCGGCGAGTAACGGAATGGCGCGCCCGGTGATTCTGGTGATCTGCTGTGTGGCGCTCATGGCTGTGGTTCTTTCGAGAGGCCCTGCTCAAGACGTGCAAGGATTGTCGTCCAGATTTCGGTCAATTCCAACTGGCCGGCCCAGTCAGCAATGTATTCGCGGTCGATTCTGTCACCCGACACTTTGAGCATGCCGGTGATATCGCGAGTATGCTTTTCGGACCCGCCTTCGCGATAGTAGTTCATCTTCGAGATGATGATGTCTTCCGGGCTGGCTGTGAATCCTTCAATTCCTTCAAAGACCTGCTCGCGGCGCCGCCGAGCCAACTGCTGTTGTGACCAGGCGTCCCGCCGCGAAATCATGAAGTCGATCTTGTTCGCCGAGACCGTGTGGATGACATTGAATTGGCGTCGACGACGAACCGCGTCGAGTGCTGCGTCGCGGCTGACATAAAATTCAGGCGTGGGAAAGGCGTCGCATAACGGTTCGATCTTCTCCGCCTCGAGATCGACGACAATGTCAATGTCGGCCGTGTATCGCGGTTCGCCATAGGCGCCGCTGGCCAAAGACCCCACGATCAGGTAGGGAATCCTCAGTTGTTCCAGCACTCCGATCGCGTATTTGACCAGGTCAGCCTGCTCCACGAAGGACCCTCCGCGCGACCTCCGCAGCGATCTGGGCGTCTGTCCAATCGGGATGTACCGAACGCAGGTGCCCCTTGAGCCGCAATCGCACCGTCCGATTGCAGTCGAACGCCATCGCAAGGCGCTCTGCCGGCGTCTTCCGGCGAAGGATCTCCGCAATCGCGTCGTCCACGACTTCAATGCGTCGGATATCCATGATGTGCCGTTTGTGGCGGAAGGGATGCTGCTAAAAGCTTGCAGGCACCGAGGCTGACGCTCCGATTCGACTGAGTCATATCATCTCCCTCACGTCGCTCACGGCTCCGTTAATGGCCGCGGCGGCAACCATCGCCGGGCTCATCAGCAGCGTGCGCCCCGTCGGGCTTCCCTGCCGCCCTTTGAAATTGCGATTGCTCGAAGACGCGCAAATCTCGCGGCCCGCCAGCTTGTCGGGGTTCATCGCCAGGCACATCGAGCAGCCCGCCCCGCGCCACTCGAACCCGGCACTCTGAAACACCTCGTGCAACCCCTCGCTCTCGGCCTGGGCCCGCACTTGCTGCGAACCAGGCACCACCAGCGCCCGCACGTGGCCCGCCACGCGGCGCCCGCGGGCGATTTTTGCTGCTTCCCGCAGATCGGAAATCCGCGAGTTCGTGCACGACCCGATAAACGCCACGTCGATCTTCGTCCCCTTGATCGGCTGCCCTTCCTTGAACTCCATAAACGCCAGCGCCTCGCGCACCCCCGCCTGTTCACCAGCGGGCAGGCGGCCTGCCTCCGGCAATCGTTCGCTCACCCCCACCGACTGGGCCGGGTTGATGCCCCACGTAACCACCGGCTCGATCTCCGCGGCCTTGAACGAAACGCGGTCGTCGTATTCCGCCTCGGGGCCGGAAGCCAGCGACAGCCACCAATGGGCGGCGCGCTCGAAGGCGGCGCCCTGCGGCGCCTGCGGGCGGCCGCGCAGGTACTCGACGGTCGTCTGGTCGGGGTTGATGTACCCGCACCGCGCGCCCCCTTCGATACTCATGTTGCAGACCGTCATCCGCTCTTCCATCGACATCCGGTCGAACACGTCGCCCGCATATTCGTAGGCATAACCCACCCCTCCCTGAACCCCCAAGCGGCGAATGATAAAGAGCGTCACATCTTTGGCGAACACGCCACGCGACAATGCCCCGTTCACTTCCACCCGCCGCACCTTCGGCCGCCCCAACGCCATCGTTTGCGACGCCAGCACGTCGGCCACCTGGCTCGTCCCGATGCCGAAGGCTATGCAGCCGAACGCGCCGTGCGTGCTGGTGTGGCTGTCTCCACAAGCCAGCGTCAGGCCGGGCTGGGTCAGGCCCAGCTCGGGCCCCACCACGTGCACGATTCCCTGCCGCCGGTCGTCGAGGTTGAGTAGCGCAATGCCGAATTCGCGGCAATTGCGTTCGATCGCCGACATCATTTCTTCAGCCAGCGGGTCGGCAAACGGCCGCGCCTGACTCTGCGTGGGTATGATGTGGTCGACGGTCGCCAGCGTCCGCTCGGGAAACAGCACCTTCAGCCCGCGGTCGCGCAGCATCTGAAACGCCTGCGGGCTGGTGACTTCGTGAATCAGGTGCTGGCCGATAAAAAGTTGCGTCTGCCCGGAAGGGAGCGTTCGCACCGTGTGCTCATCCCAGACCCGATTGAACAGATTGCGACGACCGTTGGAAGCTGACATGACGGGCAATACGCCTCAGTCTCTGAGAAATGTGCCGGTGAATGTGCGCCATCAAATTATAGAGGCTGCGAAACGGCCGCGCAAGGCCCGCAGCGCTGTCAGACCACCGGCGGCGCACCCCGCCTGCCGCCCCATCTCGATTTCACGCTGACACGTCGGTCGCTATTCTTGGAGTTTGATCCGCCGGCGTGCTCGCGACAAGTGCAGCCGATTTTCGACCCGGCCACCAGATGACGCTGCCATTCTTCGACATTCCCGAGCTCGCTCAGCAGGACGCCGGCCAGGGCCTGGTCCGCATTCCCTACGAGCAGGACGTTCCCTTCACCCGTCGGGTTCGCGCTCTGGTCGACACGGCCGAATTCCGGCGATTGGCCCAAATCTCTCAACTGGGCCTCGTATCGCGAATCTACCCCGGTGCGATGCACACCCGCTTCGAACACGCCCTGGGGGTCTTTCACAACGCCCTGGGTTACCTTCGGCAACTGGGCAAAGACCGCAGGTTCTGCGAGTCGGTCGATCGGCACTCGGCCGAAGTTCTGCTCGCCTCGGCCCTGCTGCACGACCTGGGGCATTGGCCGTTTTGCCATCCGATCGAAGATCTGGGGCTCTCTGAGCTGCCCGCGCACGAGACGTTTGCGGCGGAGTTTCTCGCGCCGGAACGGGAACTTTCGCGCGTGCTGCGAGACGAATGGAACGTCGATCCGACGGAAGTGCTCGAAGTGCTCGCCCCCGGCCGGAAATCGCACGCTGTCGCGTCGGGAACGAAAAACCCGAAGTCGCCACCCGCCCGACTGCGGCTGCTGCGCTCGATTCTCTCGGGACCCATCGACATCGACAAGATGGATTACCTGGCCCGCGACAGCCTGCACTGCGGCGTTCCCTATGGCCGCAACTTCGACAAGAACCGCCTGATGCAATCGCTGCTCGTCAACGCCCAGGGCGACGGGCTGGCGATCAGCTACAAGGGCAAGACGGCCGCCGAGCTGATGGTCTTTGCCCGCTATGTGATGTTCAGCGAAGTGTATTGGCACCATGCGGTGCGGGCCGCGACCTGCATGTTCGGCCGCGCCTTCTACGAGCTGCGCCAACAGCTCGACCTGCGAGCGCTGTTCGCCCAAACCGAAGCCGACTTCATTCATGCGCTGCGCGAAGCGGCGCGCGGCACCGACAGCGAGCTTTTGCTGCAGGGGCTCTTCGGCCCCAAGCGCTGCATTTACAAACGGCTGGTCGAAGCGACGTCGTATCAGGAGGTGGAGCTCTACGAGGCGCTCGCGCGCCGGCCGATCGACGTGCTGGCGACCTGTGCGACCCGGTTGGCCGGCGCTTTGGGGCAGCGCATCGGCCAGCACATCGCTGCGACCGAGATCGTCATCGACGCCCCGCCCGACAATCGGGAAGTGGAATTCGAGGTCGATCTGTTCTTCCCCCGCGAGAATCGCTACCGGCCTCTGCACGAAGTCTCACCCGTCGTTCGGGCGCTGGCGGGCACCCAGTTCGACGACTATGTGAAGCGCGTCCGGATTTTCGCGCACCCGCGCATCGCCGCGGAGCTCAAATCGCTCCCACGGCTGGTCCTCACGGTCCTCGACCTGATTTGAGAGCTGGGCTTCACCTGACAGCTCGGCAAGACGTAAACTGACGGCATGGCGACCGGCCGCGTCGCGGCTCGGCCAGGCACGGAAACGACGAATGGACTACGTTTGCTGGCGTAATGACGTCTTCGGTAAGGCGCCGGGAAGCCATCCCGCCTCGGTTGACCTTCTACCGGAAACCGATGCTTTAACCGCGGACGAAGCCTTGGACCACATTGATTCCGCACTCGTCGACGCCGAAATTCATTCACTTTTCTCGAAAGAGCAAATTGGAATCGGCCTGCAATTGATCTACTGCAATTCGTGCAGCAACTTGCCTTGCAGCTACGTCGAAGCTGGCGATGAGGCCAGACGAGTCAAGGCCATCGGCAATCTGCGATACCTGTATTCGGGTTTCTTCGACAAGTATTGCGTTGCGCCGGTCACGGACATTGAGGATTATCGCGACGGCCAGATCGGTTACTTGTGCTACATGCTGTGGGATCTCTTCGTGCTCCGCCCCGGAAACGCTTCGCCCGGCATGGTCGAGGCCGCCCTGAACGTCATGACGTATGCCTTGGAATTCAAGAACGATAACTGCATAGTTTCTGCGATCCACGGGCTGGGACACCGGGCGCTCGATGTCCCCCAAGCGGTCGACATTTTGAACCTCTGGTTGCAACGGCCCACGACGACAAACGAGGCTATCTACGCATACGCGCGCCAAGCCACGACGGGATGTATCCAGTGACGGCTCGACGCGACATGGTGACGAAATCGAGTAGTTGACCCGAAAAGGGAATCGACCCGCCGGCTGCTGTCATCGGTCGGGGGGGCGTTCGCCCGCTGGCTGAATGCAGGTCCGCTTCTCGCTGTCTGCGGCGCGTGGGTTCGATTCAGACGTCTAGTTTTTCGGACGTTACAAACCGCCGGGTTGGATTGGAGGGTTGACGGGTGGCAGGGTCAGGACTTCGAACACTTCTCTCGGAACCGTAAAGAAGACCAAGCAAAGGGACGGAACGGTCGCCAAGCCGCACAGCAACCCGATTCCGATTCCCCAGGCCAATCCGACAAGTCCGCCACACTTCTCAATCGAATTCGAACGGTTCAGCCACACCCCGACAATGGTCGCCCCAATCGCTGAAGCGGCGGCCCCCAAGGCGAAAAACGTCCATTCGCCGGCAGCCGACAGCGAGACCGGATGACCCCCTGAAAGCTTCGGCATAGCAACTGCATCGGCGCGAGCGACGAGGCCGCCAACGGCAGCCGACGCGATCAGGCGGACGATCAAACCGCGCGTCATGTCAGGTGCCCCTTCGTCGCTGTCTCGCAAATTGTGGCCTGGCAGGCAGGGTGTCGAAACCGCAAGGGGCCGCTCGCGGGGGCCAGCAGCGGAAATGATCGGCGGGTGGCAGCGATTTCTGTCATTCGAACAAAGAGCCTGGTCGCTGACCTTTGCCGTTGCGCACCAGAATCCTCCAGCCCGAGAATTCGCCGGCCGCCACGAACCCGGCCTGCTGCAGCACGTCGGCCTTTTCCGGCTCGCTGATTATTTCTGCTTTCGCGACGACAGCGACGACCCCCTCCTGATCGATCACGCGCTTGAGAGCGTCCGGCGAGCCCCCCGGTTGTTCAATCGCCGCGACCGCGGCGAGGCGATCGCCGATCCATCTCGCGTGGCCGGTCAACCAGAGCCATTGCTGAATATCCAGGCGATCGACCGACGTACAGATCTGCGGGTGGTCGGCGGAAATCAGGGGCAGCACGTTGCCGACAGGGTACGCGGCCAGCATCGGGCCCGGCGGCGCCATTCGCGCGACGGCGCGGGCGAGGTCGAGCGACGCACGCTCGATCTTGGGCCCCGGAAGCCCCCACCAGGCGCCCTGGGCGACGGTCTGCTCGCGAAAACGCGGCAGACTCATGATGGCCATCGCCGCCAGCGCGATCGTCGCCACCCGGCCCAGGCGATGCGATTCGAGCCAGTCCCAGAGCCGGGCCGCGCACAGACCCAGTGCGGCCGGAAACGGCAGAAGATAGAACAGCCGCCAGTAGATATTGCTGGTCGTCAGATAGTGGATCACAAAACCCGACACGAGGGGATTCAGGAATAGAATGCCGGCTGTCGCCGTCCACCCCAGCAGAAACCGGCGGGCGGGGCCCGAAAGCAGGAAAATTCCTACCAGCGCGAGCGCCCCGAGACGCACCGTCCAGGGCGAGCGCGGTTCGTAGAGAAACGCGGCATGCCCCAGAAACGTGGTGGGCCAGAGCAGATTGACGGGGGAAGAATTGCCAACCGCGCGCGTGTCGCCGAGCACGACGACGGCAAATAGCGCGAGATAGCCCAGCGCCGCGAAATAGGCGGCGGTGCGGCGCGAACGGGGCCGAATCCAGCCGGCGGCCCAGCCCCCACCGACCAGACACAGCGACAACGCTCCCACCAGCACCAGGCCCGATGGAGAAGCCCCGACGCTGCAGATTCCCGCGAACGCGAGCGCCACCAGCGCCGATCGATCGGCATCACGAAACCAGCGCACCGAGCAGGCGGCGATCCAAGGCAAGAGGGCGGTCATCACGAAGGCCTTCCCGTGAAAGGCCCGCACCAACGCAAAGTTTCCTGGGGTGCGATGAGCCTCGACGGTCACCAGCCACGTGCAGAACACGACGAAGGTCCCGGCGAGGGCCGACCGCTCGGTGGCACCGAGACTGAGCAGCAGATTCAGAACGGCCAGGGGCATCAGGGCGCCCGTGATGGCCGGAAGAAGAATGTAGTAGCCGTCGAGAAAGGTCGCGCCGGTCGCATAGGCGAGAAATGCGGCCAGATACTCATACGCCACCGAGACAGCGTGCAACGGGATGCGCAGTACGTCGTGGGCGAAGGCGAACGATCTGACCTGCGTCGTCAGCCGTTCCTGGGGGTGCAGTCGATAGTAGTTGGCGTTGGCCCCGTAATAGCAGTCGTCGCTGTTGGGAAGATGAACGGTAATTGAAAGCGTGCTACCTGCGGCGAGCAACAGGGCCCCGAGTGCGACCGTGTTCCAGCGTCTGTCGGAACGGACATAGGCGCTGCGCATTCGCCAGGCAGCAACCAGAAGATTCCCGATCGACACGATCGAAGCCAGAAGGAACGCGGCATGAAATGTCAGGTGCAGAAGCTGCGAGGCGTGGATGACCACAAAAACCGCTGCGATCCATGAAATCATCGACTCCATGAGCAGGCGAGCGAATAGCGCGCTCCACGCGCGGGGCCCAGCGCCGGAAACGTCTGCCGGGGCCACTGAGGCGCTGATCTCGCGATTCGCCGCCGCGGCTGGGGGGGACGAATCGCTGACAGGGGCCAATCCGCTCATTCCGTCTCAATCCAGGTCAGCATGCAGATTGCGGCGCCGGCCGATCGCCCATCAAATTCTTCGGCGGAATTTGTGCGCCATCGCGCCCTCGTAATCTCGCGACCGCAAGATTCCGGGTCTGGACAATCCTCAGGCCCTCGATCAGAATTCCGGCTTGCACGTCGGTTTGCAATCTGTTCAAGATATCCATCAGGACCAGCCACGGCGGCGCTGGACGAGGCTGGCTTCCGGAAGGACGTGGCACCGAATGAGGGGATAGTGAATCGGGGCCGAGCCAGTCAACCATCATCCGGCACAGTGGTGGAGGAGGCAATCCTTGTTCGTCGATTTGCGGGCGCCTGCGCCGCTTTCGCCTGACGATCTGGCGATCGAATCGGGCCGCCCCGCGTTTCGAACCCCGCTGCACGTCGGCCGGCCCAATCTGCCCGATTCAGAGCGGCTGCTCGAACGATTTCGCGACATTCTCGAGCGTCGCTGGTTCACGAACAACGGGCCCTACGTCCAGGAATTCGAGCGGCACGTCGCTCAGTATCTGGGCGTGGAACATTGCGTGGCGACGTGCAACGGAACCGTCGCCCTCGAACTGCTGGCCCGGGGGCTGGGGCTGACGGGTGAAGTCATTGTTCCATCGTTTACGTTTATTGCGACGCCGCATTCGCTGCAGTGGCAGCAGATCACCCCGGTGTTCTGCGATATCCAACCCGATTCGCACACGATCGACCCGGCTCGCGTCGAAGACCTGATCACCCCCCGTACCACGGGAATTCTGGGCGTTCACACGTGGGGGCGTCCCTGCGCCATCGAAGCCCTGGGCGACATTGCCCGCCGCCGCAAGCTGGCCTTGTATTTCGACGCATCGCACGCGTTCGGCTGCTCATACGGCGGGCGGCGGATCGGCAACTTCGGCGAGGCCGAATGCTTCAGTTTTCATGCCACCAAATTCATCAACACCTTTGAAGGAGGGGCGATCGTGACGAACAACGCGGCGCTCGCCCAGCGCCTGCGTTTGATGAAGAACTTCGGCTTTGCCGGCGAAGATTGCGTCACGCACATCGGAACGAACGGGAAGATGAACGAGCTTTCGGCCGCGATGGGAATCACGTGCCTCGAGCACGTCGCCGAACTGATCGAAGCCAATCGCGAGCGGTATCGACAATATGCCGCCCAATTGCAGTCGATTCCTGGCGTCGGGCTGGTCCGCCACGATGAACGCGAGGAGCGCAATTTCCAGTATGTTGTCGTGGAGATCGACGAGGCGGCGGCGGGGCTTGCGCGCGACGACCTGTACGCGGTGCTTCGAGCAGAGAATGTTTTAGCGCGCAGATACTTCTCGCCCGGGGCACACCGCATGGAGCCTTACGCCACCTCTGACCCGCACGCAGGATCGCAGCTGCCGAATACCGAACGGGCCTGCACGCGGGTGCTGTCGCTGCCGGCAGGCGCTGGAATTGAGCCAGAGGCCGTGTCGAGCGTGTGTCGCATCATAGCGTTGGCCGTTCAGCATGCGGCCCGGGTTCGGGCTCGGGTCCGCGAACGCGCCGAGTCGAAGTCGCCACCCTGAAAGGCGGGCGGCGCGTTGTGCCGCTCGATAAGACCATTTCGTCGCTGCCGGGTACGTCTCTCGCCTATGTCTTCACCGAAGCTGGTCATCTGGGGGGCAGCGGGCCATGCCCGCGTGGCCGCAGACATCGTGCAGATGACGAAAGAGTACGCGGTCGTCGGCTTCCTTGATGATCTGCACCCCGACCGCAAAGGGCAGATGTTCGCCGGCGCAACGATTCTGGGCGGGGCCGAGGTGCTTCCGGGGCTCAGGGCCCAACACGTCGACTGCCTGTTCATTGCCGTCGGCGATTGCGCCGCCAGGCTGCGCTTGGCCGACACGGGCCTGGCGCACGGGTTCGCGTTTCCGGTGCTGGTCCATCCGCGGGCCACGGTGGCAGCCGACGTCAACGTCGGGCCCGGGGCGCTGTTCGCGGCCGGGAGCATTGTGAACGCCAACACGTCTATCGGCAGCCATGTCATTATCAACACGGGCGCGACCGTCGACCACGATTGCCGAATCGCGCGGGGGGTTCACATCGGGCCCGGCGCTCATCTGGGGGGGCATGTGACCGTTGAGGAAGAGACGTTTGTCGGAATGGGGACGGTGATTCGCGACCACGTCGCCATCGGGCGTCGCACCGTCATCGGGGCCGGTTCTCTGGTGCTGCACGATCTGGGAGACGACGTCGTTGCTTTCGGCAGCCCCGCGCGAATTGCACGGCCTCGCGGAGACGCAGCGACCTCTGGTGACGAAAGATAGCGCATGACGCCCGAGCCCTCGGAACAGGTCGACTGTTCGATCGTCATTCCTGTGTACTTCAACGCGGGGTCGCTGATTCCGACGTTCGAATCAATTGCGGCGGACGTCTTCGCGGCAAACCCATCGCGCACGTTTGAAGCGGTGTTCGTCGACGACGGTTCCACCGATCGCTCTCCCGAAGAACTTCAGGAACTGTTGCGCCGCCATCCCGACACGGTGCGGGTCGTACAGCTCACCAGGAACTTCGGGCAGGTCAACGCGATCATGGCGGGGTTGGCCGTCGCGCGGGGTCGCGCTTCGATCGTCATTTCGGCCGACGGCCAGGACCCGCCGGCATTGATGAATGAGATGCTGGCCGCGCATTTCGACGGCAACTACGAAATCGCCATCTGCGAGCGGATGGGGCGCGACGAATCTCCCTACCGGGTCGCCACCTCGCGGCTTTTCTACGCGATCATGCGGCGCCTGTGTTTCGTGAACATGCCGCCGGGCGGGTTCGACTATGTGCTTCTCGGGCCGAGGGCCAGGCAAGCCCTGCTCGCCAGCACCGAAGCCAACCCGTTTTTTCAGGGGCAGATTCTGGCCCTGGGATACCGCGTGAAGTTTCTGCAGTATCGACGCCGCGATCGGCTGTGCGGCCAATCGCGCTGGACGTTCTCGAAGAAGCTCACCTATCTGATCGACGGTGTCGCGGCCTATTCGTTTTTTCCGCTGCGTTTCATGTCGCTGGCCGGAATCTGCATTGCCGGGCTGGGGTTGTGTTACGCCCTGTTCGTGCTCGTCTACTGGTTCGTTCGCGGGAACCCGGTTCAGGGGTGGACGCCGCTCATGATCGTGATTCTCGTGCTGGGCGGGGTTCAGATGCTGATGCTGGGCGTGATCGGCGAGTATGTCTGGCGAACGCTGGCGCAGGTGCGCGGGCGGCCAAAATACATCATCGAGCGAATTTACGAGGGCGACAGGAAACGAGACGATTGACGCCCGGTCACAATTTCGTGGCACATCCCCTGTCGCACGAGGGCCTGGCCCTGGAAAGCCCGGCGCGCCGGATACCACCACCAATGGCAGTGGACGTTAGGCTCGACGGACCTTCGAGGCACGTGTCCGCAATATCCTCGTGATCACTGGCGGCCCAAAGCAGACCGGATGGCGTCTTCAGGCTTCACGAGATGGTCTGAGTTGTTCGGGTCGTCGGCGATCGAGAGCTGCACCCCTTTCACCTCGCCGTTGAAGGCGTTGCCGCGCGGACCGTAGTCGGGCGAGACGGGAGCGCCCGAGTCTTCGCCGACGTCGCAGCCATCGTCGGCCGAGAAGACGAACGCCAGCGTCGCGCCGACTTCCCCTTCACCCACCTTCTTACCGTCTACGAACAGGGTCGCCTTGCCTCCTTTGCCCAGGCCACCGCCGGCGTAGGCAAACTCCATCCGGACCTGATGCGGCCCCGTCGGGAGCTTGTCGGCCGACTCTACGAAGAAGTTTTTGAAGCCACCCCAGTTGTAGCAGTACTTCAATTTGCCGTTTTTGGCGTACAGGCTCCAGCCGCCGATGTTCGCGCCTTGCGAAATGATCACCCCTTCGGCCCCCTGCGCAGGGACCACGATTTCGGCGGTGACCGAGTGCGACTTATTCTTGATGCTCAAGACGCAGTTCTCCAGCAGCCGCCCCATTCCCTCGAACAAGAGCTGCGTCTTTCCCTTGACGAGAATCGGCCGGCCGGCGGTGTCCGGGTTCATCTTCTCTAAGACCCGGTCGTCCAGAGGGAGCACCTTGTGGCGCGCCGCCTCGATCAGAAACAGGCGCTGAAGCTCGTGGAGCTTTTCGGGCTTCTGCTTCGACAAATCGTTGGACTGCGTCCAGTCCTTATCGGAGTACAGCTCCCAGACGTCGTCGTCGAAGGCCGGCGCCTTTTGAGACGCGGGCGCCCAGGGGGTGCGGTGCTTCGTGACGGCGGTCCAGCCATCGTGATAAATGCCGCGATTGCAGAGAATCTCGAAGTACTGTGTCGTGTGGCGTTCCGCGGCGCCGCCGTCATTGAACGAATACAGCATGCTCGTCCCCTCAATCGGGTGCTGCTGGATGCCGTTCACCGACTCAGGTTGCGGCAGGCCGGCCGCCTCGAGGACCGTGGGGGCCACATCGATCACGTGGGCGAACTGCGTGCGCATTTCGCCTTTGGATTTGATGCCGTTCGGCCAGTGAACGACTGTGCCGTTGCGCGTGCCGCCCCAGTGAGAAGCCACCTGTTTGGTCCATTGGTAAGGCGTACACATCGCGTGCGCCCAGCCGACCGCGTAGTGGTTGTACGATTCCGGCCCGCCGAGCTTGTCGAGCCGCTGCGTAAGGTACTCGGGCGTCTCCATCGCCTGGAGCCCGTTGAAGTAACTCATCTCGTTGAAGCAGCCGTTGATCGACCCCTCGGCCGAGGCCCCGTTGTCGCCGCAGATGTAGTAAATCAGTGTGTCATCGAGGAGCTTCAGTTTCTCGAGCAGATCGACAATTCGGCCGACATTGTGGTCGGTGTATTCGAGAAAACCGGCATAGACTTCCATTTCGCGGGCGAGCACGGGCCGGAACGCGGCTGGCATTTCCTCCCAGGTCGGGATCTCTTTGTTCCATGCGGTGAGCTGGCAGTCGGCCGGAATCACCCCAAGTTTCTTTTGCCGCGCAAAGGTCTCTTCGCGCAGTTTGACGTAGCCCTGGTCGAACTTCCCCTTGTACTTGTCGGCCCACGCCTTCGGGGCGTGGTGGGGCGCGTGCGTGGCGCCGGGGGCGAAGTAGACGAAGAAGGGCTTCTCGGGCGCGAGCGACTTCTGCTGGGCGATCCATTTCATCGCCTTGTCGGTCATGTCGTCGACGAGATGATAGCCCTCCTCCGGCGTCTTCCTGACTTCAACCGGCGTCGTCCCCTCGAACAGCGTCGGGTACCACTGATTCGCCTCGCCGCCGATGAACCCATAGAAGTATTCGAAGCCCCCTCCGCGCGAGGGCCAGGCGTCGAACGGGCCGGCCGGGCTGGTCTGCCAGACCGGCACCTCATGGCACTTGCCGAACTGCGCGGTGGAGTAGCCGTTGAGCGTCAGGGTCAGCGCCAGAGGCGCCATGGAGTTGGGACGCACTGAACTGTATCCCGGTGCGCCGGTGGCAAGCTCGGTGATGGCGCCCATTCCGGCGGAGTGATGGTTGCGCCCGGTGAGGAGAGCCTGCCGCGACGGCGAACAAAGAGCTGTCGTGTGGAAACGCGAGTACCGCAACCCCCGCTGGGCCAGCCTGTCGAGAGTCGGCGTCTGGCACGGGCCGCCGAATGTGCTCGAGGCGCCGAACCCCACGTCGTCGATCAATACGATCAAGACGTTGGGCGCTCCCATGGGAGGCCGCAACTGGTCGATGGGCGGAAACTTCGTGTCCGGGCTTTTCGCGTCGTAGGTGACCAGCCCCTGCTGCACTGTGTTGGGCAACGGGAGGTGGGAGCGATGCTTGCGCTCGATTTGGGCGGAGCCTGCAAGGCTCGCTCGCCGCTCCTGGGCGATCGCGGTGCTGACTCCCAGCAGCAACACGGCCGTCGTGACAATGAATCGCGAGGCGAACGCAGACTGAGGCGCATTAGATCGCGTCGTCATGAGCCGTCTTTCCGGAAATGGGACTGCGAAGCAGAGCGATTTGCGCGATCATTCTACGGCAGCTCCTTCGGTCTTGCCATCGTTGCCCACCTCAGGCCCCTGGCCGCGGTGACTGGCATTCAACCTCTCGCCGCCAGCACTTGCAATCACAATTCAAGACATGGAAGATTAGGCTGTGGCCGCGTGCTGATGCCTCGCCGTGCGAAGCCGTTCTCCGATCCGTGACGTTTGTATGAGTCGCCGTTCTGGTTGGCGCTCGTGGTGCAGGTTTAGCAACCTGTTGAAAAAGTTGAAAAAGGTGTCTGGAACTCTCCGCACCCGCGAAAACCCCTCGGGATCGGAATCTTCACAAAGTTCCAGACACCTTTCTCAACACCTCGTTAGCCCCCTTCCCCGCGATCGGGGGCGCGGTGCGCTCGTAATCGTCTCGGCTCTGGCCTGCCTCTATGGCTGCCTGGCGGGGTGCGGCAGCCCGACAATCAGAATCCCAGCGTCTCCGGCCGCGGCCCCCCAAAGCTCGGCCCCTGCCCCCCCCGTTCAGCAGCAGGCGGCCGCACCGGCGCCAGTCGAGGCGCAGCGGCCCCCGGTCACCGAGCCGCCGCGAACGGCCACACCGGCCTGGCCCGCTGATTCTTTCTCTATTACCCCGCCAATTGCAGGCGGCCCGACGGGCGATTTCGAACCGCTGGGAACGTCGGCCCCATTTGAGTTTCTTGCGGACGTCAGTCAGGCGGGCACTCCCTACGCGCTCGATGCGTCGCAGCCGGCTTCGAGCGCCGATCGTTTCGCCTATTCGCCCCTGCCGGGCCGGCCCGATTCGACGCTGTTTGCGGCTGTCGATGTGCAAGGCCAGCGAAACTCCGCGAGTTCGACAAGTGGGGCCGCAAATTCGCGAAAGTCCGTCATCGAAATTCCCGACGGGTTTACTCCCCTGGAAGACGCCGGTTTCTCTTCCGACGGGTGGCCCCTTCGATTGCGGTGCGAAAAAGACGGAGCAACCATGGCGTATGTCGCCGCGGGGGTAGGCGTTCAGGGACGAAACGGTACGACCCCGGAAGTCGCCCCCGAACATGGCGTCGTTCTGGCCCCGTTCTACATCGACGTCGATGAAGTCACCTACGCACAATACGAACGCTACCGCGAGGCGACTCGCGACGCGAAGCGGCGCGTTGCCGAGCCGGCACGAATGGCCGGCGACCCCCGTGAGCCCGTAACCGGGGTGACGTGGGCCGAGGCGCGGGCCTACGCCCTCTGGACGGGCCGCGAGCTGCCGACCGAAGCCCAATGGGAACGGGCCGCCCGGGGGGCCGACGGTTTCGATTTTCCCTGGGGTCACGGTCCGGCCGTCTGGCCGCAATGGCGGGTTCCCGGTCAGCTTGACCCCGTAGGCTTGTTCCGTGGCGACGAAAGCCCGTTTGGCGTCCGCGATATGGCCGGAAACGCCCGCGAATGGTGTCACGACTGGTATCGCGACAATTACTACGCGCAGCTCATTGCGAAAGAATCGACGCCTCAGAACCCGACCGGGCCTGCCACGTCGGGCGGCGGCGAGCTGCGGGTCGTCAAGGGGGGCGACCCGAACTGGTACGTCTGGGCGCGCACAGGGGTCGCACAGTCGCAACGGCCACCGGATGTGGGCTTTCGCTGTGCGTTGCGCCTCGGCGGACAAGGGGGGGCAGGCGCCGAAGAACGTGGACGCAAGCCCCCGGCCCGCAACCGTTAGCGTAGAATTGTGGTGCGCGCTTGAGGAACCCCTTGCGACTCGCGACAATACCGCCGCCGAACATGAGGGGGGCGCAAAAGGCGTTGAATCTGCCGCAAACCCTGCCCGCACCATCGGATTCGGAATGCCCGAGCAACTGATCGAGACGCACGCGTTCGAGAATGGCCTGACGCTGATCATCGAGCCCATGCGCGACGTGCAGTCGGCTGCGTTCTCGCTGTTGGTTCCCTGCGGCAGCAACTACGACCCTCCCGGCCGCGAAGGGGCCGCCGCCGTCCTTGTGGATTGGATGATGCGGGGCGCCGGCCCGCACGACAGCCGGCAATTGACCAGCCGCCTCGATCACCTGGGGTTGCAGCGCAATGAAGGAGTGGGTAACAGCCACTTGAGCTTTGCCGGCGCGACCGTGGCAGAGAACCTGGGAGAAGCGCTGGGGTTGTATGCCGATATCGTGCGCAACCCGCACCTACCGACCGACCAGTTTGAAGCCGCTCGGGCCGGGGTCGAGCAATCGCTGCGTGCCATCGAAGATGAGCCGCGGCAAAAAGTGCTGATCGAATTGCGCCGCCGGGCCTACGATGCCCCCTGGGGCACTCCCAGCGAGGGGACGCTGGAGGGCCTCGAGGCGATGGAGCCCGGCGACGCCCGCACGTTGTACGAACGCTGCGCACAACCGCGTGACGCGATTCTCGGAATCGCGGGGAAAGTCGACGTAGCGGAAATGATCGACCTCGTGTCGCGGCATTTCGGAAACTGGGGCGTCAAGCCTGCCGCGTCCTTCGCAACCGGCCCGCGCGGGCCAAAACGCGACCACATCGCCCACGACTCGACCCAGACACAGATCGGTATCGCGTACGAGAGTGTACCGTATCGCGACCCCGGCTATTACGCCGCCTGGGCGCTGGTCAGTGTGCTGTCGGGCGGCATGAGCTCGCGGCTGTTCACCGAGGTCCGCGAGAAGCGAGGTCTGTGCTACTCGGTCTTCGCCTCGCTCAACAGTCTCCGCGATCAGGGGCGGGTGCTGTGCTACGCCGGCACGACGGCCGAACGCGCGCAGGAAACGCTTGACGTCACGTTGCATGAATTGATGCGTCTGTCGCAAGGCATCAGCGAAGACGAACTCGACCGCTGCAAAGCGCGGGCGAAAGCGTCGCTGATCATGCAGCAGGAATCGAGCTCGTCGCGGGCCGCGTCGATCGCCCGCGACTGGTACCATCTGGGCCGGGTCACCACGCTTGACGAAGTGCGTTTGCGCATCGAAGAGCTGACGGTGCCGGCGCTGCTCGACCACGCCCGCCGGCACCCCGCCGCCGATTTCACTGTTTTGACGCTGGGCCCCAGGGCCCTGGAGGTTCCCGTTGGAGTTTCGTGAATTCCGACTGCCGAACGGCCTGCAGGTTGTGGGAGAGCGATCGTCTGCGGTCCATAGCGTCGCCCTCGGTTTTTTCGTGCGCACCGGCGCCCGCGACGAAACCGACGCCGTTTCGGGCGTCAGTCACTTTCTCGAGCACATGGCGTTCAAGGGCACGGCCCGTCATTCCGCCGACGACGTCAACCGGGTCTTCGACGAGGTCGGCGCGAAATACAACGCATCGACCAGCGAAGAAACGACCCTGTTCTACGCGGCGATCCTGCCGGAATACCTTCCTCAGACGTTCGACCTGCTGGCCGACATCATTCGCCCGGCGCTGCGCACCGCCGACTTCGACATGGAAAAAAAAGTCATTCTCGAAGAAATCGGCATGTACGACGATCAGCCGACGTACACCGCCTACGAGCGGCTGATGCAGACCCATTTCGCCGGTCATTCGCTGGGTCGCTCAGTGCTGGGCACCACGGCCAGCATCTCGGCGCTTTCGGCCGATCAGATGCGCAAATACCACCACGAGCGCTATACCGCCGGCAACATTCTGCTGGCGGTCGCGGGGCGATTCGAGTGGTCGCAGTTGGATGAATTTGCCGCCAAGAATTGCGGCAAATGGCCTGCCGGCGAGCCTGCGCGTGTGACGCTCGAAGCCCGCCCGGTCGGGGGAACCAGCATCGTGGCGAAACCCGCCAGCCTGCAAGAGCACGTCATGGAAATGGCGGCCGCTCCTTCAGCCAAGAACCCTCTGCGATTTGCCGCCGACATACTGGCCGTCGTCGTCGGCGACGAAACCGGCAGCCGATTGTTCTGGGAGCTGGTCGACCCAGGGTACGCCGAGACTGCCGAGATGGGTTATACGGAATACGACGGCAGCGGCTCATACCTGTGCTATTTCAGTTGCCCCCCCGAACAGACGCAGTCGAACCTGAAGCGCGTGGCTGCCATTTTTGAAGACGTCAACCGCCGTGGAATCACGGCCGACGAGCTCGAACAGGCCCGCAACAAGGTGGCCTCGCGCATCGTATTGCGCAGTGAACGGCCGATGGGGCGTCTGGCTTCGCTGGGGCACAACTGGCTGTACCGCCGCGAATACCGTTCGGTGACCGACGACCTGGCGACCCTGCGCGCCATCACGCGCGACGACTTGCACGCCCTGCTCGAACGTTACCCGCTCGCGCAAACCACGATCTCGGCCGTGGGGCCCCTCGAGTCGCTCGACGGAACCGCTCGCGCCTGACTGCGGGGGGCGTGAAGCCTGAAAACAGAAACCCGTTCCTACGATCCACAGATTTCGCTGATCGAAGGGATTCAGTGTGCGGGCCGGGCGGCCTCGTCAAATCCCCTGAATCTGAGAAATCTGTGGATCGTAAAAGCAGGCGACGACTCTCAGGCTCGGGCAGCGCTCGCCGCTATTTGTCTTGGAAAACAAAACGTCGACATGCGGGCGGGACGATTTTCAATGGGCTGCCAACGGCCCGCTACGCCCGACGAAACACCCGCCGCGCGTATTCGATTCCTTCGCACAGCAGATCGACTTCTTCCACTGTGTTGTAAATCGCGAAGCTCACGCGGGTCGTGGCGTCGATCTTGAGCAGATCGTGCAGCGGCATGGTGCAATGGTGCCCGGCCCGCGTCGCCAGCCCTTTGCGGTTGAGCAATTCGGCCACGTCGTGCGGATGGATCCCCTCCAGCGTGAAGCTGATGATGGCGCCCCGCTGCTCGACCGACGGCCCCACGATCCGCAGGCCGCGGATTGCCGAGAGTTGCCCATAGGCCCGAACCAATAGCTCGTGCTCGTGCTGCCCTACGGCGTCGTACCCCAGCGAACGCACGTAGTCGATGGCGGCGCCGATTCCGATCGCCTGGGCGATGGGGAGCGTTCCGGCTTCAAACTTCGCAGGCAGCTCGGCGAAGTCGGACGATTGCTTCCGCACCCGCCGAATCATGTTGCCGCCGCACAGAAACGGGTCCATCTGCTCCAGAATCTGCCGCCGGCCGTACAAAACGCCGACGCCTGTCGGCCCATACAGCTTGTGCGCCGAAAACGCCAGAAAGTCGATGGCCGGGTCGGTCACGTCGACCGGGCCATGCGGCACGCTCTGCGCCCCGTCGACCAGCACCAGGGCGCCCAGCGCATGCGCCCGGGCGGTCAGTTCACGAATGGGGTTGATCGTTCCCAGCACGTTCGACATTCCCGTGACCGCCACCAGCCTGGTGCGTGCGGTCAGCACGTCGTCGAGGGCGGTGAGGTCGAGTCGGCCGTCGGCCGTCAGCGGAATGAATCGCAGGGTCGCCCCCCGTTCGCGCGCGATCTGCTGCCAGGGAACCAGATTCGAATGATGCTCCATCTCGTTGAGCAGCAGCTCGTCGCCTGGTTGCAGAAACCTGCGGCCCCAGGCGTTCGCGACCAGGTTGATCGACATCGTAGTGCCCGAGGTGAAGATGATTTCTTCGACCTCGCGGGCGCCGATCAACGCCCGCACCTTTTCCCTCGCGTTTTCCAGCTCTTCGGTCACCCGCTCGCCCAGGGCATGCACCCCCCGGTGCACGTTCGCCGCGTAGCTCTCGTAGCACTCGACGATCTTGTCGATCACCTGTCGCGGTTTCTGGGCCGTGGCGGCGTTATCAAGGTAGACCAGCGGCGTGCCATCTGGCAGCGGCTTGCCGAGTATCGGAAAGTCGCGCCGCACTGCGGCGACGTCGAGCCTGAGTGGGTTGCGAGACATTACCCTTCGATCTGCTGCTTCAACCGTCAACGGCTTCTCCCCCCTTTGACAGGGGCGGGCCAGAAAGGGTCGCGCCGTTCGCCGCCTGACTGCCATTGGTCGACGCCCGGCCGGCGCGCCCTTCATCGAGCGAATACAGAATCGTCTTCAACACCTTGAATGACAGCAAGCCGCATTTCTGGCGCGAAGGCGTCAGCCTTACGCGCAACAGTTTCAGCATGTCGGCCGCCTGAAACGCCTTCAATTCGTCGAGCGTTTTGCCTTCGATCTCTTTCGACAGAATCGAAGCCGCCGACTGGCTGATGGCGCATCCGTGCCCGTCGAACCAGGCTTCCTTCACCCGCCCGTCGTCGCACACCAAGAGTTCCAGGTGCACCTGGTCGCCGCACAGCGGATTATCGTCTTCGTGCGAAAAGGTGGGCTTGGCGAGCCGCCCCCGATGGTAAGGAGACTCGTAGTGATCGAGAATGTAATCGTCGTACAGATCGTCGCTCATGTCGCGCCGTCAGAACCCGATGCGGAGCGCGGCCGAATATCGGCGCGCTATTGCTACCCGCCTCATTCTAAGACGCGCGCAGGGCTAAACCAAGGCCGCACGCGGCGCGAATTGCGCCACGCGCCTGCCATTCTGGTGCGACACCGCTTACCGGCGCCCATTCACCGCGGCTTGCGCTGCTTTCGCATGAACGCCTTAATCGCTTATTCGCCGCGCTGACCCAGCATGAAATCGTACAAACTATGGGCGGCCGGCTGCCATTTGCCTGCTCGAGCCTGGGCAATGATCGAATCGAGAACCGTGGCTGCGGAATCGGGTAGTTGGTGTTTCTCGCGATACACCTTCAGCCGTCGCTCGCACTCATCCAGCCGGGTTCGATCTCGAGACGTCAGTGCAGTAAACAACGCATCGACCGTTTTGAAGACCTGTTCATCGGCTTTGAGCTGCGAAGGAGGCAGGTGCGACCAGACCACCCAGGCGATGCCCATCAGGGCCAGAATTCCGCCAGTCCCAACCGCCAGCGAGCGCGGGCTCGTTGCATCAGTCACCATTGTTTGCCTCCCCACCGTTACGAGTCGACAGCGCTACCCACACGTTGGCGTCGGTAAAGGCCGTATAGAAACGGACCGAACCATCGCCGAACAGCACGTTGCAACCGGGGCCGTGTTCGCCCCACATCTCGTCGGTATGTCCGAAGGGATTGTTCGGGGCATGGATGATGACCTCCGGGTGGTCGTGGACATCGGGCCCGCTATGGCAACCAACCATGTTCGTCGCTGCGTTATTCTCCGACGGCCAGGCGCGCAGGTCCATTCGAGGGATGGTTCCGCCTCCCGGCACGACCCCCACCCAGGTGCTGTTGGTGAGGCACGAGCTGCGTTCGCCGATGAAGATGGTGTTCGAAAGCCCGTCGGTGACGTCGCGAAAACGCGTGTGTGAGTTTGGATAGAACGGACCGTTGATGAAACAATCTGGCGCGCCGCCACCGATTGGCTCGGGAATGTCGAAATTGAAGCAGTAGGCGGGGGCGCGTCCCCAAGGCTGATTCACACCGGCATTCGTGACGTAATGCGAATGTGCGAAGAAAATCTTGCTGCCGTCAGACCGCGTCAGATCAGTGCCCGTCTTTCCGGCCCCCGAGACCGACGGGCCAGGCACCGGATGCTGCACATTGTACCCGGAACTCCCTCCGGTCGCAGAAGGGCACAAAAAGACCTGCACCGGCGTGGCAGCCGCCACTTTGTTGGCGATCGCCCAGCAGGCGGTGCTGAAATTGAACTGGTTGTACAGGGCATCCTGCTCGATTTGGGGAAGCAACAGGGCGCCCCACCCGAAACCTGTCGTACCGACCATAAGACTGTCAGGGAAACTGATGCCGTCGATTGAGCCCGGGGCGTAAGGATTATTGATGCAGGCCGGCGGAAACAGGCCATGCGTACTCTCGTAATTGTGCAGCGCCAGACCGATCTGTTTCAAATTGTTCTTGCACTGCGTCCGCCGGGCTGCCTCGCGAGCCTGCTGCACCGCCGGCAGCAAAAGCGACATCAGTACGGCGATGATGGCGATGACCACCAGCAGTTCGATGAGCGTGAAACCGCACGGGCCGCCGCGCCTTATGCGAACTCGCTTCTGTGACACGCGTCTATCGAAGTGTCTCATGGGTGTACCTCAATGAAGTTCTTGCTCTGTGGACACGGCGAATCGCAAATTCGTCGTGCCTCAATACTCGCCCGTCACTTCGCCGCGACCGCGGGTTCCCAGCGCGCGCCAGGTTGCCAGATTGATATTCTCGCTCACCCCACGAACAGCGCCGTCCATGAGCAAAGCTTGGACCATACCGGTGTGGTAGCTGCGCGCAGTGATAGCGCCGTAAGTCACGCGCGTTGCAGTCGTACCTTCGCGCCAGGATACGAAGTCAATGTCAAATGTCGTCCCGCCAATGACATAGGGGACCCGGGTGTTCGGCCCGAATGTCGTCGTGAACCCGCTCTGCTGGCACAGTCCGTCCGCCCATTCGGTCTGCCCCGTATTCTGCTGGACGTTCGAACCGATGCAGCAACCATCGCCAGTCATTCCGACCGCGATGTCCGTCGCCGTGGGGATCGCGGGGCCAGGATCGACAGTCGTGTTGCGGATGTACGGGGTGTAAGCCTTGACTTCGGCAGCGCACAGTGTGTTGCTGGTTCCATCGGTGAACTCCGCGGTTGAGTATCTGCTGTTCGGGTGGAACGCGCCGTCTCCTGCGGTGCCATTGGTGGGGTCCCAGATCTTCCAGGTGCCGAAGTTAGCAGCATAGTTCGCCGGGTAGTCTCGCGCAATCCCCGTGCTGGGGTTCACGCGCATGATGTCGTTGACTTCGCTGGGGCACAGGAACGTTGGAACGCGAGTCGTCGCCACGTTGAGTTGGGCCGAGTATGCGAGATTCCAATTGACGAGTCCTTGCAGGTTGGCTTGTTCAAGGAAGGGCAGAATCCGCGCACGAAACGACCATTGGCCGCCGACCGTAGTCGTCACGCCAGGCACGACACAGTAGCTGGGCGGGAACCTGGTGTAGCTGTCGAGGTAATTGTGCAGCGCCAAGCCGATCTGTTTCAGGTTGTTCTTGCATTGCGTCCGCCGGGCGGCCTCGCGGGCCTGCTGCACCGCCGGCAGCAACAGCGACGTCAGTACGGCGATGATGGCTATGACCACCAGCAGCTCAATCAGGGTGAATGCCGTATGGCGGCGAACCAGACGGGCCTCAGGCGGGAGGCCTTTTCGAAGCGGGTCGATCATGATGGATCCTCAAGTGCAACAAACGGCCGATCATTTCGACTCATATCCTATCGACATTTTCAGAAATTGCAAGAAATAACTTTGAGTAATCAAAATATCAGGCCAGGGAATTCCCGGGAATAGACGCGCCGAGAATCCGAGTCAGCCGGACTGCCGGAAAGGGGGAAGGGAGCACGCCAAGGACGCAGAGACGGCAGTTTTCTCCTCAGCGACCTTTGCGAACTCCTGTTCAAAGCTCGTATTGCCTGGTTGCGGCTCGTTCGCGTGTGGATCAGCGGCGATCAGTGCTCATTGGAGTTCTGCATCGCAACAGAACACTGATCCCCGCTGATCGACGCTGGTCGAACCCCCTCCCACCTGTCTTATTGTGGATGCGGTCCAGTGGACCGACTGTACTGGTGTGACGCGCGTTGAATCGCTGCCGGGGGCTTTGCGCGAGGCAGGTCTGCGATTTCGGGTTGTCAAATCAGGCCAGTCGCTCCACAGGCTAGCCCAGGTTCTTCAGCGGCAGATCGACCGGCAGGTTGAGTGCGGCGCTTCGCGCCACGGCCTCGGTGAATTCCATGTACCGCGCGCCGGTGGCGAAATCGGTGTAGCGCACCTTCTCTTCGCCGCGGATCGCCCCGATAAATTCGGCCTCGACGCGCCACCCGCCGCGCCGATCGGCCGGAATCTCGGCGACCCGCAATTCGCGATCGCCGGGGCGCCCCGAGAGCAACTGCTCGTGCGGCGAGAGCAGATACTTGAGTGTTCCGCGGCTGCCATACAGGTGAATCTGCTTTCCCGGCCCGAACAATGTCACGCCGCTGAAATGGTAAATGCCCCGAGCCCCGCCTTCGAGCTGGGTCAGCACCTGCACGCTGTCGGGCACCGTGACCTCGACCAGCCCCTGCGTCGATGGCGACGGGCGCTGCGCCTCGAAAATTCGCGACTGTGCAAATACGCGCGTGGTCGCCGGCACCCAGCGGGCGGCCGTTTCATGCAGAATGCCCAGCGTCAGAACATTCAGCCCGCTGAATTGCGACTCCTGCCGCCAGTGCAGAATCTGCGAGTAATCCCACAGTGCATCGTCGGCGCCAATGACGACCAACTCTCGCAGATCGCCGATAAATCCGTCAGTCAAAAGTTGCCGCACGAACAGATCCTGCTCCAAACCAAACGGGCTCGGAACGATCTGCGCGACCAGCTCAGGATGCGCGAGCGATGCCGCCAGCATTCGGTGCGCTTCTGACGCATTTCGCGCCATGCGGGCTTCGGTCAGCACGTGCTTGCCCGCGGCCAGCGCCGCGCACGTCACGTCGCAATGCAGATAGGGCCACGTGCCGATGCACACCGCGTCGATGCGCTTGTCGTGCACCAGAGACGCCCAATCGGGGAATACCTGCGGAACCCCCAGTTCCCGAGCCGCGCGTTCCCCCGATTCGGGCGTGCGATTGACCAAACCGGCGATCTCGACGCCCGGGAGTGCCCGAAACCCGGGAATATGCCTCGACTTCGTATTGGCGCCGGCGCCCACAATCCCGATACGGATCGGTTTTGGCGTCATTTGATAGCTCCGATAACTCAGATTCGGTGAAATTCTCGAGGCGCCGGTTCGTGCCGGATGACGAGCGCTGGTTCGCGCCTGCAGACCCCGTTTTCAGATACTCAGGGCAAACCGCGGGGCGAATGGCCGCCGTCGTCGCCTAAAATTGAGTCGCGACGGATTCTAGTCGTCGCGCGCCCTGCTGGCTATGCCGCCGCTTTTATGGGCCGCAGCCGATCCAGTCGCTCCAGAATGGCCGTGGCAGCCGCTGCCGTTGCGCCCGGCGCCGCGAGGCCGGCCCCCAGCCGGGTTAGTTCGTCGACGATGCCGGCGCGCGACGATTCGTCTTCCAGCCAGCCCGACAGCGCCTCGATCATCTCATCAACCGCGGCCGCCACGCGTCCCGCGATCACGAACTCGGGCATCACCTCACGGCCGGCGATCAGGTTCGTCAGCGTGATAAACGGGCAGGTGAGCACCAGCTTGCCGATCCAGCCGTGCAGGCGACCGACATGATACAGCACAACGGCCGGAGTACGGCGGGCCAGCAATTCGAGGCTGACAGAACCTGAGACCATCAGGCACGCCGCCGCCAGTTCGACAATTTCTGACGTCTTTCCGACGTGGAATTCCAACGGCAGGCGCTGGCCCGAGCGATCGAGCCACTCCCGGCAGCTCTGGCGGTGTTCCTCGCGATAACAGGCCACCAGAAAGCGAACGCCAGGGTGTCGCCGGTGCACCTCTGCCAGCACCTGAAGCTGAATCCCGAAGTTCTGCTTGATTTCGTAGTTCCGCGAACCGGGCAGCACCCCGACGATCTGCCGCTTGTCGGCGAGAGAGCCGTATCGCTGCAGGAAGGGCCGATCCAGCGGCTTCTCGGCGGCTTCATCGAAAAACGGGTGCCCGACAAAGCGCGTCGGAACGCCGCGACTGCGATACCAGCGTTCTTCAAACGGCAGGCAGCACAACACCAGATCGACCAGCCGCCTCATCTTGCGGACCCGCCAGGGCGCCCAGGCCCACATCTGCGGCGGCAGGTAGTAGAACACGGGTATGCCGCGGCGCTTCGCCAGCCGGGCGACCCACCAGTTGAAGCCGGGAAAATCGACCAGCACGACGGCGTCGGGGCGCTCGTCGGTCAGAAACCGCCGCGCCTGCCCCAACACCTTGAAAAATCGCCACAACAGCGGCACGACGTCGATGACCCCCATCACCGCCAGGTCGGTCAGCCGGTACAGCAACCGGCAACCTTCCGCCGCCATTTTCGGCCCACCGAAGCCGCTCGCCCGTACCGTGGGGTCGCGGCGCCGCAACTCCTGCACAAGTCGTGCGGCATGCAGGTCGCCGCTGGGCTCGCCGACGGAAAAGAAAATGTGCATGGAATGTAAGGTCCGACGTGGGTCGCGGGCGGAAAGATACGCCGGGCGCGACGGGCGGTCAAGACCGCCTGAAACCTCAGCGGCCCTTCGAGTTCCGCAGCATCGGCTCGAGCTCTTCAACGAAGTCGTTCACGTCTTTGAATTCGCGATACACCGACGCGAACCGCACGAACGCCACCTGGTCGACTTCGCGCAGCATGTTGAACACCTGCTCGCCGATGTACCGCGACGGCACTTCGCGATCGAAGTTCTGATACACGTCGGCTTCGACGTCGGAAATAATCCGCTCGATCTGCTCGACGCTCACCGGCCGCTTGTAGCACGCCTTCTCGAGGCCGCTGCGAATTTTTTCGCGGTCGAACGGCACCCGCGACCCGTCTTTCTTGATGACCTTCAGCGGCGCTTCTTCAATCTTCTCGTACGTGGTAAACCGCCGGCCGCAGCGCAGCGCCAGGCATTCGCGCCGCCGACGAATCACAAAATCTTCGCTGGCCCGCGAGTCGATGACCTTCGTCTCGCTCTGTCGGCAAAAAGGGCACAGCATATCGCGCGTTCCGGGCGACCGTCGCGACGGCGGGCCTCAGGTTTTCCGGCCGATTCACCGCTGCGAATGTCACTGAATGTACCGCCGCGCCGGGCCGTTGACCAGATGGAGCATGATTCCGCGAGATTTCCGACACCCTAAATTCGATCGAGAGCGTCGATCCACGCCGCGATCTCCGCGACCGTCTCGGCTGCCGGATACTTGTGCCCGCCGCCGGGAATGATCGTATGCACTACCGGAAACTTCATTTCGCGCAGCAACCGGGCGGTGCCCGTGACGGCGCGATGCAACGGATCGGCGTCGCCGCTGACCAGATGAATCTGAAGCCTGAAATCCGGCTCATTATCGGGGGGCGGAACGGCCAGGGGCGCCGCAACGACGCTCAAACCATGAAACAGCCCGCGATGCTTGAACGCCGAGAGCCATGCGAGGGGGCCTGACGAGCCAAACGCGTGCAAAACAATCCGGGCGCGGTCGATCGAGTATTTCGCGGTGAACTCTTCAACCGCGTCTTTGATGAATTCCGCCTCTTCGGGCGTCCACCCGGTGATCTGCTTCGCCCGAGGGGCCAGCAGAATCAGGCCCCGTTCATCGCAGTGCGTCTGCCAGGCCTTGAGCGCCGCGGCCTCCATCGTGTCGCCCGCCGGGTGCAGCCAGACGAGCAAACCGTATTTGTGATCGGGGTTGTAATCTTCGGGCACCCAGGCCCAGTATTCGTGTTCGTGAGCCGGCATTTTCTCTGAGAACCGGCCGACCTTGAGCGTCTTGTCGGCCAGCTCTTTTTCACGCGCCCGCATGGCCGCCGGCCGCACGTCTTCTGCAACCGTGTCGGGCAGGCTGCCCAGAGTCGCCTCGACGTCACGCGGCCTGTTCTCGGCAACCAGGGCAAGTTGCGCCTGTTGGCCGGGTTGCTGGCGGCTGACCAGATCGAGCAGGGCGGCCGCATTTGCGACCGGCTGATCATTGAACCTGACGATCCGATCGCCGCGCAAAATCCCGGCGGCTTCGGCGGGGCTACCCGGTACGACGTAGCGAACCCCCACGCCGACAGGCGGGGGCTGACCCGCTTCGTCTCTCACCGGCAACACCCCGAGGAAGGCCGATTCATAAGGAATCAACTTGTCGATTAACGTCATTTCGCGGGTCAGTTCGTCAGCGCCCCGCTTCACGGTGACCGTCAGTCTTTCTCCGGCATACTTGTTTCCCAGTACGTGCCGCATTTGCGCCAGGCGCTGCACCGGGTGACCGTCGAGGGCGACGATCACATCTTTCTCTTTCAGTTCCGCCGTTTGCGCCGGCGAGCCATATCGCACTCGGTCGATCACAGGCTGCGCTTCGTAAAGTTCGCGGCCCCCGACAGTGATGCCCATCAGACCGGGAAACAGGTCTTCGCCTCGCTTGAGCCGATCAAGCACGCTGTAGACGTCGACCAGCGGAATGGCGAAGCCGATTCCCCCGTCGTACCATTCGACCCCCGCAATCTCGCCAGACGCGTCGGGCGAGAGGGGTACGAGAACCCCCAAAACGCTGCCTTTGAGGTCGGCGAGGGCCCCCCCGTAGTTGATGGGCGAAATCTTGGCGTCGGTCTGCAAGGCCTTGCCCCAGACGCGGTTGAGCGCACTAACGATTCCCACCGAAACGCTCGGAGTCTCGTCGAGCGTCTTACCCAGGGCCACCGCCCACTGACCCACACGAAACGTGTCGCGCGGTGCGACCTGCGGAAGCACCAGTCCATCGGCCTCGACCCGCAAGAGCGTCAGCATTTTCACTTTGTCAACCGCCACCTGCACGGCCGGCAGCCGACGTCCATCGGCCAGGGTGACCAGAATCGACGCGGGCTTCGAAACGAAATTGAACGAACTGGTGATGATGTACCCCTGCGGGTCGACGACGACCCCGGTCGTGGGGCCCGTGCCCACCAGCATCTGATCGATCCGCTCGAGCCCGCCAACCGTTTCGATCCGTACCAGCGAGGGCGCGACCAGGGCGGCCGCCTGCCGGAACGCCTGCTCTTCGAGGGCGTCGAGGTCGTCTGGTTCGGCCCGAACGACGGCCCCCCCGCAGATCACAATGGCCGCGAAAAGCCGCAACGCGTCACAGGCTCGAAAGGGCGACGGCATGGTCAATCGTCAGAGTCGGGTTCCGGGCGCGGCCGAGACGAACTGCCGTCTTCATCGGGCTTGCGCACGACGGGCAACTCGACCGGAACCAAAATGTTGCCTCGCCGCAACACGAGCCGCAGCAAATCGCCTGCCTCGAGGCGGCCCAGCTCGTCGCGCAGCATGCGGCACGAGGGGACCAGCTCGTCGTTGACAAACAGCACGAGATCGTTGGGCCGGATGTCGGCGTTCGCTGCGGGCGAGCCGGGCACGACGGCATCGACGTAGGCCGGGGTGCGATAGAGCACATCGGGAACCATGATCAGTCCAAAATCAATGGCGGTGTAGTGCCGCGGGTTCTCACTCTCGTCGGGCTGGTCGCTGCGCGACACGAATTTTCCCGAAATGATCTCGCCGATGACCGTTTGCAGTTCCGAAATGGGAATGGCGTAGTTGATCCAGGTGTTGGTCTGGGCGTTTCGCAGCTCTTTGCCGATCATCCCCAGGAGGCGTCCGTCGCGGGTCGTCAACACTCCTCCGCCTGCGCCCGGGTTGTTGGTCACGGCGTCGACGACGTAAACCGGCCCGGAATAGGGCGTCTCGAAACTTCCACGTCGTGCCGTCAGCTTCGTCCGGCCGGCAATGACCCCGTGCAGCACCGACACCGGCTCGTCGCCCGAAGCCACCCTGAACATGTTGCTGAACGCCATGACCCGCGTTCCGACCGGCGCCGACGCGGCATCGGTCAGCGGGAAAAAAGGCAGGTCGTCGGCGTCGATCTTGAGCACCGCGAGATCAAGCTGCGGTTCAAACCCCACGATTCGCCCTTCGAAGCGGCGGCCATCGTGCAGCACCACATTGACAGATTGATCGTCCAGCACGTGGCTCCAGACGGTCGCTATGTGCCCGCGGGGAGAGACCAGAAACCCGGTACTGTATGCGTGCAACCCCCGAATTCCGCCGGCGCCAAATATCTTCACGATGCGTCGGCAGACGTGATCGACCGCCCGATCAGGGCGCAACGGTTCATCGGCCTGAACTGCACCGCAGGCACATAACAACAACACGCTGGCTGCCAGAGCTTTCATCAGCAGGTCACTCAGGAGATGCAGGCGATTTATCGCGATCGCCGCCCGTCTCACCCGACGAACCGGCCGGCGCAGCACTGAAGCGCACGGCGCTCAGGCGAAACCGGCCCACATCGTTCTCTCCATTTCGAACCGACCATTCTGCGGGCAATCGCCGGCCCGAGAATTCACCCGTCGCCTTAAATCGCAGCTCGGAAGGATCGACGTCGTCGTCGCGATACGTGTCGCAACCGACGCAGTCGCCCGTTACGCGATCGAAAAACCAATGCGAACGGGCCCCGTACCGCTCGCAATACAGCACGTCGACGGTCGGGCCGATTCCATCGAGCGGCTCCGACCCCAGGTAGTAACATTCGCTGAACCCGGCCGGGCCCTGCCGCAACAGCGTGCGCAAGTGGTGCATGCCCAGCAGCAATTGAGCCGTTTCGAGACGTTCGTCTTCGAGATTCGCGTCGGCGGTGACTTCGAGGGCGAACGCCTGCTTTCCGTTGTCGAGGGTCAGGGCCGAGACCTTGTCGGCCAGCGCAAACTCGAAGCTTTGCTCTTTATCGGCCGACAGCGTTCCCGAGAGTTTCCAGACCCCGTTGTCTTGTGTGTAGTCGCCCCAGGCGTGCAGGCCCCGCAACACGCGGTCGCGCTCGCGCTCATTGAAATAATAATTTGCGAAGCCGGGACGCTGCATAAAAAACCGGGCCAGGTGTTCGGAGGGCTGGGCAGGGTGGGCCGCCGGACGCGGCGGCGCGGGGGGTGGCTTCGGATCGCCCTCAGGCCCCTCGGGCGCAGGACCGTCTTTTCCCCCTTTTCCCCGCCGGGGCCTGCGAGGGGCGTTCGTGGGGCGATCAGGAGTCAGCTCCGACTGCCGGTGCAGGCCGCGCAACCGCACAGCGATTTCATGCCGGCGTCCCTCGCGCCGAAACACCAAAGGCAGCTTCCAACCCCTGGGATAAATCCCCAGGACGTTCTTGAACTGATTCACGCTGCGAATCGGGCGGGCAGCGAACGAAACGATCTCGTCGTCGGCCCGCAACCCCCGACGATACGCCTCAGATTGCTCGAGGATCCCGACGACGACAACCGCACCGTCGTCCCGCGTGGCAACTGTGGCCCCCAGCGTCGCATGGTCGACGATCAGCCCGCCGCGCAGGGAATCCATGAAGTGTTTGATCTGATTGATCGAGATGGCGTAGCCCGCCCCCGAATTGACGCGCCCCCGCTTCTCGAACGAACCTCGGCCGTTGATCCCCACCAGTTCGCCTGCGGCGTTGAATAAGGGCCCCCCCGAGTTTCCAGGATTGATCGACGCGTCGGTTTGAATGCAATCGGTGTATTCCAGAAAGCTGCCGGCCGGCTCTTGATAGCGGTGCAGCCCCGACACGATTCCGTACGTCACGGTGGGGCTGAAATCGGTCGCCAGCAGAAACGGGTTGCCCATGGCGAATACCCAGTCGCCGACCGCCAGGCGGTCGCTATCGCCCCACGCGACATGCGGAAAATCGTCGCGACCGAAGAGCTTGATGAGGGCGACGTCGCCGGTCGGGTCAATGCCCACGATCACGGCGTCGTACAACACCCCGTCGTTCAGACCGCACTTGAGAAACGTTCCGGCGCCATTGATGACGTGGAAATTCGTGAGGGCAAAACCGTCGGCCGAAACCAGGACGCCCGAGCCACCCCCTCCCCCCCCGGCCGAAAAGATCGCGACGACCGACGGCGCCACCCGCTGCATCACGGCCACGCGCTCGGCTTCAGCCTTGATCACCGCCGCGTCGATCGCGTGCGCCTGGCGCGTCGCACCCGGCACAATGGCGACAACCAGCCACCCGACGCTCAGGCACCAGCGACCAAAAACCGCCGAACCGCCGACAAACCGCGCTCTCGCGCCGCCCATCGAACTGATTCGAGTTTTCGGTTCCCCCCGCCGCATGTCTTAAGGCCCTCTACTTGAAGAGTTTCGCGTCAGCCAGGTCGAGCCGATCGCCCATCGCCCCGCCGTCGTCGCCGAAATCGACCAGAATCTCAAGATCGCGAACCCCGGCAACGCTGAGGTCGAGCGGTCGGGGCGGGTCCCTGCCGGAAACGGGCGCCTCGAACAGCGGCTTGCCATCGCCCGAGATCTTCAAGAGCACCGTCGCGCCGACGCTGCGGACTTCGTCGTCGATTCCCGCGATCGCCTTCAGCCGGTCGAACTCTCCCGCAAGCCGATAGCGCAGCGTCGTTTTGGAATGGATCGCGAGACCGCGGCTGTAACTCTTGCCGGCGACGGTGATGGGGTTTCCGTCGAGGCTGCGGTCGCGGCGATATTCCCAAGTCAGGTCGAAATACGGCACATATTTCACGTCGCGCGGTTCGAGCTGCGAGAGATAGACGACCTTTCCTGCGCTGTAATCCAGTGCGGAGACTGTGGCCAGGGGCAGTTTCAGTTCGCCGCCGCCAACCAGACTGATTTGCAGGCCCGCTTCGTCGGCCCGGACTTCGGCCGCGTGCAGCACGTCACCACCGGCCAACTTCACCTGGCAAACCGGTTTGGACGCGGCGGGCGCCCGCCGCCGAAATATCACGCCATACACCTTTTCGCGCGGCACCTGCAACTCTTCGCCATCCAGCAGAAAGCCCAGCTTGTCACGGATGTCTCCGGCAACGCCCGTCAGAAAATCAAGCACATCTTCTTTTCGCAGCACCAGCAGATCGCCCTTGGCCTCGCGCGTCAGAAGCGCCTGCCACGCCTCGTCCAGCTTTGCTGTCGAAATACCGAACCGCACGTGCGACACGCGCGCAACCGGCAATGCGACCAGCCCGCAACACACCGTGTCGAGTTGCGCCTGGTCTTTCGAGACGCGAAAGTCGCGACAGGAAATCTGAGAACCGTCGACCAGCGCCACGCGCGGGCCGTTTGACGGTTCCGGGGGCGACGGTTTGACTATCCGCAGTTCGAGCACGTCGGCCATCGGCACCGTCAGGGCTTCTTCGTCACCCTGCCGCAGCCGAACGGCCGCCGAATCAATGCGCACCAGCCGGCCGGTTTGCCGGTCGCCGCGGAGGGTGTCGATTTCGACCGCAGGCGGGTCGGCAAGTGCCGCGACGAGAGGCAATAAGACGCACAACACGGCCATGCGGGGGTTTACTTTCCGGAAGCGGCGGCCCGATTCGCTCCCTTGCGAGTGAACTCTTCGATGGCCGTGCGATAGTGGGCAGGAAACTCGCGCGCAATCAACTCTTTGGCGCGAGCCCGCACCCGGGGGGGCAGGTTGCCCCACTCGCCGCCGGGGGTGATTTTCTTCGGGTCAACGTGTCCCGGTGCGGTCGAGCCTTTGACGCCGCTGTCGCCAGCGGGCCCGCTCGAACGGTTGGCCGCTCCTCCCGCCCCGCCCCCACCCCCCGAGTTCTGCTGTTCTTCGATCTTTTTGATAATCGCATCGAGCGACGCAACAATCTCGTCTTCCTGCTTCTGCACCTTCTGGCCGGCGCGACCCAGGCTCAGCCGCCGCTCGACCTCGGCCATCTTGCGGGAAATCTCGTCGAGCGATTCTTCATCGAGCGCTTCGAGATCGTGTTGCATGAGCGTCGCCACCGTGGAATACCGAACCGGCACCCCCTCGGTGTTCTTCAACAACTGACCGATCGTCGCCAGACCTTCAGCCTTTCGCAAGAGCCGATGCTGGCAGACGGCCTTGTAGAACAGAAGCCCGGCCGGGTCGATCACTGCTTCCAGATCAATATCGTCCAGCACCGACAACGCCTCATCGAACATGCGCCTGTGCGTCAGATACCGACCGTAGAACAGGGCCAGATTGGCTCGATAAAAGGGGCTCTGGCCCGATTCAGCCAGCATCTTCGCTTCAGGAGCCAATAGCGGCGGACGGACCAATGCACAGGCTTCGACAAACGTGCGCGTGGCCGGGTCTGCCTGAGCAAATGATCGAATCGCCAGGTCGAACAGCTCTTCAGGCGTCAACCGCCGTTCCCCCGGCTCCCATTGCCGCCCGATGGCCTCCAGTCGCCCGGAATCAGCCCCGAGACGCTCTGCGGCCCACTGCAGCACGCGGGCTCGCACCACGTCGGAAGGCATTGGCGCGACCAACTGCCCCCCGGAATCACCCGCAGCTTTGCGCGGGGCCTGGGCGCCCGAGCCCGTCTCAGACCGCGCCAAGGCCGCAAACACACAGCACCCGGTGATTGCAACAACCCCTGGCAATGCTTTCGAAAACATGCGCCGCGTCCGGTTCATCGGTTTTTTCCAGTGACGATGTCGTGCGTCGCCCTTTGAATGCGCGACTGACGGTCGGCCAGATTCTGCAACTGAACCACCACGTCGCGCTCAACTGCCTGCTCGCCATCGAACAGTTGCCCGAGCTTTCGCGTGCGGCGATTGACCCGCAACTGAAGAGTCCGCAGCATTTTCAGTTCGGCCAGTTGATCGACCAATGGAGGATCCGACTGCTGCCCGGCCTCGCCGGGCTGGGGGGGCTCTCTTTCCTTGCCCTTTTCCATTTCCTTCTGCAGGGCTTCGATCATCTCCTCGAGGGCGTCGACGATCTCTCGCTCGATCGCCTGAGTCAGGTCGCCGACGTCGGCTCGTTCAAGTCGCCCCACAACCAGATTCATGTCGTCGCGCACCTGTTCAACCGCCTCGGGAAAAGCGACGGCCGTACCCTCTTCGCGCAATAGCGTGATGGCCCGCGTCGCCTCCACCACGATTTCTTCTTCCTGGCGGGCCAGTTCGAGCGACCGGCTGGCATGTCGGCCGCTGCGCTCATCGGCCGGGGTGCGCGAAAGCTTTTGAGTGCCGTCGTAGACGAGCAATTGCAGCGCCAACATCCGCTGAAAGCGGGCCTCCAGCAGCGCTAGAAATCGGTCTCGCTCTTCTTCACGAAGCTGCCGCAGAATTTCCTCGAGCTTCTCTTTTGCCTTCTGCAGCTTCGCGAGCGCTTCATCCTGTTCGTCTGACGCCTCCTGCCGCTTCTGCTGCTTCAATTTCTCGATCGCCTCGTTCATCGCCCGCCGGGCCTTCTCCAACTCGTCCCGGCCGGCGGTCGGCTGCTGCTCTGAGGGTTGCCGCGGCGCGGCCTCGCCTTCCGCCCCGGGTTGCGGCTGCCCGGGTTGCGGTTGCCCGGGCTGGGCCGGCTGGGGCTTCCCCGGCGTCCCGGAGGGTGACTTCGCGTCTGGCGATTCGCCCTTGGATGATTCTCCCTCAGCATTCTCGCCGTCTTCCGAAGGTTTCGCCCCGGGGCGTTCGTCGCCTTCGCCAGGTTCCGGCTTGCCTGCTTCCGATGGGCTCGACCGCCCCGGCTGCTGCTTTTTTTTGTCGTCTTTGTCGATCGAGCGGCCCAGCTTACCGGTTTGTTCGGCGATCTTTTTCTGGGCCCCGGCCACCTCGTCGGCAGGCATGCCGCGCTCGTTGTCGGCACGGTTGCCCTTTTCGCGCGCGATGATCTTGTTGAGCTCTTCGAGATACCGGCGGATTCGGGCCTGCTCTTCCTTGAGCTCTTTCTGGCGGTCTTCACTGAGCAGCAGATTCAGCAGCGCGTGCAATTGCGAAACGACGTCGGCCTGCAGCTCAATGGCTTCACCCAATTGCCGGTTCTCGCGCAACAGCTCGATCACTTCGCCCATTTGCGTGGCGATGCGGTCGGCCTTGCTCTGACCTATCGCCCGCAACAGCAGGTCGGCCCGCTCGGGGTCGACCCGGCGCAGAGACTCGGCAATCTTCGAAAGGGCGTCTTCGAACCGCTTGTAGCGCCGCGAGATCGATTCCTGAACCGACGCCAGCGGCCCGTCACGCGCATCGTCTGCCGACGACCCCGCCGTGCACGCCAGAAAAACGCAGAGAATCGCCGGCAGCCCTCGACGCGCAAGCATGCGATTACCCTTTCACCTTCGCTATTGCAGCCCCTCGATCAGCTTCTTCTTGCGCTCTGAGCGCGTTTTCTCCTGCAACTCTTCCTGCGCCTTGATGATGTCGCGCAACATCTGCAACATCTCATTGACTGTTTCCAATTTCAACATCTGGGCGAGCACTGCCTCCAGACGCTCAATCGTCACGTTCGAACGCTCGACCGCCTCATCGAACCTTGAATTCGGCGCAACCTCTGCTTCCAGCGCCTGCAACAAAAGCACCAGCGCATCGTCTAAACCATTATAGTCCACGGTATTGATTGAATGGAGGGGCGATATGATCCCTTCGTCCAGCCGTACCAGCATCGGCTTCACGTCGGGGATCGCGTTATTCTCCAGTTCGTCGCGTATATCACGGAACTCTTCTTCGATCGATTGCGTCTCATTGGCATTCTTGCGGAGGCCGCCAATCGCCCGCTCGACCGCCGTTACCGCGGCGCTGGCCGCCGTTGCCAGCGATTCCGGCAATTCGCCCGCGCCCGATTCGCCCGGCGCGCTGCCGGTTCGCGCGCGGGCCTCGTCGAGCCGCGCGCGGGCCAGGAGCAGCTCCTTGCGGCTCTGCTTCACTTCCTCAATGATCTGCTCGAACCTGCGGCGGATGTTCAGCTCTTTGGCCGAAATCTGCGCCAGCAATTCATCGTCAGACACAATCAGAAACTGAAAAGCCTGACCTGCCGTGACGTGCGGCCCGGTCAGGTGGTCGCCGTCGACGGCAACGACCTTCAGCAGCAGTCGCGCCCCCAGCGCCAAATCGAGAGGCAACAGCGCGAACCGTTCGGCGACGGCCAGGTTCCTGCCGCCGTCGGCAGGGTTGGCAAGCGCCGCCTTCCTCCAGCTCGGCTCTGCCGCCTCGGACCCCTCGCGCTCGACCCGGTACTCGAATCGCCCCTCGACGACTCCGTAATCGTCGGTGACGCCATACCGCACAGACCCATCCTGGGGATCCTGAATATCCCCCACCACGGGGATCGTCGCCTGTCGGGTGACGGCGCCGCCGATGCCGCGCAAGCGCGTCTCCACGCGGGGCGGCTGGTCGTGAATCACGTCAATAGTCAGCCGCGCGGGTTCGGCGCCGATCACATCGTCTTCGTCATGCAGGGTGAATCTCAGCACGCTGTCGCCCGCGATCGGCAACGGGGCCCCCGGGTCAGCCACCCCTGGAGCAGCAGAAAACAGCCGCAACGGAACCTGAAACCCTCGTCCGTCAGGGTCAATCGCGGTACCGGCCGGAGGCGCGCCACTCAAATCACCCTGGCGCTCCGCCTGAGAACTTCGCAAGAGTTGCGCGTCTGACCGCGACAGCCGCAGCTCCCAGGCGTCGCATTGCACGCGAACCTCACGCAGCGGCTTGTTGACCGCCGCGTTCAGCACGAGGTCGGTGCCGTTGGGCAATGCCACCTGTGTGCCCAGCACCGGCACGGGTTGGCGAACCGGGCTTCCCGACGGCTCATCGCGGCGATTGAGGCCCGTGTATTCGGGGTACAGACAATCGAGCACGATACGGTCGACCTGGGGCGGTTCGACAACCTGCACGAGAAACGCATCGCGCGTGGAAAAGTCGCCCCCGGCGACCCACAGCCAGATGCTCTCATGGAGCCCCGCGATTCGCTGCCGAAACTGCCGCTCGCCGATTCTGGTCAGCACGTCACCGCCGCGCCCCGAATGATCGACGTTGCGATACGTAAACTGCACCTGCTCGGGCACGACCATCCCTTCGACGACTGTCGCCAGAAAAGTAAAGTCGGCCCCGCGCGGGTGCCGGTAAACCAGCCGCGTGGCTCCCTCGACGGGTTCAGCGCGAAACTCCATCGCACGTTCGCCGGGGTCGGCCAGCACGACAACGTGCAAGTCTGTATCGCGCCGGTAAAGTTCGTCAGCCAGAAGCACGTTGCGACGCAACCAGGTCGGCAGCACTTCGCCGCCGGCCACCGCGACCACGGCGATCGACGCCAGCAGTGCGAGCGCGGCCGCGCCGGCCCGCGCCAGCGGGCGAAAATCGAACACCCGGCTCAATTGCACGCGGCTCGACAACTCCGCCGCCTCGACCGACGTCTTCTGCAACATGGCCAATGTGAGCGGCGCTGCGACTTCGCGTGATTCAGCCGCTTCCACGGCGGTGATCAGCCGGTCGTTCAATTCGGGAAACCGCCGCTCGAGCACCAACGCCAGACCGCGCTGTCGAAAGGCGTGCGTCATTCGCAACACCACAAACCGCGCGGTCGCGACAGCGGCCGCGGCCAGGCTCGCGGCAAGAAGCGCCCCCCGCGCGACTCGCGGCAATTCGAACCCGTAGTCGAGCGCCAGGCTCAGCCAGAAGGCGATTCCCAGAACCACAACAACAAGCGCAACGCCTTCCAGCGCCACGTACCGCCTGATGCTGCGGCGCAGACCGGCGAGCAGGTCGCCGAACGTCATTTGTGATTTGGTCGCCGTCGACATCGCGTCGTTCACTCGCTGCTACGCCAGTTTCAACAGTTTCCGCGTCAACCATTCCAGCGACAAGAGCCCTGCCAGAAGGAATATGATCCACTGCCGGTCCCACAGCGGACGCGGAACCGAGTACTCGATTCTCTGCGTGCTGCGGTCAGGCAACAGCGCCGGAAGCTGCTCGGCGGCTTCGTCGAGCCGCAGGTACACTCCCCCGGTTTCCGGCCGTGCGATGGCCCGTAACAACGCCTCGTGCTGCTCAGGATGGTCGAATTCCAGGTTGGGCAATCGCACCGACACCGACGCCTTCAATCGGTCGGCTGACTCAGGAATCGCCAGCTCCATTTTGTATGTTCCCGGGGCCAGCGCCACAAATGAGCCGGCGTACTGCCCGGGTCGCGTCTTATCGGCCAGAAGCACGGGTGGCGGCGTCAGCGCCCGGCCCTTGGGGTCAAATACCTCCAGGGGAAGCTTGTCGGCCACGTAATCTTTGAACTGCGGGTCGAGCACGCGTGTTCGCACCTGGATTGTCGCCCCCAGCGAATACTGAGAGCGCTCGAGCAGCATGATGCCGCGGTTCGTCCCTCGCAACAATCGCCCCTGCCCCGCCTCGCGCAGCAGGCGGATCCACAGGCGGTCGTAGTAGTTTTCGTCAATCGACCGCAGGCGCCACATCTCGGCGCTGCCCAGATACAGCACGCGCCCCGCGCCGTAGAATTGAGAGGCCAGCAGAATGGCCCGATCGTCGCCGCCGCGCGGGTCGCCGAACCGCGCGTACACCGTCGCGCCGGCCTTGGCCCCATCGGTAGGAAAGCAGCGAAAGATACCCGGAAAATCGCGCCACGCACCGGCCGACGCCGCAGGATCGTCGCTCAACTGCAGAAACCCCGCCGCCAGCCCGTCGCGCGAGAGTTCGATTGGCCAAGGCTGCTGCAATTCTTCGTCATCAATCAGCCGCTGCCGGTCGAGCACCACGGGAAACAGTTCCAGCAGCCTGCCCAGATCGTTGCGGGCCCCTTCGACGGCCGAGGCCAGCAGGGGCGTATTGACGTCTCCCGAGACGAGCACCAGCCCGCCCGCCTGGGCGAACACCCATTCTGCGAGCAGGTCGAGCGTGCGGCCCTCTTCTCCGGCGATTTTTCTCCAATCCGGGTCAAAGGCCACGATCACGTCGTACCGAAAGAGACTCTCGCGGTCGCTCGGAAAAGCAAAAAGCAGATCGTCTGATTCCTGACTTACGCCAGCTACGGCCGTCTGCAGCAGCACGTCGAGCGTGATCGTCTTGTCACGATTGAGCAGGTTCCGCACAAACTGGTAATCGCGCATCGGGCCGCCGGCCAACAGCAAAACGCGCGTCTTGCGATCGACGATGTCGACCCCGACCTCGTCCTGCGCCACGTCGTCAATCAGCCCGGGCACCTTGTGCGCCGGCCTCACCCGCACGCGAAACATTCGCCGGCCCGCCTCGGTGGGAACATAGTCGAAGGCCGCGACGACCGGCACGCCATCCTCCAGAATCTGCACCTCGCGCGATTCCACGACCACCGGTTCCACATCATCCTGCTCGGGGCGGCTCAGAAGCTCGACCGTTAGAGGCTGGTGAGCCAGCCCGTGCCCGCCGATAAACGCCGTCAAGGTGAATCCGTCGCCGATATGCACGTGAGTCGGGGCCTGGATTTCGGCCAACTGCAACGTCACCGGCTTGTTCGTGTTGCCGACCCCCACGGGAATGACCCTGACTTTCGCGGCGACTGCCGCGTCAGAGGCCGACATCGGGTCGATTCCCGCGTTGTTGCCCCCGTCGGTGAAAACGACGATTCCCGCCAGTGTCTCGCGAGCCTCTTCACGCACGACCTGCGCCAGCGCCTCGCCCAGCCGCGTCTCGGCCCCCCGTGGCCGCAGAACCTCGCTCCAATTCACGGCCGGGCCGCCGTCGCTCGCAACCGCAGCCGCCGTTTCCTGCCGCCCGGCTGCACTTCCGCCGGCAAGCGCCTTGGCGAGGGCGGGAAGCAGCGCCTGCCGGGCCAATTGCGAATCGAACGTAGAGATCGACAGGTCGTGCGTCTGTCGCAACGCCTTGAGTAACGGCGAGGCCTCGAGCAGCCTGTGCACGCGTTCGGCTCGCGTCGGAGCCTGGCGCTCGGCGCGCTCAGGCGGCGGCTCGCGGTCCTGGCGGTTCATCGAGATCGACGTATCGACCAGCAAGACGACCTGCGAGCGGTCGGCCACCGTGCGCGACGTGCGCTCCTGCGGCGCGAGAGCCACCAGCAGCAGAACGATCAGGGCCGCGCACCGCAAAGACCATAGCCAGACTTTCCAGAACGTGGGCAACTCGCGCGTGTCGCGGCGGTACAGCCACGTGGCAGCCAGCAGCAGCACCAGAAACCCCAACAGCCACAGTGCCGCACCTTCGCGCCCGAATTCGAGCGACGACCAGAACGTCGTCCACCCTTCCGAGTCGGGAAACAGGCTGGCGATTCGCTGCTTCACGGGCGGCCTCCTGCCGGGCGCGGATGATAGCTCAGCCGCAGCGCCAGCGCCTGTTCCACAAGCAGCAGCATTAACAGAACAACCAGCACCGTGTCGTGAATTTCGCGCCCCGACTCTTCGCCCCCCCTCCAGCTTAGCTCTCCGGCTTCATGGAGCGCCACCTGCGTACCAGGGCCGATTCGCCGCCTGATCATCTCGGTCGACGCGATTTTCAACTGCCCCTCTGATTCGGGCGCATTGTACGCGAACCGCCTGATTTCTTCGCCGCCGTCCTGACGCTTCAACCGTACTTCGTACAACCCCGGGGTGTCGGTCTGGGCGAACCCGTCGGCATACCGCGAGACACCAGTAATCGCCGAACTCGCGGGCGGCCCCTCGCCTGCGCCGCTGCCGGGGCGATCGGCAGCCGATTTGACCCCCAGGGTCAGCGAAACGGCGCCGCCACCGGGCGGCCGAACCTCGACCTGGGGAAGATACGTCGCCGGGTCGAGCGAGAAGGCGATCGGCTCACCCACCTGCTTCAGCTCCTGCCCGTGGTCGCCGCGAGCGATATGTTTGGCAATTTCGAGCTGCAGCGCAACAAACGCCGGCGGAATCTGGGGCCAGTTGTTCCACCCGAGCCCCAGGGCCGTGAGGCAGGTCACCACCGTTCCGCGCCCGAAGCGGTGTTCGAGCATCAAGGGGGCCTTGTTGCGCAAGCTGGCAATCACCCGCACTCCATCAGGCGCTGCCCAGTTTCGCGCCACTGAGAAATAGCGATTGATTTTCACCAGATCGATGAAGGGATTGTCGGCCCCCTCGAGCACGCGAAACAGCGGGTGGGGTTCGATCGACAGATCGGCGGCGGGGTTCGTGTCGTCCACCGCCAGCTCAGAAATACTGGCCAGCCGCGCAGGAAACAAACCGCGCCCGTCCCGATACTGTTTGTCGTTGTAAAACGCGGCCCGCACCTGGTCGCCCAAGTACCACGCCAACCCGCCGCCAGCAGCCACGAACTGTTCCAGCGTTCGCACCGCGTCGGGCGGCAGTTCGGCCACGTTCAGCAGAAAGACGCTTTGAAACCGTTCGATCGATCTGCGGCGCAGATATTCTGGTGTTTCAATTGATGGGGCAAATCCGGTCAGGCCGGGCGTCGGGGCCAGAGCGTCGGCCAGATAAAACGCTTCGCTGCCGCCCGGGCTGCCGTCGATAATCAGCACCGGGTTCGCATCCGGCAGATCGAGCGCGAGAAAGCGCGAGTTATCCTGATCGAGGGCGTCGGCAGGCAGTTCGACGCGTACGTCGTGCGGGCCAATCCCAGCAAATAACACGTCAAATTCGCGCGTCGACTCGCTTTGGGCCTCAAGCGTCTCGATGATTTCGGTCGTGGGCAGCTTTCGGCCGTCGAGATAGACTGCCAGCCGCACGTCTTTCGCGGCCTGTTCGCCGAAGTTTCGCACCGTGGCCGATAGCCGCAACGGTACGCCCGCAGCGGCCACGTCGACCGCCCCGTTCAGGTCTGTCACACCGAGGTTGCCGTGCGATTCAGAAACCGCCCGCACAAGGTGCACCGCGATCTTCTCGCGATCCATGTCGCAGAGCACGTCGATGACTGCCGTTGCTTCACCCCAGTCTGCTTCGCGAAAATCTGAAATCAGATGAAACATCCGCGCCGACGCCTTGTGCTCCAGAAGCCGCTGACGAGCCGACTGCGTGGCCGACGCCAGATCGACCGTACGGTGCGAACACGGCAGCGACTTCAACAGCGTGTCGATCCGACCGGCCAGCTCGGTATTCAGGGGCTGCTGATTCAACAGAGGCTGATCGGGGTTCGACGCCACGAGGAGCGTCAGCGCCTGCGTGTCGGGCCTGCGCTCTCCCTCGGCCACGAGCTGGCGTACGACGTCTTTGGCGGCGTCGAACGCCGTCGTATCGCCCCAGCGGTCGCGCATCGAGCCTGAATCATCGAGCAGCACCAGGTGCTGCGTCCGGCTGCCCTGAAACAGCGAAAACCGCTCGGGGTCCAACAGCGGTCTCGCAACCAGCAGCACCACTCCCACTACAGCCAACATCCTCAACAGCAAGAGCAACAATTGCTCGAGCAACACGCGGCGGCGGTTGCGCCGCTGGCTGGCCAGCAGAAATTCCATTGCGGCCCACCGCACACGCCGGTACCGCAGGCGGTTGATCAGGTGGATCAACACCGGCAGCGACAGCAATGCGAGGCCCGGAATCACGAATTCCGGGTGCACGAACAGGCTCGACAGCCAGGGAGGCATGAAAGTCAGGGCGAGCGGGGGGCGTCAGCCCCACGGTAGGTCAAAACTTCGCAGACGGCCAAAGTCACAGCGTCACAAAGTCACAGCGTCACAGGGCCGCAGCAACGAGTTTCCGGCCGAACGATTCTTCCATCGACGTTCCTCCTCGCAACGAATCTCACGCGCCGCTCCTTCTATGCTTTTGCGCCTCTGCCGCTCTGTCTTCGACGGCCCTGCCCCTTATCCGCGCACCGTCTGCCGCATGCCGAGCCGATGGTTCAGATAATGAGCCAGGGCCGCATCCAGATGCTCACTCGTCCGAATGGTCTGATAGTCGACCGTCAGTTGCGCACAACCTCGCCGCAGCTCATCTTGAAACGCGCGGATCGCGTTGAGATAGCCTTCGCGCAAGCTGCGCGGGTCGCACACCAGTTGCCCGGCCTCTTCGAGCCCCTCGAAGCGCGTCGTCCCCTGGTAGTTGAAATCGAGCTCTTCGTCGTCAAGCACGTGGAACACCAGAACGTCGTGCCCGCGATGCCGCAAAAGCCTCAACCCCTTGAACAGCCCCTCACGAGGCACGAAGAGATCTGAGATCAAGACGATCATGCCCCGCCGCGAGTGTTCTTCGGCCGCCTGGGCGAGAATCGACCCCAGGTCGGTCTTGGCCGCCGGCTCGTGCGCATCGAGTGCTGCCAGAACCGCGCTCAGGTGGTTCCGCCGGCTGCGCGGGGGCACCACGGCCCGAAGCTGGGCGTCGAAGCTGACCAGGCCCACCGCATCCTGCTGGCGCAACAGCAGACACGCGAGGCACGCCGCGATTGCGCAGGCGTATTCGTACTTGCTGAGCGCCTGCGTTCGAAACTGCATCGACTCGCTGATGTCGACCAGCAGCGTGCTGCGCAGGTTGGTTTCTTCTTCGTACTGCTTGATGTAGTACTTGTCGGTCTTCGACCACGCCTTCCAGTCGATTCGCCGCGGGTCGTCGCCGCGAACGTATTCGCGATGCTGCACGAATTCGACCGATTGCCCGAAATACGGACTCTTGTGCAGGCCCGACAGAAACCCCTCCACGACGTTCCGTGCCTGGAGCTCCAGCCGCGACACGCGCGAGACCGCCTCAGGCGGCAAAAATCTTCTGGAATCTCGGGTCACGCGTCAGCTCGCCTTCCTTCGCCGGAGTCTCTTCGATCAGCCGCTCGATCACCCTGTCGGAAGTCACGCCTTCGCTTTCCGCAGAGAAATTCATCACCAGGCGGTGCCGCATCACCGGCGCCGCCAGGGCCTGCACGTCTTCAGTCGCCACGTAAGTGCGGCCCAGCAACAGTGCGCGGGCCTTGCCTCCCAAGAGCAGGTTCTGCACGGCCCTTGGCCCTGCCCCCCAGCTCAGCCACTCGTCGATGAACCTGGGCACCCCTTCGCTGCCCACGCGCGTCTGCCTGACCAGCGCCAGCGCGTATTCGATCACATGATCGCTGACGGGCACCTGCCGCACGATCTTCTGCAATTCCAGAATCTCGGGCCCGCTGAGCACCGGTTGAATCTCGTCATGGACGAGGGTGGTCGTGCGCCGGGCAATCTCGAACTCCTCGCGAAACCCCGGATACTTCACGAAGACCTTGAACATGAAGCGATCTTGCTGTGCCTCGGGCAGCGCGTACGTTCCTTCCTGCTCGATCGGGTTCTGCGTGGCCAGCACGAAGAACGGGTCGGTCAGCGCGTGCCTCACCCTGCCCACCGTCACCTGCCGCTCTTGCATCGCCTCCAACAGCGCCGCCTGCGTTTTGGGCGGCGTGCGATTGATCTCGTCGGCCAGCACGACATTGTAGAACAGCGGCCCCTCGATAAACCGGAACTCGCGCCGGCCCGTTGTACGATTCTCTTCGAGAACGTCGGTGCCGGTGATGTCGGCCGGCATCAGGTCAGGAGTGAACTGAATGCGGCTGAACGTCATCGACAGCGACCGCGCCAGCGTGCTGATCATCAGTGTCTTGGCCAGGCCGGGCACCCCTTCCAGAATGCAGTGCCCGCGGCTGAACAGCGCGATCAGCAGTTGCTCGATCACTTTCTCCTGACCGACAATCACCTGCGCCATCTGACGCTTGATCGACTCATACGCCTTCTGCAGCTTCTGAATCGACTCGCCACTGTCGGCCGCAAATTCTGATTCCGGCATGGTTTAGCCAATCGGCTGGAAACGGGCGGTGGGCGCAACCGCGGGTAGGATCGCCCAAGTGAACGCAGACTGCTTATTTTACCCCGCAGAAACAACCATCGCGATGCGAAACAGCAAAATCGTTCCTGCCGAGCGATGGCCCGGAACCTATCGCGACCGGGAATCTTACTCAGCCCATTACCCGCCAACAAGTTGCCGTCGCAGGCGCACATCCTGCAGAGCGCTCCCAAATCGCCTGAATTGGGCGCAATCAATGCATCGCAGTGCCGCAGGGTTTTGACGGCTGGGCGAAGCCGGCAGTTCCCGGCACACCGGGTATCCCAAGTCGGGTTAAGGAGCCTGTTCCGCCCTCGGGCGATGCGTTCACGAACGTCTGACAACCGGGTCGATGGAACGAGATGTCGGGCGGCCGGAGGCCAAATCCATGCGCCGGCCGTGCGGCCAAGTCCCACTATCTGCGAGCCGGACTTTTGGCCTATAATCCCTGAACTCGCAACACTTCGGCGCAGCCGGAGCCCCCCAGGGGTTGTCCTGCGGGCGCAGAAGTGACGAAAATGGAGTGTCGAGATGAACGGAGTATGGTATCGAGTCGGAGTGGCCGCCTGCGCAACGTTCGCTGCCGGCTGCATCTCTTCCCGCACCACGCGTCTGCCTACGCTCGGCTGGGGCGACCCCAAGGCCGAAGCCCGCAGCTACAGCTACCACGACCCGCTGGCGGAACGTGAGACCGGCCCATTCGTCGAGCGTCCGAAAGCGATGGAGCGACAGCGCCCCGAAGCCCGCCGCACGCTGGAAAACTACGAAGAGACCGAGTTGATGACCCGTCCGACCGGGTATCGCTCGTCGGCCGACTCGGCCGCGCACTACCCCGATAGCGTCATGCCGTAGGCTACGGGTGTGCGACGCACTTTGTGATTTCACAAGCGAGCGGCGGGGTTCATCCCCGCCGTCTGCTGCCCGACCGCCGGAATGACCCCGGCGGCTCGCCGCCCGCACACACGGGCCGAACCGTGCGCCGGTAAAGCCCGTCGTCCATCCATCGGCTCCTCGTCAAGAGCTTCCCTCGGGGAGAGCGGAGCATTGCAGTACGCGAGATTTCGCTAAACGCACCTGTTGAAATCCGGCTCGACGCCCCGTTTCAATTAGCCGTATTGTCTTTCGGCAAGCTCGATGCAGATTGTCAGGCACATTGACGCGGAGTCAAAGCTCTCACTCGACGTTTCGGCCATCACGGGTTGGTATCGGTCGGGCCAAGAGGTGTCTGAACCTCAAACCAATGTTGGGTTCATGCGCCGACTCCCAACTTCGTATCAGAAATGCCGCAAAGGCAGGGTCTTCGCATGTGGCAAGGCGTACCGTGGAGGGTGAGTCTCGGGTCCGCCGGCGGGCGGCGAATTCCGCAGGTTGGGCCGGTTCAACGCACCCCGCCCGAAAAACGCGATCTGCGTCGAAACTTTTTGTTGCATGGGGTTTGCGCCGTGCGATACACTGATGGTATGCGTTCTCAGCCGATTTGCGGGGCCAGATATCTACTGCCTGCCCTACCCTCGGCCGTGATGTTTTGTTGCCTCCCGGTCAACCGCACCGGCGACTGAGCGAAAGGACGATTTCCATGAAACGGCGACTCTTCCCGGCCCGACGCCTGCTGCGATCGGGAGCCTTCCTGGCATGTGCGACGGTCGCGGTGGCCCTGAGCCTGACCGCCGCCGCTAAGAGGCCGCTGAAAAAGCCGGTCTACGATCCGTCGGCGGCCACAATCAACCTGTTCGACGGCATCGAACAGGGGAGCCTCGAAGTCACCATGATCCCCAAGAATTCGTTTGAGGGGAGCGTGTACATCGAGAACAAATCCAACAAACCGCTCACGGTCAAACTGCCTCAGTCTGTCGCCGCCGTCCAAGTCCTCAAGCAGTTCGGCGGAATGATGGGAGGCATGGGAGGAATGGGAGGCATGGGTGGCGGGATGGCCCAACCAATGGGCGGAGGCATGGGTGGCATGGGCGGAGGCATGGGTGGCATGGGTGGAGCCGGAATGGGTATGGGAGCGGGGGGTTTGGGTGGTGGTGGCGTCGGCTTCGGCGGCGGAATGACGGGGCTGATGGGCGGGATGAGTGGATTGTTTTCTGTTCCGCCTGAAAAGGTGGTCCAGGTGCCGTTCAATTCGGTCTGTCTCGAACATGGCAAGCCCGACCCGCGTCCACGCATGACGTATAAACTCGTTCCCGTCGAGAGCTACACGAGCGACCCCGTGTTGCAGGAGCTGTTGACGATGGTCGGCACCGGAAAGCTTGACCGGGCTGCCGCGCAGGCTGCCGTCTGGCATACTGCCAACAACATGAGCTGGGACGAATTGGCGGCCAAGTCGATCGAGCATTTGGGCGGCGCTCCGCCAGAGCCTTATTTCGCGGCCGGTCAGCTTGACGCCGGCAGGCAGATCGTGGCTCATGCTGCCGGTCGCGTTCGGCAGCGCGAACGCGACGAGAAGCCGGCGAATGACGCCGAAGGGAAAAGCGGGCGACGACCCGAGAAGCTCGGGAAGTAGGCCGCGGTGATCTTTGCGGCACTCCCTGCGGATACGTGGGGCGGGCGTATAGAACGAAACACACACAACCCGGGGAACTCGTCAGTCTGGCGAGTTCCCTGTTTTGTTGCGCTCGCCCCCGTGGAAACGACGGCGCGACCTGGTTCTGGCTTAGAACCGCAGGTCGCCGCCGACCGACACCCCGTGCACGATGAAGTTTTGCGTTGTGAGGTTGGTCACGAATCCCGGAGGAGCAACGGGGCCGTTGTCATTGTAGTAGATGTTGCTCTCGGGACGGGTGACGCGGTCGAACCAGTAGAAGTTGTAGCCGACCCGAATCGACAGATGCTCAGTGATGTTGATCGCCCCGTAAGTTCCAATGTCGACGCCGAACGAGAACTGCGTGGTCAGGTCGTCGGTTTTGACGTAGGGATCGGCGTTCGACCGCAGGCGGTTTGTCGCCACGCTGGCGAGCATGGTGTTCGTGAGAAACATCAGCTTGCTTTCCAGGCCGAGCTGGATGAACTTGGTCATCATCTCGAGGCGGGCACCGGCCTGCGGGCCGTAGAGGTTGTTGTAGGTGACCGAATCGATCGTACTGACAATCGCCGGCGCCAGGATCGTGTTGTCCTGAAAAATGCCGGTCTGTGTCAGCCGTTCATGGAGATTGAAGTACCGCACGCCCAATATCGGGTTGCACCAGATGAACCCGACGCGGTCGAAGTCTCCGATCCAGTTCGCTTCGCCACCCCACATCTGACTCTGCAACGTCGCCGTATACGACTGGTTGTACAGCAACAGGTTGTCGCTGATCTGGCCAAACTGCAGCACGCTGGTGCTTACTGTCGTCGGAACCAGGTGCCCGCTGAGCGGCTCGCCGGGGTTCGTCACGAAGTGCAGTTGGCTGAATTGATCCTGGCCGACCACAAAACCGGTCTCTTTGACGCGGGTCATGAAGGCGCTGACTTCGATCGCGCCCCCGTACGTCAGGTCCACCCCCCCGGTCACGCGAATGCCGCTGATGTCGTTAAGCCCCATGGGGGTCGTCGTCGGCACTGAAGTGACGGCGATGATGTTGTTGGTACCGGGCTCGAAAACCGGGAATTGCGCAGCCGGGTTACCGATCCCCGCGACCGGCGCCCCGAGCAGGGTGTTTTTCGGGTCACTGAAGTTCCAGTTCAGATACTCGGCACGCAAGAAACCGCCATCGGTACAGGCGAGGGGCCCATAGGCCCCTTCGTCGCGCACCGGCAAGTTCGCCACGCATTCGTCCCAGGCGTCGACGCCCGCCAGAGGCGCCGGGGTGCCATACGGTCCGACGACAGGGCTACCACCCGACACCACATAGGGGGCCTGCGCCCTGGCCAGGGCGGGTATCGAGGCGACACCGGCCAGCAGGGCGAGCAAGAAGCGGCGAGCTCGTGTCATCTTCCCGGTCCTCTGCGATCTCGAGCGGAAACGGGGAGACCCTCCCCGATACGATGTTCCAAAGGTCCATCTATAATGAGATTGCACGCTGTAACACGAATATCGGTCCTGCCGGTAAATCGACTTGGGGAAAACCACTGCCAGTCGCGAAAAATGCAACGGTTGCACGCTTGCCAGCGGTCGTGACGGTTCCGACAGTTGTAAGATCAGGAAGTTTGCGCAAAATTCAGGCTGGCGAACGCGATACCGCCGCGTAAACATCTGGATACCCGCTTTAGGGCACACGGGGCTGCCGCTGGTCGCATGAACGCACTTGACTACGCCTGCCATCTGGTTCGATTCGACTCCCTCAGCCGCCGCTCGAACGCCGCCGTCTCTGACGCCGTTGAGCAATTCCTGCGCGACCTCGGCTTCGACATCGAACGGCTGGAATACGACGACGACCGGGGTGTGCGCAAGGCCTGCGTCGTCGGTCGGAAGGGGCCCGGCACCGGCGGACTGGCCTATTTCGGTCACACCGACGTCGTCCCCGCAGATCCGTGGTTTTCGGAAGAACACGGGCCGTTCACCCCCACCGTCCGCGATGATCGCCTCTACGGCCGCGGCGCGTGCGACATGAAAGGTTCCGTCGCCTGCATGTTGGCGGCCGCGGCGAATACCGCCGCCAGGCCGCTCAAACGCCCCCTCTACATCACCTGCACGGCCGACGAAGAGATCGGGTTTGGCGGCGCGCGCGAGGTCGCCCGGCGATCACAGTTTTACCGCGAGATGGTGGCGGGGCGGACGCATGGCATCGTCGGTGAGCCGACGCGGCTGGAAGTCGTCTATGCGCACAAGGGCGGTTACGGCTTCACGGTCGTCTCGCATGGTCGCGCCGCGCATTCCAGCACTAATCGGGGCCTCAACGCCAACCTGGCGATGATTCCCTTTCTCGCCGAGATGAAAGCGCTGCACGACGAACTGGAAAGCGACCCGCGCTGGCAAAATTCCGACTTCGACCCGCCCACGATCGGGTGGAACATCGGTATTAACGATCATACCCCGGCTGTTAACGTGACGCCTCCGCAGAGCGTGTGCACCGTTTATTTTCGCCCCATGCCCGGCCAGGAACCCGACGCCCTGATCGACCGGGCGCGGGCTGCGGCCGAGCGCCAAGGCCTCGAATTTCGACAGGGCGCCCGCGGGCGCCCATTGTACGTCGACCCGCAGTCTCCTTACGTTCTCGAGGTGCTGTCGCTGGCCGGGCGCACAGAACCACGCACCGTCTCGTACGGCACCGACGGCGTGATGCTGGGCGAGATGCAGAATCTCGTCGTCCTGGGGCCCGGAGACATCGCTCAAGCCCATACCTGGGATGAGTGGATCGCACTGGAACAACTTGAGTTGGGGACCACGCTCTACTCGCGACTGATCGAGCGATTCTGCCTCTGACGCCGTTCCTCCCCACGACCGGCCCGCGAGGCAGGCATCCTGCTGAAATGGAGTTCGAACGATGACACGTCATGAAGCACGCACTCTGATCGCACTATTGGCCGCGGCCTTTCTGTTCAGACTTCAATCGGTCGAGGCTGCCGAAAGCGATCCCTTCCGGCCCCCGGCGATTGCCGTTGAGGAAGTGCCGGTGGTGCCTGGCGGGTTGATCGACCGGCTGATTCAATATCAGAACACGCGCAGCGCCGTGTTTCGGGGGTGGTCGCCCGACGGCAAAGGTCTGCTGATCGCCACCCGATTCGGCGACGTGCCCCAATTGCATCGCGTCTACGAGCCGGGCGGGCGCCGCGAGCAACTAACGTTTTTCCGCGAGCCGACAGACGGGCAGTTCCTTCCCGAGGCGCGCGACGGGGCATTGCTCGTTTCCATGAGCGGCGGGGGCAGCGAAAACGACCAGATCTATTGGGTTGACCGCCAATCCGGACACGCGCACCTGTTGACCGACGGCAAATCGCGAAATCTGCCCGGGCCGATCCGGCACGACGGCTCGCAGATGATCATTCACAGCAACCAACGCAACGGCCGCGACACCGACCTGTACATCGCCCTACCACGGCAACCCGGTTCGATGAAAATGCTCTTCGCGGTCAATAACGAACACTGGACGGCCTACGACTGGTCGCGCGACGGCGCGAAACTGCTGTTGAACCGCTACGTGTCGATCAATGAGACATACCCGGCGCTGCTCGACGTGGCCACCGGCCAGAAGACCATGATCCCCATTCCGGGCGGAACGACCGCAGCGTTCGGGTCGCTCAAGTTCGCTCCTGACGGCCGGTCGGCCTACCTGGCAACCGATGCGCGTGGCGAATTTCGCGAGCTTGCCCGAGTCGACCTGGGAACCATGGAATATGTCTGGCTGACCCCCGACATTCCGTGGGACGTCGATGCGGTCGAGGTCGACCCGCATTCAGGAAAGGTGGCCTTTACCGTCAACGAAGACGGCGCGAGCGCTCTCTATCTGCTCGAGGGCACAAATCGCAAGAAGATCGACCTGCCCCTGGGCATCGCCGGGGCCCTCGAATTTTCACCCGATGGAAAGCGCCTCGGGTTCTCGTTCGCCCGTCCCGATGCCCCCACCGACGCCTATTCGCTCAATCTTGCCGACGGCAGCCTCACGCGCTGGACATACAGCGAGGTCGGCGGACTCGACCCCGCCGGCTTCGTGGCCCCGAAACGAATTCAGTTCGAGAGTTTCGACGGGCGGACCATTCCCGCTTACTTTTTCGCCCCCCGCGGCGCGTCGCGCGAACGGCCGGCGCCTGTGCTCATTGAGATCCACGGCGGACCTGAGGGGCAATATCGGCCCAATTTCAGCGGCGTCGAGCAGTTCTACCTGAACGAACTCGGGGTGGCCGTCATTCACCCCAACGTGCGCGGCTCGAACGGCTACGGGAAGACGTACTTGAAGCTCGACAATGCCGACCAGCGCGAAGATAGCGTGCGCGATATCGGCGCCCTTCTCGACTGGATCGCCCGACAACCCGAGCTTGACGCGACGCGCGTCGCCGTGAGCGGCGCCTCGTACGGCGGTTACATGGTGCTCGCATCGCTCGCGCATTACAGCGACCGCATTCAGGCCGGTGTCGATATCGTCGGTATCGCCAGCTTCCGATCGTTTCTGCAGAACACCAGCTCGTACCGGCAGGATTTGCGGCGCGCCGAATACGGCGACGAACGCGACCCGGCGATGCAGGCGTTTTTCGAAAATGTCGACCCGCTCAACAACGCCGAAAAAATCCGCTCGAGGCTGCTTGTCGCCCATGGCCGAAACGACCCTCGCGTACCGTTTTCTGAAGCCGAGCAGATCGCCCGGCGCGTGCGCGAACAGGGCAAATCAGTTTGGACCGTCTACGCCGATAACGAAGGGCACGGCTTTGCCAAAAAGGCCAACCGCGACTATTTGACCGCCGTCACGGTCCTGTTTCTGAAATCGGCGCTGGAGTTGCAAGACCGCTGACTTCGCCTCGTTACGGCTGACCGGTAGGCAGCAGTCAGCGTGCAACCACATTCCGCAGGCCCGATCCCCCGGGATCGAACACGGACACCCAGCCGGCCATTCGCGGGGCACCGCGCGGTGCGGTTGTCACTGACCCGAGTCGCCCGGCAATTCTGCCACTTCGCTGTGGCGGCGGTACACCAGGTGGTTCTGCTGAAGCTGCGTGAGAGAAACCTCGTCGCCCGCCTTGAGCACCTCGATACGTGCGGGTTCAGAGTCAGATTCCGGGAGACAGACCATCGCGTACGAGTCACCCACGACGCTCAGCTTCGACGAATTGACCTCGACCACCAGGGCCGTGCGTTCATCGACACCCAACCCGATCAACTCCGGGTGCGATTGCAGAATCCGCTGCAGGCGGAACAACCGGTTTCGCCACAAAAAGTGCTGATCGACAATGGCGTTCGAGATCAATCCCAGCCCGCGGGCCTCGACCGGCCGTATCTCGCCTTCGACGATCATCACCTGCGACAACAGCGCTGCGCCCGCTGAACAGCCTCCGACGACTCCGTGCCGCTCGAGCAGTTCGTGCAGGCAGCGCTGCGCGGCCGTATCGACGTAGCGTTCTGCCAGAAATTCCTGCAGCCCGCCGCCGAACCAGACTCCTGTCGCGGCACGCAGCCGCTCGCAGAAGGCGGGGTCGTCGGCCAGCTCGCGGCAGCGGGCGTGGCAAAACTCCACCGCGGCAACCCCCAGCGATTTCCAGGGGACCAGGGCGCGTTCGTCGTCACCCGGCTGAGGTTCATTGCCGGGAATCAGCACGATTCGGGCGTTCGGGCCGCCGGCCAGTTCGACGAACCGCTGACGGATCTCCGGTGTGATGCACCCGCCCCCGTCAATCATCAGCGACCCGCCGGGCACGCGGCGATCGACAAGACGCTCTGGGGCGCCCGCGGGCTTCAACGAGCTTCCGCAGACGACAATGAGTATTCCCAGACCGCCAACGACCGCCACCAGCACGCCGGCGGCGCCTCTGCGGCCATTGAACCAGGGTTCCTTCCCGATCCGCACAGGCTCCCTCCACACAGTCGCCATCCCAGCGGCCAAACTCACCATCACAGCGCGCAATTCCATTGCGCGAGTCTCCTCTTAGCGAATTTCGCTGTTCGCCGCAACCTATTCTATCGTCACGGTCGCAGGCTCAAGCCGCCTACCGCACACCGCCACGGGCGACGGGGAAAGACGTACTGCGATCACTTTCGCGCCGAGTTGCCGGCACGACACAGGCTCAAAAAGGTCGAGAAGTGAATTGTGCCGCGGCCGCACGAATGCCGGTCGCGGCACAGGATTGACGCAGCAAGACGCACGTAAGGGTTCTTTATTCGTCGGGCGTCAGGTCGAGTACCGAGGGCTTGCCCGCGCCGTCGCCAGACGGAGGCGGGCGCAGGAACGTCGAAGACGATTCCTGCAGCATGGCGCGGCGGGCGGCCATGATCCGGTCGCGCTCGATCGTCTGCTCGAGAAGCGCCTCGGGTCTGATGCGGACTTCCGATTCCTGGTGCGTCTTGAACCCCGTGCCCGCGGGAATCAGGTGCCCGAGAATCACGTTTTCTTTCAGGCCCACCAATTGGTCGACTTTTCCCGCCAGGGCCGCCTCGGTCAGAACCTTGGTGGTCTCCTGGAAACTGGCGGCCGAAATGAAGCTTTCGCTCTGCACCGCCGCCTTCGTGATTCCCAGCAGTTGGGGGCTGGCAGACGCCGCCTTGGGTTTGGCCTGCTTCGCCGACTTGCCCCCGCCGCCTTCGACCTGGGTATTGACCTCGTCAAACGTTGCCTGCGGAACGATGTCGTTCTCGCGAAACTCGGTCTCGCCAGGCGTAGTGACTTTCACGCATTCGAGCAACTGGTTGTTCACCTTGCGCAGCTCGAACTTGTCGATGACGATGCCGGGCAAGAGGTTGGTGTCGCCTACCTTGTCGACTCGCACCTTGCGCAGCATCTGGGCGATTATGATTTCGATGTGCTTGTCGTCGATTTCGACCCGTTGCGACCGGTAAACGTTCTGAATTTCCCGCAGCAGATACTGCTGCACCGCCTCTTCGCCGCTGACCCGCAGAATGTCGTGCGGCACCAACGGCCCGTCGACCAGCGCATCGCCGGCCCGCACCAGGTCTTTGGCATGGACCCGCAGGTGCTTCCCGTGCGGAATGATGTATTCCTTTTCGGTGCCATCAGGGGCCCGCACGATAATCACCCTCTTGCCGCGCTTGCGTTCGGCCAACAGGTCGACCTCGCCGTCGATTTCCGAAATGATGGCCGGGTCTTTGGGTCGCCGGGCCTCGAACAGCTCGGTAACGCGCGGCAGACCGCTGGTGATGTCCTGCTGACCGCCCAGCTCGCGCGGGGTCTTGGCGATGACGGTGCCGGCCGAAATCGCCTGCCCGTCGGGCACTTCGACAATCGCTTTTTCCGGAAGGAAATAGAAATCGAGAATTTTTCCGGCGGCGTCTTCGAGCATGATCTGCGGGTGCAGATCGCCCTTGTGCTCGATGATGTGAATGCGGGGCGTGCCGCTCGCATCGATCTCGGTGCGAATCGAATCGCCTTCGACGAAATCTTCGTAGCGCACCTTTCCGCCGACTTCGGCCAGAATGGGGATCGACAGCGGGTCCCACTGGCAGATCACCTGGCCCGCCTTGACTTCGTCGTTCTCGGCCACCATCAGCACGGCGCCGTTGGGGATCGTGTACTTCTCGAGCTCGCGCTCTTTCTGGTCGACGATGATAACCTCGCCGTTACGGGCCAGCACCACGTTCTGCCCCTGCGAGTTGACGACGCTGCGCACCCGCGCCAGTTTGACGCGGCCGGCGCGTTTCGTGCGAATTTCGTTTTCTTCGATGTCGCGCAGGGCCGTGCCACCCCCGTGAAACGTACGCATCGTCAACTGGGTACCGGGCTCGCCGATGCTCTGCGCGGCGATGATGCCCACGGCCATTCCTTCTTCGACCAGCGCGCCCGTCGACAGGTCCATGCCGTAGCACAGCCGGCAGATGCCCAGCGACGCTTCGCACGTCATCGGGCTGCGCACCTGAATCTTCTCCAGACCCATTTTCTCGATGTTCCGCGCGATCTCGACGGTAATCAGCTCGCCGTCGCGCACGATCACTTCATCGGTAATGGGGTTGACGATGTTCGTGCGGCTGACGCGTCCGCGAATGGCATCGGCCAGACTCACCTCGACCTTTTCACCGCGGTAAACGACCCCGCGAGTGATACCCTGCGTCGTCCCGCAGTCGTAGGTGGTGATCACCATGTTCTGCGCGATGTCGGCCAGCTTGCGGGTCAGGTAACCGCTGTCGGCCGTCTTGAGGGCCGTGTCGGCCAGCCCCTTGCGGGCGCCGTGGGTCGAGCTGAAATACTCGAGCACCGACAACCCTTCGCGGAAATTGGCTTTGATGGGCGTCTCAATGATCTCGCCATTGGGCTTGGCCATCAGACCGCGCATGCCGGCCAACTGGCGAATCTGCTCGACGCCGCCGCGAGCGCCCGAGTTGGCCATCAGGAACACCGGGTTGACGTACGCCCCCTCGTCGCGCGTATCGTGCTCAAGCTCGTGCATCATGGCCACGGTGATCTGCTCGCGCACGTGCGTCCAGGTTTCGAGCACCTGATAGTACCGCTCGCGGTCGGTGATAATGCCCCGCTCGAACAGCTTCTGCTTCTGCAACACCGCCTGCTCGGCGGCGTTGATGACCTTGTCTTTGTTCGGGGGCGTCTTCAGGTCGCTCGCGCCGAACGACAAGCCGCTGCGCGTGGAAAACTGGAAGCCGATCTCCTTGAGCCGATCGAGCAAGGCGATCGTTTCGCGGCGCCCCATTTCGAGGTAGCAGTCGGAAATGACGGCCGCCAGATCTTTGTTGCGCATGGTCAGGTTGTAGAACGACATGCTGGCGGGAAGAATGTCGTTGAAGATCACGCGGCCCACCGTCGTCGTCTGAAGTCTTCCGGGGCGATACCCATCGGCCCCTTCTCCCTTGACGCGCTTGTCGCGAGGCAGCCTCAGCTTGATGCGGGTGTGCGTGGTGACCTTGCCCTGGGCGAAGGCCAGATGCAGTTCGGCGATCGTGGCGAATGCCATGCCGTCGCCGGGGCGGTCGGGCTTCGACAGCGTCACGTAGTAGCACCCCATGACGATGTCTTGCGACGGGCTGATGATGGGGGCCCCGTTGGCCGGGCTGAAGATGTTGTTGGTCGACATCATCAGCGTGTGGGCCTCGACCTGCGCCTCGATCGACAGCGGCAGGTGCACGGCCATCTGGTCGCCGTCAAAGTCGGCGTTGAAACCCTTGCACACCAGCGGGTGGATCTTGATCGCATTCCCTTCGATCAGCACCGGCTCAAAGGCCTGAATGCCCATGCGGTGCAGCGTCGGCGCCCGATTCAAGAGCACGGGGTGATTGCGGATCACTTCTTCGAGAATGTCCCACACCTCGTCATCCTTGCGCTCGAGCATTCGCTTGGCGCTCTTGATCGTGTCAGCGTGCCCCAGCTCTTTCAGGCGGCGGATGATAAACGGCTGGTACAGCTCGAGGGCGATTTTCTTCGGCAGCCCGCACTGGTGCAGCTTCAGTTCGGGCCCCACCACAATCACGCTGCGGGCGGAATAATCGACGCGCTTGCCCAGCTGGTTCTCGCGGAACCGACCCTGCTTCCCTTTGATCATATCGGTCAGCGACTTCAGCGGCCGGTTCGACGAGCCCAGCACGGGCCGCTTGCAGCGGTTGTTGTCGAACAGCGCGTCGACCGACTGCTGCAGCATGCGCTTCTCATTGCGCACGATCACTTCGGGCGCGTTCAGGTCAACCAGCTTCTTGAGCCGGTTGTTGCGGTTGATGATCCGGCGATACAGGTCGTTGAGGTCGCTGGTGGCGAAATTGCCCGAGTCGAGCAGCACCAGAGGCCGCAGGTCGGGGGGAATCACGGGAATGACGTCCAGCACCATCCATTCAGGCCGGTTGTCGCTGTCGCGCAGCGCCTCGATAATTTTCAGCCGCTTGATCAGCTCTTTCTGCTTCTGCTGGCTGTTGGTGATCTTGAGCTCTTCGCGCAACTTGTGCGACAGTTCCACCAGGTTGAGCTTCGTCAGCAGCTTCTTGACTGCCTCGGCCCCCATTTCGATCTCGAAAGAACCCTCGCCGTATTTCACCCGCGCCTGCCGCGCCTCGTCTTCGGTCAGCAACTGGTTGGGCTTCAAGGGCGTGTCGCCCGGGTCGACCACGACGTAATCCTGAAAGTAGATTACTTTTTCGAGGCTGGATGTCTTCATGTTCAAGAGCGCCCCCAGCCGGCTGGGCATCGACTTGAAGAACCAGATGTGCACAACGGGGGCCGCCAGTTCGATGTGGCCCATGCGCTTGCGACGCACGCGGCTGTGGGTCACCTTGACTCCGCAGCGGTCGCAGATCATTCCCTTGTACTTCATGCCCCGGTACTTGCCGCAGGCGCACTCCCAGTCTTTCTCGGGGCCGAAAATGCGCTCGCAGAATAACCCGTCGCGCTCGGGGCGATACGTGCGGTAGTTGATCGTCTCGGGCTTCTTCACCTCGCCGAACGACCAACTGCGAATGTCGTGCGGACTGGCCAGACCGATCTTGATGGCGCCGTAATCGTTGACGCGGTCGTAGGCGGTTTCGACGGTGCTCACGTGGTTCGCTCCGGGGAAAGAGTCGCAGAGTCTGAAAGTCGCAGAGGTCTGAAGAGTCGCTGCGCCGCCGGGTCTCGAGAATGACGAATTCCTGACTCTGAGACACTGCGACTCGGTGACCAGTTTTTCACGTTCGCTTCTTTTCAAGTTGCAGGTTCAGGGCCAACCCGCGGATCTCGTTGTTCAGCACGTCGAAGCTGGCGGGCGTACCGGCTTCGAGCGTGTTTTCGCCCTTAACCATCGACTCGTAAATCTTCGTACGCCCTTCAACATCGTCGCTCTTGACGGTCAACAGTTCCTGCAGAATGTACGCCGCACCGTACGCTTCAAGCGCCCAGACTTCCATTTCGCCGAAGCGCTGACCGCCGAAACGCGCCTTGCCGCCCAGAGGCTGCTGCGTGATGAGCGAGTAGGGGCCCGTGGCGCGGGCGTGCACCTTGTCGTCGACCAGGTGGTGCAGTTTCAGCATGTAGATCGTGCCCACCGTCACTTTCTGCTCGAACGGATCGCCCGTGCGGCCGTCGAACAACGGAGTTTTGCCCTCGCCGGGCAACCCCGCCTCTTTCAACACCTGCTCGATATCTTCTTCCGAAGCGCCGTCGAACACCGGGCAAATGGCGCGATACCCCAACCGCGACATGGCCCACCCCAGGTGCGTTTCGAGAATCTGGCCCACGTTCATGCGGCTGGGCACGCCCAGCGGGTTCAGAATGATGTCGACGGGCGTGCCGTCTTCGAGGAACGGCATATCTTCGACCGGCAAGACCTTCGAAATGACCCCCTTATTGCCGTGCCGGCCGGCCATCTTGTCGCCCACCGAAATCACGCGCTTCGAGGCCACGTAAACCTTGACCATCTGCAAGACGCCCGAGGGAAGCTCGTCGCCTCGCTTCATTGTATTGAGTACGCGGTCGCGCTGGTCGATCGCGGCTTCGACGCCCGGCCAGTGCTCTTTGATGACATCCTGCAGATCGGCCCGCTTCTGCGGGCTGCGAATATCGAGCTTTTCGAACCGCTCGCGGAAGTTGCCAGCATATGCCGCCGCGATCTTGTCTTCGGCGTCGCGCAGATTGTGGCCTTCGTCGTCTTGCAGCTTGCGATCGAGCACCCGCTCGAACTCATGCAGAAACGTGTGGAACGCTGCCGCCACGTGTTTGTTGCCCTCTTCCTCCTTCGCCTTCAACTCGGCTTCGAACTTGCGGCGTTCCGATTCGGTCAGGCTCATGCGCCGCGAAAACCGCTGCGTGTCGATGACGATCCCCTCGACCCCGCTGGGCACTTCCAGCGATTCGTTCTTCACGTCTTCGCCGGCCCGGCCGAAGATGGCGTGCAGCAGCTTTTCTTCGGGCGTCAGTTCGGTCTTGGCCTTGGGCGACACCTTGCCCACCAGAATGTCGCCGGGTACCACGCGGGTGCCCACCCGCACGATGCCGTCGTCGGCCAGGTGCCTGAGCGCTTTCTCGCTGACGTTGGGAATGTCGCGCGTGAACTCTTCTCGCCCCAGCTTCGTTTCGCGAATCTCGACGTCGAACTCGTCGATGTGAATCGACGTGAACACGTCTTCCTTAACCAGCCGTTCCGACAAAATGATCGCGTCTTCGAAGTTGTAGCCCTCCCACGACATGAAGGCCACGGTGACGTTGCGCCCCAACGCCAGCTCTCCTTCACGCGTCGCGGCGCTGTCGCACAGCACCTGCCCCTTCTTCACCCGCTGCCCCACCCGCACGATCGGCTTCTGATTGAGGCACGTGCGCTCGTTGAGGCCCGTGAATTTCTGCAACGGGTAAGACCGCCCGTCGACGTCGATGCGGCAGGCGTCGCAATACGTCACGGTCCCCGCCTTCTCGGCACGAATCAACATGCCCGAGTTCTCGGCGACCGCCCGCTCGAGCCCCGTGCCGACAATCGGAGGCTCAGTCACGAGCAGCGGCACCGCCTGCCGTTGCATGTTCGAGCCCATCAGGGCCCGGTTGGCATCGTCGTGCTCGAGAAACGGAATCAGCCCCGCCGAGACCCCCACCATCTGGCAGGGGGCGACGTCCATATACTCGACCTGCTTGGCGTCGACGTGTACGAAGTCGCCGCGATGGCGCACCAGCACGCGGTCGTCGCGCAGGCGGCCGGTGGCGACCGGCGTGTCTGCCGGGGCCAGAAATGAATTCGACTCTTCGTCGGCCCGCAGCCATTTCACCTCGTCGGTCACCTTGGCATTCTTAATGACGCGGTAGGGCGTAATGAGAAACCCGTAGTCGTCGACGCGGGCGAACATGCTCAGGCTCGAGATCAGCCCGATGTTGGTCCCTTCGGGCGTCTCGATGGGGCAGATGCGGCCATAGTGCGAAATGTGCACGTCGCGAACTTCGAACCCCGCGCGCTTGCGGTTAAGACCGCCCGGCCCCAATGCGCTCAAGCGCCGCTCGTGAGTCAAGGTCGACAGAGGGTTCGTCTGGTCGACAACCTGCGACAGCTCGCCGCGCCCGAAAAAGTACTCGATGGCCGCCGAAACGCTCTTGGGGTTGACCAGAGTCCGCGGGGTCATCTCCTGCACGTCTTTGAGGCTCATCCGTTCCTGCACGGTCCGCCGCAGCTTCAGAAAGCCCTTGCGAATCTCGTCGGCCGCCAGCTCGTCAATGGTGCGCAACCGCCGATTGCCGAGGTTGTCGATGTCGTCGACGCTGACGCTGGGGTCGTTCGCCCGCAGCCTGAGGATGTAACGGATGGCGTTGATGAAATCTTCCGACCGCAACGTCATCACGTCGTCGGGCACATCCTGCGCGAATTTGCGATTGATGCGGAACCGGCCCACCCGCCCCAGGCGGTAGCGGTTGACGTCGAAGAATTTCTCGTGGAACAGCTCGACCGCCTTCTCGAGCTGCGGGGGGTTGCCCGGCCGCAGCCTTTGATAGATCTTCAACAGCGATTCCTGGTGACTCGACGTCGAGTCTTCGGCGATGCTGTTGAGAATCAACGGGTCGGTCAGCCCGTCGACGATCTCGATGCTCTTGATGCCCGCACCACAGGCTTCCTGGGCCAGCTCGGCGGTGAACTGGTGCCCCGCCTCGACGATAATCTCACCCGCCCGGTCGCTCTTCGCCGGGTACACCACGTCGTCGGCGGCGAACTTGCCGGTCAACTTGCGAACCGCGTCGCCTTCCGACGTCTTGACGACGCGCGTGCCGTGAAAGCAGCGAATGATGCTGGCATCCGACGAGTACTCAGGGCTCATCGCCCGCAAGAGCGTCATGGCCGAAAACTTACCGCTCTGGTCGATCCGCACACCCAGCGTTTCGCGCTTCCCGATGTTCAGCTCGATCCAGCTTCCCCGTTCGGGAATGATCCGGCACGAGTAGGTTTTGCGTTCTCCCGGCTCTGACGACGAGACGAAATCGACGCCCGGCGACCGATGCAACTGGCTCACCACCACCCGCTCGGCGCCATTGATGATGAATTCGCCCCCACCCAGCATGATGGGCATATCGCCCAGATACACCTCTTCCTCCACCGGCTGCTCTTTGACCAGTTGCAACCACACGCGAAACGGCCGACCGTACGTCAGCCGCAATTGCCGACATTCGACCGGGGTGTAGCGAGGCTTGCCCAGTTCGTAACGAACGTACTTCAACTCGTGCTGCCCATCATAACTCTTGATGGGAAACACCTCCCTCATGATCTCTTCCAGCCCGTGAGGCTTGCGGTGCCGCGGGTCGACATCGAGCTGCAAAAACCGCGCGTACGACTCAGTCTGAATCTGCGTCAGATCCGACAGCGCGAACTCGCCGGAGAGCTGCCCGAAATTGCGAACACGGTCGATCTTAAGACTGTGTGCGGCAGGTGTCGCCATGGATCGCCCTCAGTGATGAATAAATTAGAGTGTCGCCAGCCGTGGCCCACGAAACAATATGCGATTCCGACCGCAACTCCACCGGGCAGGCCCGGCGTTCACCCGTGGTCTCGTGGTGCGACTTGGCCGACTCGCGCACGCAATAGAAACCCATCGGGGCGGCGTTCACAGGCGCCTGCGCGCGGCAACCGGCACGGCGCGCACCGTACCCCTGGCAGGCCGCGCGAAGGCGCAGGCCTGTACACGTCGGATGCCCGGCGGGAACGCAACCCGCCGCGCGGTACGAAGCCTTCCTGAAGACCATGCAACTCCGAAATCGCCGGCTAGCGCGCCCGCAGGCGTTCTGCCGGTACTCTTTTGCACACTCGACGGCTGACCCCCGGAAAAGGAACAACCGCATCCTGCCTCGCGGATCGCGACCTACTTGATCTCAACCTTCGCGCCCGCGGCTTCGAGCTCGGCCTTGAGCTTTTCGGCATCCTGCTTCGAGAGACCGGTCTTCACGGGCTTGGGAGCGGCCTCCACCAGGTCTTTGGCTTCCTTGAGCCCCAGGCTCGTCGCAGCCCGCACCACCTTGATCACGCCGATCTTGTTGTCGCCGTGAGCCGCCAGCACCACGTCGAATTCAGTTTTCTCGGCCGCCGCCTCGGCCGGCACAGCCCCGCCGCCGGGCGCCGCAGCCATCATCACGCCGCCGCTGGCGGGCTTGATGCCATGCACCTGTTCCAGGTAGTCGGCCAGCGACTTCGCCTGCAACAGGGTCAGCGAGACGATCTTGTCGCCCAGCGTCTTGGTCGCCTCGTCGAAACTTGTAGTTGCCTCAGCAGTCGACATTGGTTCGGTTCTCCCAGACTATCAAAGCAGTAACGAAATGGAATGCGGTGACCAGGTTCGTGAGCTCCGGCCGGCCGACTTGGCGGCGTCACGGCGCCGCCGCCTGTGGTTCTTTCTCTGCCAGCGATTTGACCTGCCCGCAGACGGTTCCCCCCGCCCCGAGCAATATGGCGGCCAGCCTGGCCCCCGGGGCCAGTGCCAACCCGGCGATCCGGCCCAAGAGCTCTTCCCGCGATGGGCTCTTGCTGAGGGCGGTGATCTGGCCCGGGTCGATGGGGTTGCCGTCAACCAGCCCCCCTTTGATCTGCAGGGCCTCGAGATCTTTCGCCCAGCGGGTGATTTCTTTCGACAGGGCCACGATGTCGGGCCCGCCGAAGACCAGCGTCGAGGGCCCCACCAGAAATGTGCTCAAGCCCTCTAAACCCAGTTCGGCCAATGCCTTACGGGCCAGAGAGTTCTTGATACCCAGGAGCCTGATGTTCTGCTTGCGCAGTTTCAGCCTCAGGTTGTTGGCCGTGATGCCGTCGAGCCTGGAATTGTCAATGACCAGAATCTCGCGATGATCGCTGAGCTTCTGACGCAGGTCGTCGACCATTAGTTCCTTGATTCGCTTGCTCATGTCGGTTCGTCCGCCCTAAGCAGCCACCATGATCGCCGGAGACATCGTGGCCGAGATGGCAATGCTTCGAACGTACACGCCCTTCGAAGACGCCGGCTTCAACGATCGAATGAATCGCAGCAGGCTCTCGACGTTCTCAACCAGTTGGGCGTCGCTGAACGACAATTTGCCGGCCACGCAATGCACGATGCCGGCCGCGTCAGCGCGAAATTCCACCTTGCCCGCCTTGTATTCGCGAACCGCCCCCGCCACGTCCTGCGTCACCGTTCCGGCGCGGGGCGAGGGCATCAGGCCTCGCGGGCCCAGCACGCGCCCCAACGGCCCCACCACGCCCATCATGTCGGGCGTGGCGATCGCCACGTCGAAATCGGTCCAGCCCCCCTTGATCTTCTCGGCCAGGTCGGCCCCGCCGACGTGATCGGCCCCGGCCTTTTGAGCCGTCGCCGCGTTCTCGCCCTGGGCAAACACCAGCACCCGCTTCGATTTGCCGATGCCGTTGGGCAGCACGATCGAACCGCGAACCATCTGATCGGCCTGTTTCGTGTCGACCCCCAGCCGCACCGCCACCTCGACAGACTGGTCGAACTTACAGCGCTTGATGTTCTTGGGCAGCGACGGCTCAAGCGCCTTGAGCTTCGCCACCGCCTGCGGAACGTCGAGCAGAGGCAGGTTGACCACCTGCTCGGCCAGAAATTTGAATCGTTTCGATTGTCGCGCCATAGTTGCCGTCCGACGAAGTTGCCCGTCCGACTCGATCGCTGCCTGCCGAACTACTCGATCACTTCGATTCCCATGCTGCGCGCCGTGCCGGCGATCACTTTCGACGCCTGTTCCAGCGACGACGAGTTCATGTCGTTGAATTTCGTCTTGGCGATCTCCAGCACCTGCGCCTTGGTCACTTTGCCCACTTTGTCGGCCTTGGGGTTCGCCGCCCCCTTGGCGACCTGGGCTGCCTGCTTCAAAAGCACTGCGGCCGGCGGGCTCTTGGTAATGAACTCAAACGAACGATCGCTGTAGATGGTGACGACGACGGGAATGGTCGTCCCCTTCGACTCTTTTGTGCGTTCGTTGAACTGCATCACGAACTGGCCGATGTTCACGCCATGCGGGCCCAGCGCAGTCCCCACGGGGGGCGCGGGGGTCGCCTGCCCCCCCGTCACCTGAATTTTGACCTGCGTGACGACTTGTTTTTTTGCCATGACGCTCTAATTTCTGACGTCTGTCCTCTTCACCAGGGAGCTGACGCCCCCGCTCGCCTAGACCGATTCAACCTGCCAGTATTCCAGCTCCACAGGGGTCGAGCGCCCGAAGATTTCAATCAGCACATTCACGCGACCGCTGGCTTCGTCAACCGTATCGACCTGCCCCTCGAAGCTCTCGAACGTACCCTCTTTGATCTTCACCCGGTCGCCCGGGGCAAAGTCGATTTTGATCTTCGGCTGCGAGACTTCTTCTTTGGCCGTTTCGAGCCCCAGCATCCGCTGAATTTCGTGGTCCTGCATCGGAATCGGCTTGCCCGCCGCACCGGTAAAGTCGCCGACCCCGCTGGTCTCGCGCACCAGAAACCAGCTCTCATCATTCAGGATCATCTGCACCATGATGTATCCGGGATAGAGCTTCCGTTCGGTGACGCGCTTCTTGCCTCCCTTGGTTTCAGCCACCTTCTCGGTGGGAATAATGATCTCGCCAAAAAACCGTTCCAGCCCTTCGCGCTTGACCCGCCTGAGTATGTTGTCGCGAATCGACTTTTCGCGGTTGCTCTGCACCTTCAGCACGTACCACCGCAACTGTTCATCGGCGTCGCCGACCGCGCCAGGGGCCGCAGGGTCCGCACTCATCGTCGTGGTATCCGCCATGTGTATTCGAACTGCGTGTATTCGATCTGCACGCCGGCCGGCTCTGCGACGCGCTTATACCGACCGCAGAATTCCGATCTTACTGAGCGACCACAACCAGAACGAGTCATACGCGAACAGCACAATCGCCAGAAACAGCATTGTCGTAAGCACGACGATTGTGGCTCTCCACCATTCCTGCCGGCTGGGCCACGAAACCTTCCCCATCTCTCCCTCGACCGAGATCAGAAACTCGGCAAAGGGAGGGTAATTGATGAGACGAAAGATCAACCAGCCGGCCAACGCACAAATTCCCAAAGGCACGCCCGTGCGTATTCCCGTCGCGAAACCCGCGAGCGGCCCCTGCGACAAAATGTAGGCCCCGGTCACCACCAGCACGCCCAGACCCGCGGCGGTCAACTGCCGCGCCAAGCGCCCCTGGTTTCGCTTGTACAACCCGACAGAAAGCAACTCGCGCCAGAGCGATGAGTCTCCAGATTTTGCCATGACACCGCCACCTGATTTCGCCGACACGGCCGCAATTGGCCGATTCACCCTCACCTGCGGGCCGATGCAACCTGTCTCAAATACACACGGGCGGAGGGACTTGAACCCCCAACCGTCGGATTTGGAATCCGATGCTCTGCCAATTGAGCTACGCCCGTAAATCACACCGGAATGCCTGGGTCTGCCGCCCTCCAGACGCCGCGACCGTCGGCGCGACAGCTACTTCTTTCGCGACTCTTTGTGAAGCGTATGCCGCCTCAACTTCTTGCAATACTTGCGCAACTCGAGCCGCTCTGTACCGCGCGTTTCTTTCGGGGTGCGGTAATTCCTCTCCCCCGATTCCGCGCATTCCAACCAGACGTATTCGCGTACCATAGCACGACCCTGCCAGAAACACCAGACTCCCGACCCCTGCGCATGCAAGAGGCCGGGAGGCGAAACCTCGTAAAATCGCAGGCCAGGCGACCCTTATTGCACCACCTTCGTCACCACGCCGGAACCGACCGTCTTACCCCCCTCGCGGATCGCGAAACGGCTGCCTTCGTGCATCGCAATCGGCTGAATCAACTCGACCTCGAGCGACACGTTGTCACCCGGCATGCACATCTCGGCCCCCCCGGTCAGCTTCGTCGTGCCCGTCACGTCGGTCGTGCGGAAGTAAAACTGCGGGCGGTAACCGCTGAAGAAGGGCGTATGCCGGCCCCCCTCTTCCTTGCTCAACACGTACACCTCACCCATGAACTTGGTGTGCGGGTTGATCGCGCCCGGCTTGCACAGCACCTGGCCGCGCTCGACATCTTCGCGCTCGATCCCTCGCAGCAACAACCCCACGTTGTCGCCCGCCTCGCCCTGATCGAGCGTCTTCTGGAACATCTCGACGCCCGTGCAGACCGTTTCGCGCGTCGGCCTCAAGCCCACGATCTCGAGCTTCTCGCCAACCTTCACGAGCCCCTGCTCTATACGACCCGTGGCGACCGTACCGCGGCCCTTGATCGAAAACACGTCTTCGACCGCCATGATGAACGGCTTGTCTTTGGCCCGCACCGGCTCCGGGATATACGAATCGAGCGCCGCCAGCAGGTCCCAAATGCACTTGGCCGCCTTCTCATCCTTCCCGCGACCGTCGAGCGCCGCCTTGGCGTTGCCGCGAATGATCGGCACCTCGTCGCCCGGAAAACCATATTTGTTCAACAGGTCGCGAACCTCCATCTCGACCAGCTCCAGGAGCTCTTCGTCGTCGACCAGGTCGCACTTGTTGAGAAACACCACGAGCGCCGGCACATCGACCTGCCGCGCCAGCAGAATGTGCTCGCGCGTCTGAGGCATCGGGCCGTCGGCGGCCGAGACCACCAGAATCGCCCCGTCCATCTGGGCGGCGCCGGTAATCATGTTCTTGATGTAGTCGGCGTGGCCCGGGCAATCGATGTGCGCGTAGTGCCTCTTGTCGGTTTCGTACTCGACGTGGCTGACTGCAATCGTCACGGTCTTGGTTGCGTCGCGCACCGTGCCGCCCTTGGCAATGTCGGCATAACTCTTGAAGCGGGCCATTCCCTTGGCCTCTTGCGTGGCCAGAATGGCGGCCGTCAGAGTGGTCTTGCCGTGATCGATGTGGCCGATGGTTCCCACGTTGACGTGCGGCTTGGTCCGCGTAAAGACTTCCTTAGCCATCGTGTCTCCCTGAAGGTCGATTCAAATACGTGTGGAAGGTAGGGTCTCGCCGAAGGAGCTGCTGGCGGGATTTGAACCCGCGACCTCGTCCTTACCAAGGACGCGCTCTACCGGCTGAGCTACAGCAGCAATTTCCATGCACCATTCGCGATCAGCCGGCATCCTTGGGCCTGCGGCGACAAGCGGCCGCCGCCGCACCCTGAAACCTCTGCGCAGCCCGGGAAGCCCCGCACGATACTCTCTCTCACGGCCGCGTGCCAGCGTTTCGTCGCTCGCAGCCGCGTTTTTTTTCAAATTTCCTGCGAGAGCGGGCGATGGGAATCGAACCCACACGGCCAGCTTGGAAGGCTGGGGCTCTACCATTGAGCTACGCCCGCATCGCCGCGTTCCGCGAAACAGTTTGACAGATTTCCCTCGACTTGTCCAGAACCCGAAGGGAGATAATGGTTTCTGCCTGTCGACCGGGCAGGACGGTGAATTGGGGGAAGTAGGATTCGAACCTACGAAGGCAGAGCCACCAGATTTACAGTCTGGCCCATTTGACCACTCTGGAATTCCCCCGGGGCTTGGATTTGATGCAGGTGTCAGGCCCGGAGAGGCCGCCCAGGGCCGCCGCGCCTGGCACGCAGCCCCCGCCTGTGAACGAGACAGAAATCCCGTTCCGTGGAGCTAGCGGTGGGACTCGAACCCACAACCTCCGGTTTACAAAACCGGAGCTCTGCCATTGAGCTACGCTAGCCAGCGAGCGTCCCTCCTGTGGAAACGTCTCCAAAATATATCAGCCTGCCGAATTCTTGCAAACATCCATCATCCCAAACGGCCTCGCTCCCCCAGCGAACGGCCAGCATGACAGACACCGCGCCCCTTCCGGCCGTTCGCCAATTACTGCCTCTTCCGCGCACGTCCGCCCGCCCTTCGATGATCGCCCGTTCCTCCCCGGGCGGTGCCTACAGACGATCGTCTCCTATAATCGTTCCACGCGATCGTTGAGACGCGAATCGCTTTGCCCGACACGGCTCAAACATCATCGGCCTTTCCACCACGTCCAAACACACTTGAGGAGCCCAAGCCATGCCACGTGTCGTTCGTTTTCATCGAATTGGCGGCCCTGAAGTCTTGCAGATCGATACGCTCGAGGTGCCGGCGCCCGGGCCGGGTGAAGTCCGCATCGCCGTGAAAGCCCTCGGGCTGAACCGGGCCGAAGCCATGTTTCGTTCCGGAAAGTATCTCGAGCAGCCGAGCCTTCCCTCCAGGCTCGGGTATGAAGCCGCCGGAATCGTCGATTCGGTGGGGGCCGACGTGACGGCGCTCAAAGCGGGTGATGCGGCCAGCACGGTTCCCGCGTTCTCTCAGAATCGCTACGGCGTTTACGGAGACGTCGCCCTGGTTCCCGCTGCCGCGGTGGCAAAGCACCCCCCCGCTCTTTCGTGGGTCGAGGCGGCGGCCATCTGGATGCAGTACCTGACCGCTTACGGGGCACTCGTCGACATCGCAAAACTGACCGCAGGCGACACCGTGCTGATTCCGGCGGCGTCAAGCAGCGTGGGCATCGCGTCGCTGCAGATCGCCCGGCTCGTGGGCGCGACGCCGATCGCACTCACGCGCAAGAATGACAAGCGCGACGCACTCGTCAAACTGGGGGCTGCCCACGTGATTGCCACCGAAACAGAAGACCTGGTGGCCGAAGTGAAGCGCCTGACCGGCGGGAAAGGCGCCCGGGTCGTTTTCGACCCCGTCGGTGGGCCTACCGTCGCCCGGCTAGCTGCCGCCATGGCGCCGCGGGGCATTCTCTTTCAATACGGTGCCTTAAGCCCCGAGCCGACCCCACTGCCTCTGATGGAACTTTTGGGCAAGGGGCTCACGATCCGCGGTTACACCCTCTTCGAGATCACGTCAGACCCGGCGCGCCGCGAGCGGGCGAAGAAGTTCGTATTCGACGGGCTGGCGGCGGGCCAGTTGAAGCCGGTGATTGCGAAAACGTTCCCCCTCGCCGAGATCGTCGAAGCGCATCGCTATCTCGAATCGAACCAGCAGGTGGGGAAGATCGTCGTGACCGTCTGACGGCCTGCGCCGGCCCACACCGGTCAAACAATCTGCCAGATCGGCTCGGCCTCTTCGACGCCGACCAGCTTCTGATCGAGGCCGTTGTAGAAATACGATAGCCGGTTCGGGTCGAGGCCCAACTGGTGCAGCACGGTGGCGTGCAACCGCTTGACGTGCAGCGGGTCGGCAACCGCCGCCGAGCCCAGGTCGTCGGTAGCGCCCACGCTGACGCCTCCTTTGATGCCCCCGCCGGCCAGCCACATCGTAAAGCCGTAGGCGTTGTGGTCGCGGCCGGTACCGGCCGCGTACTCGGCGGTCGGTTGACGCCCGAACTCACCCCCCCAGATCACCAGGGTCGAGTCGAGCAGCCCGCGGCGTTTCAGATCGCACAGCAACCCGGCAACGGCCTTGTCGGTGCGGCCGGCGTGATAGTTGTGGTTCTTGAGCAGATCGCCGTGCGCGTCCCAGGTGTTGTCTCCATTGGTGCCGCCCGAATAGAGCTGCACGAAACGCACGCCGCGCTCGACCAGCCGCCGCGCCAACAGGCATCGCGTGCCGAAATCCTGCGTCCGCTCGTCGTCGATGCCATAGAGCGCCTTCGTCTCTTCGGTCTCCTGCGCCAGATCGACTGCTTCCGGCGCGTGCACCTGCATCGAGTACGCCATTTCATAACTGGCGATGCGGGCCGCCAGATCGCTGTTGTCGGCACGCTTCGCCAGGTGCTCGCTGTTCAATTCGTGGAGGGCGTCGAGCAGCCTCCGTTGCACGCCGTCGTCCATCCCCTCGGGCCGATGCAAATCGCGCACGGGCGCACCGGCCGAGCGCAGCATTGTGCCCTGGAACGTCGCGGGCATATACCCGCTCGACCAGTTCTTGGCGCCCGAAATCGGCCCTCCCATCGGGTCGAGCATCACCACGAAACCCGGCAGGTTCTGATTGACGCTCCCCAGGCCGTAGTTGATCCACGACCCCAGGCTCGGGCTGCCGCTTAGGATCTTTCCCGTGTTCATCTGCAGCATGGCCGAACCGTGAATCGGCGAGTCGGCGGTCATCGAGTGCAGAAACGCGATATCGTCGACGCATTGCGCCACGTGCGGAAACAAATCGCTGACCCACTTGCCCGACTGCCCGTACTGGCTGAACTTCCACCGCGGCTCGATGACGCGACCCTTATCTTTGTGTCCCCCCCGGCCGAAAGTCTTGACGCTGACGGTCTTGCCATCCATCCCCACCATGTCGGGCTTGTAATCGAACGTATCGATGTGCGAGGGTCCGCCAAACATGAACAGAAAAATCACGCTCTTCGCCCGGGCGCCGGCCGCGGGCGGCTTGGGGGCAAGGGGGTTGGCCGGCCGCGCCTCGTCGGCGGCGGCGCGCGCAAAGAACCCATCGCCCGAAAGCAGCCCGGTCAGGGCCAGCCCGGTGAAACCGGCGCCGGCCTCCCACAGGAACTCGCGGCGGGTGCCGCCGCAGAACGTGTTCGCGGGACGGGGCGAGAATGTCATGACTTCGACCTGCGAAAATGCCGGCGCTCAATCCAAATACACAAACTCGTTCAGATTGAGCGCCACGAGACAGAAGTATTTCAGCGCCAGGGCGCCCGCGGCCCCGTCGTCGTTTCGCAATGATTCAATCAGGCGCACGCCGCGGGCCACGTCGGCTTCAGAAACCGCCCGCTGAGTCGTCAGCGAGAGCGCTCGCATCACCTGCTGCGCGGTGTTGTCGCCGCACTCGCGCCGCAGACGGTCGGCGAACCGCTCAGACTGTTCGTGCAGAAACTCGCTGTTGAGCATCGTCAGGGCCTGCGTCGGCTGAGTCGTCGTGAATCGCACCGCCGCCGACCGGTCGGTCTCGGCCAGGTCAAACGATTCCAGGAGCGGGGTCAACAGCGAACGCTTGAGGTGAATGTAGATGCTGCGGCGCGCCTGATCCTCCGGCGGCGACTTGCCCCAGCCGGCGCCCGGCAACTGCTGCCCCGCCAGAACTTCCTTCGATATCGCGACATACACCCCGGGGCCGTACATCTTCTGGCACAGATTTCCGCTGACCGCGAGAATCGAGTCGCGAATCTCTTCGGCCGTCAGCCGCCGCATGTCGAAGCGGTAGAACAGGTCATTCGTCGGGTCGGCCGCCGCCGCGCCGTCCGACGTCATCACGTTCTCAATCGATGACGATTGCCGATACACGTTTGACGTCACAATCAGGCGGTGCAGAGGCTTCAGCCGCCAGCCCTGTCCGACGAATTCGGCGGCCAGCCAGTCGAGCAGCTCGGGGTGGGTCGGCTTGTCTCCCTGAACACCGAAATTATTGGGCGAGCGGACGATCCCCCGCCCGAAATGATATTGCCAGATGCGATTGACCATCACCCGGGCCGTCAGAGGGTTCTCGGGCGAGGCGATCCAGTTGGCCAACGCCAGCCGCCGGCCGCACGACTTCGCGCCCTCAGCCACCGCGATCACCGGGGCCGTTTCAGCGAGCACGTCGGGGAAGCCGGGCTCCACCCGGTCGCCCGTCACGCGCGGGTTGCCGCGTATCAGCACGAACGTTTCCGGCGCCTCGCTGCCCTTCTCAGTCACGCACAAGGCCATCGCCGCGACCGCTCCCCGGTTTTTGAGCGCCGCTAGCTTGTCAACCAGCGCGAGGTAGACCATGTAGCGTTCCTTAGCGAACAACTGCTCGGCTTCGGGCCGGGCGAGTTCCGCACGCACCAGCGCTGGGATTTCATCGCTTTCGACGCGTTTGCCACGCACCTGTTCGTACAGCTTGGCGAATTCGGTATTGAAGTTCGTCGTCACCGTGCGTAGCTGCTCGCGCTGCTGCTCCAGCACCATCACGCCGCGCTCGTGCTCTTCGGCTTGCGCGACGGGGTCGGCCGGTAAGGGCAGCGGCAGCTCGTCGGTGGGGCCGCCGTTGCTGTAGTACTGGATGTTGTGAAAGAACGACAGAAACCGGTAATAGTCGCGCTGCGGAATCGGGTCGAGCTTATGATCGTGGCAGCGGGCGCAGTCGAGCGTGAGGCCCAGAAACACCTGCCCCGTGGTTGCGACAATGTCGTCGAGGCCGTCGTAGCGCGCCTGATCGCGGTCCGTTGGCTCGTCGTCCCAGATTCCCAGACGGTAATACCCGGTCGCGATCAGAGCGTCAGACGCTTGGCGCGACGCTTCCACGTCGGCGGGCAGCAATTCGTCGCCGGCCAACTGCTCGCGAATGAATCGGTCGTACGGGCGGTCTTCATTGAACGCACGGATGACGTAGTCGCGGTAACGCCACGCATGGGGCTTGGGGTTGTCGCGCTCGTAGCTGTTCGTTTCGGCGAACCGCACCAGGTCGAGCCAGTGGCGGGCCCACTTTTCGCCGTAGCGCGGCGAGTCGAGCAGTCGGTCGACCAGGGCCGCGTAGGCAGCAGGCGACGGGTCAGAGGCGAACGCCTCGACTTCTTCAGGGGTCGGCGGCAGGCCCGTCAGATCGTAATACACCCGCCGCACAAGTTCGCGCGGCGAGGCGAACCGGCGGAACCTGAGGTTTCGCGCTTCGAGCTTTTCCAGAATGAACGCGTCGATCGGGTTCGCGACCCGGCCTGCGTCGCGAACCGCCGGCACGTTCGGCCGCCGCACCGCCTGGAACGCCCAATGCGACCGATCCTGCTCGGTAATGGCCCCGCCACGGCGCACCAGCGGCCCCGCCTGGTCGCCGGGCCACACCGCCCCTTCGGCGACCCACCGCGTCAGATCGGCAATCTGCTCTTTCGTCAACTTGGCCGCCGGCGCCGGCGGCATTTTCAGCTCGGGGTCGGTCTGCTGCACCGCGCGGATCAGCAGGCTCTCTTCAGCATCCCCCGGAACAACCGCCGGCCCCTGGTCACCCCCCGCCAGAATTGCCCCCCGCGAATCGAGCCGGAGGCCGCCCCGGTGCTTCTCTTCGCCGTGGCACTTGAAGCAATGCTCGGCCAGGAGCGGGCGAATCTTATTCTCGAAGAACCGCTCGGCGTCAGCCGCCCGAGTGGGCGCAATGAATGCGGTCAGCCCGGCCATGCCGGCTGTCAGAGCGCCAACCAGCTTCGACCGAATCGACATTCCGGCGAACACTCCAATCCCGGGGGCAAACAAATGCAGCCTGCCCATTATTAGAGAGACGTGCTCAAGTCGATTACCGCCGCGCCGTGTGGCCGATAACGCGGTCGCCACGGCAAAATGTTCCCTTCCGGCCTGTCATCCGGATGCCGTCACGCCCTCCCAATTTAACTGATTTTGTCTCAGATGGGCCCCCCTGGCCCGCGCGAATATCAGCCTTGTTCACCATTTCGCCCCGACGGGTTTCGCCCCGGGTTCCTTCATGCGCACGCTGTACAGCGACGTGCGGGCCGTAATAAACAGCGTCTTCAAATCGTCTCCACCGAAGCACATGTTGGCGGGCCCCTCGGGCACCTCGATCTCTTCCAGTTTCTTGCCGTCGGCGCTGTAGATGACGATCTTGTTGCCACTGGTCGTATACAGGTTGCCCCTGACGTCGACCCTCATCCCGTCGCTCCCCTGATTGATCTGGAACAACTCTTTGCCGAGCCTGCCGTCGTTCATCTCGTAGCAGTGAATTCCGGCCGGAAGTTTTCGGAGCTCGGGGTTCGGGTGCCGTTCCTGTCCTCCCGTGTCGGCCACGTACAGCCGGGTCTCATCGGGCGAGAAAACAATCCCGTTGGGCATCCCCAGATTCTTGATGACCGCCTCAACCCGCCCGGTCGCCGGGTCGAACTTGAACACCCAATGTCCCGGCAGATCGCCCGGGCCCGTCAGCCCCCACGGCGGGTCGGTAAACCACAGCGTGCCGTCAGAGCGCACCGTCACGTCGTTCGGCGAGTTGAAGCGCTGGCCGTCGATCTTGTCAACCAGCACCATGACGCTGCCGTCGGGTTCCATTCTGACGAGGTTGCGGCCGGCATGCTGACACGTCACGAGCCGACCCTGCAGGTCGAGAATGTTGCCGTTCGATTGTTCGCTTTGTCGAAACACCGATAACCCGTCTCCCTGACGCCACTGCATGAGCTTGCTGTTGGGGATGTCGGAAAAAACGAGCGTCTTCGTCGCGGGAACCCAGGCCGGGCCTTCGGTGAATTTCATGTCGCCGGCCAGCTTTTTGACTTTTTCTCCGGGCGCAACCAGCGACCCGGCCTCGTCGGCAGACGCCGACACCGCCATCACGACCGCCAACAACCCGAACGCGGCCACAACTGGCTTTTTCATGGCGACTCCTGGTCTATCAAAGGGTGGGACTCGCGATTCAGCGACCGGTGGCTCAAGCGACGCGCGGCCCGCTCGAGAGCAACGCGACCGGTCGCGCCGGCCCCTCGCGCCGGGCCGAAACACGCCCCAGTCTTACCCATCCTGCAATGGCGAAGCAATCGTTGATGGAACGAATGTCCCAACGCCGCGCTTTGCCCCCGCCCTCAGGCCCGATCGAAGTTTTCTCTGATGACACCGGCCAGCTCCGTGAGCAGCCGGCCCGCTTGTCCGCGGTACGACGAGCCGTGCATCACCGCCAGCGTTTCCGGCTTCAGCTCCGCGAGCGAGCGCAGCACTCCTTCGGTCGCGCGCGTGTACGGCATGTAGCTGGCCAGCGGCCCCTGCTGCATCGTCTGCATCGCCTGCCGCGTCGGGCCGATCAGGTCTGACTCGGTCATCGCGGCCGGGTCGCCGAAATGATGAAACAGGTCGGAACAGAACAACGTCTTCTGCGTTTCTTCGAACAGCACCCCCGCGTCCCAGCCGTGCGGAATGTGGGGCGAAGGATAGAACCGGTAGCGGTACTTGCCCGTTCCCAAAACCTCGTCGACCGTCATTCCCCGTGCCGGGCGAATCGAGAAATCGTCGACGCTCACGATTTTGCCCACCAGTGTGCAGACGGGCTCGGCCCGGGGCGCCAATTGCAGCCACTCGTTGAGCGCGCCGCATTCATCCGACTCGAAATGGCTCCACGCAATGTACCGCAGCCGGGCCGGGTCGATCAGCGTCGCCACCGCCTCGCGCAGGAGCGGAAACATGCCTTTGAGCCCGGCATGAAACAAGAGCGGCTCGTCGTCGCGCACCAGAAAATGGTTGAACTGCATGTCGATTTCCGGCACATAGACCGAAAGCCGGAACAGGTCAGGGGCGATTTCGTCGATCTTGGTCATGTGCCGAGTTCCCGGTTGACGCGAAGTCCGCAGACGTGATTCTGGGGTGACCTTGCCACTGCAGGCGCACTCCTTCTAATGCCGCTTTTGGCAACGTGCAAGCACGCGGGCAACCCTGACGACCTTGGCCGTGACCAATGACCCGTTTGCCTCCTCGTGCCCAAGCTCCTGCTTAGCTCCGGCTTGGGCACGTGCACGTAGGGAAGCTCCCGCTTCCAGTTTCTCTGCGGCTTCGTTCCCAAGCGGGAGCTTTGGGAAAGAGGGAAAATGAGCGACGCGGGGTGTCGCGCCCCTCGCGAACGGCACCCCTTCGATTGCCCCGGCGTGACCGGTCGTTCACAATTTCGCCGCGAGACGCGCAACAGCGATGCCCCGCCGACAAACTTCGAACCCCAACGTCATCAGCAACTCATGTGCGGCCGATACAATCTCCGAACGCCGGCGGCGGCCCTCGCCGAGATTTTTCGCGCGCTCGACCCGCCCGAAATCTCGCCGCGGTTCAACATCGCCCCGACGCAGCAGGTCTTGATCGTCCGGCAAGACGATCGCCGGGCGTTCGCGCAAGTCCGCTGGGGCCTCATCCCCCCGTGGGCAAAAGACGAAAAGGGCGGGCCCCCTTTGATCAACGCCCGTGCCGAAACCGTTCGCGACAAGCCGGCCTTCCGCCACGCGTTCGAGCGCCAGCGCTGCCTGATCCCGGCCGACGGTTTCTACGAATGGCAGAAGCTGGGGAAGGCGAAGCAACCGTTTCACATCGCGATGCGCGACAAAAAGCCATTCGCGTTCGCCGGACTGTGGGAACGGTGGACCCACGGCCCGCAACCGGTCGACTCGTGCACGATCGTCACGACGACGGCCAACGACCTTCTTCGGCCGCTGCACGACCGCATGCCGGTGATCGTCGCCCCGGCCGAATACGACACGTGGCTCGCCGGGGCCCCGGACGACGCAGCCCGACTGCTGATTCCCTACCCGGCCGAAGCGCTGCGCGCTAGCGCCGTAGGCCTCACGGTGAACAACGCGCGAAACGAAACGCCCGAGTGCATCGAGCCCCTCGCATCGCCGCCGGCGTAGCGCGGCACCGCGACCGGCTAGCCGTGATCTCAGCAATTGAGCGTGACGGCGGGCGGAAGGTAGCCGGAGCCGGTAGCGACCGCCGGCGTTGGTCTTCTCGTGGTAGCGAGTGCGGGAGGTGACGCCGGCGACATCGGGTCACTCGGGAAGCAACTGATACGGTTGACCCCCGGGATCCCGGTAAACGGTGAAGTCTCGGCGGTCGAGCGTGAAGATGAATCGAATTTGCTCGCGTTGGGCGACATACAGAAGTGCAAGATCCGCAAGCTGCGGATGCAAATCCTCGTAAGTTGAACGAGCCCGATTCATCCACGCGGGTGCGCCCGAATCGAGCTCCAGCGGCGTCACATCCGCCGTCGCCAGAAAGTCGAGTAGTCGCTTGAGCCCGTTTGGAATCTTGCGCAGAAGCCAAGCGGCTTCGGTGATCACCGGCCAGCAAGTAAAAACGGGGCCATCGAATCTCTTCGCCTGGTCCCGGCAGCGTACATGATTTCCATCCGATTTATGGAGCATCGCCACGAGAGGGCCGGTGTCGACAAGGACTGGCTCACTGATCACGTTTCCCGAATCCTTCCATGTGAGCCGGGTTTGTGCTCAGGTCGTCGGGGCCCCCTTCGAGGCAACCGAGTAGTCCATGGCGCGTCATTCGATCGAAGAGCGATTCCCCGCCATGTCCATTCTGGCTGTCGGCCGACCGACTTTGACTGTACTGCTGGAGTGCCTCCCTCAGCACCTCGCTCCACTGTTTGCCGGCTCTTTCGGCGGTCTCTGCGAGCAATCGCCGGTGGGCGTCCGTCAATTGAATCTTGGTGATGTCTGTGGCCATATCTCAACGATAGCACGATTCGCGAGGCAGGAAAAGACGCCCCCGCCGCGCCTCGACGTAACGACGTCAATCACTTCGCGCTTTCAACAAACAGGATTTCAACCGGCCGCCGCGCCCGTTTGAACGTCAGGCCGGTCTGGGCGGAAATGTTCGGAAGCACAAGCTTCGGATCGTGGTCTTCGGCCTCAGTTTTCGGCGTGACAGGCTCTTGAGCATGCAGCACCCAGCCCAGCCAGTCCGCAGGCGGAGACTTGACCTCCGAGACAATGGGCGTCGAAATCCATCGCCCCAGCCAGTCCAGAAACATTGGGAACGGGCCGGAGCCGCCGCCCCCACCGCTGTTCGGCACAAGTTCCTTACCATAAATCTCGATTCGATCGATCTCGCGCGTCTCGTCAGTCAGGATCAGCTTTCCCTTTCCCTCGCGGCCCGGCAGCGGCGCGTGATGGTAATTACCTTCCGCAACATAAACCTCCCGCTCGACTTCGCGGAACCGCAGGCGGATTGACAACGAAAGTTCGTCGTTGAGGATCCGTTCGAGTTGCTTGACGGCGACCTGTTTCGCATCGGCTAGCCCCGGCCGGATCACCCAGTCGCCGGGGATTTCCTTAGCGAAGAGATCTTTCGGCCCCTCGATGAACTGGCTCTTCAACTCCAACAGCGCGTCCAAGAGCATTCCCAAACTGTAGTCACCGAACGAGAGTCCCCAATTCTCCAACCGATCGTCCTTCCAGTGAAAGACCATTGCCCCTGGCGGCGCGCGAATCGTCTCCGCATGGGCGGTTCGATAATAATCCAGTCGAATCGCGGGAAACGGCGGGGCGACTCGACGCAGGTATTGGCCGGATTCCAGCCCGTAGCCGTGCTCCCGCGCCATCGCTGCCAGAATGGGCGCGCTCTCGCGGCGAATCCGCCGCAGCAGATCGGATCCACCGTCCGGCTTCTCGTCACTCGCGGCAGGTTCCTCGGGCCGCTCGCCCCCCTTCCCCGAACCAGGTGGCGCTCCCCCCTTGACATCTGCAGTGTCGCTCAATTGCGCCTGTTGCGCAACTTTTTGCTGCAGGGCGACGCGGAAGCCAATGTCGAGACTACCGAGGTTTGAAACTATGCCGGCGCGGGCAGCCGACCCGCAATGCGGGGCAGTGTTGAACCAACTGGGGCCGCGCATTGCGCGGATCGGGCCGCCGGGGCCGTGTTCCTCAATGTTCTCACGCGCCTCCGAGCCCGCAACTGACATTTCGTTGGTCACCTCGGGGTCAAGGCCGCCGGGGAATTCTTCTGCCCAATAGTCGCGACACCATTCCCAAACGTTCCCGTGCATGTCGTGAAGGCCCCACGGATTCGGCTTCTTCTGCCCGACCCGGTGCGCATAGTGTTCTCGGTTTTCCCAAGCGTTGCCGGAAAACCACGCATGTGCATCAATTTCCGATGGGTCGTCACCGAAACTGTACTTTGTTTCCGTTCGCGCCCGGCAGGCCCGTTCCCATTGGGCTTCGGTGGGAAGTGTGTATTCCCAGCCCTCAGGAAGGCGGCCGGCGAGCCGCTCCCGATTTTTTATTGTCCGGCAGAACTGCGTTGCACCATCCCAATTGACAAACGCGACTGCAAAGTCCGCCCCCTCCTGCATGAAATCCTGCCCCTTCCACGGCTCGCTTTTCATCACGTCTTTCCATTCAGATTGAGTCACTTCGTACTTGCCGAGCCAATAGCCGCGGGTCAGAAACACATTCACGGGCGTGACGGTCGTGCTAGCACCGACGCGGTCAACCTGTTCCATCGTGAACGCACCCGGCGGGCACCACACGAATTTCATCTTCAGCCCATTGTCGTCACGCACCTGACCCGCTTCCTTCCCCACCATAGTGTCGCCCGCGGCCTTGTTCGCTTTCGCAGCCTCCGGCTCTGCGCCCACGCGCAGCACCGACAGCAACACCGCCGCCGCGCAGGTCGCCGTAACCAATAGCGCGCGAACGCCCCGCGTCAGGCCGGCACAGTTCCGCGCCTTGTCCAGAATTGTGCGCACCCGCGTTTCGAGCTTGGAAGAATCGAAAATCGCCACCGCCACCGCATTCCGGTGGGGCGCCGGAGCCAGCCGCGACGCGACGTCGACCAGATGGGCCGCAAACTCGCTGGGCCGCATCCCCTCGCGCAGCACGAAGTCATCGCACGCCTGCTCCTGCTCGACCCGCACGCGCCCGACCGCATACCACGCCAGCGGATTGAACCATTGCGCCGCGCGCGCGACGTGCGCCACGAGCAGCGTCAGCAGGTCGCGCCTTCGCAAATGCGCGAGCTCGTGCGTGATGACGGCCGAGAGACTCGCGGGTGCCCACTCTGCCGCCTCGGCAGGCAGCAGCAGCCGGCTGCGAAGAAGCCCCCAGACCATCGGCACCGCGCCTGCCGGGCCGAGATGAATCGTGGGGGCCGCGAGCCCCAGGCGCGCGGCAAGCTGCGTCGTCAAATCAACGAGAGGCCCGGTCGTGAGCGTCGGGCATGAGGCTGCCGCGCGGGTGACGCGGCGGGTGCCTCGCAGCAGCGTCGCGAGCATCAGTGCCGCGCCCAGAGCCCACACCGTCAGCAGGACCAATGGCCCGACAGCAACAACGTGTGGCGTGTCGGGGGGTGGCGCCTCGTCGCTCTCAGCAATCGGCCCTCCCAAGGGCGCGCGAGGTGCGGCCGGAGTCGGGCTGAGCGCGAAAGCGCCAGGCTGCGAGCGCGCGGCTGCTGCCTCCGAAACCCCAGCCGGCGACGTGTTCGCAGCCGCTATCCACTCGGGCAATACCTGCCATTCCGGCAGCACGGCAGACAGCACAGGCATAACGAGCGTCGCGGCGAGCGCCGAGACCCAGACCAGGTGCCTCACGGCCGCCGAGCGCCGGCGCAATAGCGCGCAGAGAGCCGCGGCGACCAGCAGCAGGAGCGAAGCGCGGATTGTTCCACCGACGAGCCACCCGACGCTCGCGTCAGCGGCGACTGAATTCCACCACGAAAGGCCTGCCTGCGGGACCATGAAACACCTCGCTAACGACCCTCTTTGCGTGTCCGGGCGATCAAATCTCGCATCCGTTCCAGTTGCTCATTGGTGACGACTTCCCGGTCGGCCAGATGGGCCGCGAGCGCCTCATCGACCGCACCGCCGAAGAACGTATTGAGCACGTGCCGCAGGGCATTGAGCCCGGCTTTGGCTTTGGCCTGGCGCGGCGAGTAGACGACGGCGCGCCCGCGCATGCGCCGCCGCAAGTGCCCCTTCTCTTCGAGAATGTGCAAGAGCCGCCTGACCGCCATTTCGCTCGGCGCATCGGCGATCGCCTCCTGAATCTCACGAACGGTCGCCCCGCCTCGGGCAAAGATCACGTCCATGATCTGGCGTTCGCGCCGCGAAAGTTGAGCAGGGGCCGGCATCTATCCCTCAGAGAAATGGCGATCGCATCAAGACAATTCAGGCTCTAATTCCGATAATTTATTAGCGCTCAGGCGGCCCTGTCAAGTTGACCGCTAAATTTTTAATGTATCCCCGGCCGACGGGGAAGCGTACGTTTAGCGGCAGCCACTTTCAAAATAAGGAGCGCCGATGACCTCGTCAGAAGCCAGGCCGCCCTGTCCGCCCTTTACGCTGGAAACTGCCGTCCAAAAAGTCCGCCTCGCCGAGAACGCCTGGAATTCACGCGACCCGCAGACGGTGTCTCTCGGCTATGCCGTCGACAGCCGCTGGAGAAACCGCTCGGAATTCATAACGGGCCGGGAACAGATTGTGGCTTTCCTCAGGCGCAAATGGAACCGCGAGCTCGAATATCGGTTGATCAAGGAATTGTGGGCATTCGGCGACCATCGGATCGCCGTCCGCTTCGCCTACGAGTGGCACGACGATGCGGGAAACTGGTTCCGGTCGTATGGCAATGAGAACTGGGAATTCGACACCAACGGGTTGATGAAGGTACGACACGCTTCCATCAACGACCTGCCGATTCGCGGCGAAGACCGACAATTTCACTGGCCGCTGGGCCCTCGTCCCGACGATCACCCGGCGTTGAGCCATTTTGCTTCGCCACAGGCGAAGCGGAGAGAGGGGGATTCGAACCCCCGATGCCCCTTTACGAGGCATGCCGATTTAGCAAACCGGTGCGCCATTTTCTCAGGAGACTGTCCAGCAATGCTTTGCGTCGAGGCGTCAGAGGCGCTTGCACAACAGCTTGCACAAACAAACCCGAAAATGGGGCAATCGTCGGCGCCCGTCCCTCCCGGACTACAACAAACCCTCATCCAGCCTTCAGGCCAGCGGCGTCCTGTTCCTCGACCGGCAGCCTGGGAAGCTTCGTTGCTGCTGCGGCGAGGTCGTACAAGCTTGCGTGCGTGTAGCGTCCCAGCGTCAGTTCAACCGTCGAGTGCCGCGCGAGGCGTTGCATCACTTTCGCGGGGACACCAGCACGCCCGAGCCTGCTGAGAAATGTGTGCCGCAGCGAATGGAAGTCAGCGCTTTCGTTGTCGCTCGTCCTGTATTCGAGGAACGGAGATTCTTTTCGACGCTTCTGTTCAGCGGCGTCATTCTTGGCCGCATCAATCCAGACCGCCCTGGCGGCCTTTAGGTCGCGTTCGACCATCTTCCCGCCCTGTTTGTGCTGCGCCCACTTGCCGGGCCACAGCGGGGCGTCTGGTGCGTTCTGCGCCAACCAAGGTCTCAGCAGGTCGACCAGGTCTGGCGGAAGCGGCAACGTGTCACCCCGCCGTGCCTTTTCGTTTTGAGCGAGGATCGTCACGGTCGGCGGATCGGAGTCGAGGTCGAACGATTCGCGCGTGAGTGACCGCAACTCGCTGGCTCGAAGTCCGGTGCCGAGCGCGGTCGCGTACAGCATGAACCGTTGGTCGCCGGTCAGCCGACAGCATACGTCGCCGGCCCGCGCGGCTTTCAGCAGCAGAGCGATTTCCTCCTCGGACAACTCGCGGCGGACGCGCCGTACGTCGAGCTTCACGTTCCCGCCCTGAAGGAACTCAACGGGGTTGGTGGCCGTCCGGCCGTCTCGCATTAACCAGCGGCAGAACTGTTTGATGGCCTGCAGGTAGAAGTTCGAAGTCTGAATCGAGAGGCGTTCCTTGCCGTTCCGCAAATCAGCCAGGAAGCCATCCACGCGGCTGGCGGAAATGTCACACGTGAATGTATAGCCGCAGCCGTCGATGATGCGTTTCGCTCGCGCGACGACCAAATCGACGTGGGCCCGCGTGTTGCCGCGGTCCAGCAGGTTCTTCTCGAACTCGTCGAGGTGCTTGACCAGGGGCGTCTTGGCGTGCCCCTCGAAGGGGTCGACGATGCCGACCTGGGCCAGTTCGGCCTTGCGGACCAGGGCATTCAGCATCGCCTGAGCCGCAGTCTTGTCCGTGCAAAGCGGCACGCGCACCCAGCCGCGATTGTGGTCCTTGAACTGCCCATACCAACGTTTCGCCTTGCGTTTGCTCTTCTTCCCGGTGGCCGGGTCTTTCACGGTGTACGACGGCTTGAACAGCGAAGCCATTGGAGGAATCTCCTCGGTCGGGGGACATAGCGCAGTCGGTCGGAGCGACCGGCTGGCGATGCACCGACGAGTCATCGGTCCGCGGCGCTGTAAGGCGGGTCGAAACCGCCTGGGGGGCCTTACGGACTCCCCTCACACCGGGACCGACGACTCGTGGGGACGGGGAAGATTCGGACATGTTCGACTGCCAGAATGGCTTTTGCAGGAGATGCATTGTAAACCGAGATTGCATTGTGTTCAAGAGAATGAAAACCGGATTTACAAACGGATTGATAGCCGGATTTACAATCGTCCAGAGGCGGCGGCTCGGACGAGGAAACTAAGAGCGGGGTTTGCGCTTTCGAAGGGGAAGTGGGTCGGGCAGCACTTGCCGGTAGTCATCCAGCCCCAGCACGTCTGCGATGCGTTCCAGGTCGCGCGCCCTCGGAAGCCCGCCGCGAAGCCAGACGTCGACCGCGCGATAGGCGACGTTCACGCCCGCTTCGGCCAGCATGGCGGCGAAGTGCTGCGACGACCAGCCGCGACGCTCCAACAGGGCGCGCAGATGCACCGCGAACCGGTCCCCCAGTTCGCGCGACTTTGGGTCGATTTCAACTCGACGTCTGGACAAGGCGCGCTCGCGTTTGTCGGCGACATTTGTGGTCGCCAGACTACCGGAACGGCCCTGGTGGGACAACGGCTGATGACCCGACATCTCGATGGCATTCATGAGGCAAATCTCTCGTGCGTTCTCGACCACATTGCTGAAACCTTGTTCGAATCGGTGCTGGGTAGTCAGTACATGTAGCTCGTCATCTCAAAGCCCATTCACTTCCTGCCACGGCGCTCCCACGTCGACCGGGGTGATGGCCCTGGCCGTGGTTTAAGCTCCAGTGATTCGAAGGTTTGGCTGCTCTGCAGGTAGATTGTGATTTCGAACTTCAGCACGCAGAGTTTGCCGACCGCGGCGGCGCCGTTGGCTGGTCGCCCATCGACCCAGCAGCGTCAGCGCGCCGCACGCCGGGCAGGCGACGACGATGCCGGGGGGCATGGTATTGCTGCAGGCAGTGCAGTTGATGCTATTTTTCATGCTTCTCGCCCCCGAAAACTCGACCAGTTGCAAAACAACTTCAGGGCCCCCTGCGCGAGTCGGTCGACGGCGGCCGTTCCGAGTCGGTCTTCGAGTTCCGCTCGGCTGGCGACGTTAACAGTCACGAGGGTTGCCTTCATTTCGGCGTTCCGGCGATGAAGGATTCGAAGCATAAACTGTGCTTGAAAGTCAGTAAGCCGCCCCCAGGGCGGCAAAGGGTCGCTCAGCAGAAGGACGTCAGGTTGTGCGACTTCCAGCAGTAGATCTCCTTCAGATTCCTCGCCGCCCATGCGGTCGCGCATTTTTCCGAACAAGTCCATGCCATAGACGGCATCCGCCGTCAGTCCCTCGCGGCACACTTCACGCAAGAGCGCTGCCGCCAAGTGGTCTTTTCCCGTCCCGGATGGCCCGAAAAAGATGATGCCACGGCCGGCGCGCACGTGTGCCGCGATGGTTTGGCGGTACGTCTGCACGGCGTCGACAACCGCGTGCTGACGACCCATTTCTTCCGGCTCTCCGTAAAACTCGAAGTTCTCGACTGTGGCATTTTCATAACGCCGACCAAGCTTGCGCAGCACAGCCGACCAATGCCGACAACGCTTAGACACCTCGGCCCGTTGCTCGCGCTCCGTTCGCGCAGCTTCTTCGCGTGCGGCTGCCTCGGCATCGGCCTTACGTTCGTCCTCTGTCCTTTCGGGGACCGCTTTCCGATACTTCCGCCGGATGTATTCCGCGGCGGCATCAGAAAGCGGCCTGACATTAGAATTCACCAGTTGCCTCCCGCTGATACCTTTGCCCTGGGCCGTTCCGATTCCGGCGGCTATGTGAACCGTTGTCGTCACCGTAGGGGGTCCAGGTTTTAAGTTCCTCGGCCGTCAGCACGCGGGATTTCGGTTTTGATGGAATCTCCCCACGATTTTCGTTCTGCGATTTGGCCAGCCATCGAGACAAAAACGCGGGCATTCCGCACGGCGTCTTGCGCTTGCGCGGGTTGTCGACAGCCCACTGGCGGGCTGCTTTACATTCCAGAACGACGTCGATGCCGGGAAAACTTTCTCGATATTCAGCGATTTTTTCCTCTGTCAGATGCCACTCGCGCGCCCCAGTGCCCGAACACGGAAATGTCAGTACAACTTTTGAGTTCGAAGTAGCCGACGCTGCCGGCACGGAATTGCCGCTGGGCAAGTCCGTGCAATCCTCCGAAGGAGGCAGGTTATGGGCCAGGGGTAGGGCCAGGGTAGGAGGCGCTGCTGTTCGACCTGCGCTCGACCTGCGCTTCGATTGACGTTCGACCTGCGCGCCGACCTGCGCACCGTTGTCTTCAGCGCAGGTCGCCCCATCACCGCCTTCATCACTTGCACGGTCGTCAAGGCCCGCGGCCGTATCAGGAAGAAGTGACCAGTACACCCGCGGCTTACGATTGCCCCCCGCGTGAAAGTGCAACCAGCCTGCCTTGATGGCGGCCTGGCGCGCGCGGTTCAGCGCTCGCCAGCTCCCAACACCAATTACCGGCATAAGTTGTGCGTCGTGGAAAGTAATAGCTCGCCGGAAGTGGGCCGCGTCCTCTGTGTGAGCAACAAAAATCACAAGCAGTGTTGCAGCCTGACCCATTTCCTGTGCGGCACATGTCTTGAGCAACACGCGAGTCAGCTTGTGCGCGTAGAAGGGGGGCCGTTTCGGATATGCGACCGTGGCGCCGTCCTGGTGACTGGTCTGCGTCATCGCGGGCCCCCCTTCGCCGCCGCCTGGCGTGCTTCGAATTCTGCCCTGGGAGGGCAGCCCATCTCCACCCACGCCCGGATGTCGTCAATTCGCCACCGAACGCTTCGACCCAGCTTCACGGGGCGCGGCAGCAGCGCAGCGGCATCCATGCGACACACTGTGGCGCGACTAAAACACAGCACAACTGCTGTACCGACGGCGTTTAACAACAGTGGCTCGGTAGTCTTCCCGTCCGTGGGCTTGTGGCCGGTGGAGGGGGATTCCATTATTTCCGCCCCCGTAGCGCCCGCACGATTGCCGCAACATGCCTGCGTGTAAATTTGAATCTCAACGACGCATCGCGCGGCGGCCGCGGAATGCGCCCGGCCCGCAGCAAAGACCGAACGCGAGTCTCGGTCACGCGCACGCCGCTTTGTTCGAGACTCTCAAGCACTTCGCGAAAACACATGCAACACCTCCAACGAGAGAATCAACGCCACTGGGGCGTAACCTTCTCACCACTGTTTCGCTACTGTCAATAGCCGTGACGACGTCGATGGTGGTCGTTTGAAAAAAAACTTTCGGTTGCTTTCGCGCCCAGGCCGGGGCGATTCGCGTCTATTGCAAGCGGGCGAGGCTGGGACGCGAAAACGTGACGCCGCGACCGAGGCCAAGCTGAGGTTTGAGCGCAAGGCTGGGGAGATGCTGGCGGCGAGTGAAAAGCACAACGGAGACCCGCGGTTGCAGACTGCAACCAGGCTTTCGGACATCGGTATCGAGAAAACGCAGTCGCACCGCTGGCAGCGCATCGCGGCGTTGCCCGAGGCCGAGTTCGAGACGTTCATTCACGAGCGGCGGGAGGGTTCAACGGATTACGACTGGCGAGGCGGCGCGGTCGGGTCCGCGAGCGACTCGATTGGGGTTCAGGTCGCCTTCCGACCCCTTCGCGATTGCCGCCTCAAAGTCGGCGGCCGGCACCTCAGCCAGCTTTTGCGCTCGGCTGGACGTTTTCTTGTCGAGTCCAGATTCGGCAAGGGTTGGCGGAGACTCGGTATTTTTTTGGAACCGAGTTCTTTGTGCATCGCCACCGGTTGCCTTCGGCGTGACGGCCAGTAGTTCACCCAACAGGCGTTCGGCGCGCAGGCCGCCGGCCTGTCACGAAATGTACTTGGCGATTACAATTCGCGCCGTGGCACAGGGCGAGCGGGCGCCCCCTTCGGCATGGTTGACTCGCGATGATTAGCGCGCCCAGACTATCTGTCACATTGAGAGCCCGACGAGTGGGCGAGTGATTCGGCCGCCGGGCCGTGTGGATCGAGTTCAATACGAATGGGGGCGGGTCGGTGAAAACGCTGCTGGATAGATGGCGCGCCATCGTGCGCGCGGCTCGAGGGGAGTTCACTGGACCACAGCCACCAATTTTGGGCAAGCGGCTCAGGCGTAGATTGCGTTCTGGGGCTCGCCAAATAACAGTGGCCGCTCTCGCAGTCGGAGCAATCGCGGTTTGCGTCGTCTGGCGATGGGACCAACTCAGCCAGCTTGCTGGCCCAAAGCGATATCCACTCGCTGGCCTTGCGCCGACGGACACATTGCCGCACGAAATCGCCTTCAGGGAAGTTGGTCAAAGTCCGCCTGAAACTGAGAGCGAGAAGAGCACAGATTCCAAATCTGCCCCGACGCCAGCACTACCGACACCGCCACAAAGTCAGTCGTCGGACCCGCGCGATTCGGTGGTCACCCTTTCGGACGGCAAACAGATTCGGGGCAACGGTTTCATCGCGGGCAAAATGCGAGCCATCGTCACGAGGCTCAGCTATTTACTCACATTCCGCACCCCTAAAACGAAGTTGCAACTCCTGAAATCACGAGGATTTACTTCAAACGAGAAAATACGGCTTCTGCGAGGTGCGATCGCAGCAGCGAATGGACAGCGACAATAGAAGC
>JBQTIL010000004.1:0-15000 GCA_052388175.1 Planctomycetaceae bacterium | reverse complement strand
ATCGACCATGGCACGGTCCTCCGACGGCTCGGTCAGCCAAATCAAATTCAATCGCTCCTGCTACGCCTACTTGGCATCCCGCCCGATGCCCTGCGAACCTTCAAACGAAGGTGCGGAATGTGAGTATATATTGGGCCGCGAGGAGGGTATCGCATGGCTCGACGGTTCGGCTGTCGTGTCACCCGAGTTCCGGCTAAAGCCGGTACTACCAACGCCTCAGCGTTCGCGGTGCAACTCTCTTCGGGTATAATTCCGTGAGTTCGGGGGGCTTGAATCGGGCAAGGCGTCTGCGGGCGAGGTGCGGTCATGGTGCGCCATCTGGTGACGATCGACGACCTGAGCGAGGGTGAGATTCAGCGAATCTTCGTCCTCGCCGACCAGTTTCTGGCAGAGATGGCCCCGCCAGACAGACCCTGGTGCATCCGAGGCCGCCAGCAGTTGGCTGAAGATTTCATTCTGGCGACTCTGTTCTACGAGGCCAGCACGCGGACGCGATTCTCTTTCGAGTCGGCCATGATCAGGCTGGGGGGGCAGGTGCTGTCGTCAGCCGACCCAAAAACGACGTCGGCGGCGAAAGGCGAGACGATCGCCGATACGATTCGGGTGCTGCAGAATTACGCCGACGCGATTGTGATCCGGCATCCGTGCGAGGGGGCCGTGCGCGTCGCGGCCGATTACGCTGAAGTGCCGATCATCAACGCCGGCGACGGCGGCCACGAACATCCGACGCAAACGCTGTGCGACCTGTACACGCTGCAGCGCGAGAAGCGAACGCTCAAGAACCTGAACGTGCTGCTCTGGGGCGATCTCAAGAACGGCCGCACCGTGCACTCGCTGGTCTACGGCTTGGCGCGATTCGGCGCGCGAATCATCCCTTCGCCGGCTGAAGGGCTGGGGTTGCCCGAGCACGTCACGCGGCGCCTGCTGCGCGATTACGATTGCGTCCCCCTGACGAGCGAAGATGTCGTCGAGGCGGCGGGAGACGAATCGCCGGTAGACGTTGTGTACGTCGCCCCCGACAGGCCCCATCAGCGCTCGTTGTTCTCTGACGTCAAAGAAAAAGGGGCCGAGGTTCTGCGGGTGCGGTTGCCGCACAAGGCGCTGTCGAAAATCGACGCCTGCTACGTCACCCGGCTGCAACGAGAGCGGATGTCTGACGACGAGGCTGGCGAAGAATACCCGATCGTCGACACGCAGTTTCTAAAAGACCGGCGCTATCGGCAGAGCAGCGTTATGCATCCGCTGCCGCGCGTTTCGGAGCTCGGCTACGACCTCGACAGCGACGAACGTGCCGTGTATTTCAAACAGGCTTCCTACGGCGTTCCCGTGCGAATGGCCCTGATTGCGGCGCTGTTACGAATCAAACCCGAGTTGCTTGATGCCGCGCCGCCGACGAAGCGGCACCCGGTCTACACGCGCCGCACGATATCGTGCGATAACCCGTTCTGCGTCACGGCGCTCGAGTCAGAACAGCGGTACCTGACGCCGCGGTTTCTGATCATCATCGAAGACGAACGGCTGACGCTGCGTTGCCAGTATTGCGAGCACGAGCAGGTCCCAGCGTTCGTCGGCCGCAACACGACGAAAAAGTACGAGCCCAACCACCAGCGGCGCGAGCCGCCGCCGGAGGATGTCGCCTTGTTCCTCGACGAAGCCTCGGCCATTGCCGCGGGGTATCAGCCCTACAAGCATAGGGTGAAAGTGTGAGCGGCGCCGGCGGCAACGGGGGCTTGAGATCGCACCAGCAAATCACCCTCAAGAAACGGTATGCCCGCCCGGTTCCTGCTGATCGACGGCTACAATTTAATGCACGCGGCAGGAATGGCGCGTGAGACGTATGGCCCGGGCGATCTCAAGCGCTGCCGCGAACGGTTGCTGCGTTACCTGGCGCACAAGCTCACGCCCGCACAGATTGAGCGCACCACGGTGGTTTTCGACGCCCGAGATCCGCCGGGCGACAGACCGGCCCGGCAGAACATCGGCGGGCTGACGGTGCTTTTCGCCGGTGCCGGCGGCGACGCCGATTTGGCAATTCAGGAATGGCTTGACCAGCATTCGGCCCCGAAACGGGTTACGGTCGTGTCGAGCGACCACGCGCTGCAACGCGCCGCCCGTCGCCGCGGGGCGCAGTACGTCGACAGCGAACCCTTCTTCGAAACACTCAAGCGGCGACGCGCGGGGTCGCATCGAGCCGTCGACGAAGAGAAGCCGGAGCGGGCTGTCTCAGACACCGAAGCCGCGCGGTGGAGCGCGCATGTGGGTGATCTGGCCGACCTGGCGCCGGAAGCGGCGGATAACAGTGCGCCGCCCGACACAATGCCCGGGCCGGAAGGCTCGGCGAAAACGCCCGATGCCGCTCGGGCGCAAGACGCCGCGCCTGCGAAGAAAACGCGCCGCTCGCGGCACCAGCCGCGGCGCAGCGACAAAGATTCCGCTGACGACCTGGCCTACTGGATGTCTGTCTTCGGGTCGCTTCGCGAGGCGTCAGAGCTGAATCGCCAGCGGCCCGAAGCCGAGTTGGAGAAATGGCTTCGGGAATTGGGCGATTTAGAGGATTGATCTTCCCCAAATTGCCCAGAAAAGCGACAACTCGATGTATCCCGGGCTTCTCGTTCCGGGCGCGTTCTGAGCGATGCAGTCACTTTGCCGTCGTGCGGAGCTTTGCCATGCCTCGTGTTGATCGTTGCCTGTCGTGGTCAGTCGGTTTGCTGGTGCTGGCACTGGGCGCTCGTGGTGCCGCCGTTCGGGCCGACCCGCGCCGTCCGGGCGAGCGGTTGAAAGCGGCCGCCACAGAAGGCGAGCGTAAGCCGCCCGTGACCGTTGTGAACGTCGAGCTGGTCACGACCGACGATTCCGGCAGTCTGCGTGCGTACCGCTGGGTACAGGTCTTTGAAAAGCTGAAGGTGGCCGTGACGATTCGCCGCAGCGAGCCGAAAGATAAGCCTGCGATTACCGAAAAGAAGACGGGCGACGCGATGCGGCAAGTGCAGATTCTGGGGCGTCTCGAGCGCGACGGCCAGTTGAGTTTCGCCGACCGAACATTCAACGAAGACCAGGTTGATAAACTGGCGGTGTGGCTCGAAGAGCTGCGGGCCTACGGCGCGCAGGGCTCGCCCGACGGTCAGCCGGCCTGGGGGCTGACCAAGCCCCAGTTTTCCGAAATCTACCAGGCGCTGGCCCGGCCGCTGCCTTCCGACCCGCACGAGTGCACATTGGCCGAGGCGCTGAAGCTCGTGCAGCTTCCGCCGGCGCTGCCTTTGCGCAGCAGCGAGCGCGCCGCCCGACGGCTGAGCGACATGGGGGGCTCGATGACCGTCGGGCAGTCGCTCACGGGCGTCAGTCAGGGAACGGCGCTCGCGGCGATGCTCGACGAACACGGCCTCGGTTTTCGGCCGCGGCGCCTGCCCAACGGCTCAGTCGAGCTGTCGATCGTCGAACGGGGAGAAGCCGCCGACGTCTGGCCCGTGGGCTGGCCTCGAGAGCAGGGTGGGCCAGCGACGGCTCCCACGCTGTACGAGATGCGGCAGATCGAGCTCGACCCTATCGAAGTCGACGCGATGCTCGCCGGCGCCTCGGATGTGCTGGGGCTGCCCGTGTTGCTCGACCGCCGGGGGCTGGCTGACCGGCGAATCGACCTTTCGCAGGTGCGCGTCGCTCACCCGCGCCAACGCACGATCTGGAGCCTCGCCCTGCGCGGGCTGCTATCGCAGGCGAAAGCGAGGTTCGAACTGCTGGTCGACGAGGCGGGCCAGCCGTTTCTGTGGGTCGCGCCGATCGGAACTCCGCGGCGAACGCAGGAGAACTGACTGATGTTCACGGGGGAGCAGGTCGTCGCCCAATTGCGGCGAATGGGAATCACGCACGCCGTCTGGCTGCCCGACAGCACTCTGGGCCGCTGGGAAAAGGCGCTCGACGAGGCCCACGATCTGACGCTCGTACGCGTCTGCCGCGAAGCCGAGGCCTGGGCGGTTGCCGCGGGGCTCTATCTGGCGGGCGCGCGGCCGATGGTCATCATTCAATGCACCGGGCTGTTCGACTCGGGCGATTCCCTGCGCAATGCGATCTTCGAATATGGGCTGCCCTTGTTCGCTGCCATCGGCTATCGCAGCTATCTTCTGGCCGAATCAACCGACACGGCCAAGACCTTCGCCGAGCCGGTCTTGAAGGCCTGGGGGCTCGACTATCGGCTGATCGATGCACCGCAGAAACTTGCCGACTGGTCGACTCACTACGATGCCTGCCGCCAGGCCGGGCGCGCCGGCGCGGTGCTGATTGCCGAAGGCGGCATGTAGGCGGGCCCTGTTTTCAGAAGCGATTTATGTCGAGCATTTCCCTGATTGACGCCTTAAAAACGCTGCGTTCGGTGCGAACCGATCGGCACGTCGTCATACCGACGATGGCGGCGGCCCGCGAATGGCCCGCGCTGGGAACGCACCCGCTCGATTTCATCTACGCCCCATCGGCCATGGGGCAGGCCCCCCTCGTGGGGCTGGGTGTCGCCCTCGCGCAGCCGGAAAAGCAGGTGCTCGTTCTCAACGGCGACGGCAGCCTGCTGATGAACCTGGGTTGCCTCGTGACCATTACCGCGGCGGGGCCAAAGAACCTGGTGCTGATTGTGTTCGATAATGGAGTCTATGAAGTGACCGGGCTCCAATGGACCCCGGCCGCCCCGGCCGCCCGCGGCCAGGCGCCGGCGGCCGATTTCTGCGAGATCGCGCGCGGCTGCGGCTTCGCCTCGGTTCATGAATTCGACACGTTGAAGGCTTGGCGGGATGGCGTGGCGAAGGTCTTGGCATCCACCGGCCCGACATTTGTGTCGCTCAAAGTCGAACCGGTGCCTGGAGGCACGGTTCCCAGGTCGCCGGCGCCCCCCCGGCAGCGCGCGTTGGAATTCGCGCGGGCGCTGCAGAATCACGGATGAAGGAATGGCCAACTATCAAACGCACCTTACCGTCAGCGGAATGCTGGGGGTCACCTACGGCCTGGCTGCTTCGCTGACGGGGCCGTTCAACGGCGTGCAGGGAGCCCTCGCGGGGTGCCTGACGGGCATCGCCGGAATGCTGCCCGATCTCGATTCCGAATCGGGCCGGCCGGTGCGCGAGGTGTTTGGCGCAGTGGCCGCTGTGGCGCCTCTGTTATTGATGAATCGCCTCGAAGCCTGGGGCGGCGGTCGCGAGCAGGCAATGCTGCTGGCAGTACTGGTCTATGTGACGATTCGCTACGGGGCCGCCAACGTACTCAAGCTGGTCGCGGTGCATCGGGGAATGTTCCACAGCATTCCCGCCATGCTGATCGCCGCCGAGCTGACTTTCCTCACCTACCAGCACCCTGATGTGCGGGTCAAGCTGTTGATGGCGACAGGGGTCGGCCTGGGTTTCACCTCGCACCTGCTGCTCGACGAAATCTACAGCGTGACCTGGAACGGGGTGATGGTGCGCGTCAAGGCCTCGGCCAGCAGCGCCCTGAAGCTCATGGGCAAAGATTGGAGCGCTAATATCATCGCTTACGGTCTGTTGTTCACTTTGAGCTACGCCCTTCTGGTCGATGGTGGCTTGTTGAAAACCGTCCCCCGCCGCCCGGGTCTCTGGCACGGCTTTCCGCATGCCGTCAATGGGCCTGCGCCACGGGGATGACGCCTGAAAGCCTCACCGGCCGGCCTGCTCGATCGTGCCGATCTCGGCCACCACCCGGGGAAAAACCGGTCTTCCGGCTTGCTTTCGGCCGATGACAGTGGACACGTAGCAATTTGTTGATATGATCGGGCTATCCCACCGACCTACCCCATAGCGGAGCGCTCTCCATGCTGACCATTCTCGGCAAAGCTCCCGTCGGCCGCAAAAGCCGGTTTTGCGATGGCCACAGACGTCGCGAGTTTCTGAAAATTGGCGGCCTGGCTCTGGGCGGCCTGTCGCTCCCGCAGATTCTGCGGGCCGAAAGCGCCTCGGGCGCACGCAGCTCCCACAAGGGGGTCATCATGATCTTCCTGCCCGGGGGCCCCCCGCATCAGGACATGTGGGACATCAAGACCGAAGCGCCCTCGGAAATTCGCGGTGAGTTCCAGGCGATACCGACCAGCGTGCCGGGCATCGAAATCTGCGAACAGTTTCCGCGCATCGCGGCGATGATGCAGAAGTTTGTTCCCATCCGCTCGGTCGTTGGCGCTGACGGCAACCATTTTGCGTATCAATGCCTGACCGGCTGGAAACAGCGCGACCGGCAACCCTCTGGCGGCTGGCCCGCACTGGGTTCGGTGGTGTCGAAAATTTACGGCCCGGTCGACCCCGCGGTGCCTCCCTACGTCGGGTTGGCGCCGCCGATGAAACATTCGCCGTGGGCCGACAACGGCAAACCCGGTTTTCTGGGGGTGGCGCACGCGCCGTTTACGCCGAATGCCGAGGGAAAGGAAGACCTGGTGCTCAACGGCGTGACGCTCGACCGGCTGGGCGATCGCCGGGCCGTGCTGAGCGCGCTCGACCGTTTTCGCCGCGATGCCGACGCCACCGGTCAGGTCGCGGGGATCGACGCCTTTACCGAGCAGGCTTTCGGGGTGCTCACGTCGAGCAAGCTGGCCGAAGCGCTGAATCTCGACAACGAAGACCCGAAGCTGCGTGAACGGTACGGGCGCGGGGTCAACGAGCTGCGAGACGATGGCGGTCCGCGGCTGATCGATACGTTTCTGGTCGCCCGCCGGCTGATTTCGGCCGGAGCGCGCTGCGTCTCGCTGGCCTTCAGCCGCTGGGACTGGCACAACGCCAATTTCAAGCAGGCCCGCGAAGATATGCCGCTGCTCGATCAGGGGGTAACGGCCCTGGTCGAAGACCTCGAACAGCGCGGAATGCTTGACGACGTGACGGTGATCGTGTGGGGCGAGTTCGGCCGCACCCCCAAGATCAACGCCCAGGCCGGCCGCGACCACTGGCCGCAGGTCTCGTGTGCGTTGCTCGCCGGCGGTGGAATGCGGACAGGTCAAGTGATCGGCGCGACGAATCGGCTGGGAGAACATCCCACGAAGCGCCCGGTGCATTTCCAGGAAATTTTCGCGACGCTCTACAAGAACCTGGGAATCGACGTCGAGCAATTGACGCTCGCCGACCTGCAGGGGCGGCCGCAGTACCTCGTTGACCACAACGCCTACCGCCCGCTGCCGGAACTTGGGTGAGCCGCGTCACAGGCCCACCGTCGCATTCTGGATCGTCGTGACACTGACGGTCCCGATTCTCTACGTCGCGTCGTTCGGGCCGGCGTGCTGGCTGGCACGTCAGAATTCAGCCCTGACGTTTCACATCGCAGACGCCTACGCGCCTTTGCTCGTGCTCGCAGAAGATGGAACGGCGCTGCACTGGCTGGGGTCCGGCAGAACGAACAGCGACAAGTTCCGATTCATGATGATGCGCTCATCGTTGGAGGCACGTCAGAACGGCGGTCATGGCTATCCCGCCTGGCTTCCGTTCGCGGCCGTGTTGGAGCGATTGCAGTGGTGACCGGTAACGCCGGGTGAACGATTCCGAGTCAGTGACTTCCGAACACCCCTCCCATATGCCGCGCTCACGCGCGACAGAGTGGCTTTGGCTGGGCGTTCGCGGATATCCTCAGGTAGCCGAATGGGAAGTTCCCCAGGTGGGCCGCTATGTCCGACATCACGCGCATTCTGTCCGCGATCGAGCACGGCGATCCGCAGGCGTCCGAGCAGCTGCTGCCACTCGTGTATGAAGAGCTGCGCAAGCTCGCCGCCCAGAAAATGGCCCAGGAGTCGCCCGGACAGACGCTCCAGGCCACGGCGCTTTTGCATGAAGCGTACCTACGGCTGGTCGATGTCGATAAGGCGCAGCATTGGGATTCCCGCGGGCATTTTTTCGCCGCCGCCGCCGAGGCGATGCGGCGGATCCTGGTTGAAAGCGCCCGCCGCAAAACGGCCCTGAAGCGGGGGGGCGCCGCCGCCCAGGTCGGTCTCGATTCCAATGCCGCCGAGTTCGTAGCTATGCCCCGTCCTGCGGAGGTACTTGCGGTGCATGACGCTCTCGACGCGTTAGCCGCTACAGACCCGCTCGCCGCCAATCTGGTCAAGCTCCACTATTTCGGCGGTTTTTCTTTGGAGGACGCCGCCGAATCGCTGGGAATGTCGCGTGCCACAGCCCATCGTATGTGGGTTTACGCCCGCACCTGGCTGCGGGCAGCCCTACACGAGACGGAGAACGACCCTGATTAGTTTCATTTCTGAGACAAATGCGGTCGGAAATACGCATTGGCTCATAGCGACACCGCGCGGGCATGACGGTGCCTGCTTGTCCGCCGAACCGATCGAGAGAGATTTTCGCCATGGCTTCCTCTACCAGCACGGCCCAGCGCGCCCGCGAGATTTTTCTCGACGCCATCGAACGCCATCCTGCAGGCCAATGTGGCGCGTTTCTCGATGCCGCGTGTGATGGGGACGCGCTTCTCCGTCAGCAGGTCGAGCGCCTGCTCGAGGCCCACGCGCAACTTAACAGTTTCATGGCGGAACCAGCCGCCGTCGCACCGCCCACAATTTGCGGACTGCCCCCCGAAGGCCCCGGCACGCAGATCGGCCCCTACAAGCTCCTGGAGCAGATCGGCGAAGGGGGGATGGGCGTCGTCTACATGGCCGAGCAGCTAAAGCCGGTCCGCCGCAAGGTGGCCCTCAAGATCATCAAGCCGGGGATGGATACCCGCGAATTCATCGCCCGCTTCGACGCCGAGCGGCAGGCGCTGGCGCTAATGGATCATCCCAACATCGCCCGCGTGTTCGACGCCGGCGCTACCCCGACCGGCCGCCCCTACTTCGTGATGGAGCTGGTCCGGGGCATTCCGATCACCGACTACTGCGATCAGAACGATCTGTCGGTCCGCGAGTGGTTGGAGCTGTTCGTCACCGTCTGCCATGCCGTGCAGCACGCGCACCAGAAGGGAATCATCCACCGCGACATCAAGCCGTCGAACGTGCTGGTCACGATGCACGACGGAACGCCGGTACCCAAGGTGATCGATTTCGGCGTGGCAAAGGCCATCGGCCAGCAACTTACCGACAAAACGCTGTTCACGAAGTTCACACAGATCGTGGGGACGCCGCTCTATATGAGTCCCGAACAGGCCGAGCTGAGCGTCCTGGACGTTGACACCCGTAGCGATGTGTATTCGCTGGGGGTGTTGATGTACGAGCTGCTGACGGGGACGACCCCGATTGAAAAACAGACGTTGTCGAAAGTCGGCATCGACGAGATGCGGCGGATCATCCGCGAGGAGGAGCCGGCTCGACCGAGCCAGCGGCTCAGCACACTGGCCTCTGCCAAAGGCTCGACCGTCGTGCAAAAGCGCGGGATGGATGTTCAGCGGCTGAGCGGAATTCTACGGGGCGAACTCGACTGGATCGTGATGAAGGCGCTGGAGAAAGACCGCACCCGGCGTTACGAATCGGCCAGCGCCCTGGCGGCCGACGTCCAGCGCTATCTTGACGACGAACCGGTGGAAGCGTGCCCGCCGTCGGTCGCCTACCGGTTGCGCAAGCTGACCCGACGGCACAAGGTGGCACTCGTCACAACAGGGATTGTCGCCCTTGCGATGCTGATCGGGACGGCGATTAGCTTTTGGCAGATGCTGGAAGCGAATCGTGCGAGGCGGCTTGCGGACGATCGGTTGACGAGCGCGACGCAGGCACGAGAGGATGCCGATGAACAACGGCTTTTGGCATCACAACGGCTCGAAAGCGAAACGAAGGCCCGCCGCGATGCGGATGCACAACGCGAGGAGGCCGACCGCCAGCGGCAGACAGCAGAGGAGCAGCGCAAACACGCCGAGGCCAGCTTTCGTAACGCGTTGCAGGCAGTCGACCAGCTGCTGACGCGCGTGGGGGACGAGAAGTTGGCGAATATCCCCGGCTTGGAAGCTGTCCGCACACAGCTCCAACAGGACGCGCTAAAGTTATACGACGAATTCCTCGCGCAGCGAGGGGATGATCCCGCATTACGGTTCGAAATCGCCCATACCTGGCAGCGCGTGGGCGAGATCATCCATCGGCTCCAGTTGGCACCGCGACTACAGGAAGCGCTTCCCGCGTTCGAGAACGCCGTGCGGATCGCCGAAGCGCTGAAGTCCGAGGATCCAAACAACCATCAGTGCCTCGAACTGCTGGCGACCTGTTACCTGGGGCTCTCGAAGGAGCACGCAGTCCTCAATCAATTGTCCGAGTCTGAGACATTACTCAAACGATCTCTGGCCGTGTGCAACGCCCTGGAACAGATGTTCCCTGACGAACCGAAGTACCATCTCCTTGCGGCCGAGCACCAGAGTCAACTTGCGAATCGCGATCAGGCGAGGGGACGGCTGGCAGACGCCAAGCAGCGAGCAAAGGACGCCATTGCGACCAACAAAAGGTGGCTGCCAGAGGTGCCGGACGACCGACGGAGGCAGTTCAGATTCATGATAGACCATTTGCAACTGGCTTGGATTCTGCTCGAGGAAAAGGACGTTGATGAGGCGGACAAAGTACTGGCGGAGGCGCAGGCCTATGGTGAGGGTCTGCTTCCGGGTTTGACTGCTGTCGGCTACATCCACGATCCGGCGATCGCGCTCGCAGTGGTATTAAAAGATCGAGCGTGGGTCATTCGGACCCGGGGAGCGCCAGTCGCTCAACTGGAAGAAATGCTACGGCGTGCGATCGCTTTACTCGATAAGTATTTCGCAGCCCGTTCCGACCAGGGATTTGCCTATGACGCCCGCATCCAGGCGCATCATAGGTTGGGGCAGCTTCTGGACGAGACGGGACGATTTGAAGAGGCTGAGCGTTTCTTGCGACTGGCATGGGACGCCACAAAGCAATACGGCAAGAACCCGTGGGAATCTGGCGTTAGGGACACCTTCGACTCGTTGTACTCGCTGCTGCAGCGCCTTGGGAGGTCCGACGAAGCCCGGGCGGTGCTGGACGAACTGTGTACCGCCGACCTTAGCAAGGACTTGCGTGCGAGCAAACGGCGCGCGCTGGCTTTTTTTGAACTCGGTCGATTTGATGAGGCGCTCGCGGCCATCACGGCTGTCATCGAGATGAATCCCCGAGACCCGGAAAACCTCGCGATCATATCGCTGCCAGACGTGGTTGCCTGTCCCGATGAGAGCTTCCGTGCAGGGATGCTCGCTCTGGCCGACAAAACAATCGAACAAACGAACGGCAGCCCTGAAGCCCACGGAGCCCGCGCCGCGCTGCATCTGGCGATGGGAGATTTCGGCGCGGCGCAGCGGGACCTAGGTTCGCCTGACGGGCGTAACGAGCGCGAGCGCGCGGCAATCGCTCTTCGAATATTCCAGGTCGGCGATGGCGAATTTCACCGCGGGAAGTACACCGAGGCGCTGCCGCCGCTCGACCTCGCAATTCAATGGAATCCTGGATGCTCTGAAGCGCTCGATCACCGGGGCCAGATCTTTCTGGCTCGCGGCGAATTCGACAAGGCGCTGGCTGATTTCGACGAAGCGGTCCTGCACGGCGCCAAGTACGGCGCGTACACCTACGGGGGGCGCGCGACGGCACACTTCCGGCTGGGCCACTATGCTCGCGCTCTGGCCGATCTTTCTCAGGTGCCCGGCCCCTCCTCATTGACACGGATTGCTCCTTCAGATGTCGCCGCCTGCCCCGACGAGAATTTCCGAAGAGGCATGCTGGCGGTGGCCGACGAAGTGGTCCGCCAGAACCCGCAAGACGCCGACGCACTAATCGCCCGCGCATTGCTGCGCGCTGCCCTGGGAGACTTCGCGGCAGCCCGAGCCGATCTCGACTTGAGCGTCTCCTTCCCGGAAGCCAAATACACCACCCAGCACCATCATGCGCTGGCCTGCCTCGCTGCGCACGACGAGCCGGCCTATCGTGCCGATTGTGCAGAGATGCTCAGGCAATCACGCAACAGCCGCAAGCCTGAAGAACTGCACAGCGCCACTTGGACCTGCGTGCTCGCCCCTGATGCTGTCGCCATTTGGGAACCGGTGCTGGACCTTGCCGCGCGGGCCGTCGAACTCGGTAAGGGAAGCATGCACACGTTCCAGGCGCAGGGAGCGGCTCTGTTTCGGGCAGGGAAATACGACGAGGCATTGCCAGCGCTGGATCGCGCCGACGCCGCCCCCGCGAACCCGTTGAACTATTCCCCTGCGTACACGTGGTACTTCCTGGCGATGACCCAGTTCCGGCTCGGAAACACGGGCCAGGCCCGCGCCTGGTTCGACAAGGCGGCCGAATCCAGCGGGAACACGTTCGCCGGAAAAAATCGAATCGCTGTTGAAGGAGCTTCCTGGAATCGCCGACTGATTCTGGATTTATTGCATGCCGAGGCGTCGCAGATGCTGGGCGTGAACAGGAAGAGCGCACAAGACGCCAACAAGATCAGCACGGACTGACAATCCGTGCTCGCGGAATGATTCATCGGAAATGAAGAACGGCCGGTGAGCCGTTAGCGCCAACCAACCTCTCACCGGCCGGGGAAGCCGCCACCCGGGGGCATGGTCCGCGCCCCGGGCCAACGGCACTCTTATTCTATCCTGCGGACCACCTGCGCGGAACGGGCACAACATCGGAAACGCCCCTACCGCGCGGAAAGGCGGCTCCGCAATGAGCAGGAACGACGGCGGCGAATTGATTCGTCTGCCCGGCCCGATCTGGTCCGCGCTGATTTTGATCGTGGTGTCGGGCGCAGTGGTCTTGACGATCGGTCCCTATATCACACCGCAGCACGGAGTGATCGCGTGGATCGAACAGCGCGGCGGCGAGGTGGGCGTGCGGCCCGCGGCAACAGCCCGGCTCCGAAGCTCGATCGGTGACGAACCGATCGGGTTCGGCGATGTGCACTTTGTCAATCTGGGCGCAACCAGGGTCGCGGACGCCGACTTGCCCCGGTTCCGCGATCTGCAGAGCCTCCGCCGACTTTACCTGCACGATACGCTGGTCACCGACACAGGGCTCGTGCATCTGTCAGGGCTCAGCCGCCTGCGGCACCTCGATCTCAGCGGCACACGCGTCTCGGGACAGGGGCTGGCGCACCTGCAATCGATGCCCGAACTGCAGGTGCTGTCGTTGAGAGACACCCTGGTAACGGATGCAGCGCTAGGGCACCTCACGGAGTTGACGGCGCTCGAATGGCTTGACCTTGGCGAGACCCAGATTACCGACGCCGGGCTGGCGCACTTGCAGCGAATGTCGCGCGTCTCGGTCTTGATTCTTGACGAGACGCGAATCACCGACGCCAGCCTGAGTCGCTTGGTTGAGCTGCCGAATCTCGCCGCGCTGCATCTTGCTGGCGTCGCGGTGTCCGACACTGGAATGGACCATCTGGCGCGCCTGCGCCAGTTGGAGATTCTCGTTCTGTCAGGGACCCGTATCACCGACGACGGATTACGGCGTCTGCGCGAGCTGACGAACCTGCAGGACCTTCGCCTGAATCACACCGCGATCACCGACTCGGGCCTGATGCAACTCGTGGGGCTGCAAGGCCTGCGGCTCCTGCACCTCAACCACACGCTTGTCACCGACGCAGGGCTGGATCTTTTATTGCGTCTGGAATCTCTCAACCATGTGACCCTCATCGGGACACAAGTCACCTCGCACGGGGTCGAAAAGTTGCGGTCCGCTCTGCCCAAACTTCGGGTGGAAACGCAGGACCCAAACGGGCGTTGACCGCGGGTCCGGGCCGGGCAATCTGGTCGGATTCGCATTATGCTCACTATCGCCCAGGTCGAAAAACCCGGCGCGGGCAGACTGGAGCCGATCACACTCCGCGCCGGGCCCTCGAAAGACTCAACCTGACAGCAGACCGGGCTGCCGCCCCCGTTCCGCCGACAGCGACTCGTGGTACCTGACCGTTGGGCAAATCCATCGGGCTGACACTGAGAGGCGCTGCCTGTTGACGACGGATGTTGAATCTCGCCCATCGTCGCATCGCTGCAGCGACCGATTGGCGCAATTCCATGCCTTGACCGATCAGCGTGTAAACCAGCGCCATCAGTTTGGCTCTGGCGGCGCCTGAATCACTCGTCAGGCTCTCTACCGCCGCAAGCGCCTGTTGGTCGTCTCTGAACATCGAGCCGACAGCGTCAGTGTTCTGGACACCCAAACTCCATCGGGCTGCGTCATAGTCCAGCCCTTCGCGAGTTGCCGTCGCGACGATCTGCCGGCGGACGCCGGCGAACGATTCCGTGTCTTCAAGAGTCGCGCTGGTCAGGCTTTCGCCATGGCTCATGGGTTTGGCCCATCGGCCGTGCGCGGGGCTGAGAGAAGTCTTCCCCGGAACAGCGTCCCCAGGCAACCGTCGAGAGCCCGGCCGTGCCGCGGCGCTGATTGAACGCCCCCTGCGGGGATGATAAACTTCGATCCGCGACGGAGAGATGGCAGAGTGGTCGAATGCACCGGTTTGCTAAATCGGCATACCTCGTAAAGGGGTATCGGGGGTTCGAATCCCCCTCTCTCCGCTTCAACTCGTCTCAGGGCGCCTCAGAACGTCTCAGAACCCCGTATTTTACGGGGTTCTGTGCGTTGATGGGGAATGGCCTTTCGACACCAGCTGAGTCTCAATCCGTCTCAGCTCGTTTCAACGCGCATCAGCCGTTTGTGCAAGTTTTGTGCAAGCGCTTGTGCAAGCGCGGTCGGCAGCGACGGCCGGCTCGACGAGCAGCATGGGGTGTTGCGCGCCCTTGAAGACAGGGGGGGTGCATGGGGCCCCCTTTCGGTCTGGGTTTTCGGACCGCCCCTCCGGCCGATCGGCGCGCAGGGTAGCTGTACTACACCACCCGGCAATTCCCGAATTTCCCTCTGGTAATCTGGGCAATGTCAATCTGGGGCGTGCTGCTGTCGGTTCGGAACGAGGCCGGCCGAAGGGAGACAGGGGAATTGGGGTCCATAACGGGCTTTGCGCGCCGGACGCGATGGGTTAGACCATCGGTGGACGAAGTCGAGCGACTTCGAGATCGCAAGCTCAAGGAGGAGCGTGAGATGGCCACGGGTGCTGTGCAGGACAC
>JBQTIL010000003.1:0-55499 GCA_052388175.1 Planctomycetaceae bacterium | reverse complement strand
CCAGCAACCCGAACCAGGGAGACCAGTCGGCCCCGATCGCCATCACGGTGACCGAGTTCGACGATCCGCACAGCACCTTCATCGGGCTGCAGCAGCCGGCTGTTACGTTCCCCATCAACGACACCGACTTCAAAACGGTGGCGAACGAAACGGCCGCGGTCATCACGTTCACGAACGCGCCGGGCGAGGGCATCGAGTTCATTCGCATCGACACAACGCTCAAGATCCCGATTTTGCTGTTTCCGCCGCTTGAAACGCTGGTTTACACGCCCGACGCCGTGCCCGCAGCCTCGAACCAGACCGAAGAGAGCACATCGGTGGTGTCGAAGGTGGATGCGGCGAGTCTGCGGGTACGTCAGGTGTTTCTCGTGGTGTTGAACGCCGCGGGAGAGGAACTGAACCGCGCTCTGGTCGACGAAGACGTGCTCGACGACTTGCCGGGCTTTTTCCGCCGCTTGCCCGACGGCCGGTATCAAGTGCTCTTGAAAGACCCGGGTGAACGCGAGGCGCGGTTGCTGATCGACGTGACGCTGCGGGGCGGAAAGCCGGCCGACGATTCGGAAGGCAACCTCGACAAGCCGCCGACCGAACAGGCGCCGGCACCGGTCGATTCCCAGGCCTTGCCGGCCGACTCGGCTGCTCTGACCGCCCCGCCATCTGATGCGGGCGCCGCCGAACCGGTGCCGAACGCAGCGGCAGCCTCTGACCCAGGGCCGGCACTCGGAGTATCGCATACGTCGATCGAGCGCGCCCATCGGCTGGCCGCCGCGTTTGATGCAATCGACTGGCGCCGGCCGACCACCGGCTGGGCGTCGGCGGCAGCAGGTGGCCTGGCACTTGCGGCCGTGCTCGGTCAACGCGATTGGGAAGAGCGCGTCGATCGGGCGCTGGCGGGGCCTGAGGCCGGGCGGCTTTCGAAAGGGGCGAGGTTGGCGCGGCGGCTGCGACGGCAACTGCGCGGCGACGGTCGGCATGCTCTGCACGGCCCGTATACCAAGAACGGCTGAGGAACCAGGGGGTTCAGCGTCATGATTCGTTGCCCGCACTGTCAATTCGACCTTGTTCAGCTCGACCTTCTGCCCGACAACTGCCCGCAATGCGGTCGCAGCCTGTCGTCACGGGGGGGCGTTTCGCCCGTCGACCGCACCGTTTCCGACACGGGCGACGCCGACCGACCTGAGTCGCAGCCCACGATTGATTCGGTCGCTTCGGCCGACAGCCATCGCTCTGACGCGGCAGCCGAGGGCGGGGCGACAGTGGCATCCGACGAATGGAGCGACCCCATTGCGAAAACCGTTCAGTCGGAGGAAGGGTCGGCGCTGTTCGATGAGGCGGCAGAGGCCGTGCGCGCGTCTCAGGAAAACGATCAGACCGTGGCGTCTGACGAATGGGCGCCCGAATCGGTGGCGCAGACCGTGCAGTCGGACGAATTCACGTCGAGCGGGCCCGCGGGTGGAAGCTCGCAGATCGAGGCGGCCCAGACGGTCGAATCGCACGAGGCCGATGATCCGGCGCTCAGCCAGACCGTGCATTCGAACGAATTCTCGCTGCAAGAATCGCCCGCGGCGGCAAGCGACGACAAGACCATCGCGGCCGACGATTGGAGCGTGCCTGAATCGGGCCACACCCTGCTGACCGAAGAGCTCGATCAGCAGGAAATCAAGACTATGCAAACCCTCTGGTCAGGCGGGTTGCACCAGGGCACGAACCCCCACATGACGATCAAGGGGCTCACGCGCGGCGCGGGCGGCGCGGGGTCGACCCTTGTGATCAAATCGCGGCAGTTGGCCTCGCCCGGTGAAAAGGCCCCCAAGGGGCGGGAAGCCGAGTACGAGCTCATTCGCGTTCTCGGCGAAGGGGGCATGGGCATCGTCTACGACGCGCGGCAGACGTCGGTCGATCGCTCGGTCGCCGTCAAGATGCTCAAGCCCAAAACGGCCGGCGACGACCGCCAGCGGCAGAAGTTTCTGGCCGAAGCGGTGGTCACGGGCGACCTCGATCACCCCAACATCGTTCCCATCTACGACGTGGGGAGCAGCGAGCGGGGGTTGCTATTCTACGCGATGAAGAAGGTGAAGGGTACGCCGTGGATGAAGCTGCTGCCCGAGAAGTCGCTGGCTGAAAACCTCGAGATTCTGATGAAGGTGGCCGACGCGGTCGGCTTCGCGCATTCGCGGGGGGTGATTCATCGCGACCTGAAGCCTGAAAACGTGATGCTGGGCGACTACGGCGAAGTCCTGGTGATGGACTGGGGGCTGGCGCTGCCCGCCCCGGGCTTCACCAAATCGTCGACGATCTCTCCCGCGCACAGCATGGGGGGCACGCCGGCGTACATGGCGCCCGAAATGGCCAGCGGGCCGCTTGAGAAGATTTCGTTCGTCAGCGATGTGTATCTGCTCGGGGCGATTTTGTACGAAATTCTCACCGGGCGGCCCCCGCACAGCGGCAAGAACACGATGCAGTGTCTGTTCGCCGCCGCCAAGAACGACATTCGCCCGACCGAGAAGACCGGCGAGCTGGTCGAGATCGCGCGGAAGGCGATGGCGACCGACCTCGCCGAGCGGTACTCCGACGTCAAGTCGTTTCAAGACGCGATCCGCGAATATCAATCGCACACCGAGAGCATCGTGCTTTCGGGCCGCGCCGCCGATGAGATGGAGCGTGCGGCCCAATCAGACGACTATCGCGACTTCGCCCGCGCGATGTTCGGCTTTGAAGAAGCTCTGTCGTTGTGGGATGGAAACGGCAAGGCCAAAAACGGCTTGAACGTCGTGCGGCTGAAATACGCCGACTCGGCATTGCGCAAAGGCGACTTCGACCTGGGTGCGTCGTTACTCGATTCGGCCAACCCCGATCATGGGCCGCTGTTGCGCAAACTGGGCGATTCGCAGCGCGAGCGCGAAGCCCGGCAGCAGCGCTTGCAGAGGATGAAGCGTTTTGCCGCGACGGCGGTGGCGCTGTTTGTCGTCGCGGTCAGCGCCGCGGCGTACCTGATCAACGTTCAGAAGAATCGGGCCGTTCTTGCCGAAATCGACGCCACGAATCAGCGCGACGCCGCGATCCAGGCCCAGGAACAGGAAGCCGTCGCCAAGAAAGACGCTGAGGCGCAGCGCGACCGGGCGGTCAAGGCCCGCGAACAGGAAGAGGTCGCGAAGAAAGAGGCCGAGAAGCAGCGCGACCGGGCCAGTCTCGCGCAAGCCAAGGCCGAAGAAGAGCGCCAGAAGGCGGTCGAGGCGAAAGAGAAAGAAGAGTATGAAGCGTACATTGCCCAGATCGGCCTGGCAGCCGCCCAGATCGACGAGAACGCGTTCGATAGCGCCCGCCGAACTCTCGAAAGTTGCAAGCCCGAATTGCGCAACTGGGAATGGGGCCGCCTGATGTATCTGTGCGGCCAGTCGGTGCGAACGGTGACGGCACAGGCCCGGCTCGATGCCGTCGCCTTCTCGCCCGATGGCAAGTCGTTCGCCACCGGCGGTTGGAATCATGCGGCCGAGGTGTGGGAGACGGCGAGCGGCAAGCGCCTGGCCGCCCTGCCCCACGGCGGTTCGTACGTCTTCGCCGTCGCCTTCTCGCCCGACGGCGCTCTGGTGGCGACCGGCAGTAACGACCCCAGCGGCAATCTGCGCGTGTACAACGCGCGCACCGGCGAACTGGTGCGGGTTTTCGCGGGACACACTGACGGTGTGCTGAGCGTTGCCTTTTCGAAGAACGGAAAGCGCCTGCTGACTTCGTCGTTCGACAAAACGGCCCGCGTGTTCGACGTGGCGACGGGGCGCGAGCTTCTGGCACTGCAGGGGCATAGCTGGTGGGTCTGGTCGGCCGCGTTTTCGCCCGACGAAAAACGCATTCTCACGGCCAGCCAGGACGGTTCAGCAATTCTCTGGGAGGCTGATTCGGGCAAACAGATCGCCCAGTTTCTCGGGCATCGGGGCCCGGTTTACTCGGCGGCCTTTTCGCCCACCGAGTCGCTCGTCGCCACGGCCGGGTACGACAACCGCATTCTGCTCTGGAACCCCGACGCTCTGCGGTCATTCGACTTTCGCAAGCTGGCTGCCGGTGAGCAGATCGAGCTCCCCCCGATGCAGGCGCTCGAGGGGCATTCGGCCGGCGTGCATTCGGTGGTCTTTTCGCACGACGGGGCGCTGGTGATCAGCGGCAGCCACGACAACACCGTCAAAGCCTGGGACGTCGCCACCCGCAAGCCGCTCAAAACGTTTCGCGGGCACGGAGGTTGGGTGCAGGGCTGCGCCATCTCGCCCGACGGCAAACTGGTGCTTTCGGCCGGCCACGACGAAACGGCGAGGCTCTGGAGCCTGCCTGACTATGAAGAAATCAGGGTGCTGCACGGCCGGGTGCTCGAAGGGCACGACGACGCGGTGCTCGCCGCCTCGTTCTCGCGCGACGGCGAGCAGATCGTCACTGCCAGCCGCGACCGCACGGCCCGCACCTGGAAAGTTCGCACCGGGGCCGAATTGCAGACGTTTGCCGAGGGGCATCAGTTTCTGGCTTCCAACGCCGTCTTTTCGCCCGACGGCAAGCGCCTGCTGACCTCGGCCGTCGACAACACCGTTCGCGTGTGGGACGTGGCTTCGGGCACCGAAACGATGAAGCTCGAACACACCGGCCGCAGCGCCGCAATGGCGTTGTCGCACGACGGCAAAAAACTATTGACCGGGTCAGACTACGCGCGCGAAGACAAGCGTCGGCCGGCCAAGCTGTGGGAGATGGCCACCGGCCGCCTGCTCAAGACCCTCTCGGAACACACCACCGAGGTCACGGCCGTCGCCTTTTCGCCCGACGATGCCGTGCTGTTCACCGGCGACGCCGGCGGCAGCGGCATTCTGTGGGATGCTGCCACCGGCGAGGTGCTGAAGCGCCTCAATTCGCACACGGGAAAAATCACCGCCGCCGCGTTTCTGGCCGATGGGGCCCGCCTGCTCACCGCCAGCAACGACCACACGGTCGCCCAGTGGGACGTGAAGACGGGCAAAGAGATCGTGCCGCTGGTGCTCAAGCACGGCGAGGCGGTGCTGTCGCTCGCGCTTCTCCCCACAACGCGCCAGGCGCTCTCAAGCTGCGCCGACGGGCAGGTGCGCCTGTGGGACCTCGACAAGGCGACCACGACGGCGACCCTGCCGATGCGGGCCGTCATTCATTCGGTCGACGTCTCTTCCGACGGCGCCCTGGCGCTGACGGTCGATGCGGTCGAGCGGACAGTCCGCCTGTGGGACTTGCGCGCCGGCCGCGAGCGAGAGTTTCCCAAACCGGGGAAGAAGGGGGGCGCATTTCTCGACTTCCGCGGCCGACGAGGCCTCTTGTGGACCGCCGAGTTCGCCCCTGATCGCGAGGGAATTCTGACGGTCGGCGGGACGGATGCCCGATTATGGAACCTCGAGACGGGTGAAGAACGCATCAGCTTCAGCCCGCACGGAATTGTCGCCTCGGCCGGCTTTTCGCCCGATGGCGAGCGCGTCGTGACCGCCAGTTGGGATAACAGCGCCCGCGTGTGGGACGCGAAATCGGGCAAGGCGCTATTGAAGCTCGAACACCAGCACACCAAACCGGTCAACGCCGCCATGTATTCGCCCGACGGCAGCCTGATATTGACGGCGGGCGACGACCAACTGGCCGTCCTCTGGAACGCCAGCTCGGGCGCCGTCGTGCAGGTGCTCAAAGGGCACGAGGCCGGCATTCGTGCGGCCTGCTTCGCACCCGACGGCAAACGGCTGCTCACCGGTTCGACCGACAAGACCGCCCGGCTGTGGGACGTCGCCACCGGCTCGGCCCTGGCCGTTCTCAAAGGGCACGACTGGTCGGTGCTCTCGGTCGCGTTCTGTGCCGACGGGTCGCGCATCATCACCGGCAGCGAAGACAACACAGCCCGCATCTGGGATAAGTCGGGCAAGCTGCTGCTGACTCTGGCCGGGCACAGCGCCCCGGTCTCGTCGGTCGCGTACCTGCCTGATGCCAAAGCGAACCGGGCGATCACGGGCAGCCTCGATGGCACCGCCAAGCTGTGGGACGCGCAGACGGGCAAAGAAATCCTGACGCTCAAGGGGCATTCGCAGGAAGTCACCTGCGTGAACGCGTCACCGGTTGGCCGCTACCTGCTGACCGGCAGCCGCGACGGCACGGCCGTGGTGTGGCTGGCGGTGGATTGGACGGCCCCCGACGCCGACGGAGCACCGAAAGTCGCGGGGGAGTGATCTAACAGGCGCGACAGCCCGAATTGTGAGGCACCATTCCCGCCTCAGGCGGATTGGCAGCTGACCCGGCGCCCGATGGCTACCACCCGCCGTCGCGCGGTAGATTCTTCACGATTTTGACTGTTTCGACGCTCACCCGCACGACCTGCCCCACGAGCCGAACGATGTATTCCGGGTCGTCTGCCCGGTTGGGGTCTGACCGGATGCCACTGCGCTTGTCTTCGCTTACCTGATACTGGTCGATTACCCAGTCGAGCGCGCTGCGATTGCCCAGGCGGTACTCGGACACTTCCGGCGGGATACCTGCCAGCGTCAGCGATGGGTTCACGATAACTGCCGTCTTGTCTTTGTTGAGCTTCATCTTCTCGACCTTGTACGACAATGGTGTATCCGCCGTCTCGATCCATTTAAGCGGCCATTCGTCAAGCTGCTCGTACTCCAGGTGCAGCTGCGCGAGCTTTTCACCCGCCTTGCGGAACGCCTGAAAATCGGCGGCCAATGGAATGCGGGGCAGTTCCCGCTTGAGGTTGTCAGCAAACTTTTCGCGATACCCCGGATGATGCAGGACGCCGTAGACGTAGTGGAAGATGTCCCACTTCGCAATCTTCTTCGACTTGTACCGCTTCCTGAACTGCTCCAGCGCCCAGTCGGTGATGTTCTCACGCTGATTGCTGCCGTCTTCGTCGTAGACGTAGAAGGGGAAGCATTGAGTGCCACCATTCGTGGGATTTGAGAACTTGTACTCCACGAGCGTGTCGGCACAAATACACCGAAATAGCTCGTGGCCAGGTCCACTGACACAGATCGCCTGGTTAAGTTGTCGGTCTTTGAATGCACCGTTTCCCGGAAAAAGGAAAGGAAATAGCCGGGTTTCTTCATTCAGAATGCGGTCGTAAAAGAGATATTTGCGGCAGTACGGGCGATAGGCCGCGACACGAATTTTGTCCACGGAAAATGTGGCGTAATTGGCACGTGTCAAGTCAAGCTTTAGGTCGCGGCTCCACTTAATGCGCTCATAGCTCACGAATTCATCCGCCGGGCATTTCTTGCCAACCCGCCTGTAACGATCAACCTCCGAATTGAAGTCTTCGACGAATTGCCGGACCCTCAGAGCAAGTTGATCGCGGTCGAAGTCAAAAACCACATTATCACGTGCGGTCACCACGCCGAGTGAAAAGGTCTTGAAGACCGTGCGCGCGTCGGTATCTTCGGTCGACTTTCCTTCTCTGCTGGCGATGGGCACGAACTGTGAAAATGTGGCGGCATGCTCGGGTACTAGCCAGGTATGCAGATTGTCAGGGACGAGCTTCTTTAGCTTCATCGTCGCGATGGTCGCGTTTTGAGCCAGCCAGGAAAGCTTCTGATGGCGCCGCAGCTGCTTATCAACTCGTTTAAAGTACAGGCGCCGCTCGGCGCCCTTTGCTTTGCGTATTGCGAGCGTAATTCCGACGCCGACTTGAATGCCGAATACATTGTAGATCGTACCCGCAAGATTCGGGTTGTGGCGCACGTTGCCTTCAAGATGAACATGATACACCCGTGTAAAGTCTCGCAGGAGGTGGCATCGCATTCCGTCGAACGCAATTTGGTCCACAAAGCTGTTGTTAGAGACAAAACAAACTATCCCGTCTCGTCCGTGCAGGCGATCTGAGCTCCACCGAAAGAATTTGACATATGCATCATTGAGCTTGCTGACACTGGAAGCTCGTGAATCCTTTGCGTAAGTCGCTTTGACTCGTGAATCAATTACTGGATATCTACGATTCTTATTGTTATCGTTCTCATTCAACTGTCCCACGTTGTACGGCGGATTTCCGATAATCACCGTGATCGGTGCACTTTTTTGCCTCGCGACGCGCGCCGTATTTTCCTCCGTGAACATTGAGAGCTGCCGTCCTTCCGCCATGTCAAGCGTATCCACGAAGCACAGCCCTTCGAATGGCTCATAGTCGCCGGTCCGCTCGTAATAGGCGTGCTCGATGTTAAGCGCGGCGATGTAATACGGGAGTAGCATCACTTCGTTCGCGAAAAGCTGCTGACGGTACATTCGCTGCAGGTCGCGCTTCGGAATTCGCTGCAAGAGATTCACAATGAAGTTCCCCGTCCCCGTGCAGGGGTCGAGGATGTGCACGTCCTTATCCCCCAAGCTCTTGCCGAATTCGTTCTCGAGCACTTCAGCCACGCTTGCGCACATGAAATCTACGATTTCCTGCGGCGTGTAAACGATGCCGTGCGTGTCGGCCACCTTGATCGAATAGCCTTGGAAGAACCGCTCATAAACTGTGTTCAGAAAATGCTGCTTCTCGCTGAAGTCTTCCAGCCCACGCGCGGCCGCTTCGATGGCCAGATAAAACCGGTCGAGCGATTTCAGGAATTCTTTGCGGCTGAAGCTCTGCCCCACCAAGGCGTCGATCACCTTCTCGACCTCGGCGGCGATCACGTTCTGCCGGGTGAAATCGTCTTTGTCGAAGATTGTGCGGATCAGCCGTTCGGTCAGCAGGTGCTGCACGAGCATTTCATCGACGGCTGCCCGGCTGATGTTGGGGTTGAGCGCCGTCTGGCACATGCCGAAGAATTCGCCGAACGCCTGCTGGAACCGCGAGTTCTCGTCGTGCGCCTGCGCGATCTTGTCGGCCAGCGCTTTGGCCAGCTCGGGGACTCGTTCTTTGAATTCATCGACCGCCTCTTCAAACCCTTCGATATCGGGTTCGGTGTGGTCATAGAACGCATTCAGCAGGTCGGCGATTTGCTGGGCATCGGTGAGATCGGCCTTGAAACGAGGTTCACCATTCTGGAATAGGACCGCATGCCGCGTGTCCTCAAAGATCGTATTTGTAAGCGGGTAGCCCTTTGCCGTCTTCTTGCGGATTTCCGCCGACAGGTCGTCGTCGGTGTCCTTCGCCTCCCAATAGCCCCGATGCAGGTTATACGCATCGCGGACGGTGCCATCGGGGATTACTGTCTTCCCGCCGCGGCGCACGCTGAGCTTCGGTACAAGCATCCAGCCATGCGATTTCGCCGCGTCGGCCAATAGTTGCTGAAAGGCCGTCTCGACCGCCCCTTCATGGGTGACCCGCGTGTCGGCGTATGCCTGCAGCGCGGCATGATAGGCGCGAATCGACTTGTCGGCAGGCTTGATCCGTCCAGTGGCGGGCATGATCCGGGCGACCCCTGAGTCTGTCAGACGCGATGCGATAGATTACGCATCGACAGCCAAGGATGAAAGTCCGGCGACGCACGGACCATCGCAGTCGTGATCGCGGCACAATAAGCCCTCACCGCACGCGCTGCGCTGGGGCCGCGACGGGCGCCACCGGCTGGCGCACGGGAAGATTGCCGGCCGTGCCGTCGGTCGCGGCATCTTCCCACCCCAGATTGTCGGCCTCGTTCAGCAGCCTGGTCAGGCGCCGCTCGATGATCTGCCCCTTGGCATTCGCCCGCTTCTGCAATGTGTCGCGAAGCTGCTTGAGCTGCCGATCAAGCTCGACAATCTCGTGCATCCGCCGCTCCTGACGCACGGTGAACTGCTGGTCCAGAAGTTCCAGAACGGCCCCTTTGGCCTTGGCGCGGGCGTCGTCTGCCTCGGCGGCGGCATACGTCTGCATGGCCTCGTGAACGTGTTTCTTCAACGTCGGCAACGGGTCTCTGAATTGTTGCTGACCCGGCTGCACCGGCTGCCCTGGCTGCTGTTGCTGTTGGAACGCCGCTTGCCGTAGGGCCCCCCCGAGGAGATCGCCCCAGCCGAGCCCCTCGGCATTGCTGAGCAGTTCATTCCATTCGCGGTCGATCAACTGTTCCTTTTCGCCGGCCCGCCTTCGCAGGGTGTCGCGCATCTTTCTGACGCGGCCTTCCATTTCGGCGATCTGCCGCATGCGCTGTTCCTGCCGCAGGCTGAATTGCTGCTCCAGCAGGTCTTTCACCGAGACGCGCGCCGTCGCCCGGGCCTCGTCGGTTTCCGCGGCGGCATACTGCTCTATGGCCTGTTCGACCTGTTCTTCGAGATTGATGTCCTGCAGAACCATCTGGTCAGGAATGCCTGACCCTCTTTGAAAGAACCAGGGCCCGGTGGGGGTGTTGATGACCTGGAAGTCGCGCCTGCCCGAACTGACTGTTTGCGCCCGCGCCTCAACAGCCGCGGTGAGTATCAACGAGAAGAGCGCACTGGCGACCAGCAACCCGCGCGTCAATCTGGCGTGCATCGGGAAAGTCTCCTGTTTCGCGAAACGGACGCGCTTGCGCCCTGAGGCCAGTTTACCCGAACCGGCGCGAGTCGGCGCGGTAAATTGGGGCGGCGCAGCCGACGCAATCCTGCTCTGCGCGTCCCGGAGATCTCAGCGACCTCGGCGGTTTTGACTTTCCGTGTGTTCAGCGCGGTTGCAGTCCGAATGCGGCTGCATTCGAATGCGGCCTGGCCCCAGACGAAGTGCGTTTGATCGAACGGGCGGTCGCGTAACGGCAACCGGGCATCGGCCGAGTGGGCGGTCCTCAAGCCAGGGCCGCTTCAGACGTCGAGCTCTTTGACTTCGAGCGCGTGCTTTTCGATGAATTCGCGGCGTGGTTCAACGTGATCGCCCATCAACACGCGGAAGATTTCGTCGGCGGCGACGGCGTCTTGCATCGTGACGCGCAGCAGGGTGCGCGACTTGGGGTCCATCGCGGTGATTCCCAATTCGTCGGAATTCATCTCGCCCAGCCCTTTGAAGCGGGTGAGCTTGAGGCCCTGTTCGCCCAGCTTGCGGATGGCGCGCAAGAGCTCGCGCAGGCTCGCCAGAGGAACCTGCTCGTCTTCGCTGCGCAGCCGGAACGGAAAGACGACAGCCCCGTTTTTCGTGCCGGCCGGCAGCAGGTCGCGAATTTTCACGCCGAAGCCGGCCAGTTGTTCGAGAGCGTGGTTGATCGTGCGGACTTCGTGCAGGTCGACCACCTGCAACGTCGATTCGTGCTCGGGGGCGCCGTTGCCGCCGACTGCCGTGCGCGGCGCTCCATCGCCTGGGGCGGGTGCCGGACGGGGCAGCGAGTGACCGTCGTCGGCCACGTGCAATTCGTGGCCGAGCTTGGTTTCCTGTTCGGCGAGAAACGCGTCGAGCTGGGCCTTGGTGGCGAACCAGTGCTGTTCGCGGCCGAGAAACACGCGGTAGCGGGGCAAGAGCCCCCGCTCGGTCAGGTGCCGCTGGGCCAAAAGCCGCAGGTCGATGCCTCTGCGTTCGAGCGTCAGCAAAGGCTCTTCGATCTCACCGATCAGCTCGACCACCTTCTTGAGGTTCTCGCCTTCGAACACGGCGCCATCAGGCAACGTCAGCGAAGCGCCATCGAGCCCCAGGGAGACCAGCTCGCGCATCATCTCGTCGGCCGTCTGCACGTAGCGCGTCTGCTTTTTCTGCACGACGCGATACAAGGGAGGTTGCGCGATGTACACGCACCCCTGCTCGACCAAGGGCCGCATATGGCGGAAGAAAAACGTCAACAGCAGCGTGCGAATGTGGCTGCCATCGACGTCGGCGTCGGTCATCAGAATGATCTTGCCGTAGCGCCTCTTGCCGGCGTCTTCGATCTCGCCGCCGGGCGTGACCCCGACCGCTTTGAAGATGGCGGCGATCTCTTCGTTGTCGAGCACCTTGACAAGCTGTGCCTTTTCGACGTTGAGGATCTTTCCGCGCAAAGGAAGAATCGCCTGCGTGTTCGAGTCGCGGCCTGTGTCGGCCGAACCGCCCGCCGAATCGCCTTCCACCAGAAACAGCTCGCTGGCTTCGAGGTCGTGCGTGCGGCAATCGCGCAGCTTCTCAGGCAGCCCGGCAGAGGTCAGGGCGCCTTTGCGGCGAATCATTTCGCGGCTTTTGCGCGCCGCCTCGCGGGCTTCGGCGGCCGTTTCGGCCTTCTGGCAGACGCGCTTGCCGACCGCGGGGTGTTCTTCAAAATAGCGCATCAGCACCTCGTAAGAGACGCTGCCCACGGCGCTGTCGACTTCGTTGTTGAGCAACTTGGTTTTGTTCTGCGACTGAAACTGCGGGTGCGGCACATTGACGGTGATCACGGCCGTCAGACCTTCGCGAAAGTCGTCTCCGCTGGGCTCGAAATCCTTGAACATCCCGTTTTTCTTGCCGTAGTTGTTCAGCACGCGGGTCAAGGCCCCGCGAAAACCGGTCAGGTGGGTGCCGCCATCGGGGTTGGGAATATTGTTGGCGAAGCAGCGCACGTTTTCGTTGTAGCCGTCGTTGTATTGCAGCGCGATTTCGACCTGAATACCCTGATCGGCGCCCGAGATCGAGATGATCTCGGGGATCAACACGTTCTCGGTGCGGTTCAGCCAGGCGACGAACTCGACCAGGCCCCCCTGGTAGCAGAATTCGTCTTTCTGGCTGGTTCGGTCGTCGACCAGTTGGATGCGCACCCCCTTGTTGAGGAACGCGAGCTCCTGCAGCCGCCGCTGAAGCACGTCGTAGTTGAAATGGGGGTCGCTGAAGATCTGCGGGTCGGGCTTGAAGGTCATTTTCGTGCCGGTGCTGGCCGTCGTCCCCAGCCGCTGCAACGGGCTCGTGACTTCGCCCCGCGCGAACTCCATGCTCCAGACGTGCCCTTCCCGCCGGATTTCGACGACCAGCCATTCGCTCAGGGCATTGACGGCCTTGATGCCCACGCCGTGCAGGCCCCCTGTCCCTTTGCGATAACCCCCTTCGCGGTCGAACTTGCCCCCGGCGTGCAGCGACGTCAGCACGACCTCGACGGCCGGCTTGTTGTCCATCTCGGGCATCGGCCCGACAGGGATGCCGCGACCGTCGTCGCTACACGTCACCGACCCGTCGACGTTGATGTGCACGGCGATCAGCTTGCCGTGGCCGGCGACGAACTCGTCGATGCTGTTGTCGACCACCTCGAACACCAGGTGGTGCAAGCCGCGACTGTCGGTGCCGCCGATGTACATCGCCGGGCGGATCCGAATGCCCTCGAGCCCCTTGAGCGCTTCGATCTGCTCGGCGCCGTATTCCTCAGCGGGGACGTCGCCCGGGCGGGGTTCGGGGGTTGAATTCAAGTCGATGCTCATAACGTCAGGCGCCCGCGGCGCTGTCGAGGCGGAATTTCAGGTCGCGAATGTTCAGGTGCGCGTGACGCGTTTTCAGGCGTTCCAGCAGTTCCACACGATAAAAACCGGCCAGTTCCGACAAGAGTGGTGCACTGGCGACACCCACGTGCAGCACGCCGCGGCGCAACGCGAGCGCCCGGGTCAGGGCGGCGAATTTCTCGCCGGCTGCCTGGGCCCAGGCGTTTTGCAGTTGGGCGTCGCCCTGTGGACGGGCAATGCCCCGCAGGGCGATCAACTCTGAAATGGCGCCCGACAACGGGCGAGGCCCGGGGCGCGAACGAGGACGGAATGCCATCGACTAACGATCCCTCGAGAGAGGCATGACGATGTACGTGTACCCGTCTTCCGTGCGGAACACGGCGGCGCTTTCTGAGTCGGTCAGCTCCAACCGCAGGGGCTGTTCCAGATCAAGCACCCGCAGAAAGTCTGAGACGTAGCGCGGGTCGAACGTGATGGTCAGCTCTCCGCCGTCGTAGCTGATGGGCAGTTCGACTTTCGACTCGCCAATCTCGGCCGCCTGGCTTTTCAAGACGAGCAACCCTTTGGCGAATTCGAAATCGACCCCCCGGCTTTCTTCGCTGGTCACGATTTGTGCCTGCCGCACCGCCGAGTAGAACGGGCCCACGCTCAGGTCGACTGCGACCTTCGATTGCGCGGGGATCACATCCTGATAGCGGGGGAACCGCCCTTCGACCAGCCGGCTGTAAATCGTCGCCGTTCTGGTCTTCACCAGCACATCATTCTGGCGAATGGCCAGACTGACCGGCTCTTCTTGATCAGCGATGCTGCGCTCGATCAGCGACATGGCCTTCGACGGCACGACCGGCGTCTGGTTTTCCGGGGCGCCCGAACCTGACGAGGCGCACTGCCCCCGCACGACGGCCAAACGCCTCGTGTCGGTCGCGGCCATGGTAATGGTCTCGCCCTTCAACTCGACCAGCACCCCACCCAGGGCATAGCGGGTGCTCTCGGTGTCTGTCGCGAACACCGTGCGGCGAATCATCTGCCGCAACAGCGCCGCCGAAACCGTCTGGCACCCCGATTCGTTGAACTCAGCCACGGCTGGAAACTCAGCCGCGTTCTCAGAGCCCAGTTTGAACTCCGCCCGATCTCCCCTGACCCAGACCCCGTCGCTGGTCGCCTCGATGGCCACCACGTCACCCTGAAACTCGCGCAGAATCGCCAGCACCCGGCTGGTCGGTAACAGGGCCTCGCCGGCGCGCTGCACATCGGCCTCGGCGATGGTATACCGAATACCCACTTCCTGGTCGGTGCCGATCAAAACGGCCCGGCCTTTCGTGGCCTCGATCTTGACGTTTTGAAGAATGGCTTTGGGGGTGCGGGTGGGAACAACCCCGCTGACGGTTTGAAACGCAGTCGCCAACGTTCCGCGAGGGCACAACAACTTCATGAGGGAACGCCTCCTGAGAAGATCAGCGCGTCTGCCTTCCGCGACAGCCGCGATTGCGACGGTTGCCCTGCCTGCGAGACGCGTTCTGCGCGCGATCTCCGCTGTAAGCGGCAGAGTGAAGTTACTTATCTAGCAGCAGTAGTATCTAGGGGCCGCAGAATTGTGGTTTCCGGTGAAGTAGTTTTTGGAACCCTATGATAGGCAAAACGATACCCTCATTCAATGAACGCCTCACGTTGTGAGCCGGCCGTTGAGAGCCTGTGGCCGGCACGTTTCTCACACCGATCTCAAGCCCCAAAAGCGCCCTTGCAGAAGCGGAATGACCGAGCCTGGTTGAACGCACAAACCGGCCCCAAAACCGGTTTTCGACGGGTTATTCACATTGGTCGGGCAAACCGGCGCCCAACGTTCTGCGCGCCTGATTGATCGCGGCCAACAATTGCGGGTCGCGCTCGACCAGCTCGGCCAGGCGCTGGCAGGCATGCACAACGGTACTGTGGTCGCGTCCACTGAAGTAGCGACCGATCTGCATGAGGCTGCACGGGGTCAATTCGCGGGCGAGCGCCATCGCGCACTGCCGCGCCCGCACGAGGGTGCTGTGTCTTTTTTTCGATCGCAGGCCGGCTGCCGTGACGCCGAATTGGCGAGCGACCGCGCGGCAGACGTCATCGAGGCGGCAGGGGGGCGGCGGCACGTCATGCGCCAGAAATCTCCGCACCAGATCGGAATCGACCCCCTGCTTTTCGCCTCGCGAAAGGGCCCGCAATTGCTGCACGACGGCATTGAGTTCGCGGGGCGAGACCGGCAGTTTCTGGGAGAGCAGGCGGCAGGCGTCGGCCGGCAGGGAGAGCCCTTGGCGCCTGGCGAAATGATCGAGCAACAGCCGCCGGCTCTCAACGCCCGGCATTCTGATAGGCGCCAGTACGCCGGCCCGGAAGCGGCTGACGAGTTTTGGAAGAAAGGAAGTCAATTCTCCCGGAGATTTACGGCTGCTCCACATCAGGCGGCGTCCGCAAGGCCGCAGGGTGTCGATCAGCCACAGTAATTGCGTCTGCGTTTCGGGCCGCCCCTCGAGCGCTTGCAGGTCTTCGAGGAGCAAAGCGTCGAGGTGTCGGGTTTCCGCCTGAAACTTCGCAATCGTGGCCAATGAAGCCGATTCGGCGAACCGGGCCGCAAACTCGCTGCCTGACAGATGCCAGATGCGGGCTTTGGGCCGGGCGGCCCGAATGTGCGAGGCGGCGTGCCGCATCAGCAAGGTTTTTCCGGCTCCCGCCGGGCCATGCACGAACACCGGCCGATCGGCTTCGAGCGCGCCGGGCGCCAGCACCGAGGCCATCGCGAACTGGTTCTCGGGCAGGGGCAGCAGCGGTTCCAGAGTCTCGTGGCGCGAATTTGGCAAGGCAGGTCAATTCTCTGAGGCGGCGCGCAGCCGGCGCACGGTGCGGGCGATGATCGCCACAGCCCGGTGAATCTCGTCGGTCGTATTGTCGATGCTCAGGCTGAACCGCAATGACGACCGCAGCAGTTCCTTCGGGAGGCCCATGGCGACGAGCACGGGCGCCGGCTCGGCCGACCCGCTGGCACAAGTGCTTCCCAGCGAGCAGGCTATGCCTTCCAGGTCGAGCGCCACCAGCAGGGGGTCGCCATCGACGCCCGGGAAAGCGAGATTCAGTGTGTTTGGCAGCCGATGCCCGCGCGAACCATTCAGCACCACGGGGGGACACTGCTCGGCCAGCCCCGCTTCGAGCTGATCGCGCAGGGCGCGCAGGCGGGCCATGCGTTGTTCGTGATCGGAATGAAACAGTTCGAGGGCCCGGGTCATTCCGGCGATCAGCGGCACGAGCTCGGTACCGGGACGGCGACCCGATTCCTGGTGTCCGCCAAAAGCACACGGCGCCAGTGCCGCCCCTCGCCTGAGCAACAGCGCCCCGACACCGCGCGGCCCGTGGAACTTGTGGGCCGCCAATGCCAGCGATGCCGCCCCCAAAGAATGAAAATCAACCGGAATTTTTCCGACGGCCTGCACCGCATCGACGTGCAGCGGAACTCGCCGGGCCCGGCACTCGATACTCAGGTCGTCAAGGTCTTGAACGACTCCCGTTTCGTTGTGCGCCAGAATTACGCAGGCCAGCCGCACGTCGGCGGCGATTCGCCCGAGGCCTGACCCGTCAGGGGGCACGAGGCGGCCGTTGGAATCGACCGGCAGAACGTCCACCCGCCAGCCTTGCCCGGCCCGGTGGCGGGCGCATTCCATGACGGCGGGGTGCTCGCCGGCGGTCAGGGCGATTGCGGCCGGGGTTCCGTGGGTAAACCCCAGAACGGCCATGTTGTTGGCCTCGGTACCGCCTCCGGTGAAAATCACTTCGTCGGGAAAGGCCCCGAGCAATGTGGCGATCGTTTCGCGCGAGGTTTCGAGCGTTTGACGGGCCCGCCGGCCGACCGCGTGGCGGCTGCCCGGGTTGGCGAAGCTGTCGCGCCAGTGCCGGTCGACCACCTCCAGCACTTCGGGCGACGGGCGGGTCGTCGCGTTGTTGTCGAGGTAGATTTCCACAAGACCCTCCGCCAGCGAAGCGGCGCTTTGAACACTCGAATTCTGACGCCTCCCGACGGCGATGGGAAGCGTGGGAATTCGGTGCCGGCGGCCGCAGAGTCAGGCGACTGTTCTTGATTCACTTTTCAGGCACCGGTAACATCCGCGAACAGGATTCGATGCGGTTCGCAAGTGCTTGCCGAGGCCTGCTTTCGCCGTATGCCGAAGGCGACAGACATCACCATACTTGAGGCTCGTTGCACGTTCGAGTCGGTACCGTTCCGTTCGCCGCTGAAAGTCGGCGGACGCGTGATGGACAGAGGCACGCTGATCAACGTCGACGTGCAGGTGGAAACGCGGGCGAAGAGGCGCGAATCGGGTTTCGGCAGCATGCCCACCGGTGCTCTCTGGGCATGGCCGTCAAAAGCCGTCTCGGCCGATCAGGCCGAACAGGCGATGAAGCAGTTCGCGCAAGACATCGTCGAGCTGGCGAACGACTACCCCGATTATGCCCACCCGATCGACATCGTCGAGCAGTTGTGGGGCGAATACGAGCATCAGGCCAAGCAGATTCAGCAGAAGCACAAGTTGCCCGAGCCGCTGCCGATTCTTGCGCAACTGGTCGCCGCCAGCCCGCTCGACGCAGCACTGCACGACGCCTACGGCCGCGTGCACGGGCAGAACAGCTACAATCTGCTCTCGTCGACACACATGAACTACGACCTGTCGGAATACCTCGATGGGTCGTTCAAGGGCGAGTACCTCGACAAATACACGTTGCGCGAGCCCAGGGCCTCGTTGCCCTTGTACCATCTGGTCGGAACGCTCGACCCGCTGACGCCGGGAGAGGTGCAGAAGAAAATCGGCGACGGCCTGCCGGAAACGTTGGCCGAATGGATCAAGGCCGACGGCCTGACGCACCTGAAGATCAGGCTGGCGGGAAACGACCTGAAGCGGGGCGTTGACCGGGTACTGGCGGTTGAGCGTGTGGCCGCCGAGACTCAGGCCGCGCGCGGCTGCAAAACCTGGCGTTACGTACTCGATTTCGACGAGAAGTGCGGCGACGTAAGTTACGTGCTCGATCTGCTGGCGCAGGTGAAAAATTCGTCGGCCGCGGCGTACGACCGCGTGCACTACATCGAACAACCGACGTCGCGCGACTTGAGTGCCGGCGCGAACGGCAAGGTTCACGAAGCGGCGAAGCTGAAACCGATTGTCATCGACGAGTCGCTGATCGACTACGACAGCCTGCTCTTGGCCCGCGAGCAGGGATACACGGGCATCGCACTCAAGGCCTGCAAGGGGCACAGCGAATCGCTGCTGTTGGGGGCCGCGGGGCAGAAATTGGGCATGTTTTTGTGCGTGCACGACCTGACCTGCCCCGGCTTCTCGTTCTTGCATTCCGCGAGCCTCGCGGCCCGCATACCCGGGGTCGATGCGGTCGAGGGGAACGGGCGGCAATACTGCCCTTCGGCCAACCGCCGCTGGCGGGCCCAATATCCTACGATGTTCGATCTCAAAGACGGGTCTGTGAAGACCGGCATTTTGAACGGGATCGGGCTGGGGTTTTGAGATCGGGTTCCTGTTCCGGCCCACCTGTCTGCGGCTCTAGCGCCCGAATGACGGTTGGCGAAGTCACGGTTGATCCGGCGCAGCAGGATCGGGAAACTACGATCCGGCGAAGTGCAGGTTTGCGCTTCGAGTAGTGGGGTTCAGCCGCGAGCGTCATTCAGTGTCGTCGCATCAACCCAGATTCCGCAGCATGGTGTTGACCGCGGCCGTTGTATATGTGCCGCTGGCAGTCGCGGCAACGGCAGCGGCCGTGTGGGCTTTGGGCGTGCCGGGTTCGACTGCCCTTCTCGGTTTGATCGTATTCACGTTGCTGGCCGGGTTCGCGACGTTCGTGGCGGCGTCGCGATTTCTGCGGCGGCTGAACCTGGGGCTGGGGGCCGCCCTTGAGGCCCTGACGCGGATCGAGCAGGGTGATTTCGAGACTCGCTTTCCGGGCGAACACCGGTACCTGCTCGAGCCGCTGGCCGAATCGCTCGAACACGTGCAAGCGCACCTGCGCGGCCGGTTTGCCGAACTGCAGGCGAATCGCGACCAGTTGCGCACGGTGCTTAACAGCATGGTTGAGGGCGTGATCGCGGTCGACAGCGGCCAACGGGTGCTCTTGGTGAATGACTCAGCCTGCCGGCTGTTCCGCATACAAGAGCCTGCGGCGCTGGGGCGGCCGTTGTGGGAGCTGGTGCGCAACCCTCAATTCCAGCAGTGGGTCAGCCAGGCCGTGGTCGACGGCGAGCCGGCCGGGGGCGAGCTGGAACTGCTCGCGCCGATCTCGAAAGTCTTGTCGGTGCGAATTGATCGGCTCTCCTCGGATGTCGCTCCCGGGGCGATCGTGGTGGCCAGCGACATCTCGCAATTGCGTCGGCTCGAACAGGTGCGGCAGGAATTCGTCGCCAACGCGTCGCACGAGCTCAAAACTCCGCTGGCGTCGATCAAGGCCTGCGTCGAGACCCTGCTCGATGGGGCCATCGACGATGTGGAGACGCGCGTGCGGTTTCTCGAAACGGTGAATGAGCAGTCAGATCGGCTTGACCGCCTGGTGCGCGACCTGCTTTCGCTGACCCGAATCGAATCGGGCGGCATGAAGACTGATTTGCACTCGGTGCCGCTGGCGGAAATTGTGGCGATCTGTCACGAGCGGTATCGACAGCATGCCGGGCGGAAGCAGATGAAGCTGGTTGTCGAGCCACCCGAAACGCCGATTTCGGTTCTGGGCGATGAAGAGGCGCTCGAGCAGGTGCTCGATAACCTGGTTGACAATGCGATCAAATACACGAATGAAGGGGGCGTGGTCACGATCCGCTGGCGGTTGCAGGACGACGGGTGCGTGCTGGAAGTCGAGGACACGGGGATCGGGATTCCCCAAAGCCATCAGGCCCGGATCTTCGAACGATTCTACCGCGTCGACAAAGCCCGCTCACGCGAACTGGGGGGAACCGGCCTGGGGCTGGCGATCGTCAAACATCTGGTGCAGGCGTTGGGGGGGGCGGTAAACGTGTCCAGCCGGCTCGGCAAGGGAAGCGTGTTTTCTGTTCAACTACGCCTTTCAGGCGCGGTCGAGGCGGAGGTGCACAGCAAGGTTTGAAAACGCGCCCTCCCGCTTCTTTCACGGTTTCTTCACCAAATCTCCGCGCGAATCTTCACAAAGCTGAAATAGCATCCTGAGCACGGCGAGGGGGTAGCGGTCGCTCTCTGCGCCGACTGCCGACGGGGCCGGCCGGCAGCGAATGGGCCGCTCATCTCGTTCTGCGCCAGTGGTTTGCGCAGTGCAAAGGCGGCAGGGACGTTCGACAGGCTGGTTTGAGTCCGGTACTTTACGGGGGTGAAATGCCAGCCCTGCTACAATCGTTCTCGGCCATCGTCGAGAAGAACAAGACGCGCCGCATGAACGAGCCGGATCAAAAGCCGGTTGCGCTGGCGCCCAAGATCGAAACGCGCGACGTCTGCTTCTGGTACGGCCGCAACCAGGCGTTGCAAGACGTGACGTTTGCCGCTTCGGAACACTGCGTCGCGGCGCTGATTGGCCCGTCAGGTTGCGGCAAGAGCACGTTTCTGCGCACGCTGAACCGGATGAACGACCTGATCGAAGATCGCCGCATCAGCGGCCAGGTGCTGATCGACGGAATCGATATCTATGCTCCTGAGATCGACGTCGTGGCCGTCCGAAAGAAAGTGGGAATGGTGTTTCAGAAATCGAACCCTTTTCCCAAGTCGATTTACGACAATGTGGCCTATGGGCCGCGCGTCGCCGGCGTCTCCAACCGGTCGCGGCTTGACGAGCTGGTCGAACGGTCGTTGCGGCGATCGGCGCTGTGGGACGAAGTCAAAGACCGCCTGAAGGAAACGGCGACGAAACTCTCGGGCGGGCAGCAGCAGCGGTTGTGCATCGCGCGGGCCTTGGCGACCGACCCTGAAATCGTGCTGATGGACGAGCCGGCCTCGGCGCTCGACCCCGCCTCGACTTCGCGAATCGAAGACTTGATCTTTGAACTCAAGCGAAACTACACCATAGTCATCGTGACGCACAACATGCAGCAGGCGGCCCGCATCAGCGATTACACGGCGTTTTTCTATCAGGGCCGACTGGTCGAAATGGGCGCCACGGCAGAGCTGTTCACGCGACCGCAACAGAAGCAGACCGAAGATTACATCACCGGCCGGTTCGGCTGAATTTTCGCAGGCCCGCCCCATGTCAATTCATCTGACGCGCGATCTGGAAACGCTGCACCGCCACATCATGGCGATGTGTGCAGTGGTCGAAGAAGTCGTTCATAAGGCAGTCGACGAACTGGGTCGCCCGGATGTGGCCGTTTCGCAGCAACTGGTCGATCGCGACGACGAGATCGACCGCTGGGACGTGAAAATCGAAGAAGAGTGCCTGAAAATTCTGGCCCTGCATCAGCCGGTCGCCGACAACCTGCGGCGCGTGACGGCCGTGTTGAAGATCGCCTGGGAGCTCGAACGGGTCGCCGACGTGGCGGTGAACATCGCCGAGCGCGCCGCGGGCCTGGCGGGAATGCCGCAGATTCATGTTCCTGAAAAACTCAGTCACATGGCGAACCTGGCGCTCGACATGCTGCGCCTGGCGCTCGACGCGTTCGTCGCCCAGGACAGCCGCCTGGCCCGCGACGTCTGCCGCCAGGATGACATTGTCGACGCGCTGAACAAAGAAATCATCGACGAGCTGCTGGAGATGATGAAGCACTCTCCGGACCTGATCGAATCGAGCCTGCAACTGTTCTCGGCCTCGCGACACGTCGAGCGGATCGCCGATCATGCCACCAACATTGCCGAAGACGTGGTGTATCTGGTCGAGGGCGAGATCATTCGGCACCGGGCGGAGTTCTGGAAGCGTTGATTTATGACGCGACGGACGATTCTCATCATCGAAGATGAACGCTCGCTGGTCGACGTTCTCAGCTACAACCTCAAGAAGGAAGGCTATGAGGTGCTGGCTGCGAGCGACGGTCAGGAGGGGCTGCGCCGCGCCCAAACGACTCTTCCCGACCTGATCGTGCTCGACCTGATGCTGCCGGTGATCGAAGGCCTGGAGGTCTGCCGGCAGTTGCGATCGGGCGCGCGGACGAAAGACATCCCGATTCTGATGCTGACGGCCCGTAGCGAAGAGGTCGACGAGATTGTCGGCTTTCAGATGGGGGCCGACGATTACGTCACCAAGCCTTTCAAGATCAAGCCTCTCGTTCAGCGGATCAAGGCGCTGTTGCGCCGCAAGCAGGCACCCGATGCGGGGGGCGATCTGATCTCGTCGCACGGCATTGAGATCGATCGCACGCAGCACCGGGCGCTCGTCGACGGTCAGGAGTTGAAGCTGACGCCGACCGAGTTTCGATTGTTGTGGGGCCTGGTGCGTCAGCCGGGCCGCGCCTTCAGCCGCCAGGAGCTGATGGAGGCCGCGATGGGAGACGACGCCCTGGTGCTCGAGCGCACGATCGACGTACACATCAAATCGTTGCGGCAGAAGCTGGGCGAACACTCAGAGCGCATCGAAACGGTGCGCGGGGTGGGGTATCGCTTTCGCGAGACCAACGGCGACGCGACGCTGCAATAATTGCCGCCTGACGCCGAACCGGCTCAGTTCGAAGTGCTTGGTCGGCGGATGAATACCCAGACGAAGCCGTGCATCTGGTATCGCGCCCAGTCGTACTCGACGTCCTGCTGCGCTGCGGAGATTTGCCCGACGTATTTCTCGATCGAAGCCCGCAACGCCGCAATTTCAGATTTGGCAGTGGCATTCTTTGCGGGCAGCTTCGGTGCGAGGCTTGTCAGCCGCCGATAACGTTCAACAGCGTTCGCCCATTCTCTCCGCAGCTCATCAAGCCGCGCTTGATACTCCTGCGCCCGCTCGCGCTCAGTCGGCGTTTGTCGTGGCGGGCCCGCGAAGCGGCCGCAGCCGTCGCCGAGGAGCAGGTCAACTCGCCCATCGCCATTGAAATCGGCGACACAGACCGCCGGCTGCATGCCAGAGATTCCCTTGGGGCGCTGAGCGTCCAGTTGAGTCTTAACTGGACTCTCAGAAACGAGCGTCCGTGCGCCTTCGAACTTCGAGGCCGATTTCTTTCCCTGATTGCGATATAAAACGACACTGCCATCAAGGGCTCCCACGAGAAGATCGAGCCGGCCGTCTCCATCCCAATCGGCGACGCAGGGATGCGCCCACTGGGAGGGTGCCTTGATCGGCTGACCCTCGGCGACAACGGGAACGGGCGCGGCAAACTGGGGGCTGGTCGGAGTGCCCTCGTTATTGAGCAACAGGATGCTCCCGTCGAGAGTCCCGATGACGATGTCGATATCGCCGTCTCCATCCAGATCGGCGCAGCCCGGTTGGGCGCCGCCTTTCAGGCCGATCGGGTTCCCGTCGGTCCCAACCAGTTTGACGGCCGTAGCGAACTGCGTGCCGTCGATCCGACGAAACCAATAAAGTGAGTTCAGCCAGTCGGATGACGCGTCTATTGAACCGGACACAACATCGGTCTTGCCGTCACCGTCGAGATCGGCCAACTGCGGAGTGAAACCTTTGTAACCGCCGCGCGCCCAGGGGACGCGCGCGATTTCGCCGCCGGCGCGGAACCATTCGTAGTCGCCGAACCTTGGCTCCTTACTGGTCCCCAGGTTGCGATAAATTCGGAGCCTGCCCGAAAAAGCCTCTCCAACCAGCAGATCGGCCAGACCATCGCCGTCGAAGTCTGCGAAGACCGGGCAGCCCTGACCTTCCCGCTGAATGTCGATTGGTTCGCCAAGGGCGGTGATCTGGCGCGGTGGTTCGAGCTCGGGCGAGAGCCTGGCGGGCTGAGCCGCAAGGAGGAAGGCACCGAAGATCGTTATGGTTGTGAACATATCATCGAACCCTTCCGGCCCGATCGAGAATCACACGCGGTCGAAGCTCACACGGTCGGGGCTATTTCACTTGCCTTGTGTCGTGCTTGAACCCGACTATTTCTTGATCGCCGTCAAATTCCAGATGAGAACCGTCGCATCGGCCTGAATACTCGCCAGACGGCTGCCGTCGGTCGAGAAAGCAAGTCCTTGATTCGACCATCCTGCCGGATCTCCGCCAGCGAGTTGCTTGCGCCGCTGGCCGGTCGCCGCGTCGTACAGCTCGATTTCGGGGCCCTCGTGGCCACGGACAGCGACGGCAATCCATATACCGTCGTTTGAGAACCGGAGGGGGCCAAAACCGTTTGGTCTCCAATAGGGATCCTGTCGTTGTGCTCGCCAGACCGCTTTGCCTGTATCGAAGTCAAGGACAACGAGCTCCGCGGTTTTCTCGATATCGGATGCGATCTTGTCCGTCGCGCCTGCGTCGTGTCGCGTTCCTCCGGCAAATGCGATGTGGCGGCTGCCAGGATCGATGGCGATTGTGCGCGGCTGCACTGGCAGAATGTGCCGCGCAATTTCCCCGCCCGATTTTGCATCGAACGTCCACCAGAATCCCTCGGAACCCGCCAGTACAAACTTCGAGGAATCCGAAGTGAACGCATGCGCCGTGACGAGGCGCATGGCCACTTCGCGCACATCCTCGCCACCCTCGACCGCGAGGTTCATCCCGCTAGGACGGAGCTCGATCTCGCGTCGAATCGATCCGTCGGCGACTCCGCAGATACAGAGGTGCAGGTCGTCTTCCAACGCCAAAAGTTCTCTTCCGTCGGACGCAAATGCGAGACTTACTGTCCCACCGAGCGAGCGACCTCCCCTCTTTATCGTCCGCAATTTCTGCACGGGCGACGATTCCCACAAGCTGATAGTGTCATTCTGGGTGGCGGTGGCCAGTAGGCGGCCGTCGGCCGATTGGGCCAGCGCGAACACTTCGGCGTCGTGGTCCAGCTTTGCGATCTCCCGCCCTGTCCGCGCGTCCCAAATACGGGCCGTGCGGTCGCTGGAGGCCGTCACGATCTCTCCTGACGTGGGAGAGTAGAGCATCGCCCGGATCGATCCACTGTGGCCAGCGGTTGCATTTCCTCGCGAATGACCTGTCTCGATATCCCAGACGCGAAATCCGACATCCCAGTCAACGGCTGCGATGGAGCGGCCATCCGGCGACAGGGAGAGCGAGCGAGGGTGCATTCCCTGAAACGCGAATCTGTGCACCAGCTTTCCCGAAGCCAAATCCCAAATCAGCACGGCTGCTGCAAATTGGTTGGATAGCATCACGCAGTTCGCGGCCGCCAGTTTTGTTCCGTCGGGCGTGAAGGCCAGCTCTTCGACCAGTAATGGAACCTTTGGCGTGTCTTCGAGTGTTTGCAGCAATCTCCGCGTCGCAATATCCCAGACCTGGACGTCGTTTCTGGAATCCGAGCCAACGGCAAGTCGCTTGCCATCCGGAGAAAACGCGACGCCTAAATACCGACGCCCCGATTGAAGCTGCACGAGATCATCGCCGCTCGACCAATGCCAGAGAAAAAGCTGATTCGACCCCGTGGTGATCGCAGCGATCTGCCCATCGGGCGACAGGGCGATCCCGTTAACATCTCTCAAATCCGCTACCCGGTACTGCAACATCTTCAAGCCGGTTGCCAGTTCGTAGATGTAGATCGAGCCTGTCGAGTCGCCGAGGAAAGCTAGAGTGCCATCGGGTGAAATCGCCAAAGCCCGCATTTCTCCAAAGCTGATTCGAGAGTGACTGATTTCGGACACAACTTCAGCCGTCTCGACGTCCCAAACTCGGAGCCACCAGGTTCCGAATGGCTCCGTGCCCTTCCCGATACGTCCACCCAGTGTCGCCAATCGCTTGCCGTCGGCGAACACCCGCATCGCTCGGTGAATCGAGTCTGCGAGAGGGGCTTGCCTCAGAAGCTTGCCCGTCTTCGCATCCCAGATTTTCAGAGATCGTTCGGAACAGGTTACCAGCACCTTGCCATTAGCCGCGTAGGCGACGTTCTTGTTCCACCCTTCGTGCCGAAACCGGCCATTTCCCAGCCGGAAAAGCGCGCCCGGCGGAAGCGCGTCGGTCGCCTCTTCAGCATTGGCGCCGACTTTGATCTGCTCCGCGGGGCCATTGGCGGGAATGGTCGATGGTCGATCATCTCCAACGGCGACGAGAGCGGCAGTTCTTGAAATTGTCACCGTGGCCGCGACAGTCGCCGTGAGGAGCAATGATGCGGCAACGATCGTTTTCACGGCGAGCGCCACTTGAGTCCGCAGGTTGCGGCGATTGTCGAGAATTCCGGCGATACGCGTTTCCAGGCGCCAGCGGGATGTCAGAAGGCCGACGGGTTCGGGCAGCGGACAAAGGTCGGCCGTCAGTTCGGCAACCCGCAACAATGTCCGGCTGTACCGGGGCGGGTCCGCCAGGCGCAGCACAAAGTTGTCGCAGACCTCTTCACGGGCCCGCGCCAATTGCCGATTCAGGATGAGCACCAGCGGGTGTATCCAGAACATCGCTCCGACAATGTTTTGCACGAGAGCGACGGCCGGATCGCGGCGCACGACATGCGCCAGCTCGTGAGCAAGGACCTGCCTTAACTGGTCCGAATCGATGCTGCCCACAATCGCCTCGGGGAGCACCACCGTCGGCCGAAGCAAACCCGCAGCCAGCGGCGTGGCGACCAGCGGCGAGAGCCGCAACGCAGGCGGCGTCTGTACGCCCAGCGAACGGCAGACTTCTGCACGGGCTGCGTTGATGCGCTCGCACGCGACGGGCCGGCTTGCCCGGAGCATGGCGGTCAACTTGATCCAGCGATCGGCTGTGCGGTAGAGCAGTAGCGCGCCGCCGATAAACCAGACACAAACAAGCGGCAATATGACGCGTCGCACGAAACGGCCAATTGGCCCCGATGCAGCGTTTTCCGCCGGAACCGGTCGCTCTGAGGGCAGCCCCGGCAAACGCTTAAGTTCCGCGCGATTTGTCACGGCAGGCGGGCTCTCGTTGGCATCTTCGAGTCCGTGGCCTTCCGGCTGTTTGTGACTCGCTGAGCCAGGCTGAATCGGATCGGCAGGGTCGGGGCTTAGTGACGCCTGCGAGAGGACTCGCGGCAAACCCGCCGCGGAATGACCCGGAATGGGCATCTCTTCATCGAACGCCACATTGGCGGACCGCTGCGACTGATCCATTGAGAGCGACAGTACGAGCAGGCTACGGCCGGACACTTGCATAACCAGGGCCATCACCGGCGTGGCGACCAGCAGAAAGAGGGCACCGCAAAGCACCACATGTCGAACTGCCGGCTGGCGCCTCAATAGAGCGGCGACGAAAAGTGAGAGGACGGTGATGGCGCTGGCCTGGAAGAGCACATTCAGGCCCCAGACCGCAATCTGATCCGCGAGTTGCCATGTGAGGAAGGTGAACACGGTTACAGCCTCCACTTTTTGGGTTTCGCGCTGCCTTCGGCAGCTTTGATCATCGAGCGAATTCGAGCCGCTTCGTCAGGCGTCAACCCGCGATACTCGATGAGCGCGGTGACCATGCCCTCAGGCGACCCGGCGAACAGGCGGTCGATCATCTGCGCGACCTTGGCGCCCAGCGAAGTGGATTGTGGCGCATTCGCGCGATACACAAACGCGCGGCCTTCCTCGCGATGCGTCAGCCAGCCGCGTTCTTCGAGGCGCGTCATCATCGTCTGGACGGTATTTCGAGCAAGTTCTTTGTTCTTGGCCAGCGCTTCACGAACCTGGCTGACTGTGACTTCGCCGCGACTCCAGACAACCTCCATGATCTCCCGCTGCGCATCGGTCAGCAGAAGCGATCGACCTGATTTCCCCATCACGGCTCCTGCTAATGCCTACTGATTGTAGGCGCATAATACCTACGTTCTGTAGGCATGTCAACCGGAACCGTTTCGCGATGAAAACTTTCGGCAGGGAGCCGTTCACGGGGCGAGCGTTGGTCTTTACTGGCCCCGTGGCTTCGCTTTCCCCAGCAGCTCGATCAGCGGCGCGTTGGCCTCGGGAAATTTGAGCGACGCGAGCTCGCTCGCAGGCACCCAGCGGTAGCCGTTGTGGCTCTCGGTAACGGTTGCCTTGGGGCTCGGCCGGCACAGCCAGAAGTTCAGGTCAAAGGTGCCGTGCGGGTAGCTGGACGAACGGCGCATCAGCAGCTCGACGGTGTAGACTTCGAGGCCGGTCTCTTCGAGGCACTCGCGGCACGCGCAGACGCCGGAGGATTCGCCGGGGCGGCATTTGCCCCCGGGAAACTCTGAAAAGCCTGCCAGCTCGAGGCCGGCAGGTCGGATGCCGACAAGGTACCGGCCGCGGTGCTCGACGACGGCGATGCCGATGGGGTCCATTGTTGGTACGTCGCTGCGGGCCGAGACTTCAGTTCGTTGAGAGTGACCCCCCCATGCCCCCCCTTTTAAGGGGGGGAGGTGCAGTCATTCCGCATTTGGAAATCTGTAATCTGCAAAGTGACCGAACCCCCCTGACCTCGCCCTTCCCAGTCGAGGAATGCGAGTGTGAGCGACGTGATTACAGCTTGGCGTCGGCAGGCGGCGCGCCCATGATGTGGAAGCCGGCATCAACGTGCAGCACTTCGCCCGTCACGCCGCTCGCCAGCTCACTGAGCAGGTACATGCCCGTTTTTCCCACCTCTGCGGCGGTGATGTTCCGCCGGAGTGGGGACATCGCCTGATAGAGCTTCAGCATCACGTCAAAATCGCCGACGGCCGACGAGCTTAAGGTCTTCAAGGGGCCGGCCGAAAGGCCGTTGACGCGAAACCCCAGCGGGCCCAATTCGTGGGCCAGGTACGTGACGAGGCTTTCGAGGGCCGCTTTGCAAACCCCCATGATGTTGTAACCGGGAATGACCTTTTCGCCCCCCAGATAGGTCAGCGTGAGGATGCTGCCGCCGGGGGCGAGGGCGTCTTTCGCGCGCTTCGCGACGGCGAGGAGGCTGTAGACGCTGATCTCCATCGACTGGGCAAAGCCGGGGCGGCTCACGTTCCAGACCGGGCCGGTCAGGTCTTCGATGGGGGCATAGGCGATCGAGTGCAAGACGAAATCGAGGGGACCGAAGGTCTCTTTGGCTTTTCCGAAAACGCGGTCGAGATCGTCGTCTTTCTGCACGTCGCAGGGAGTAATGAGCTTCGCCCCCAGCGGTTCCACCAGTTTGCGCAGGCGGTGTTCCATGCGCGGGCGGGCGGGGTCTTTGTCGGGGAGATGGGTGAAACCCATATCAGCCCCTTCGGCGTGCAGTTGCTGCGTGATGGCCCAGGCGATCGAATGATCGTTGGCGATTCCCAGGACGAGCCCCTTCTTGCCGGCGAACAATCCCATCGGGAAACTCCTCTGCTGCCTTGCGCGCGATGAGAGACGGTTTGAAAAGCCCGAATTGCGACGCGAACCGCCTCAAACGATAGCTATTGACCGGCGATATGCAAAGTGCCCCGGTCGCTTCAAAAGCGGCCGGGGCACTGTCGTACGGTGAAACAAGACGAATCGAGAAGCCGGGTTAACTACTCGTCGTCGTCCAAGGCGCCCACGGGAACCGGTTCGCCGGGCTGCAGGTTTTCGACAAAGCCCTTGAGGTGGCCCGAGCGGGTGTGGTGCTGGAGCTTGCGCAGGGCTTTCGACTCGATCTGCCGAATGCGCTCGCGGGTGACCTTGAAGATTCTTCCCGTTTCTTCGAGCGTGTAGCTGTAGCCGTCGCCCAGACCGTAGCGCAATTTGATGATCTCGCGCTCGCGGTAGGTGAGGCTCTTGAGGACGTGGTTGATCTTGTCTTTCAAGAGCTTGTGCATGGCCGATTCCGAAGGCGTGTGCTCGCCGCCGTCTTCGAGAAAATCGCCGAAGCTCGAATCTTCGCTCTCTCCCACCGGCGTATCGAGGCTGATGGGGTGCTTCCACGTCTTCATGATCCGTTGCGTTTCGTCGAGCGACAGGCCGACGGCCTTCGACAGCTCTTCCATCGTCGGCTCGCGCCCCTTCCGTTGCCGCAGCTCTTCGCTCTTGGCTTTGAGCGTCGAGATGCTCTGGAACATATGGACGGGAATGCGAATTGTGCGGGCATGGTCGGCGACGGCGCGGGTGATCGCCTGCCTGATCCACCACGTGGCGTAGGTCGAGAACTTGTACCCGCGGCGGTACTCGTACTTTTCGACGCCGCGCATCAACCCCGCGTTTCCTTCCTGAATCAGGTCGAGAAAACTCAGGCCGCGGTTGCGGTACTTCTTGGCGATCGATACGACCAGCCGCAGGTTACCGCCGGAAAGTTCCTGTTTGGCCTCGGTCCAGACGGCGAAGCGGGCCTGAATGGTTCGCACGCGCTGCCGCAGGCTTTCAGGGGTCTCCTGCGTCATGTGCATCAGTTCGTGCAGTTCACGTTCGCAACGGTGCAGTTCGTCGACGTGGCGGCGGGTGCGGCGCAGGTCTTTGATCTGGTGTTCGAGCTCGTCCATGCGCCGCGAGACCTGGTACACCCGCTTCATGATGGGTTGCAGCCTTTGCGTGCGCAGGCTGAGCTCTTCGAAGAGTGTGGCGGTCTTGCGGCGCCGGTCAACCAGCTCGGCGAGAACTTCGTGCCGCCGGGCTTGGCTGAGAGATGAATCGAGCAGCCGGTTGAAATCGGCGATGTTGAGGGCGAGCAGGTGTTTGATGGTGGGAATGTTGTGCGGCATGCGCCCCTGAATCTGCTCTTTGCGCACGTTTTCAGTCTCGGAAGTGCGCAGGGTGCGTTCGAAGGGCAGCTCGCCAGCCATCACCTTTTCGAGAATCTCGAGCGCCGCCGTCATTGAAAAGTGGCATTCCATCAGCGCCCGGCGGAAGCGCTTGCGGCTGACTTCGATTTTCTTCGCCAGGTAGATTTCGCGGTCGCGGGTCAACAGCGGTATATTGCCCATCTGGCTCAAGTACATCCGCACCGGGTCGCGCGATGAAAGGCCGGGGGGCGGGGCCTCTGGAGGCGCGTCAGGCCGCGATTCGTCGCTCGCGGCGGCGATGGCCGCCTCGGCCAGGGCAGCCTTCCGTGCGATGCCGGGGTCTTCGATCAGATTCAACCGATGCTCGTCGAGGGCCAGGACGAGGCTATCCACCATGTGGGGGCTGCCGCCTTCGTCCGGAAGATAAGCGCCGACTTCCTGAAACGTGATGTACCCGCGGGGCTTGCCGCGCTCGATCAGGACCGACAACGGATCTTCGAAATGCGACACGGAAACACTCCCTATCAACTGACCACGATTCCTGACATCCCTGTACACTCTGCGCCCCCCTGCCTACGGGCGCACGCTCCTCGCTTCAACGCGGGGCGCTTAGGCACCACGGCTTCGCTGGCACTCCCGCCATTCTCGTCCACCTTATTCATTGTACGCCTGGCGGTCGGGGAGCGAACCGCCGTCCAGGCAAAACGCGCGAAAACCAAGCCCTTCGGAACGGCGCAGGCCGCTCTGTGGCAAGACGTTCCGTCGCGACGAGCCGAATTCCAAGCACCCAGCCCCTGCGGAGACATCCGCGGGAGCTTCACCTGACGCTGGGACAGCATCCGTTCTTTCTCCGCGTGGGACATGCCGCCGATTGGCAGCCTCGCCGACGTCATCTTACGGCGACAAGGTCTGCATTCGTTGGCTGAGCACCGCTCGGCTCCGGATCGGTGATCTCAACATAAGTCTTTCCCAAGCTTGCGGTTCCAGGTGCCTGCGGAAACCCGAAGTGGGATCGCCGAACGCACTTGCGCCTCGGACGAACGACCAACTGGCCCTCTATTATCTGCTGAAGACGCCTCCTGAGTCAACTGTCCAGCCTGAGGAATTCTGCAAAACACCCGGAAATTTCACGTTTCAGGCCACATTCCGACGGTCGCGGTCATTCCCATCGGGTGGCCGCCTGCCGGCAGAAACCGTCGGCGCGCCCGACGGGCCGGGCGCCTGGGCCTCGGTTTCCCGGGGTCCCTGCGCGTGGAACAACCGGCGATAGAGCTGGCATGAGCTTAAGAGCTCGTCGTGCGGGCCTTGCGCGACCAGGCGCCCGCGATCGAGCACAACGACGCGCGTGACCAGCTTCAGAATGCCCGGCGAAATGGAATGCGTAATGACAAACGTCGTACGGCCTCGCACGAACTCTTCCAGAGCCTCGTGGATCAGCCGCTCGCTTTGCGAATCGATGGCGTTCGTCGCCTCGTCGAGGATCAGGATCTCGGGGTTCCGCAGAATCGCGCGGGCCAGGGCGATGCGCTGCCTCTGGCCCCCAGACAGACTGTTCCCTTTCTCTCCGACGCGCGTCAGAAACCCCTCGGGCAGCGTCGACAGAAACTGCGTGACATGCGCCTGCCGCGCGGCCTTCTCGACGTCTTCGCGTCGCGCCAGAAAGTTCCCGTAGCGAATGTTCTCGTAGATCGTGTCGTCGAAGAGCAATGTTTCCTGCGTGACGACGCCAATACGGCTGCGCAGGTCTGCCAGCGCCGCATCGGCGATGTCGATGCCATCGATCAATACAACGCCCCGATCGGGGTCGAACAGCCGCGGCAGCAGGTTGACGAGGGTCGATTTTCCGGATCCGTTCTCACCCACGACGGCGACGACTTCTCCCTTTCGGACTTTCAGGTTGATGTCGTGCAGGACCGTGGGCCGCGCGTGCCCGCGTGTGGCGTAGGTGAAGCCCACGTCCTGAAACTCAATCGTCGAAAGGTCCTTCGGCAGCGCCCGCGCAACGGCCGCCTCTTCGACGCGGGTCCTGGCGTGCATCAGTTCAAAAACGCGATCGGCCGCGGCGCCTGCGCGCTTGAGCTTGCCGAAGACGCTCGAAAGCTTCCGCAGCGGGTCGAGCACGCCGATCAGCAGGGCGTACATGAGTACGAGCTCAGAAACACCCATCGGCTCGGGCGCGAGGCGAATGCCGCCGATAACGGCGGTCTCGCGCATCACCAGGTAGGCCCCGGGAAGCACCCCGAGGGCCACGACCGACATGCCCAGTAGTTCGGCCGCCGGGTTGGTGAGGGCGTCGGCCATCACGATTTTCATCGACTTTTTGTAGTAGATCTTGCTTTCGCGATGGTGCTGCTGCCTGTGCCGCAGGCTGCCGTCGAAGGCGATCACGATCTTGATCGATTCGAACGTCTCTTCCAGCACCTTGTAGATGCGGGCGACGCTTTCCATCGACTTCTGGCTGGCTCGCTTGAGCGCCTTGCCGATGCGTTGAAAGAGGATGGCGGCCAACGGCACAAACAACACCGACAAGAGCGTGAGGTGCCAGTTGACGTAGAAGGCCCCGATGAGGCAGGCCCCCGCCTTGAGCGGTTCACGGATGAGCTTGCCCCCCAGCAACCCCAGGCCCGCCCCGAGCGCCTCGATGTCGTAGGTGAACCGCGACATCAATTCCGAGGTGCCCTGGAGCTTCAGCGTCTGATAGTCGAGCGCCAGGATACGGCGCAGACACTCCTGCCTTATGCGCAGCACCGTCAAATGCACAACGCTGCCCACCAGCACTTCTTCGGCGAAGATGCAGGCCAGCTTCAACAGCGTGAGCGCCAGGAGCACCACCAGAATCAGCGTGAAGGTGCGAAACTTGTCAGTGGGCAATAGCGGTACAACGTAATACCTGAGCTGCTCGAGCAACGACAGGCGGCGCGTCGCCGAGGCCAGCTTGCCCTCGGCACGCGACTTCTTGCGCCCCAGCGACAGTTCTTCTTCGTCGCTGGCGTCTGACTGCTTCGCGTCGTATTCCGCGATCGCCGACTTGTTTTCAGCGATGATCTGATTGCACTTCTCAATTTCCTTCTCGATGTACTTCTCGGCGGTGTAGTCGTCTTCAAAGATGACTTTGACGACGGGGTAGGCGACCGACAGATTCGCCCCCCAGAGCACGGCGACGAAGGCCGCGAAGACGAACGAGAGAAACAGCGGTTTGCGGCTGGGCCACAGAAACGGCAGGATGCGCGTCAGGCTATCCACGATGTGGGTTCGTCCCTGAACGAGGCAGGCGGGCGCGGCGTGTGCCAACGCAGCCGATCGGATGCGACCTTGGTCTAACAGAAAACGACGATCGGCCGCAAGACGAACTTCGTAAAGCGCTGTGCGGCAGGCATTTACGGAAACGGACGTAGCCGAAAGACGAATCGATAACGAAGCCCGAAACGCGAATACCGGAGGTCGAGGCATCGCTCGACTTTCGCTCGCCGGCGTGCGTTGTTGAGCGGCGCGGGCTCATTTCGTGACAATCAAGAACACCGCGAGGATCACACACCACGCCAGACCCAGAGCGTGCCAGAACCAGGCGCACAGCGTCACGCCCCAGAAATATTCATGGTCATAGCGATCGGCCAGGGCGTTGATCACGATCCAGACCAGAAACAACAGGGCCAGAGAAAAGTGCATGGCGTGCAGCGCCGCAAACACCGTCACGAAGGCGTTCGCCCCAGTCTGCGCCTGTCCGGGATCCTGATGTCGCACCAGGCACATCAGGCCGTAAACCTGAACCCCCACAAACATCACGCCGGCGGCGAGCGCCGCGATGAGCGACAGCCGGAACGGCCGCTGCTTTTCGACCTGCACGTAGCGACAGGCCCGCGCGAGGCAGACGCTGCCCAGCCCCAATAGCAGCGTCGTCCCCCAGAAAACGCGAGGCATCACCACCTCGGCCGCTCGGTCGGCCACCGCCGGTAACCGGCTCAGGGCGTAAGCGAGGGCCCCCGCGGCGACGTACACTGCGGCAGACGATGCGATGAAGCGAATCGCCAGCCGGGTCGCTTCTCGTTCCCGCAGGATCAGCAGCCGGTCGACCATGGGGTAAGGCTGCAATGGGAAGAACGAATGCCCAAGACCGTCTGACAAAAAAGGGAAATCGAGCGAGCCACCTGCACCGGGTGCATTCGATGCGTCGATAGGGCACCCTCGATCCGAGGCACTGCGAAAGGGCGCGAGACGATTCCCTGCACCATTATACACGTTCGTCGGGCATTTCATTCGCCGATCTGCGCGAAGGTTCGCGCTGACGTCCTTCTTTGTGATCTTGGAAAGAAAAACCAACGGGAGCAAACAGAGGTCACACAGAAAGCGGCCCCACTTTGTTTGCCCAGTTCGGGTTCTGCCAGAACTGGTTACGCTTCATGCCCAGCGTATTTCGGTTCCAGCTCCACGCAGAGCAGCTCACTGTTGCCTCGAACGTACAGTCGGCTGTTCGACGTTTTGAGGCGCCGCGGGGTGGCTGGGCCCGCAAGAGTCGATTACCGCCCGCGATTGGTTGCTTTTCAGCCGTAAAAAGTTGACACTGTGTTTGTTGCGGGCATCTCCCCGCACACCTTTCTGTCGTCTCTCAGATCTCACACGCTCAAAGAAGGGGTACGGCGATGAACCATCGCTTGGCGTCAGAACTGCTGTTGTTGTGCTGGATGGTGGGTCCTGCCGCCGCAACGGCTTCAGCCGCGGGATTTCCGGAACTCCTGAAGCGCATTCCCAGCGAGGCCAACTTGCTGGTGATGGTCGACGCCGAGCGGCTGTTCGCGAGTCCCATGGCGCAGGAACTGGGCTTGAAAGGTCGCCTGACGGAAGATAGCGCGCGCCGCCCGCTGCTGTTGCCCCCCAAAGCGCACAAGCTGGTACGGGCCATTTCACTCGACCTGGAGAATGACGCAGCGACGTTCGAAATCACGCTGCTGGAAGTGCCCAAGGGAATGGACCTGAAGACGATCGCCGGTCGGCATAAGGGTTATGTCGAAAAAGTCGCCAACACCGACACCGCCTGGCTGCCGGAAGGGGCCTATGTGGTCAAACTGGGCGACGAACTATTCAGCGTGTTGTTTCCGGCGAATCGACAATTTCTTTCGCGCTGGCTCCGTGAGCGGAGCGGTCAGGCGTCGAATTATCTGCGCGACGCCTCCGCCGATCTGAAACAGAAAGGACCGCAGGTCGTGATCGCCATTGATCTCGAAGACTTCATCTCCCCGGGATCGCTGGAAGAGAAGGTCAAAGAAATGGTCTCGCTGGGGGCCTCTCCGGGCAGTCTCAAAGAGATCGAAAAGACGCTTGAAGGAGTCAGGGGCGCGCGATTCGAAGTCACGTTCGACAAGCAGGCCACGGCCGTTCTGATCGTGAATTTCGACCGCGACGTCGCGCCGCTGAAACCAATCGCCAAACCGTTGATTCTCAAGATGCTTTCGAATCACGGGCTGATGCTCGATGAAGCCGACGACTGGCAGGCCGCCGCCGAGGGGCGGAAACTGACGTTCGGCGGCGTATTGAAGCAAGGTGGAATCATGCGGCTGTCGAGCCTGCTGGAGCTTCCCTCCGGCCTGATTGAAGACCCTGAAGAGAAAGTCGACGCCGCCAACCCGGCGGTGTATGCCACCCAGGCGTATTACAAGTCGGTGCAGGCGCTGGTCGACGAGCTGTTTTCGAGGAAGAAAGAGTCATTCGGCCAGGTCGGAAAGTGGGCCGAGCAGTACGCGAAGAAAATCGACCGGCTGCCGCTCTTGAACGTCGACAAAGATATGCAGGCGTACGGCGAAAAGGTCTCGAACCTGCTGCGGCAGGGGTCGTTCGCGGCGAAAGGGGTCGGCATCCGCACGGGCGCGCGGCAAAGCCAGGTGTGGGGCAGCAGCGTCGCCACCTACGGTTATTACGGCGGATACTACGGAGGGTGGGCCGGTACCGAAGACGTCAAGAACTCCATTCGCGCCCAGGAACGTGCGGCGGGGGCGGCCACCGGGGCTGAAATGCGCCGCCTGCTTGATGAAGCGTCGGCCGCGATCCGCAAAGAGATGGTCGATCGGTACAAAGTCGAGTTCTGAAGCATTCGCCCGGGTGAGTGCCGGCCGGCAGGCGGCGGGGGTTGACCCCCCGCCGCGACTATTCTGATCCGCTGCGCATGAAGCCGTTGCTGTCGGAAGACGAAATCCAGGCCAGCGTCGCGCAGCTTGCCCGTCGGCTCGCCTCAGAATACCGCGGCCGGCCGCTGACGGTGCTGGGGGTTCTGACGGGCAGCCTGATGTTTCTGTCGGACCTTGTCCGGCGGTTCGATTTTCCGCTGCGGGTGGGGTTGATTCAGGCTTCGAGCTATCGGGGGCGCACGACGGTTCCGGGCGAGCTGGTGATCGCTACTGAGGCGCTGCCCGACGTGGCCGGGCGAGACGTGCTGCTGCTCGACGATATCTTCGACACCGGCCGCACGATCGCGTCTCTGTCGCAGGCGATCGCCGCCCGGGGCCCGCAGAGCGTGTCGTCGGCAGTGCTCTTGTGGAAGGAAGGCAGGCAGCGCGTCGACATCAACCCCGACTATTTCTGTTTCCGCATCCCCGACGTGTTCGTGGTGGGGTACGGTCTCGATTACAACGACGACTACCGGCACCTGCCTTACGTCGCGGCGCTCGAAGCGAGCGATTTGGCCGGCGAGCCTGCCTCTGCCTGAGGCTCTTTCGTCGTGGACCGGGTCGCCCGACAACTGTCTGCGTCGGTCGGCGAGCGCCACACGCGAAGCGACGAGGCCGCTTGCAACTGCCTTGGCGACTGTGATCATTTCCGATTGTGCCGCCGCGAATGGTCGCACATTTCGCCACTCTCTATAATTGGCCAGGAGCCTGAACCAAGATCTGTGAGTCACGCCCATGCACCCAGTCCTCATCAATGGCCAGTGGCGGAAATCCGCCGGCTCTCAGACGTTTCAGGCGGCCAACCCCTCTACGAAGGCATCGCTCCCCGACCTCTACCCCGTCAGCCCCTGGGCCGAGATCGAACAGGCGATTGCCGCCGCGGCCCGGGCCGGCGAACTCGTGCGCGACTGGCCCGGCGAACGGTTCGCCCGGTTTCTCGACCGCTATGCCGATCGCATCGAAAAGCGGGCCCAAGCCCTCGTTGAAATGGCCCATCGTGAAACGGCCCTGCCGGTCGAGCCGCGGTTGTTGAAGGTCGAGCTGCCGCGCACGATCGATCAATTGCGGCAGGCGGCCGCGGCGGCGCGTGACCAGAGGTGGCGAAGGCCGGTCATCGACACCAAAATCAATCTCCGCTCGCAATTCGAAGGGCTGGGGCCGGTGGTGGTTTTCGGCCCCAACAACTTTCCGTTCGCCTACAACGGCATCGCCGGGGGAGATTTCGCCGCTGCAGTCGCCGCCGGCAACCCGGTGATCGGTAAGGGGCATTCGTCGCATCCGACGACGACGCGGCTCTTGGCCGAAGAGGCGCACGCCGCGGCGGGCGAAACCGAGATGCCCGCGGGGTTCGTGCAGCTCATTTACCGCACGGCCCACGCCGACGGAGAAAAACTCGTTTCGCATCCGTTGGTCGGGGCGACCGGTTACACCGGCGCGCGGCAGACGGGGCTGGTGCTGAAGGGGGCTGCCGACCGCGCGGGAAAGCCAATCTACCTCGAGCTGTCGAGCATCAACCCGATCTGCATTCTGCCCGCGGCGCTTGTCGAGAGGGGCCCTGCGATCGCCGACGAATTTGTGGCAAGCTGCCTGATGGCCACCGGCCAGTTCTGCACGAACCCGGGGGTGGTGCTATTGCTGGAGGGGGCCGAGACCGAAGCGTTTGTCAAACTCGTCGCCGACAAGTTCGGCGCCGCTCCGGTCGGAACTCTGTTGGGCGAAGGGGTGCTCGCGAATCTGCAGCAGGGTGTCGGCGCGTTGCGCGCCGGCGGCGCCCAGGTGGTCGTGGGGGGCGAGCCGGGCGGAGGCCGCGGGGTCTGCTACCGCAATACGCTTTTGCGGGTGACGGGCCAGCAGTTTCTCAAACAGCCGCACGCACTGCAGACCGAAGCGTTCGGCAACGCGTCGCTGTTCGTCATCACCAGAGATGCGGGCCAACTGAGCGACGTGCTGGAAACGCTCGAAGGGAACCTGACCGGCTCGATCTATAGCGCGACCGACGGCCGCGACGACGAGTTGTACGGCCGCGTCGCGCCCCTGTTGCGCAGACGGGTCGGCCGGATGCTCAACGACAAGATGACCACAGGCGTGGCGGTCAGCGCCGCGATGAATCACGGCGGGCCCTTTCCCGCGACGGGGCACCCGGTCTTCACGGCCGTCGGCCTCCCCACGTCGATCACGCGATTCACGATGCTCTGCTGCTACGACAACGTGCGCGAACCGCGCCTTCCCCCGGCCCTGCAGAACAAAAACCCTACGGGCCGCCTGTGGCGGCTCGTCGACGGCGAATGGACGCTGCGCGACGTGTAGCCATTTTCGCGGACAGGAGACGCCCCGACCTGAAAGAACGAGAATGACGAGAGGGCGCCAGTCGACCTGCCCCGCGATTCGGTTGAGAGTCACCCGGGCGTCATCATTTGGCGGTCGCTGGTCCGCTGCAGTGAAAGCTTTCCCATGCCCGGCCAACTAATACCTCCGCCCGAGTTCGATCATCCGCTGTCCGAGAGCCTCTCGATGGAGGAACGGGTTGCTCTCTGGCTCGACCTCCTGGAAGCGAGCGAGCAAATGCTGATCGCCGGTCTGCGGGCCACGTTGCCTGACGGGGCCGATTTGCGCGACGCCGTGCGGCAGGTCTACGAGCGGCAAAGCGAAGAGCACTTTCACGCGCTCGAGCGCATCGCTGAACATTTTCAACTCCTGGAAGCTGAGCATGGCGGCACCCGCGGTTCTTAGAACGCTGGAACACGCTTGGAGTGCGCTCGAGCCATTGAACCTGCCAATGGCCGTCGCAGGAGGTCTGGCGCTTTCGGCGTGGAGGTATCCGCGCTCGACAAGAGACGTTGATCTCGTCGTTCAAGTTGAGGCGCCGGGTATTCCCGGGTTGATTGACGTTTTGATAGCGGCTGGCTTCCATCCCAAGCGCACGCCGGCGGCGCTGGGTACGATGAAAATCGTTCAACTGGAATTTGAACCGGCGGGCGATTTCGTCACAATCCCCACTGATCTGCTGCTGGTTGATTCCGACTATCACCGAGCCGCACTGGCGCGCCGCGTTGCCTTTCGGCTGCCCGACATCGCAACCGAGCTGTATGTGCTTTCGTGCGAAGACCTCGTGCTCCACAAGTTGCTCGCGGGGCGCATCATTGATCGCTCAGATGCGGCAGCTTTGATACGTGCGAATCGCGCATCACTGCAAATCGAGTATTTGCAGCAATGGGTTCGCCGGCTGCGACTCGAACGCGAATTCCGCGAAGTCTGGAACGAAGCCTGTCCCGACGAGCCGCCTGTCGGCTAGAGATTTCCCGAATCGGCGTCGACCGGGGCGCCCTCGGGCGAGCTGACAGTGGCTTCCGCCACCCCCTCGATTTCCGCCGGCCCGGCGCAGACCTGGCGGTAGAGCGTCTCAATCAGGCCGTCGGCCACCTGGGCCAGGTGCGTCTGTAAGACGATTCGCAGACGGTAGACCGTCTCGCGATGCCGGTTGATGCGCGCGGCGGCCGTCAACACCCCCTGCTCCGACAGCGGCCCTCCGACGCCGAACTGGCTGTAGAGCTCGTCCCATTCGTCGAGCGTCCAGCCGACGAACAATTGCGGCTGCTCGCCGGCGATGGCGGTGACCACAGGGTTTGTGGCCCGATCGAACGCCCGCCCGGCGTCCAAAGCGTGTGAATCGCCGTTCGACGCGCCATTCGCGACTTGCGGTAGCCGACGAGAAGCGAGTCGTTCCGGAATGTCGCCGCCATCGGTTGCCGGCGCGTTTTCGGCTGCGAATGCCTCGATGGCGCCTACCGCCACACGGCGGCCACGGCGCTCGCTCGCAACCGGCGCGCGGCCTGGCGCACGCGGTGTGAAACGCTCGACCGGCACTTCGAGGGCCAGGGCCAGCTTGTGCAACGTTGAGGCGCGCGGGCGACGAATCGCGTCGCGCTCGAGATGAAACAGGGTTGTGCGTGAAATGCCGGCCGCCGCGGCGACCCGGTCCATGTTCCAGCCGCGGCCCAGCCGCAGCGCCTGCAATTGCGCTCCCAGCGATCCCGCGGGTTCCCGGTGCGAATGCTGCAACATCGGCTCAGGCTCCTCTGTATTGATCGAAGACATCGCGCCACTCAAGGAGAGCGCCCCGGGCGGCACATATTAGAGATGCAGAGACACACCAAAAGACACACTGATCCACCCAAAAGACGCAGCAGCGTGGCCGCGAATTCCCGATTTGTCTCTGTTGCTGAACTGCAAATACGCTGTTCGCTGAACATAGGTACCTATTAATGAACAAAACGGAAAACTTTCCGTTGAAATATGTACATACGTTCAGTATAATCGTGCCTTGCAAGAAAGTCAATGATGATGGGGCCCCCGACGATCGCCCCAAGTACCCATTTCGCACTGTCGCACACCATCAGGAGGTTTCGCATGGTTCGCATCACGCGCCTCTCGTTCGACGAGGGGATGCACGTCGATCTGCCCGGCCAGGGACTGTTTGACGAAGAAGATGGCGCCGGGGCCGATGACGAGGCCCCCGTCGACCGTCGATCGGGCAAGCGGAAGCGCAGGCGCCCTGACGATCGCCGGCCCGACCGCCGGCAGAGCGCGGGGGGCGAATGGCCGCGCCCCGCCGAGCCGCGCGACGAATTGCCGCCTGGTTCGTAGATCAGGGAGAAGTTGGAACGGGGGACCGGGGAACCGGGATCGGGGACCAGACGCTCGTCCCACCAAGCGACAACACCCGCCGGTTGCCCGGCGGGTGTCGGCACACGCCGGGCGTGGGGTCCGCAGCGTGGCCACTGGAAGATACCTGCAATCTGCAATTCAGACAATTGTGCCTTCGCGCTATCTGCGGGCAGCCAGTCAATATGCCAGGCTGCCGGGTCGCCTGTCGGCTGACAGCAGGGGGCGACGGTCGCTAAGATCGGTTTGTGCCTGACGTTTCGACTCTTCGCCCCTTCGACTCCTTAACTCGTCAACCTTTCGCGTCCGCGACGTTTGGACCTGCCGGGGGCCTACCCCCCCTACCCCCCTTGTAAAGGGGGGAACCCCGTTCGCGTTACCTTTCGACTCTTCGACTTTTCGACCCTTCCATCATGCGACGTCTTCTCGTCACCGGCGGGTGCGGATTCATCGGGTCTGAATTCGTGCGGCAGCAGTTGGCCGCCCACTCCGATGTGTCGATTGTCAATCTCGACAAGCTGACCTACGCGGGAAACCTCGAGAACCTGGCGGCGGTCGCCAACGACCCGCGGTACGAGTTCGTGCGGGGAGACATCTGCGACCGCGCGCAGGTCGAAGACCTGCTGACCAGGCACAAATTCGACGCGGTGGTCAATTTCGCGGCCGAAAGCCACGTCGATCGCAGCCTGCTCGATTCGGGGCCCTTTATTCAGACGAACGTCGTGGGGACGCAGGTGCTGCTCGACGCCTGCCGGCAGGCGGAAGTTTCGCGGTTCGTGCAGGTGTCGACCGACGAGGTGTACGGCAGCCTGGGAGCGACGGGCAAGTTCACCGAAGAGACGCCCTTGGCGCCCAACAGCCCGTACTCGGCGGCCAAAGCAGCCGCCGACATGCTGGTGCGGGCGTACCACCATTCGTTCGGCTTTCCGGCCGTCATCACGCGCTGTTCGAACAATTACGGGCCGTACCAGTTCCCCGAAAAGCTGCTACCACTGTTCATCACGAATCTGCTGGGCGACCAGCCGGTGCCCGTATATGGCAAGGGGGCCAACGTCCGCGACTGGATCCACGTCAGCGATCATTGCGCAGGGATCGACCGGGCGCTCGAGCGCGGCCGGCCGGGCGAAGTGTACAACTTCGGGGGGAAGACCGAAAAAACAAATCTCGAGCTGACGCACCTGCTGTTGAATCTGCTCAAGAAGCCCGACACGCTGATCCGCTACGTGGCCGACCGCCCCGGTCACGACCTGCGCTACGCCATCGACTGCACCAAGGCCGAGCGCGAACTGGGCTGGCGGCCGGTCGTCCCCTTCGAGAAGGGCTTGAGCGACACGATCGAATGGTACCGCACGAACCCGCAATGGGTGGCGCACGTGAAAAGCGGCGAGTACCTGACGTACTACGAGCGGCAATACGGCGCGCGGCTGTGACGAGCCTCGAAAAGTCGAAGAGTTGAAGAGTCAAAAAATTGAAGAGTCGACCCCCTTCGTTTCGCCGGGGCATTTACGCCCCGCGTTGCTTGCGCAGCGCTTTTCGCGCCCGCTCAAACGCTCAGCATTCCCAGAGCGCGGCTTTGCACTCGGCCAGCGCGGTGAAGAATTCATCAAGGGCCTGCGGCGGCAGCCAGCCGTCGCCTGCCGGCAGGGAACTGGCGGCCGGTTGGGCAGCCGACACGCGTTGCAAGGCGGCGCTCGCCCGAAAGCTCGTCAGGCGGTCGAGCGCGGCCAGCGACGGGCTCGCGTCTAGGGCGGCAGAAGGCTCGCCGGTTTCCCCGTGTTCAGCGCCCCACCATGCGGCCAGCCCGCGGCCCGCGGCGTCGTCATGTTGGGCGATGCCGGCAGGCGCGCACGAGGCCGGCTCACCCTCGCCCGGCCACGGGACGTGACCGGCCCCCTCGTGCAGCGCGCGGCTCGACCAGAGGGGCGAGCCGGGTGTCACGAACAGGGTTTCGAAAGTGCGCCCGGCCTCGTGCTGCGCCAGCCCCCACGCGCGTGCGGCGCCTTCGATCTCGTGATGGCTTGCCGAGGGGGTGAAGAGCAGTGCCGGGCCGATGCCGGCGCCCTGCGACAGCTCGGCCCCCGCTTCGAAGTTCGGGCTGGCCTGAAGATTGGCCGCCACGTTGGCGTTGAATTTCGGCCCCCCCTTCTTGCCGCCCCCTTTGCCACCCGTGGTGTTGCCGCCGCCGCCTGAGGTTGTACCGCCCGTGCTGCCACCGGTGCTGCCGCTGGTTGTGTTGTTCGTCTGCACGTTCAGCAAACTGGCGACGACCAGGTCGGCCCGGGGCGATCCGCGGCCGGTGATCAGGTCGTACCCGACGCTGGCCGTGTAGGTGATCGTGCCGTTCGTCGTGGTGCCCGAAGTGACGTCGTGGAAATTGCTGCCCGGCATGCTGTAGATGGCGGGCAGCAATTCGGCGCGGCCTTCGAGCGAATCCTGCCCTTTGAGGGCCAAGCCCTGGTTGGCAATCGCCACCAGCGCCGCCCATTGCGGGGCGCCGACGCTGGTGCCCCCCAGCGTGTACCAGGCGCCGGCGCCGTTGATGTCAGTGAAGTAAACCTGCACGCCGGTCGCCGAGTTGGCGACGTAACCCACGTCGGGCCCGGTGCGTTGCGTGCTGCTGTAGGTAACGGCCGCCTGATAGTCGGGCTTGACCGCATATTTGCTGATTCCGCCGCCCGACTTGTACCAGCCTGTTTCCGAGCTGTAGGTACCCAACGCGTCGCTGGTCGTCAGGGTCGTGCCGCCCACGGCCAGTACGTTGGGCGACATCGCCGGGAATTGCGCGATCGTGGCCGTGTTGCCGGCCGAGGCGACAAACGACACCCCCTGATGCCCGGCGGGCGTGGTGAAGATGGCGTCGTACGTCGACATGCCGGCGAATTCCGCCGCCCCCCAGCTCATCGAAACGACCGAGACGCCCGTCTGCTTGCGCGCATAGTCGACCGCCAGCACCAGCGCGTCGACGGTGTTCGAGCTGGCCTGCACCAGCAGAATGTTGGCCCCCGGGGCGATCGCGTGCGCCCACTCGACGTCGAGCGTCGATTCCTTGGCCCAGGCGGCGTTGTAGGTCGGCTGCCCCTGCGGGTTCGCCACGGTCAAGAGCGTCGAGCCGTTGCCGGCGGTCGTCGGCAGCCCGAACGTGGCGTTGAACTTCGCCAGGTCGGCCTGAATGTTGGGGGCGTTGTAGGCGCTGACGATGGCGATCGTCTGGCCCGTGCCATCGCCCTTGACGTCGCCGAACATTATCTGGTCGAACCCGTAGGCTTCGCCGATCTGGGCCGGGGTGTACGACGACAGCAACACCCGGGCTTCGAGCTCTTCGATGAACGAGGCCGCGGGCCGCTGGCGCCGCGCTGGCCGCGCCGTTCGTGCCGGGCTCGAGACAAGACGACGCCACACCGCGAGCGAAACCATAGTGCCCCCACGCACTGAGGTGCTGTGAAAAATTTGAGACGTTGCGACCGAAGGTCGTTGCGTCCGTGCGTCGAGGCGAATGCCCCTGAGAAATGCCCATCCTGCCCGAAACGTAGCCCGCGATATGTGGCGGTCAAACGGGACGCCAGCTCGAACTTCCCATTTAATTGAAAGCCACTATGTGCCGCAAACCACTCATTACTCTCAAGCTTCGAGACGAGATTAGAGCGTGCATGTTATCCAAAATGAAGTCAGACGCCGCGGCAGAAAGAGGCGTGCCGATGCTACTTGGCGGAGGGTGTGGCTCATGCGGCCGAAAGGAGACGGGCCGCGAAGAGGCTCAAGAACCGCAAAAAATAGTGTGGTGCGAAGAAAGGCGCAAACTTGCCTGCCCGGACGTGCGACGGCCCTCGCTCGCGCTTTCGGATTGGCGGATTGGCGATGCCCGCAGCGCCAGCGAGGCGTGCGGCCTCTCCAAGCGCCCCGGCCGCTTGTAAGCGACCGGGGCGCTGCACACCGCAGCCGCGCGCAAAAAAACGCCGCGGGGGGTCATCCCGCGGCGTGCGGCAGATCGAAATCAGCAGAAGACGCGTCTAGTTGAAAAAGGTGTCTGGAACTCTCCGCACCTGCGAAAACCCCTCGGAATCTGGATGTTCACAAAGTTCCAGACACCTTTTTCAACAGGCGTCTAGGCCTTCTTGCGGCGGCGTGAATGGGCGACAACGCCGGCCAGCCCCATTGTGCCCCAGATGGCCAGCGAGAACGGTTCGGGAACGCCATCATCGGTGTTGGGGTCGGTCGTGGTGGTGTCGGGCGTCGGAATCCAGTTGGTGAAGTAATCTGCGGGGTAGCCGCCGTCCGGGACCGGGTCGAGCACGGCGGGACGAGTTCCCAGATCATCGCCGTCAGGAAGCACATTGTCGGGATTGTAGTCGTCCGCCCCTGTGAAGCCGGCGTTGTACGCGTACACCTCGACGCCCCCTCCAGGTCCGCCCGATTTTCCGTCTTTGGCGTAGAAGCTACCCCAGACCGGAGCGCGATCGGTCTTCAGAACGAAGACGTTGTCATCGGTGGGGTTGTATTTGAGCGAGAACAACTCTCCGGGGATATCGGGACTCGAATTCCCTTCATTTCCCCACAGGGCGGGCCCGTCTTCCACGACCTCGGTGCTCCCCTCCAGAATGTTGTCTTTGGTGAACGTGTTGCTCACCTGCAATTGCCAATGGCTCAGGTCCTTCGTGAGGGCGTTCGTCCCGTCACGGCTCAGCTTGTACGTGTAGGTATAAACCGAGTCTGAGAGAGTGATGTTCCAGTCGATCTGGAAGCCGTCGTCGCTCTCCCACTGACCGGTGGCGATCAGGCCGAAATCGTCGTCGCGGCTGCCAGTGGTTGGCGTGGCAACCGGAATCAGCCCCGCCTCTGCCGATACACTGCAGCACAACGCCATAGCGATCGCTGCCAATGCTCCTGAGAATCTCAACCCACCCAGGGCGTAAGCCCCACGTTGACCCGCCATGTTGCACCTTCCTGCCGCGTTGGCCCGAAAAAAACCACCTTTGCCGCACAATCCCCAAGTTGGCCCTGCGGACCACGGTGGTGCGGCGGAAAGTCTCCCGACTACAACTTTCTCCCACGGTACAGACGGATCAGGGGCGCGTGCAAGAAAGAAAATCTTCGGTTTCCGAAAATTCTTCGAAATCGCTACGACCGGCTTCTGTGCGCCTGTTCAGATATCGAGTCTGACGAGCACGGATCCTCAATGCCTCTTAATCCACAGAATGAGCCATCCAAATTCTCGATACGTGATGAATCAGAACCGCGGAGAACGCCGAGTGCGCCGAGAGACTCAGAGATTCTCGCCGAAGACCTTCTCGGCACAGCAATCGTTCGGAATTCTGCCACGGCAACAAGTTTCCTCGGGCTGAGGGTTTCGGCTGGGATGCTGCAGCATCCAATCGGGCCGAGAAGTCTTGACCACGGACCACACAGACCACACGGAAACGAGAAATGATTCCGCCTTATTTCTGTGTGTTTCGTATGTTCCGTGGTCTGTTCCTGTCCTTGGTTGCGGCTCGGCCGCGCTGTGATCCCTTTGGACTCTGTGGTTCTATTCAGGTCACTGCACGATCGGGACGCGAGCCCAGGAAAAGAACCGAAAGCGGCGAGGGCTCGCCGCACTCCAGAGCGCCACGAAGGAAACCGCAGAGCTCGCAGAGAACGCCGAGGCGCGCAGAGAAATGCCGAAACGGCGACTCTCTTTGCCCGCTCGGTGGTTCCAATCAACCGCCGCGCGCCAAACCGCCCTTCACGCCGACTGCTTCCGCCGGCGCCACGACGCCCCGCCCCCCAAACCGGCGAACAGCGTCGCGAAGACGAGCAGAGAGCCCGGCTCAGGGGCCGAACCGCCCGGCACATCATCGTCATCGTCGGGGACGACCACGTCGGGTATCCCCGTCGGAACGGTGAAGCTCGGTTCGCTCAGGCCCGTGCCATACTGAAACCGGACGTTCGTCAGATTGCTGGTCGAGATCAGAAAACCGGTCGGCAGCCCGTTGAAGGTCAGCACAAGGCTGTTCTTGATCAGCGGGTAGTTGAACATCTGCTTCGCCTGCGACGTGGCGACGTTATCGCCCGCGGCGGTCAGGCCGTAGTCGCGCTCGTCGGTATTCCTGACTTTGCCGTTGAAGATCCCCAGGCCGTTGGTCCCCACGCCGTGGTTCTGATCGCCGGGCAACCCCGCGAGGCCGTCGCTGTCGGTCGTCATCCGGTATTGCCAGCCCCCTTTGAAATTGCCGGGGCCGCCGTTGGTGCTTTCGGGCGCGGCCAGGTTCGGCACGCTCAATGAAACCAGCGACCCGTTGGCATTGGTGTTGACCGACGAGTTCTGCTGGTAGATGCCGGTCGCGTCGACGTCTTGCAGAACCAGGGTCGAAATCGTGTTGCCGGCCGCGTTGACGAGATCGAAGAAGACGGCCGTGAGCACGTCAACCTGATGCGTCACGTCGGTCGTGCGGGTGTTGGTGATCGTCAGCAGTAATGAGGTGAGGTCGGTCGCGTCTTGCTGAAAATAGGCGGTGGCCGAGTTCGTCCCCCCGGTTCCGGCGACGCTGCCGCTGAACGTAATGCCGGCTTCCACCCGCGACGGACAGGAAACCAGGGCGCCAACCACGGCCGTCAGCGCGAGGCTGACGAAGTGGCGCCCGAAACCGACACGCGGCGATAACACTCGATGTATACTCATGATGATGTTAATTTCGGTAATATACACAGATCACGCAGCTTGTATTCTAGCCAGTACAACGGGGGCGCGTGCAAGGCGGAGATCCCGATTTGGACGGGATTTTCGGCAGATGGTCAAATGGATAGGTGACTAGAGGTGACTAGAGGTGACTAGGTGACTAGGGGGATAAGGGATTCGGGGCTTGGGGCTGGGGATTTGGGGTTAAAGGCCAGGGACTGGGGATAGGGACCAGGGACCAGGGAACGGGAATTTGGGATCGGGAGGTGGTGATTTCATTGGGCATCCGTTCCCTAGCCCCTAATCCCCAGTCACCCAGTCACCCAGTCACCTATCACCCGTTCCCCGGTCCCGTCAGTCGGCCCCGGCGGGAAACGGCAGCTCGTCGTCCGAGGCGGGTTGGGCGCGCGACCGGCAGAATTCCTGATAGTCGTCGTTTTCGAAGAGTGCTTGCAGCACCTCCTGCACGCTGACACAGCCCGAGCGGGCCACGAAATCTTCGTCGCCCGTGCGCGCCGCGTGGGCCTCGATCGCCAGCTTCACGGCCCACGATTCGCGCTCGAGCACGGCTTTCCAGAGGGCCGCCTCGGCCGTGTCGTGCAGCCGCGCGTCGAGCCGCGCGAGCGCCTGCTGCACGCGCTCGGAATCGCGCGCCCGGCGGCGAATGAGCGCAGGCTCGCAGGCAAGCTTCTCGGCAGCGAACGACACTCGGCCGCAGGCCGCCTGCAGGGCGGCGATGATGGCGTCGTCGGTGGGCATGGAGGAGGGGCTAGGGGTTAGGGATTAGGGGCTGGGGGCTGGGGGCTGGGGAACAGGGAACCCGATGCGCAATTCCAGATCTCAAATTACCATTTCCCGGTCTCCGGCCTGGGTGACTGGGGCTCAGGGACCGGGTAAAAGGGAAAGGGGACCGGGGAAAGGGGACCGGGAATTTGGATCTCCCCCCCTTAAAAAGGGGGGTTCGGGGGGGGGTCGCCGCCTCGGGCCTCAAGGTGTAGGGTGCGACAAGCAGCGCGCCGTCGCACCGTTCAGGATGAATCCCGCGGCGCGGTGTGAGTGGGGAATAGGGACTGGAGGATAGGGAATAGGGAACTGACGCGCAATCCCAAATCTGAAATCCGAAATTCCCGGGTCCCATTTCCCCGGTCCCCTGTTCCCCTCGGGCCTCAAGCCTCTGTATTGGCTGACGGACCAGAGGGCGATGGCGGCGACGAGCGTGATGAGCGCGGCGTTGCTGGTGAGGATGGAGAGGCGTGGGACGTGGAGGTACCAGAAGAGATCAGCGCCAGGCCAGCCGTCGAGGCGCAGGGGGACTTCTTCCCACCAGAAATCCCAGGGGATTCCGGGCATGGTCAGTTTCCGGCGCGATTGCCGGTGCGGGCGAAGCGAAACAGGTCGTCAGCGAACGTGTTCGCGTCAGCGTCGGTGGGGTCGATCGGGTACGCCTGAACGTGGCCTGTCATGGGATGCACGGCCAGCACCATCGACTCTTTGGCATCCGCCGCGATCGGGTTCACGCGGGCAGTCGCGTCAGCCAAATCGCGCAAGAGGAAATACAGCGGGCCGCCTGCACTCGCAGGACCGGTGATCGCGCCTCGCGGCGTGAACATGATGTCGATGTTCGGCGGTTGCACCAGCACGTTGCCAGCAACATTCGGGTCGGGTCCAATCGTCAACCAGCCAAGCGGCACGTTCGCCGGCAGGACGGACGTTTGGAACGTCTGTATGCTGCTGAGGTTCAAGTCGATGACCATGCCTGACGGCAGCGACATCGGCGCATGGTTCGGCAATAGCTCGGTGCCGATGGCAATCTCGCAGGTCGCCATCGGGTCATTTGGCGGCACGGCGATCGAGCCGGATGCACCGGGCATGTATGCCCCCTGATACGGCGTCGTCAGAATCAGCGTGGCCTCGTTTGGCAGACCGGGAGTTACGTTGCCGAAGCTGTACCACTGCCCGTTCGTCGCAATGGGAATCCTGATGCGTCGGGGAAATGGCAGGAAACGCTCTGATTGCAGCAGCATCCAATCGACGCTGATGCCATGAACGAGAATCGGTTGCGGGCCGGCGCCCAAGCCCAAGTCGAAATTCTCAATCTGAACGGTCTGGCCCACAGCCGACACTGGGGGCACGCCTCCATATCGCTGGGGTTCGACAGGAGCACAGTACGCGAAGCCGTTCACCAGCGAGAGGTCGTTTGCGTCACGCAGCAACCGGATGCCACGCTGTTCTTTGGCGTGCAGCGCCCGGTCTTTTGCACCGAGAAACGCAGCCTGCGCCGAGCGCGCCCCCTCGCGGATTCTGTTCGCGCCGCCAGTGAAGTTGATCGCGGCGACAACCGCGACGGTCAACATCAGCAGAATAGCGATGACGACGAGAATCTCTATCAGCGTGAAACCGGGGCGATTTTTGGAGCGCATCACTACCTCGCGCAAAAATAAACGACCGCTGCCATCGGGCGAGCGACGGAGTGGGCCGGCGGGTCTGCAAACGCAGACACGTTCGGTTGGCGACCCTCCCCAGCCGCTGGTGATTTGGTAACGGTATTTTGGCTCGTTCGGATCATGGATTGCAAGGGGGCCACTTTCCAGTCGGACAAGTCCACGCCCGGCCGCGGGCCTTAACCGGCAGAAAACACCAGCATTCGCTGCACTTCAGGCCGAAGCGGCGAGAGCAGGTTTCACAGACTGAAAGTCGCTGGGCGTATTGTTCCCGGCTGACGAATTGACATCCGTCGCCAGCGAAATTCGCAAGGGCATCGGCAAATCTTCGGATTCGCAGGACGAAAGGATGCCTCTCGACTGGTCCGCTGTCAGACTGAGGGGCGCCGGCAGATTCGGCGTGTAATTCAGGTACCATTGAATCAGGCTCTCAACGTGCGGTCTGTGCGTCTGCTGATTCATCGGAGTCGGGCCAAACGCGCGACGCAGAATTCTCTCTCGACCTTCGGTCGGCAGGCATTGAATCAGTTCGATCGTGTTGCGAAGCGGCCCCGCGCCGGCCATGCAGTCTATTGCCAGCGTGCAGAGAATGTTGTGTTCCCACCGCTCGCGGTCCAGCAGGTCGATTTGATCTTTCGTCGGTGGTCGCTCTGCAAGCCCAAGGTGCGCGTAGATCGCCGCCGCCTGGCAGTAGAACTGCATGAACTCGCGGCTGTCGGTTTCAATGTGCTTCTCGACTTCGATCAGCGCCATTCGCTTGCGCGCCAATTCCACGCGCGCCCGCCGCGCGGCGAATGATTCGCCAACAGAAGTTTCTGCAAGCTCCTCAATGTCGATCCTCAGCAATTCTCGCTGGGCAAAGTCGTCTCGCAGGCCGCGGAAGCGCTTCCAGAGTTCGCGCAGCGACTGAACGAGACACCCGTACGGCGTTCCGCCGGCCCGCACGGTGACAAACCGGTCGTTCTGAAAGTCCGTCTGCCCGCCGCGGTGGAAGGACAGAAGCGTTTCGAGCGAGATCAAATTGAGCACGATGCGGCCTGTGAATGTTGAACCGGCTGATCTGTTTCGCTTGACCACACGTCGTCAATCCATGAGTCGTTGTCGGCTCCCGAAAAGTGTCCGACTGAATACCCGACCCCACACAGCGAGAAGCCCATGTTGAAATATCTGCCAGGCGTTGGGCAGTCGGTCTTACTGATCCAACTGCTGCCGGGGTTCATCAGATCATGATCGCGAATCGCGGAGCTGCCACTCGCTCCACCTGTGACGGCGAAGCCCGAGCCGCCTGGGAAGCCGCGACACGAGCCTGCGCGGGCCGGAGTCGGAGAGTCTGTTTCTGACGTCCACGTATCCTCTACATAAGTTTCGCTATCTCGTATCGATGTAATAGTGTTCGCACCAGTGCATGAACAGAGCTTGCTACTGATCTCACCAGAGCGCGGGTCGATGCGGCTTGGAGATGGCGCATTGGTTTTGCTTGTCCACGAATCGCCGGACGGATCATATCTGTCACAGTCAGAAATGTGCGTCGTGGTCGTGTTTTGACCGTAGAAGGTATATCCGTAGTTGCCGATCGTCCCTGCGCCGCCATGGGCCCTGCCGGGAGTCGGCGAATCCGTCTTGCTCGTCCAGGAATCCCCCGTCGGCGCGTATTCTTCATTGTCGCGCAGAAAGTTGATGCTGGCATCAATGCCGTTAAACGAATAAGCCTTGCCGGAGATCGCAGTGCCGACCGACCCGCTGCGGGCTGGCGATGGGCCGGCGGCCAGGCTGGTGTATGTGTCGGATGAATCATATTTGTAAGCTGCGTCAACGCGAGTGCCACCCTGCAAACCGTAGTAGTAATAACCGAGTTCTGAGCAAGGTTCCCCACAACAGCAACTCTTTGTCTTCGGCGACAGGAACCCCGGGGGGTCGAACCAGGGGCGCGACCAGTCGCGCGCCTCCTCACGGTCGCGCAGGTGAAACCCCGTGATTACTCGCTGTGTAAATGCGTTCATGGGCACTCCCAGTCGGCCTGGATGATCTTGAACTTGTTCCCCCCCGTATCCTCCTCCCACACGCACTCCACCGTCGCCCCGCTTTCAATGTCTTCGTCCAGGTCGTTCGCCACGTCGCTCATGTTCACCGTCGTGTCGGTGTACGAATTGTTCGAGCCGTAGTAGATCGACACGACCCCGTCGGCCCCCGAGGCGATCGCCTCGTCGGTCACGCCGCGGAACCGCAGGAACGGCTGGTGTTCCACCAGCGCCAGCCCCTTCCCGCCGTTCGTCACTCCCAGCACGCGGAACCCGCCCGTGTGCTTCTTCAACTTCCACGTTCCGCTGCGCGGGCCCCACCGCTCGCCAAAGGCCGGCGTGCCGTCGGCCGCGTCGTACAGCGCCGGCAACAGCCCCAGCCTCGTACAGACGCCGTACTTTCCCGCCGGCACCGGCGTCGGCCCGTTGATGGCGCACTGGTACTGGCAGCCATAGGTGTCGGGCTTCTGCGCAGTGAGCACGACCCGCGCCGGCTCGAGCACGGCGACGCCCGTCAGGCGCAGCACGCCGAACGCCGGGACCTGCTCGCCCGAGTCGTTGCGGAAAACGGTCAGAGGGTCGAAAAGTCGAAGGGTCAAAAGGGTCGAAGGGTCAAAGGGTCAAAGGGTCGCAGGGTCGCAGGGTCGCAGGGTCACCCCCCCAAGCCCCCCCTTGGTAAGGGGGGGATGGCACTATCGTTCTTCACGCACGAGGCGAGCGGTGGCGCGGGCGGCGCGGCGGGTTTCTTCGGTCTGGCGGTGCTGCCGCTCTGCCAGCCGGCGTTCGGGCTCGGCCGGAACGGCGAGCGAGAATTCCTGCCGGCGGCCGGCCCGCGTCACCGCCCCCTCAGGCCCCCCCGACCAGACCACCTGCTGGATTGCGCCGTCGGGGGCGATCGGAATGATGCCGGCGTACTCAATCTGGGCCGTCTCGCGCGTCGCGAACGGCGCCTGGGCCGCAGCGAGCGCCGCGTCGGCTTCGCGAAGCAATTCTTCGGCGTTGGTCTCGACTGACGTCGGGCTGTGGTTCGACGAGTAGCGCGTGATCACGGTCTGCACCAGCTCGTCGCGGCGAATGATCTGCGATCGGGCGCCGGGAAGCGCGCCGGCCAAGGCTCGTTCGGCGGTAAACCGCAGCTCGTGCCGGCTGTCGCTTTCGTGCAGCGGGTGGGCGACGGTCAAAAACAGTTCCGCCGGCTCGTAGGCGTCGGTGGTCGTGTTGCGGCGAACGACCGGCTCGGAAAACTCAACCACTCCTCGTGCCGCGTTGATCCGAAACGCCCCTTCGTACGGCGTCGTTGAGGCGACGTTCTGGCCGTCGGGGCTATAGGGCCAGAAGATGCCTTCCACAATCGGACGCTGGGCGCGTTCGACCTCGTCGGGGCCGCGCTCGGTGTCGATCAAACCCTGCTCGAGGGGGAGCACCTGCCAGAGGGCGTCGACGGGCCCATGTTCACCGGGAAGGCGAAACGCGCGAGGGTCGTCGTCGGGGGCCGTACACCGGATTCGATACCAGCGATAGACCGATCGCGAGGCGCGGGCCCGGTTGCCGGCATCGGGCAGATTGGGGAAGCCGTAGATCGGTTCAATGCCCCACCCTTCAGCCGGCGCGTAATTGAGCTCGTCGATCGGGCGGATCGACCCGTCGCCATCGAGGCCGACCGCTTCGAGGCGGAACTTCGTCTGGAATCGCGTCGGCCCGCCGACGACTTTCAGCCGGCCGGGCTGCGCCTGCGGGGCGAACCCGAAACTCTGAGTGCGCTGCACCGGCAGGTTCGGGAGTGCCGCGCCGAACCCGGCGCGGCGCAGCGCGACGCGGTTATCGAGATCGAGGACGATGCGGCACCCGAGCGACTCGCACAGCGCCGCGAGCTCAGCCGCGGGGTTAGCGGCGCTCCAGTCGATTTCGGGCCGGGTGAGATTGGGCAGCTCGACGACCGAGAAGTTGCTCTCTCCCAACGCCTGCAGGAGCAGGGTCGCCAGCTCTTGCGGAGACATGGCGGTCGATTCGTCGAGCGTTCCCGAGGGGGCCCGCAGGTTGTACCGGCCGCTGATCTCGCCGAATTTCCACTTCCAGCGGCGATCGAGCAGGGTGAGGCCCACGACCATTCCGGTCGGGCTGCGGCGGACGAGCGCATGATCGACGACGCACTCGGGAAACTGGATTCGCACGGCGCCGAACAGAACCTGCAAGGTGCCGACGTCAGCGGGCGCGCCGGCCTGCGGCGCGATTTCGACAGTGGCGACCGAGGGGCTGGTGCCGTGCGAGAGCGTGAACGACCAGCGCAGCACCTGCTGGATGCCGGGGAATCGAAAGAGGGCCTGCATGGCGAAAAGTCACGGGGTCACAGAGTCGAAAAGTCAAAGAGTCGAAGGGTCGAAAGTTGACGCGCGGTTTCCCCCCCTTAACAAGGGGGGGTGGGGGGGGTGGACGACTGCCGGGTTGTATTTCTGCGCGGCGATCACGCTCGGTATCGTTGCCGTCGGATGGGAGGCCGTGCGATGCTGTGGAACCCCCCCTTGTTAAGGCGGGGGGTGTTGTTGGCGGCCCCCCCCGGTTCGCCCTTGTTGAGGGGTGAGCCCCCCCCGCCCCCCCCCACCGAAGGCCAAGGTTTAGACAGTGTTTTGGAAAAAGAGGAAAACATATAGGAGGGACAAGCTTGAAATAGCAAAACAGGAGGGGGCGCCGCAAAAA
>JBQTIL010000002.1:0-43571 GCA_052388175.1 Planctomycetaceae bacterium | reverse complement strand
ATTTTACCGGACATGATGGCGTGTTGTCAGCGTCGCTTGGAACGGCCGGTTTGCGTGGGGCCAGCCGGTATGGTTGGCTGAATGTTCCGGGCCGGGGGCGACGCGACCGCCGAAACGTCGGCGAGAGACAGCCGGGAAAGGAATGAGCGAGAACCAGGGCCGGCCGCGTCAGGGCCGCTCGAACGTGGTATGGGCTGCGAGCCCGTCATTTTAGTACGACAGCGCAATTTGTCACAATGGGCAAGACGCCGTCGACGTAAGTCCTTATTTCTCGTTCGTTGGGCCAGCCAAAATTGCCAAGGTGCGCTGTCGTATTAGCTGAGCGCCCCTGCGGCCAGCCCGGATGAGCCATGAGCTCGAAGAGGTAAGTGCCGGTCAGGCCCTCGTTCCGCCATTCCGCTGGAAGGGCGCCGTTGCCGCGAGCGGTCACGTCGGTCAGCAGGTGCCCCCGCCACCAACTTTGTGCTTTGCTCGGGTGCGACCCGCTTCGCCCGGCGCACCCGACTCTGGCCACGCCCTTCGTTCGTTCCTCACTCAGGGCGTCCCACCCGAACGCACTCCCGAAGAAAGGACCGGCGACGGGCGCAAATCTGTGCCGTGGCCGGGTCCCCTTTCGCCGGTCGCCCCCATCCCTCACAATAAACCCATGCACGTTTTCAAGCGCATGGCCGAGTGGCTGCTGGGTGTTCCGCCCGCGGAACCGGGGCAGGGGAGCACCTGGACGTACGGCCACAGCTTCCCGTGGCCGGCGTGGGCCTTGCTGCTGTTCGCCGCCGGAGCGATCGCGTTCGTCGTGTGGGTGTATCGTCGCGACGCCGGGCATCTCAGCCGGCGGGTGCGGGTGACGCTGGCTGCCCTGCGCATGGCGGCAGTCGGCCTGTTGCTGTTCATGCTCAGCGAAGCCACGCTTTCGATCGAACGCACGGGGCTCCCCTACATTGTCGTGATGCTCGACAACTCGGGCAGCATGGCGACCGAAGACGTGCCGGCGAAATCGGAAACGCGATCACTTGCCGAAAGTCTGCTCGCGGCGGCGGACCTTGACCGGCCCAGTCGCCTGAACCTGGGCAAGGCCATCTTGCTGCGCGGCGAAGGGGGCCTGCTCAAGCGGCTGCTGGCGGACCACAGGCTGCGGGTCTACAGCGTGGCTGAAGCCGAGTCGCCGGTGGGCGAGAACGCTTACCTGCGCCCTGACGACATCGGCGGCCTGCTGCCCAAACTGCGCGAGCTCGGCGCTCAGGGAGAGCAAACGCGGCTGGGAGACGCCTTGCGGGGGGTGCTGAACGCCTTGCGCGGGACCCCTCCCTCGGCCATCATTCTGCTCAGCGACGGAATCACGACCGACGGCGAAAAGCTTTCGGCGGCGGCGCGTTTCGCGCGGCAGAAATCGGTGCCCCTGTTCACGGTCGCGCTGGGAAATGCCGACCCCGTGCGTGATGTCGAACTGCACAACGTGCTGGCCGACGAGATGGCGTTCGTGAACGACCCGGTGACGATTTCGTACACGCTGACGGGCCACGGCTTGAACGGGCGCAGCACGCGCGTCTCTCTGCGCCGCAACAACGACGCCCTGGCGCTCGCTTCACAGGAGGTGCAGATTGGCGAAGATGGAAAGCCGCAGAAGCTCGAAATTACGTTCACCCCGGCACACATCGGCGAATACGATCTGCGGCTCGAGGCCCGTCCGTCGACTGATGAATCGAACGTGAAAAACAACGTCGTCAGCCGGCGCATCATGGTGCGCGACGAAAAGATCCGCGTGCTGTTGGTCGAATCGGCCCCCCGCTGGGAATACCGCCACCTGAAGGCGCTTCTGGAGCGCGAGAAAACGGTCGAGCTGCACGCCGTGCTGCAGGATTCCGACCCCGAATACTCGCAGGAAGACCTGTACGCCCTGCCGCACTTTCCGGTCACCCGCGACGAATTGTTCCGTTACGACGTGCTGATTCTGGGCGACGTGAACCCCTCGTACCTGTCGGGCGGGGTGTTCGACAATGTACGCGAGTTCGTGCGCGACCGGGGGAAAGGGGTGGTGTTCGTCGCCGGCCCGCGCTTCAACCCGACCGCCTACGCCGGCACCGCGCTCGAACCGCTGATGCCGATCGAACTGGCGACCGTGCGCGTCCCGCCCGCTGACAGGCCGGCTCTCGAGAGTTTCAGGCCCGAGCTGACGGTTGCGGGGCGCAAGGGGAGCACGCTGTTCCGCTTCGCCGACAACGAGCCCGACAGCCTCGAGGTCTGGCGTTCGCTGCCGGGGCTGTTCTGGATGGTCGAGGCGCCGGAACTCAAACCGGGCGCGATTGTGTTTGCGACGCACCCCGGAAACGGCGAGACGGCGGGCAAACCGCCCTTGATCGTGACGCAGCGATTCGGGAACGGCAAAGTGGTGTTTCACGCCAGCGACGAATTGTGGCGCTGGCGGTTCCGCACCGGAGACCTGTACTACGGCCGGTACTGGGTGCAACTGCTGCGGTTTCTCGCGCGCTCGAAGCTGTTGGGGCACGATGCGACGGCCGAGCTGTCGGTCGACCGCAAGGCCTACCGCACGGGCGAGACGGCCATGTTTCGCTTGCGGTTCATCGACGAAAAACTCGCGCCAGCCGCAAACCAAGACGTTTCGTTGATCGTCGAACGCAGCGACGGCGCCCAGAAGAAGGTTTCACTGGCGCGACTTCCCGAGATGCCCAGCGTGTTTGAAGGCCGGCTGCCGCAGATTTCCGAAGGCCGCTATCACGCGTGGGTCGCCACCCCGGCATTCACGCAGTCGCCACCGGCGGAAGATTTCGAGGTGCGCCCCAGCGAGCGCGAAACGCGGGTCCTGCGCACCGACACGGGGGAGCTGGGGCAGGCGGCCGGTCTCTCCGGGGGGCGGATGTATCTGCTGGCCGACGTCGACCGGCTCGCAGCCGACATTCCCCCGGGGTTGCCCGTTCCGCTCGAAGCCGACGAGCCCATTGCGCTGTGGAACCACTGGCTGGCTCTCACGCTGTTCGGCGCCCTGGTGTGCCTCGAATGGCTGTTGAGGAAGCGCTGGCGACTGGTATGATTCAATCGCGGGTTTTCACCACGGAAGGTGACGTTCACTGCCCCCGTTTGGGGGCGGGCCGAGGTTCACCCGCTTGAATCGACCAAGGTCTGACATCCTGTTTTCCGATCCATGCCCACCTCTCTCGACCTCCGACTCGCCGCGCTCCGAAGCCGACTGAGGCAGGTGCTGCTGACGTACGGGCTGAGCTGGACGGCGGCGGCGCTGGTGGCTGCGATATTGCTCGTGTGCCTCGCCGATTGGCTGTTCCACCTCGATGACGGCGGGGTACGGCTGATTCTGGGTTTGGGTGTGCTGGGGATCGGGGCGTGGGTCGCCTGGCGGCAGTTGGTGGGCCCGTTGCGTTTGCGGCTGACCGATACCGACCTGGCCCAGCGGCTCGAAGAGCGGTACCCCGGGTTTCAAGACAGCCTCGTCAGTTCGGTGCAGTTTGCGGCCGCCGAATCAGATGCCCGCCTCGGTTCGCCCGACCTGCAGCGGGCGGTCGTCCGGCAGGCGCTGGCTCGGCTCGAGGCCGCCGGCGGAGGCGACCTGATTCAGGCCCGCCCTGCGCGGCGGGCGCTGGCCGCCGTGGCAGCCGTGTGTGCTGCGGCGGTTTTGGTCGCGCTGCTCGACCGCTCTCAGGCGGCCATCGCGCTTAGGCGGCTGGTGCGCCCCTTCGCCGGGCCCACGTGGCCAAAGCAGATTGAATTGCGGTTGCTGGATGGCGAGCTGCGCCCCCTTGCCGGTGCAGGTGACGAACCCGTCGAGGTGGTGCGGGGTGAGCCGTTTAAGGTGTATGCTGAGAACCTGGCCGGCCGCCTGCCGGCGAAAGTTGTGCTCGAAACGCGTCGTTCAGCCGACGCCGGGCTGGCGGAAGTCATGCGCCCCCTGTCGCTGAACGATGCGGCGGGAAGCCCGCGCGAACTCGCGCTCGGCCAACTGCCGACAACCAGGGGAGACATCGAGTTCCGCGCCAGCGGCGGAGACGACGCCACCGTGTGGCGCCGTCTCTGCATCGTGCCGCCGCCGGCGGTCGAGGCGCTGCAGGTGACGCTCGCTCCTCCGTCGTATCTGGGCCACAGCGCCCTACGGCAACCCGAGCAGAGCGGGCACGTGCAGGGATACGTCGGCACCACGGTCGAGATCGTGGCGACGGTCAACAAACCCGTTGCGCGGGCGGTGCTGCGGCTCAAAGACGAAGAGATTCACCCGGTGCGCATTTCGGGCGACGGCCGACAACTGGCGGCTGACTTCATGATTGCCGAGCCCGGCGTCTATTCGTGGTGGCTGGAATTGACCGACGAGCTGGGGTTCACCAACAACGACCCGACGCGCTACGAAGTGCGCGGGATAGCCGACCTCGAACCAGACGTGCGCATCGACCTTCCGGCTTCTGACCTGCTGGTCACGGCCGACGCCCAGGTCGCGGTGCGGGCGACGGCGAAAGACGATCTGGGGCTCAAGGAGGTGCGGCTGGCCTACGAGCCGTTCGAGCCGGGGGCCGACGTGCGCCTGCCGGCGCCGCGCGACATTGCGTCGGGCCGCGCGTCGACGAAGCTTGTGCCGCTGTTCGACGGTGCAGGGCGGCCTTTGGAGCAGCCGGTGGACTACCTGTGGGATCTGGGCGAGTTACAGCCGGTGCCCGGGTCTCGCATCGCATTTCGCGTCGAAGCGACCGACGATTTCGATTTGTCGGAGTTGTTCGCAGGGGGCCCTGCAGGCGACGTTTCCGGTGAGAATTCTGATCCCCGCGGGCAGGATCCGCCAGAAACCGCGGCCGCAATGCGCACACCCGCGCGTCTGCCGGGCGAAGCGCCCCCGCGGCACCTGGGCGTCAGCGTCACGCGGGTCTTGACGGTGGTTACGAAGAAAGAGAAGCGAAACGAATTGGCCCAGCAGCAGGCGGGGCTGCTGCAAGAGCTTGAACGAACCGTGAAGCTTCAAAAGCAGGCCCGCGACCAGGTGCATGACCTGCAACTTCAGTTACGCAACACGCAGACTCTGCGGCCCGAAGATCGCGACGCCCTGCATCGCACCGAGATCGGGCAGCGCGAGGTCGCCGCGCAACTCTCGCAGCCGGCGCTGGGCGTGCGTTCGCGCGCCTCGAGGCTGCTGGACGAGCTGCGCAACAACGCGATTGACGACCCGGTGATGAAAGAGCGGCTCTCAGACGTCGCTCTCGAATTGTCGCGGTTGCAGGAGGGCGCCTTGCCGCGCGTCGAACAAGCGCTGACGCAGGCCCGCAAACTCGCGCAAACCGCAGCCGCCGCATCGCAAAACCGAGACGCCGCGGCGACCGAAGGGGCGCTCGAACAGGCGGCGACGAACCAGCAGGAAGTGCTCGAAACGCTCGCCGAGCTGGTCCAGGACCTGGCCCGGTGGCATTCGGAACACGACGCGGCGCGAGAGCTGGAGGAGTTGGCGCGGCAGCAGGGCGAATTGAACCGCCAGACTTCCGAGGTGGCCCAGCGCACGCTCACCAAGCCGCGCGATCGCCTTTCTCCGCAAGATCAGGCCGACCTCGAGAAGCTCACGGCGCGGCAGCAGCGGCAGGCTGAGCAGCTCGAACAATTGCAATCGCAGATCAACGACCGGCTCGAAGCGCTCTCAGGCAGCAACCCCGATGCCTCGATCGCACTGCAAGAGGTGCTCGACGAAATGCGCGAACAGGCGGTCGCCGAACAGATGCGCGAGGCGGCGTCGCAAGTCAGCGAGAATCGCATGGGTGAGGCGGGCGTGTCGCAGACCGAGGTTTTGCAGAAGCTGCGCGACATCGAAAACACGCTGACGAACCGCCACCAGGTCGATTCCGAAATGCTGGTCAAGCGTATGAAAAAGGCCGAAGGCGAGCTTGCGCGCCTGGCCGAACGCCAGGCTGATCTGTTGCAGAAAGCCCGCGCGGCTGAGGCCATCGCCGATGCGGCCGAGCGCCAGGCCGAGCTCGAACGGCTGCGCAGAGAACAGCAGCAGTTGCAGGAAGACGCCTCGGGCGTTGTCCGCCGGCTGACGCGCTGGCAGGCGCAGCGGCCGTCGAATTCGTCACAGCGGGCATTGGGCCAGATGCAGCAGGCGCAGGAGGAACTGGCCGCCGGCGACGAGCAGGAGGCGGCCCTGAGGCAGCAGGAAGCGCTCGACGACCTCGAACAGGCGCAGCGCGAGCTCGCCCGCGAGCGGCGAAAGGCCGAAGAGCGCCTGGCCCGCGAGCAGCTCGAAAAGATCGCCGATCAGTTGCAGGCGATGGTCGGCCGGCAGCAGGCGGTCATCGACGAAACCGTGCGGCTCGACCAGATCTGGCGCGCGTCGAATCGATTCACCCGCGGCCAACTCGCCACGCTTCGCGACCTCGCCACCACCGAACGCAGCCTGCAGGAAGACACCGATCAATTGGTCGAAAAGCTGACGGCGGCAGAGGTGTTCTCCATGACCCTGCGCGGCGCTTCGCGTCACATGCTACGCGCCGCCCAACTGCTGTCAGATCGGCAGACGGGTCACGAAACGGTTCAGGCGGCCGAGAGCGCCAGGCGCCGCTATCTCGAGCTTGGCGAGGCCATTCGCCAGGGGAACGAGAGGAAGCCCGCAAGCCAACGGCAACAGCCGCAAGGAGAGGGTGGCGGCGACGGCGAATCAGGGCCGGAAGGCGACATCATTGCCGCGATCAGCCAATTGAAAATGGTGTTGTCGCTGCAGCGCGAGGCGCTTGAGCGCACCGCATTTCTTGAGCAGGTTCGGGCTGCCTCGGGAACGCTAACGCCCGAGCAGCAGCAGGAACTTGAATTGCTGGCGCGAGAGCAAAGCGATCTGGCAAACCTGGCCCGCAATCTGTCGGAGCTGGTTTCGCCCACCGACGACGAAGAGGAAGATGAGTCCGACATGGAGGCTGAATCAGGGCCCTCAATCCATCGCGAGCTTGTCGAATGACGGCCTATCAGCCTTATCAAATTCGGCGTTTAGCGCTCCTGGCGGTCGTGTGGGGGCTTGGGGCGCCTATGACGCACGCCGCCGCTCCAGACCGCGACGCTCACTCAGGCGAAGCGCCCCAGATCGTTCTGAAGGCCCCCCAGGCAGGCGATGCCGAGAGCGACGAATCGCCCCCACCCGCACCCGACCTGGCCGACGACGCCGATTCTGACGAGATCGCCCGGATGGAGCGGGCGATCGAGGGGATGCGCGAGGCCGGCCGGCGCATCGCCGACGACGACCTGAGCTCGCGCACGCAGGATGTGCAGAAGCGCGTCATCGACGATCTCGAACACCTGTTGGATCTGCTGGAGCAGCGCAATCAAGCACAAAGCGATCCTTCGAATCAGCAGCAACAACAACAGAAACAACAGCAGCAACAGCAGCAACAGCAGCAGAAAAACCGTCGGCCCCGAGGTCGGCAGTCGCTGCGGCAGCGGCTCGATCCGCAAAACGCAGGCAAGCGCTCTGACCAACAGAAATCGCGCGATTCGCAAGAGCAGCGCGACCCGGCGCGCTCGCCGCAGGCTGAAGAGGCGCGAAGGCAGCGAATTGTCAAAGACGTCTGGGGCCATCTGCCACCCAGCGTTCGCGGCAAGATGCAGAATTCATTCAGCGAGCGCTACGTCCCGCGGTACGAAGAGCTGGTCAAGAGTTATTACGAGGCACTCGCTGAAAAGAGCCGCAAGCGCGAGACGCGCCCCGCTTCCGAATAATCGCGCCCATCATGCCGCCACCCCCTGACTCCCGCCGCAATCACGCCGCGCGTCGCCGCCGGCCTTCTGCCGGCTCAGGTCACGTTCCGACAGCCGCGGCCGGAGGAGAGATTCGCCTGCAACGGCTCCTGGCCATGGCCGGCGCCGGCTCTCGCCGGCATTGCGAAGAGTTCATTCAGAGCGGCCGCGTCACGATTGACGGAACAACCGTGCAGGAACTGGGGACGCGCGTCGACCCCGATCTTCACGAGGTGCGACTGGACGGCGAACGGGTACGCGTCGAGCGGCCGGTCTACTACCTGGTTCACAAGCCGGCGGGCTGGCTGTGCACGCATCGCGACCCGCGCGGGCGGCCGCGCGTGGTCGATCTCTGCCCGCAGGGGCGCGAACGGCTGTTCACGGTCGGGCGGCTGGACGAAGACAGCACCGGGTTGATGCTCGTCACCAACGACGGCGAACTGGCGCACCGCCTGGCCCACCCGCGGTTTCGTATCCGCAAGGTGTATCGGGTGCAGGTCGCCGGTGTGCCGACGCGCGAAGTGCTCTCGCAATTGCGCGAGGGGGCCTACTTCGCCGAAGGCTGCTTCAAGGTCGCCGACGCGAGGTTTCTGCACACGAAAGGCCAGAGCGCCGCGCTCGAGATTACGTTGACCGAGGGGCAGAATCGCGAGATTCGCCGCCTGCTCGCGCGGCTGGGGCACAAAGTGCAACGGCTGGAGCGCGTCGGCCTGGGAACGCTCGCACTGGGGTCGCTGCCCGTCGGAGGCATCAGGCCGCTCGCGGCCCACGAGATCAGCGAGCTGCGCGCGCTGGCGTTCGGCCAGGGCCAGACCGCGCGCCCGCGCACAGGCCGCCGAAATTCTTCCAGGCACAAGGCGCGTTCGCGCAAAGGTCCGTCCCGGCGGTAGCGCCTGTTTTTCTGCCATTCATGAACGATCTTTGCCCTCCTCATCCCTTGCCGGGGCTTGTGCCCGACGCCCGCCAGATGATTTCGCGGGTCGTCGAACAAGAACGGCTCGCTCGCGACACATATCGGCTGCGGATCGAAGCGCCCGAGCTGGCGTGCCAGGTCGTGCCGGGCCAGTTTTTCATGATCCGCCAGCCCGGAGTGACCAATCCACTATTGGGCCGGCCGTTCGCGCTGTACGACACGTATCTTGATGCCGACGGCCGCCCCGCCGGTATTGACGTCGTGTATCTTGTCGTCGGAAAAATGACCGGCCTGATGAGCGGCTGGAAGGTGGGAGACGCGGTCGAAATCTGGGGCCCGCTGGGAAACGGCTTCCCGGTTGTGGCGGCCCAGCATCTGCTGATGGTGGCTGGCGGCATCGGGGTGACGCCCTTTCTCGCTGTGGCCCGCGAGGCGCTCAAGATACGGCGCTACCGCGACAGGGAATTCGGTAATGTGCAGTCGGCCACGTTGTGCTATGGGGTGCGCTCTCGCGACTATCTTGCCGGGCTCGACGATTTCCGCGAAGCCGGAATCGAGTTGCACCTGGCGACTGACGATGGTTCGCACGCGCACCGCGGATTCGTCACCGAGCTGGCGGAGCAGTGGCTTCTAGCACGCAGGGCTTCAATGGCCACTGGCCCAGGCTCGGCGCTTGCTGCCCCTGTGACTTCGAGCGCCCTGTTCTGTTGTGGACCTGAACGCATGATGCAGACGATCGCTGAACTGGCCGCCCGGTACCAAATTCCCTGTTGGCTCTCGCTCGAGACCCCCATGGCCTGTGGGTTCGGCGCGTGTTTCAGTTGCGTGACGCGCGTCCGCCTGCCCGACGGCGACTGGGACTACCGCCGCGTCTGCGTCGAAGGCCCGATCTTTCCAGCAGAACAACTGATGCTGTAGCGGCGTGCCCGGTTACTCCTCGGGCAGCGCGGCGCCGCAACCGGGGCAGAAGCTGGCCCTGAGGCCAGAGAGCGCGTAACGGCATTGCCCGCACCTCTCGTCGTCGGCCGGCAGGACAGGCCAGACGCTCAAGCGGGCATCGGGGTCAAACGGGCGCGTGATTTCGATGTCGAGCTCGACGTGGCCGAATCGCGTGCGGCGGACTTCGGGCGATGCAACTTTGACACCGCAGCGGTCGCAGATCAGGCCACGATGCTCAACCCCGCGATACATTCCGCAGGCGCATTCCAGAGTGCGCAGCGGGCCGAAGATCCGCTGGTCGTCGAGCGTGTCGCGGGTTTGGGCCAGTCGGTCGCCCGCGCGATGCGGGGCGCCTTGACGCGGATTAGCGGCCAAGGCGGTTACGGCAGCTCTCGAATTCGGTTTCGCTCGATTGAACATGCATCGAATCGTTGCAGCGGTTGACGTTCGCAATGACAGATCCTGGCGCCTGATGGAACGCATCGGGATGCGACGAGCAGCGCACTTCATTCATGATGCTCGCGCGAAGGACGAATGGGTCGATGATTACGTCTATGCCATCCTGGAAAGCGAATGGCCCCCGACCGCCAGGTGACTACCTGAGGTAGTCGCAAGGGCCCAAGCGATCGACGCCGAGAATCCCGTCACATTTCATCGCAACTGCGGCGATCTCGGATTTCAAATCTGAGAATTGAATTTTCGGGCCTGAGCACAGGGTTGGGGGCTGCTCCCTCCAGCCGCGAAATGTCAGCAAGAGCTGGTCGTTGAGCGTGCTATGCGTCTCCGCTGTGCCGCTCGTAGACCGCCCCCAGCAGCGTCTTCGCGAGCGCGCCAAGGAAGACGACCACCAGCGAAACCGCCGCGAGTGTGTCGAACGTCTGATGGTACATCGACGAATACAGGTATCCCAGTGCCATCGCCATGCCGAGCGAGACGTACCAATTCACCCGGAACGCGCGGTACCCGAGGAAACGTGCCAAAGGCCTGTGGAATACTTCGCCCGCTACGATCGGTGCGACCATGAACAGGCCCGACCCCGCGCCCGCGACAAACCAGATCAGCAGCCCCCGCACGGTCCTTGTATCGGAATTGGGGTTCGCAATGGCGGCGATGATTGCGATGATGACTCCCCCCAGCAGGCCAGCTAGCGCGAAGCTGTTGAGGGGCCGCAGCGACTTCATCGTCCGGCTCCCTGGTGAAACCTGTGGCGTTGGATTGAATACAAGGCACGCGTCATCAGCGATGCCGGATTCCAGATCGACTCGGAGTTAGGCGCCTGAGAGTTCTTCGACAGGATTCGTATCGACGATACGGCGTTGATGCGCCCGGAGCAGGGCAGGTTCCTTGAGTTTCATCCGTCGAGGTGGCGAATCAACTCAGCCGGCCCACAGCCCGCTCGCGCTCAAGAAATCCTCCCGGCGTCAAAATGGACAAATCGTAGAACGCACCACCCAGAAGTGCGCCGAAGTCGCTCCGATCGAGAGTGAGCAAGACGTCGGACCATGCGAGTGCGGTAAACAGCACTGGCCGATCCTTGGCGGGCTCAAAGACCACCGCCTTGTCAAGAGTGAGCACATCGTCGGCCAGTGCCAACTCTGGTCGCAGGCGGGCCCGACTGACCGTCGCGTCAGCAGGGAGACTGGAAAGGTTCGTCAGCACCTCCTCCAGGACGTAGGAACTTGCCAGCAGCACCCATCCGTTTTGCGCCGCCAACCGAAAGATTTCACGCGATGCGCCTTGCTCCGACGCGCTGGCGGCAAGCAACACGCTGGCATCCAAGAACAGTCTCACTTCGTCTCGCGTTTAGCAAAGCGTTGCATGTCGGCTTCGTCCTCGGCAATCCACGATTTCATCTGCTCAACGGTAAACCGTCGTGGTGCCGGCAGGCTTCCTGACTGGGCGCGCAGCCGAGCGGCCAGAAAAAGCAGCAACTCCTGCTTCTCGGCTACGGGCAGGGCCTCCACCGCAGCTTCGATTTCAGTCAGAGTACTCATCACACAAAGTCTACCTCGCAGGTTACCTTGCGGCCAGCGACGTCAGCAACCGGCGGACGCAACGCGGGGTGGATGACCAGAAAATGCTTGATTGAATCCCAGTTTAAGCCAAGGCGACATTGACGAGCGCAGCGATCTGGACGCCGGCATTCGGCTTTGGTCAAGAGTTCAATACTCGCCGAGAGATTCGTTGCCGTCGCGCGTAAACAGCCGGTCGATCGTCGCTTGCGGCGTTGCCGGGTCGACGCTACGAACCGATCCGTCCGCCAGCGAGAACCAGACGCGACCGTTGCGACCGCTGCTGCTGAAACCCAGCGGGTCGCCGAGACGAGAATGCTGGCGTACGTCGATGTCTTCGGGCTTGGTCCAAGGGATTTTCGCACCGGTCAGTTCACCGATCATGGCGGTGTTGCCGGGCCCATCCGAAATATCCTGAAGACGCACGGGATCGCTTCCTCGAAATACGGAATGGGGGCCGAACACCGCCGCATACGACGTCGTCACGCCGGGACGGACGGGCCAATCGGTGCAGGCCAGAAGTGTGTACGCCGCAACAATTGCGGTTCCGATCATGGGTGGATCGTCGCGCGATGGACAATCGAAAAGTTGCGGACGTCGATTCAGCAGTCGGATGTTGTTCGGCCCATCCCACGGCTCGGTGAAGTCGTACTCGTTGTAGAGCGACTGCGCGTCGATGTAGGGAAGAATCAAAACGCGCCAACTGTGCATCGGTCGGCCATCTGGGCCGGCAATGTAGGCTGGAGGAAAGCTTCCATACGCCTCGCGGTAATTGTGCAATGCCAGGCCGATCTGCTTCAGTTGGCAATTGCAACTCGCTCGCTTCGCCCCGTCGCGGGCGGCACGCACGGACGCGATCACAATGCCACTGATCACCACGACCGCGATCAGCGGAGCGGTCGCCCGACGCCGGAATGCTCGGGCCGAGCCCGCTGTCGCGTCACTGATTTCGACAGGCGCCGCGCTGCCTCCGCAGGCCGGACAAGCGGAATGGTCGGTGTCAAATTCCGTGGAACACGAAGCGCAGACTTTCATGGAAAGGGCCTCGCTGCGATTCCGATCACCACCTGATGCGAAATTGCGCGACGACCGGCAGGTGGTCTGAGACGGCGCTCTCGATCACCCGGTGGTCGAGCAATTCCCACGACGCGGGGGCGAAGATGTAGTCGAGCTGCCGGCTCGGCGCATCGGAGGGAAACGTGAGCGGCCCCTCGAAGACGCCGCAAAAACGGCCCGATTCTCTCACCGCTTGAATGGCCGGCCAGTCGGGCAGCGCATTGAAATCTCCGGCCATGAGGGTCGGCTGCTCGCCGGCGTATTCGAGAATCTGCTGCATCTGCCGCGCGTTGTTGTCGCGGTTGAACGAGTCGTTGTGAATCGACGTCAACAGCACGCGCTGGCCGGCGATTCGCGTCGCACTCCACAAGACGCGCCGATTGTTCTTGGCGACGTAGAACGGACGGCGCCCGGCGAGCGAAGGGTTCGCAACCGCCTCGACCGGCCAGCGGGAGAGGATCGCACTGCCGCCGACCACGCGATACAGCGGAAGGCCGAAATTGAAGTTCTCTCCGAAAACCGAGACGTGCATGCCGGCCGCCCGGGCGAGCGCCGACACCTGATCGATCGGGCAAGGCCCGCATTCGGTCAGGACCTCGGAGAGGAAGACGAAATCGGGTTGCTCGGCTCGAATCAGGTCGGCGATCTGTTCGATGAGCCTGCCGACAGTGGCGACGTCGTCGAACCGGGCGACTTCCCTGACGGCAAAGCACTTGGCGAGGTTGAAGGCCAGCACCTTGACCGTCAGGGGGTCGCGGTCAGCGAGCGATTCGGCCGGCGGTTCCGAAATCGTCTCTGTATACGGCGATTCGCCGCGCGAGAGCAGCACCCCGTTGATGGCGAACAACGCGAGCGGGATCGCGATCAAGAGTGCGAGCGTGGCGGCGACGCGGCGTCGAGTGCGGCGCGGCGGTTTACCGGCTGCGGGGGCATTGGGCGCGTCGTGAGTCGTTCCGGAATTCGTCACGTCGAAATTCACTCTGCGATTGTGCGTCATTCACGGGTACCGTACGCCGCACTTGGAGGAAAGCCGCCCCGGTATACGCTGTGACATTCCTTGGGAACGGTAGCAACTCAGCCTGCCCGAGCCGCACCAGCGAGAAAATTGTCACCAGATGCGGAACGTTGGGCATCAATTGCACCACAAGCAAGAACATTGATGCGCCGGCGACGAGAAGGATTCCATTGACAATCGCGGCTGTGCCGGCTGCGTTGTGGGCGCCGGAATCCCAGTCAGCATTCCCACGAATGAATCGACCGGTCACGCTGCAAGACCCAGCACGACCGCGATGCCGGCACTGAACAGCAACATCAAGACCATGTTGGCAAGCAGGAAGAGCATCTGTTCTGCGGGAACGATTCCAACCCCCAGCAGCAACGGAGCGCCCAACGCAAGTGCCCCCCAGATACCGAAGCGGACGGGGCTGTGCCGACGGCTTCGAATCGCTCGCCCGAGCACGAACCACGCCGTCAGTCCGGCGCCGATCCCACTGACGATTTGGCAAACGATCCCGGCCGCAAGCAGAAACCGACTTCCTGCCATTGCGACATCGACCGCCGCAGGCCGATTCCGAAACACTTCCAACCACAGGATCCAAATAATCGCCGGGACCTTGAGGCCGTACTGCGAATACGCGAATGCGTAAATCGCTGCGATGACGGATCGTGCCTGCTGCGCCTTGATCGTTCTGGCGGCCGTCCGAAGCCGTTGCCGAAATGGCGGGATGCTCCAGAACGTGAGCTTTGGCTCGCGGTCAGACATTACGAATATACCCATGAGTTTCAGTGCGAGTCGCGGCTGCTCGGGCCCTCAACAAGCGTCCGTCTGCGCTGAACGCAGAATGGAGCCGTCCGGATCACCGGCGGGTTGAATCCCAGTCACATTCCCTTGAGGCGTGCGGATCAGCGTGGCGCGGGGCCCGGAAAACCACCTGAATCAGCGATACCGCTATTTTGCGCGCGGGAGGAGCTCGCGGTACGTCGTGAGTGCGTGTTCGAACTCCCCGAGCGCCGCGGCTTTAAGCACGTTGCGGCTCCGGATAATTTCGGATTCCATCAGGGAGACGAAGTACTCCACCTGTTCTCGACGCGGTGCGATCGGCCTTCGAGCAACTGACACGAACCACGGAGCAGTGTGCGCGAAGCGATTGCGTCCGTCCGGCTGGGGCTCGACGCTGCGGACGGCCATCCAGCAGGAATCAGTAATCGTCACTCGCCGGCGCGTGTTGGCTCGCCAGGCTCCATGCGGCGTTTGGGTGCCATCAGATTTCACCGATTCGGCTATCTGCCCGTTGACGAGAATTTCCATTCGCGCAACCTGCTTCTCGCTGACCGATTCAACCTCAACCTCAACCGTGTGCGGTTCGTCGGCTTCGAACGAAATCGTCTCGCCCGGAAGCGTGTTCTCGACCGTGGCGAACAGCATCGGGCCGGTGGTTACGAAGCTGCGGCCGGCTTTCAACCCCTTCAGCCACGAATCCATTTCAAACCGGTCGCCGGTATGGACGTAAACGCGGCTGTAGCCGAGCGGTACGGGATGCACGCCCGATGCCGTTCCCGCGGTGGGGCTCAGCCGGAAGCCGCAGTTCAAAAGCGCGTAATACATCTCGAAGCCGTAATTCAGCCAGCCCCATTCCGTGAGGGTGTTCGGGCCATCCCGTTCGACATGCATCCATTCAGGAAGCGACGTCGGCATTTGATTCAAGCCGAATCGCGTGCGCCAGACGCTGTTGTTGGAAAGTTCATATAGATCGACCTTTGCAACCGGCACCAGCATCATCGACCAGGGCCAGGAGTGTTTGTCGAGATCCAATAGCGCTCCTTCACTGTGCGCTTGGTCGGCGATCGCGGCGACCGGCGGAGCTGTGTTGCTGAAGACCGAGCGGTGATTCAACACGAAGATTGCGCCGAGCGGGTGCGGCTTGCCGTCGACCGAGAAGATTTCGTACTCGGTATTACGCGGCAGAATGACGTGTGTCGGGTCGACGTGAATTGGAGCCGGCCCGCGATCTTCTCGCGGCCCGAATGGCGAGGGGCCCTGACGTCTCAATCGCGAGGGCGCGAGACTCGGCGCCTTGTCGGACTCAATGGTCCAAAAGGTCACCGGAAAGGCGACGTTTAAGTCCTCGGCCAGCATGACATTGGGGAGCTCAGTGAGGCGCCGATGCACATGCGTCTCGCCCGAATACCAGCCTCGTTTCGCGAGATTGATCCACCGCTTGAGCCGAAAAGTCTCATTCGCCGGTTGGTCACTGATTACGATGCGCCTCCGCAGCGGCAAGTATTCCTTGCCTCGCTCGATCTCCAGCGAGTACTCACCGGGAGGCAGTTCGATGCGAAACCCGTGAGCCGACACCGTCGTATGTTTCTCGACGGATTGCGGCATCGGTACCCATTGCTCGCGATACGGCAACGCCGAACCATCCGACGATGGACTCGACACAAACAGCCACTCCCCTGATTCGCTCTGCAGGTAGACGCGTGCGGGGATCGCCTCACCGGTGGAGTCGTCCACGACTCGCCCACGCAATTCTGCGCCGTTGGCCGTCGCCTGCACAGAACAGATCGCGAAATCTAGCCCGGCGATCAGCATCCCGATGGCGACCACACCGGCCAGTCCCAACCTGTGCCTCGCCAGGTCTCGGTGACGTTCGCGGCCCAGGGGTCGAAATGGATCGGCAATCAAGCATCGTGTTGGAGGTTTCATCGAATGATACGCCTGGATTAACATGCGACGCATGCCGGTCTGCCTTTCGAGTCTATGATCGGTTGAGCGTCCGGCTGAATTGTGAATACCCGTCACGTATTGTACCCCGCTCGCGCGCTCGCAAGAAACCCGCCGTCGGGTCGGAAGCGAGCGCCTTTACGACTCGCCTCCGACCGCTCAGGCCGCGGGGTAGAATCTGCGGTATGAGCAAACGATTCGAAAAGGCGACCGCTTTTCAAATCGCGTGCATGGCGCGAATGGTCGCCTCCTCGGTCATTCTCACGGCGGTTTTCATCTGGGTGGTGGTGTGGCCCCCGAAGTCGTTCGCGGTTGCAATGGGCATTTTTGGTATTTGTGTCGCATCGTGGGTTGTGGCAAACATCGCATTGTGGAGGAAACTGCGGCGTGTCGTGTCACCCACTTTTCTTTGGAAAGGAGCAATTCAATGGATCGCCGTACCTGGTTGAAGTCGACTGTTGTGGGTTCTGCGATGTTCGGTATTCCACTGCTTTCGCGCCGAGCGTGGAGCGCTGAGGTGACTCCCCCAGCTGTGGCTGCAGCCCAGGTCGGGCTTCCGAAGCTGCGAATTACCGACGTGGAAACAATCCTTACGGCGCCCGCCGGTATCCGGCTGGTCGTAGTCAAGGTGCTCACGAGCGAGCCGGGACTTTACGGGTTGGGCTGCGCGAGTTTCACGCAACGGGCTCGGGTAGTCGAAACGGCCGTCGACAAGTTCCTCAAGCCCTTTCTCATTGGCAAAGATGCCACGCGCATCGAAGACGTCTGGCAGTCGTCGTTCGTCAGCTCGTACTGGCGCAACGGACCGGTGCTGGGGAACGCCTTGAGCGGCGTCGACATGGCGCTTTGGGACATCCTGGGGAAGCGGGCGGGGTTGCCGGTGTATCAGCTCCTCGGTGGAAAATGCCGCGAGGCGGTCGACACGTATCGGCACGCCACGGGCAAGTCGTTTGAAGAAGTCGAAGAAAATGTCCGTAAGTTCATGGCCGAAGGGTATCGGCACATTCGTGTTCAAACAGCGGTGCCGGGTCTGGCCACCTACGGCACCGGGGGCGCGACCGGCGGCGGTGGAGAGGACAAAACGCTGGCAGCTAATCGCGCAATCGACGTTTGGGAACCGGGTCCTTACGCGCGGCTTGTGCCGCGGCTATTCGAGCACCTGCGGAAAAAACTGGGGGATGACGTCGAATTACTGCACGACATTCACGAGCGCGTCCCGCCAATTCTGGCGATGCAGCTCGTCAAGGACGTGCAGCCCTTCCGGCCGTTTTTTATGGAGGATCCGTTCGCACCGGAGGACATCGGTTACTTCCGGCATCTGCGGCAGCAGACGAGCACGCCGCTGGCGATGGGCGAACTGTTCAACAACCCGCACGAATGGGTACCGCTGATCTCCGAACGCTTGATTGACTTCATCCGCATCCATATCTCGCAGGTGGGCGGGTTGACGATGGCCCGCAAGGTGGCGGCGCTGTGCGAATTCTTCTCGGTGCGCACCGCCTGGCATGGGCCGGGAGATGTCTCGCCTGTGGGGCATGCCTGCAACGTGCACCTCGACCTCGCCGTCCCGAATTTCGGCATTCAGGAGGGGCGCGCGTTTACTGAAGCGGAACGCGAGGTCTTCCCCGGTTGCCCGGTGTTAAAGGATGGTTATTACTGGGCAAACGACAAAGCGGGTTTCGGCATCGACCTCGATCAGAACCTGGCGGCGAAGTTTCCGATCAAAGACGATCCGCCCTTCGACATGCGTTGGGGCACGCTGCGACGTCGCGACGGTACGGTCGTGAAGCCGTAGGTTTGCCGCTCGTTGCACCCACGTCGACGCGAAACAGCCGCAAGCGGGTGCGAAAGAACTCGCACGTGGTCCCCGCACGATGCCGTGCGCACCACCCGAGGAAGGTCCTCGACCAGTTCGCCGATCGACATGGCCCGATCGCCTCCTGCGCCTCGCGTCCTCACAACGCCAGGCACCCTGGCTCGAACTTGTCGTGTCCCGGGTCAGTCGTCGCCCGATGCAGCCCCACAATCGGGGCCACGATCCCGTCGCTCCGCTCGATACTCTTTTTTTGGATGGCTTCCAGTTGCCGGCGGCGTCGGTCTCGATCGACACATTGCCCACCGCATCTCGTCATCCACTCGACCCCACGCCATGTACTCGGCAGCAACTTTCAGCACCGCCTTGTCAAATGGCCCCCCGTCGCTGATGCCAGCGGGCGGCCCTCCGTCGGTCGATGGATCGGTTTCGCCTTGCATCACGACGATCGGAGCGTGGCCGAACGCGATTCGCGCGATCTTTGCCGTCGTTGGTTCCAGCACACAAATCTGGTTGCGACTGAGCTGGAACAGCACGACGTCGGCGGGCAATAGCGTCACATGGCGGACCGGCCATGCGAGAAACGGCGTCTCGAGGGAAAAGTGAACCCGCGCGCCGGTCTTTGAGTTGTCGCCGTGCAAGCCTGCATTCGCCCAGTAGCCGGCCTCGAACGTCCAGGAGCTTTCACGCCCCGCGCCGACTCGCGATGTCCTGCCAGCAGACGGAGAGTCCAGGCGATCAGGAATCTTGACGCGCCCGTCATTGTCATACGCCAAATCTTCAGACGACACCGAGATTCCCAGAGGAACTCTCTTGGGCTCGTTCGCGTCGCCTGAGTCGAGCAGGGCGACCAGTTCCCACGCGTTCTGGCTGGCCGCCGATCGCTTCACTGACAGACGGTCGTCGACGTCGGTTGAGCCGAGATGGTAGACGAAATCACTCTGCCCCGTACTCAGCCGTCGGCGGTACACGTCGCCATCCAGTCCGATATAGTACGCCACGACCCCCTCGGGCAGCGCGATGTCGCCGGGAGCAACGATCGACATCCTGGTATAGAGCGTCGTTCCACTGGCCATGCCGTACCAGGCGAACAGCAACGCATAACTGATCGACTGCACGACCAGCGTCGCGACACAGCTTCTGCGCATCCAGTGCGCCCCCTTCCCCATCGACGCGGCCACGAACGGCCATTCGAATACGAGGGTCACGACATAGCGCACCGGGTGGAAACGGAAACGACTTTGGCCGGACAATCGTCAGTTCAGCGCCCGCTGCCCCGGCCAGATCAGATCCACGAAGAGTGGATAGTACATCTTTCGACACATCCGGCTCGATCCAGCGGACGCTGCCATCGACCATCAGGAACTGACCACCGATGTTTTCGGGGCGCCCATAGGTCCGCCGTACCGCGACGAGACTTGTCAGCGGACGCCAGTTGTAGGGGCAGCCGTACGGAACGAAGTCACCACCCAGTTCGCCGACGAGAAAGACGTTGGCGCTGTCTTCGATCTGCGACAGCCGAATGGCACTGTTCGCAGCCAATACGTGCGAATTCGCCGAATAGTGCGCGACGCCGAATCCCCCGTTGGGGGCTTCATCGCGAATGCTGGGATTGAGGAAGACCGGTATTTTGTGGACGAGTAGCCCGGCATTGTCTGGTGCGTCCCAAGTCTGACTGAAATCGATCAAGTTGTAGTACGAACTATTGTCTATGAATGGCAACACGAGAGTCAGCCATCCATGCCGACCGTGCCCGTCAGGATAAAACGTCCCGCCCGGCGGAAAACAGGCGAGCGTGTCGTGGTAATTCTGCAGGGCTATTCCAAGCTGCTTGAGATTGTTCTTCGACTGCTGTCGCCGCGCAGCCTCGCGGGAGCGCGCAATCGCCGGCAGAATCAGCGCCAGAGACACGGCGATGATCCCGAGAACGACGGAGGCCTCAATCCAGCACCGGCGAACAGAAGCGTCGAAGGGCATGCCTTCACTTCCCCTTTCCGGGTCGGAAGTATTTTTCCCCGCTGCCTGTTATTCATTTCAGATTGCCGAATCCTGACAGAAAAAAGGAATGACAGCCCGAGATTGCCCCGCCGCGACTTGAGCGAGCGAGCTGTTTCTGATCTGAACAGGATGCACAAATCGTGTGTTGCAGGCCGGCAGGCGAACGCCCCCAGGAGAACGTCTTGCTCTCAACTGGGCTGAGCTTTCCCGGCGCGCCGGGAATCCCCAGCGGGAGCTGGGGAACGAGAGGGCTGGCCCGTAGGGTGTCGTTCAGCGAAGCGCAGACGCACCGTTCGAGAGCGACGTCCCACGCACGGTGCCACAGCGCCAAGGCTTGTGGCACCCTACTCAACTGTCCCCGCCTCCAGGCTGCGACGCCCGTCGTTCAGAGCCCGACTGACGCGCGGCGTCTCACGTCCGCGAACGTCGTCCGTCGCAGTACCTCGCCGTTTTCGAGCACGGTTTGCAGGAGATCATGGCCCGGCGCCCCTTCCGGCTCGGTGCGGTACGCGGCGACGCCGTCGCGTTCGTCACAAATCAGCTTGAGTCGGCCGGATTTTGACTGCTTGCCGTGATCAGTCACGGGGCGCTTGAACACGTCGCGTGCCGCACCGTTCACGACGACCGACGAGCACTTGAAGGCGAACTTCAGGGTGTCGCGGTTGACCTTTTGCAAGAGCCCGCCGCCTGAGCCGAACACGAGGTTGTCGGCGCTCCAGCCGTGGCGGGTGACCGTTTCGAGGATTTTTGCCAGCGAATGGAAGTCGATTCCGTCGCCTTGAATCACGCGGACGTGCGAATCGAGAACTTTGAAACCCTTGGCGTTTACCGACACCGGAAACTTCTGGCCCAGTATTTCGAGAACGCGGCACAGCACCGTTGCCGGATCGCCGGAATCGGGGCGAATGACCAGCGTGCCATAGCGCTTGAGGACCTGATCATTCAGCGCGCCGCCCCAGTATTCGGCGCAGGCCCGAAAGATATCGAAACTGTCGCTGACGCATGCGACGGTGCCGGCGGGGTACTGCTCGAGCATGTTCTGCATCGCGTCGAGTTCGTGTCGTTCGCCCCAGGCGGTGATGGTGCTGTGTTCGCTGGCGGGAATCGATTCGCCGCCGCATTCTTCGCCGTAGACCTCCGCGAGCAGCGCCAGGCCGGGCAGCGTGTCGGTGCCCTTGAAATTGACGAGATGCGCGGCGCTGCCGAACGCGGCCGTTTCGATGCCCGGCGTGCCGCGAAAGCCGAAGTCGTGCAGTCGAAAATCGATCGTGGCGGGGTCGCCGCTCTGTCGCAGATATTTGAGCAGCGTCTTTTTCATTTCGCGGCTCTGGGTCGCGACGGTCGTCGGGTACCAGACCTGCACGAGCTGCGTTTCGAGCCAGTTGGTGAGCCAGTAGCAACGAGGGTCGGTATTCTCGACGGTCATCAGGCAATTGTGCGGGGGGACGACGGTCCCTTCCGGCACCGCCCTGATGCGCACGGGCAGCCGACCGCCATGCGCCTGCAGGATGTATTGCCAGCCAGCGCGGTTGAAGTTGCGGTCGTCGCCAAAGTGCAGGCGGCACATGCGCAGGGCATCGTCGATGTCGGCGGCCGTGAAGTACGTGCCGGCCAGCGAGTCGAGCAGATACTGCAGGCCGAAGAACGTGATCTCGGTAAACCCGAGCGCCGGGTCGCTGCCTCGCGACTCGAAGTAAGAGTAGACGTGCTCAGTGCCGGCGGGGTACTGCCGGAAATGGCCCATCTTGTAAGAATCGGTGAACAGCAGCGGGTTCCATCGCGTTCGCATGCTATGACTCTCGAAGGCGCCGGTGGTCGAATTCGATCTCAGATTGGGGGTGTCGCATCGACTGAGAGATCGGCCCTGAGACTCTGCAGACTGAGGGCAGCCAAAGTGACGGAAAGGCAGACGTGGCGATCGGACACGCGGGGGGGTTGCGTGGTCATTTGTCTGGCTCGGCTGCCGACGGCTCAATCTGAATTCGCTTGCCCGGCAGGTCAACAGCCAGCCATCGCGTTGCGTTCTCGGGTGGCATGAGTGACGCCCAATCAACCTCGGATAGCGAGTCAACTGGTTGATTGAGCAGAAGCGTGAACTCCCACGCGTGTTGCTCGGGCCCCTTGCATATCCACGCCCGGCCTTTGATGCAGGGCGATCGTCCTTGGAGCAGATACTGCTCGGGGATGAGGCCGTCGCACCACAAGGATCGGAAGAAACGATCCGGCAGCCCTGCGAACTCGCGGCAAACGCGGAATTCGAGACTGCCCCAATAGTCAGACTCTTTCATGCCGTCAGTCTACCGCTTTGGTCGAATGCTCACGACGATCTGGCACGCGGGCGGAGGCTTGGGGCGATCGGACAGTCATCGGCGGTTCCCGTGACGCCCTCGGCGACGCAGATGCCACACGAGCATGAAGATGATTGCACCGCCGACAACCGCGGTCGCGGCCCAGACGACCCAGAAGCCCAGCGGGCTGAGCGGAGGGAAATGATAAACCTCCACGACTTCAGCGAAGATGGCGCATAGAAGTCGAGTTTTGTCCATACCGGCACGATACTACCGACAGCTTGGCGAGTCACTGCGAGGGGTGGCGGCGAGTCGCAATACCGCGTCAGTTCCTTCTATGCAATTCCCTTGTACGCTGTCCTCTCCGAAGGAAAGTCACAAGCTCCTCTCGTTGTTTCATTGCTGCATCTTCCGAGCGACAGCGCCTTAATTGGTAGACCTTTGCCCATCTTGCCCATACGTACGCCGCAACGACTCCCGCGACGGCCGATCCCCCTACCTTCGCGGGCTCATCTGCGTTCGCTCCTACGGACAGCCAGGCGACGCGTGCGACGATCAGGAGCCACAGCAGCGGTCTCTTGTGTGCTCTGTTCATGGCTGATCAGCGGGCTTTCGTGAGCTATCGCCGGTGGGTTGGTTTGAATAAATCGGCGCTATTGCGGGCGGGGCCTTCGCAGAATTGGCGCGAATGTCCTCTTGGATTTCAGGTGTCAGCCACCACCACGAATACCATTCATAAGCATTGCCGGCGGTCCACGTCGTATCATTCTCGATGATCCAATCCAACGGATCATAGATATGCCTTACGGCTTCAATGACACGCTGCGGAAGTACTCGCCGAGTTTGCAGCCAGAGCACAGGGCCGTATGAGAGGGGATATGAAACAAGAATCAGTATCAAGCACAGCCAGAACCGCCAAGATCTGGCAGCCAGCCATGTCATTGGTCCACGCCGTCTTGTCGGAGCATGGCTCATTTTACTTCCGCGGTCGGAGCATTGGGAGCGCTCGTCAGGCCGACTGGCGGCTGTTTCTTGCGAGCAGCCAGGCGGGGTAGAATGCGGATGGGGTGTCCACAACTTACCGCGACAAATCCTCGTCTGACTGCCCGAGTGGCTGGTGCAAATCAGGTTTTGCAAGAGGCCGCTGTCTGACAGGAAGCAACGTTGAGCCCTCAGCAGACGGGCCGAACATTCTGAAAACCAGTGATGCCGCTAAAGGCAAATCCATGATCCCTGAAATCGGTGTCAGTGAATCGGCCCTTCTGACCGACATCGCGATGTGCCTCAACTACTACCGGCTGTTCTCGCCCGGACTGTATTGCTGCGTGCATGCCCCGCTGCACCTCGATGACGGGACTCGATGGCGTCCCGGCATCATCGTCATGGTGAATCACGGCAAACTCAAGCAGTGCGACCCGGGCCCCAACTATGACTGCTTCCATGGGCCACCGAATTTCGTGCTCGACGTCTTTCCGGCGGACGATCTGCTCGACTATCACGACCGACGGTCTGCTTTTGAACGCGCCAAGGTGCGCGAATACGTCGCGGTAAAGCAATCAGACCCCGTTGCATGGGTTTGGAATCGACTGGTCGATGGAAAGTTTGAGGAGATCATCACTGCCGACGACGAGTGCATCATGAGCACCGCCCTGCCTGGTCTGTGGATTCCGGCGATTGCTCTCAAGCGGCGTGACTGGTGGTCTATCATGGGGGCAATTGCGCGTGGTGTCTCGCGAATTGGTCACCACGACTTCATGGAAACGATCTGGAAACTCGATCCAAGCAGGGCCTAACCATCGGTTGCACGCGTGCCGGGACGCTGGGGCCTGCGTCGCCAGTGTTCATTTGAGACTCGAAACCGGTGTCTATGACGGGTACCCGCGACCGTCTGTGAGCATTCCAGAAAGGCTGAATTATGGTCTATGCTCGGTGCTTATGGCGAACCCTGGCGCTCACATTGGTTGTAGTGCCGGCCGTCACAGCGACTGCGTTGACCGAGGAAGATGTTGCCAGGCGGATCGATTCACCGAGGCGGCCCGACCCCGAATCGGAAGCCCTGAAGGAAAAGGTCATTGAAGGGGTCCGACAGAATTACGCCCGGCTGCCGGTCGTTCGCTGCCGGCAGGTGACCTCCGTTCTCGATCCAACTGTCGAAAAGCCGGAAATTCGCCGGGGTGTCGCGTTGGGGCGGGGCGAATTGACCGTCGAGATGCACTTGAGGCCACGGACGACGACCGAAACCGACCTCCTTCTGGCGGGCGACAGCATGCGGGCCGAAAGCCTGATCAAGGAGACCGATTCCCGCTGGGCGGTTTCAATGCACGGCGACATCTGGATGAGCGTCGGTTCAGAGTTGGCCGAACGAAAGTATCGCGAGGATATGGGGGGCGAAGTGAATATCGATCCCCGAAACGTTGGCGCGTTCGAGCAACGCAAGAAGTTCCTGGACGAGCTCCGGAACGGATTCGTTTCGAGGCGCGAGGCATTTCGGCGTAACGGAATTGAATTGCTGGCGCTCGAACTGACCGAGTACTACTCATATCAGGGTAAAGGCTTCGAAAACACGACCCGGTTCGAGTTCGATCCAGCCCGGAACTATCTGCCGGTGCGCGTGATGAAAACGAATCCCGAGACGAAGAAAGTCATGTGGGTTCACGATTTTGACTATCAGGAGATACTTCCGGGGTCGGCGTGGTTTCTGAAAAAGGGACGGCAGCGCTACTATGCCACCAAGAATGCCGATACGCCCGACGATGGCGACTGGGGACCAACAGATCCTGACGTTGGTTGGTCCGGTCCACACCGACAAGCCCAGCCACTGATGAAGATTTCTTCCTGCCGATTCCGGTTGGGGTCAGATACTTCGATATGACAAAGAATCGCCGCCGCCCATCCCAAAAGTGACGCGGTGGCTTGTTCAAGCAAGATCGTGGCTGTGGCCGCCAGCCGCCGGTCGTCGGATAGAGTCGGTAACGGTGCCTTCACTCCGCAGTGCGATCTCGCGCAGCGTCAGGCCGCGATTGCAGCGCGGCCCGGGCTGCCTCAGTCTGTTGAAAAAGGTGTCTGGAACTCTCCGCACCCCCGAAAACCCCTCGGAATCTGGATGTTCACAAAGTTCCAGACACCTTTTTCAACACGCTCCCACGTCAATCTTTCGTTAGCATCGCCGACTCCATTGTCAGGTCGAGCGTCGACGGAACCTCCTGGTCGCCGACGGCAAACGTGATCTGCCCGACGACTTGCACGAGCGACGTCGTTTCCACCGTCATTCCGAGTTCTCGATCGAAGAGGATCTCCTGCTTCGATGCGGCAGGCTTCAAGTCGCTCGATTTGAGCGTGAAGGGCAACGGAGAGTCTTGCAGCGCCAGATCGACCGCCGTGGTCTTGGCTGTGATCCTGTCGAGCTTTCGGCCATTCTGTTCCACCTCCCCTTCGTACGTGTATTTGGTCGAAAATGTCATCACCTGCCCGGCTCCCAGATTGACCTTTTGAGTCCGCTCCCACGTGTCTCCGGTCTTGATTGGGTCAGACGGGATCGATTTCAATTGCTCGTTAACGCTCTCTTTCAGTTTCTGCACGTCGAGCTGACTCGCGACGATCTTTTTGACTTCTTCGGGCAGATTGCCCAGAACATCCTGGTCAAACTCGATGGTCACAATCGACCCATCCTTGTCAAAGACCGTTGTCGTTGTGCGCGTCGCCTGTCCCTTGTGAACCGGGCGAAACATCTCGAAGGGAGAGTCTCCCGACTTATCAGGGTTGGCCGAGTCAAAGGTATAATCAGTGCCCATGACGCGCATCGTGATTTGCAGCGATCCGACTTTCTCGACGACGCGAACCTGACCGGCATTGTCAGGCCGGCTGGTGGCCCGGCTGACTGTCGTCCGTGTTTCACTCGACGTGTCGGTTTCCATCCCCGCGATGGTCAGTTTCTGATTCACACGAGTCGTCGTTTCGATCGTCCGCGTCCCCGGGGAGAGTTTTCGTTCCAGCTTTACCTGCGCGGGAACAAGCGAGGTCAGGCTTGCCACGAGACAAGCCGCAATAAATGCCTGTCGAATGAACATGGCGCATCTCCTGGAGTGGTTCCGTCGAGTTCATAAGATCTGTTCCCGGAGCATACCCGCTTCCGGCTTGTCAAATCCACGTCATTGGGCAAACAGCACCCTCCCCGGCTCCTCAGGCCGAACTTTTTTCCCACCCGGATATACCGCGCCGTACATCTCTCGCTGGTCCCAAGCGCTGGGGCAATCTCGCGCAGCGTCAGGCCCGCTCCCTTCAGCCGACTTTGTTTTGTCGGGAGTGCCAGCGGCGGCGTTTCGTCGAACCGGGCGGCCGGTCGGAGTGTCGAACGGATTGAGAGATCGGCCGGTGTGTCTTAAGATGCTGCAAAACGAAGTTGCCGAAGTGGCGGAATGGCAGACGCGCCGGATTCAAAATCCGGTACCCCTGACAGGGTGTGTGGGTTCGAGTCCCTCCTTCGGCACTGCAGTTTAATGCTCCGGCCGCTCGCCAGCGGCCGGGGCGCTGCGTTTAGCGTTCCGCCTCATTTCCCGATCATTGCCGGGAATAAATGACCTCCGCGACGCATCAATCCGGTGGCCCGGGTTGCAAGTCGGAGGAACGTGGCGTGCTCAGGTACGGGACGGGACGCCGGCATTGGCTGATGCACGTCGCCTGCGTCGCGTACGCTGTTTCGTTCCTGCTGCCTGCCGTCGAGATCATGCAGGGTTTCGCTCCGGGCTACATGTGCGCCTATTGGGTCGAGGCTGTGGTATCGGAACTCAATGAGCGCGCGCTTCATTCGGCAACGCAGGGCAGTTCGATGTCGCGCTGGGAATGGGGCGATCTGATGTTTATCGCGGGCGCCATGGCCAATCATTTTTTCTTGTTGGCGTATGCCGCATGCGTGTTGCGTCGGCCGCGCGTGACCGCGGTTCTGGCGGTGCTTTCGGCTTTATGCGCGGTGGCGTCAATGCTTCCTGGGCAGGTTTTGGACCTCTTTAGCAACCACAAATGGTTTCTCGGCCAGGGTTATTTCGTCTGGTGTGCCGCGCCGATGATTCTGGCGGCGGGTGCTGTGCTGGCAGTCAAACCACCGAAAAGTCGCGCGCGGTGCGACTGAATTCAGCCTGCCGACAATGAGCGCGCCGACGATTGAGCGCGAGAGCTCGCACAAGACGGCGAGGGCCCCGTCACCGTGGTAGAATCAGGGCATGGCTGAACGACCGAAGAAGCCCGGCGGACCGCTGACTGAACTGCGCGATGAAGCCCAGCGGAAGGCGCGGCAACGGAAACCGGTGCTCACCGCCTCGGCTGTCGCCATCTTGGTTCTGGGCTCGCTTTCATGGTTCATTTTGCGGAATCCTCTCCTACGTTCCCGCAACGGAAAGGACCTCGACGCATTTCTGCGCGCCAATGTCGATCCGCAATACCAGCTTGTGCGCTGGTGGGAAGAACGCGAGATTCCCTCATTGGACGAAGAACTGGTGCGCAACGAAGAAGCAGTCATTACAAAGGTCAAAGCCTTGCGCGAGGATCGGTCTTTCTTGACGAACATGGCCGTACTCTTGGGCTTTGGGGACCGGTTTGCGGAAGAAGAGAAGAGCGGCCAGGTGGTACGTCATGACGCGAGTTTCGAAAAGAAGATACGCGAACAACTGGATTTGATAAGTTCCGCACGGCCGATTCGCTACTGCCGGATCAAGTATCGTTGCCAAACTCAAAATAGACCTCCTGAAGACCGAGACCGGCTGTATTGGCTCTATGACGGGACGGTGCATCGTGTTCCCCAAGACGTTGCGGAAAGGTTTTTCGGGCACTTCCAAAACTAGGTTACCGCCCGTCGCAATGACCCGTAGAACGCCTGCCATCGCAGGCAGGCGTCGCATCGTCCGAGCCGTATGAGCGATTCTGGTGCGTTTCATCTCGTTGACGTCGCCGCGATTCACCGCTGGCATGAGCGAAATGCCCCTTGATCCGACATTTGTCACGGTGGTGGCCGTCGGCACATCGCTGGCCGCGGTCGTGGGCATCGCCTCGATTGCCCAGCGCGCCGAGAGCCGATCATTTGGCATGGGCCGGCAACGTCGCTGGCTCACCCGAGGCATCGGAATCGTTCATTTCGCGGCGGGCTCCATCGTCGCCGCACTTCTGGCCTTCTTTTTGGTCGCTGCGTTCTGGTCGATGAGAGGGCTGGTCGTCGAACCGGCGAGGCTGATCGTCGAGGAATCCAGGCGGATCGACGACAAGGCCAAGGTGCTAGTGATGGCCTGTCTCGCGACCAGCGTCGCGGCGGCAAGCATCTGGCTCGTCGTCCGAAGGATCAACCGTCTGGATGATCCACAAGCCGCCCCCCTGCCCGACGACTCGAACGACGCGTGCTGACTTCGATCTCCTCTCCAAGGCACCGCTGAAACAGACCTCCCCAGCGATTGAACGCGCGAGTCGGCACTATTCTGCCGCCCGTAACGCGGGCAGAGTTTCCGGAACGCGGTCAATCGCTCCGTTGCACACGAGCTCCTGCGCCAGCTCGGGCATGTGCTCGTTGAGATACGCCAGCAGTTTGGGCGAACGCTTCGCGTCGTATTTGTAGCGCTGCATCTCCGCAAACACTTCTTCGGGCGGCTTGTGCTGCACGAACAAACGGTACAGCGCCACTACGCCTCCCGTGCGCTGCGTGCCGGCCGCGCAGTGTACGAGGGCCGGCTCGCCGGCCCGCTGGGCATCGACGAGCGCCTTGACGGCCGCGGCATAAACCACCACGTCGCCGGTGCCGTCGGAATTGAGCGGACACGAGACGCGCGCGATTCCCAGCTCGTCGATCGCGACCAGTTCGGCGTCGTGATACGCCTTTTCAGGCGTGTCGCCGGCGCCAGTCAGATCGACAACGCGTTTGATGCCATGTTGCTTCAGGGTCTTCTTGACGAGGGCCGTGGAAATCTGACCGCTGCGAAAGAGTTTTCCCGGCTCGACGACGCCGAATCGCTTGGGAATGAAACGGTCGCGAACAGACCGCGCGAGGTCGGGGCTGATCGCGAGCGCCACGCCTGCCGCGAGGACAACGATCGCAACGCCGCGCGACCACCAGCATCGGCCTGCCGTGCAACCGCCGCGGGAGTTCGCGCCGACAGAGCATGAATCTTGCGCGGTCGTTCCCTTCGTACGCGCGGCTGATTTATCGATCGTCGCAGACACGAGCTCGCTCCTTAAGTGTTGCGAATCAAGGGGCTTCGCGGCGGCGATATAGCACACCTTCGCGATACGGGTCCAGAGGGTCGTCGGGCTGCAAGCCGTTCGGTTAGCCCGGCAAACCCGGCCGCCAACGCCGACGAAATCCGCGAAACGCTCCAAACCTCGCGGAACGTCTCGCGACCGCATGGGGTTCAATCTTGTGGGTAGGAAAAACCCGTCGTAAGCTTCCTGTCAGCGGTCGGTCGTCGCTTTGGCTCCTGTCCCTTGGTTCTGAAGGTCGAGGGTCTCATGTCGCGCCGGCGCCTCCTGCAATTGATTATCGCCGTTGGGGTTGTGTCGCTCTCTGGGCTGGCTGCGGGGTTGGCCGAGCCCCCCGCGCCAGAGGCTGCCCGCCCGAAAGTGCGGCCGGCCAAACGAGACATGCCGGCGGGGGGTGCGCTTAAGGCGCGCCGCCGCGGCGCGTCGCGCGATCGCGAGACCGAACAGTCTGCGCCGCCGGCGGAGCGGAATAGCGGCGCACCTACCATATCGCCGGCAGGCTCCGCGGGGCCGGCCCCCGATGCCTTGACGGTTGCGGCACGCGTCGATGCGCTCATTGATTCGACGCAGGCGGGTTCGTCGGCGGCCCCCTTGACCAACGATGAAGATTTTCTGCGGCGCGTGTCGCTCGACCTGGCTGGCGTCCCTCCGACGCCGCAACAGGTGACGCTGTTCGGGCTAGACCCGAACCCCGACAAGCGCCGCGTGGCGATCGACCGGCTGCTGGAAAGCCCCGAGTACGCAGAGAACTGGGCCCGCTACTGGCGCGACGTGATCTACTATCGCGCGACAGAAACGCGTCCGCAGTTTCTCGTGCGGGCCCGCGAAGCGTTCGAAAGCTGGATGAAAGAGCAGTTGCGCGCCAACAAGGGCTGGCATGAGATCGCCACGGCGCTTCTGACGGCGACGGGCGACGTGACCGAAGAGGGCCAGACGGCGCTCGTTTTCGCCCAACGGGCCGAGCCTGACGAAGTGGCCGCCGAGACGTCGCGCATCTTTCTAGGAATTCAACTGCAATGCGCCAACTGTCACGATCACCCCACTGACAGTTGGAAGCGCGAGCAGTTTCACGGGCTGGCGGCCTTCTTCCCGCGCATGGCGTTGCGTCGCCAGCAGGAAGAGCCTTTGCGCACGTTCGACCTGGTGTCGTTCACCGAATCTGACCAGCAACGGCGCGAACTGGCCGAAAACCGGCGGAACAATCCCGAGCAGTTCGTGCGTCGCCTCGACCGCAACGGCGATCGCAAAATTTCGCGCGAAGAGGCTACCGGCGGCCCGGGCAACGGCCGGCTGCTGGAGCGCATTTTCGACGTGGCCGACACCGACAAAGACGGGTTGCTCACCATCGCCGAGCTGAAGCAGGCGCCGCCCCCCCCGATGATGGATCGCCAAGGCTCCATCGAGTACCACATGCCCGACCTCAACAATCCGCAGTCGCAGGGGAAGCGGTTTGACCCGGTGTTCTTTCTGGGCGACCTGTCGCCGGGGCGCGGGCTTTCGGATCTCGAACGCCGCGAGCGGCTCGCGCGGTACATCACGTCATCCGACAACCCGTGGTTTGCGAAAGCCTTCGTCAACCGCATCTGGGCGCAACTGGTGGGAGAAGGGTTCTACATGCCGGTCGATGATATCGGGCCCGAGCGCGCGGCCACTGCGCCCGAGGCGCTCGAGGCACTGGCCGGCGGGTTCGCCGCCAGCGGCTACGACATCAAATGGCTCTTCCGCGCGATCGCAAATACCGCGACGTATCAACGATCGATTCGACCGCGTGACCCGCGGCAGACCAGCCCCACGTTCGCGGCCGCCACTCCTGTGCGGCTGCGGGGCGACCAGTTGTACTCGGCCCTCACGCAGGCGATGGGAATCGAAGAGCTTTCATCGCGGCGTCCGCCGCGCGAAGGCATGCCCGAAATGCGAAGGCTTCAGCAAGACCCGCGCACGTTGTTCAACCAGACGTTCGGTTTCGACCCGTCAACGCCGCCCGACGAGCTGATGGGCACGCTGCCGCAGGCCCTGTTCTTCATGAACTCGCGGCTCATCGCCGGGATGAGCCGCGGTGAAGGACCGACGCGCCTCGCGCAGATTCTGGAAAAATTTTCCGACAACGACGACGCCCTCAAGGAACTGTACCTGCAGGTTCACGCTCGCGAACCCTCGCAGCGCGAAATGCAGATCTGTCATGAATACCTGCGGCAGGTTCGCAACCGCCGCGAAGCGTTTGAAGATATTCAGTGGAGCCTGTTGAACTCGACCGAGTTCCAGACGAAGCGGTAGGTGGCGGGGGCCGGCGCGCCCTTGCGAGACGTGGCCTCGAACGGGAGATGCCGACTGATTTCACGGGAGAACGCACAATGAATCTGTATCACCATCAATCGGTGAAGTTGGGCCGCGGGGGGCTTTCGCGACGCGGCTTTCTGCACGGGGTCTCGGCGGGCGCCCTGGCCGCGGGCACGCTCAATTTTCGCGATCTGATGAGCGTGCGGGCCGACGACCTTCGCAAGCAGGGGCGTTCGCTGATTCTCCTGTGGATGCAGGGCGGCCCCAGCCATCTTGAGACGTTCGACCCCAAGCCGGGCACCGAGACCGGCGGGCCGACGGAAGCCATCGAGACCGCCGTCTCCGGCATTCGCATCGCTAAGGGGTGGGAGCAGACCGCCAAAGTGATGGGCGACATTGCGCTCGTCCGCTCGCTGACCAACAAAGAGGGCGAACACGTGCGGGCCACCTATCAGTTGCACACCGGGTACCTGCCGACGGGCAACGTCAAGCACCCGAGCCTGGGATGCGCCATCGCCAAGGAACTCAGTCTGCCCGAGCACGAGTTGCCGGCGGTTGTTTCGGTCAGCGGCGGTCGCGGCGGGATGGGCATGGGGCGCATGGTCGGCGCGGGGTTTCTGGGGGTCGATTTTGAACCGTTCGTCGTGGACAAGGCGGGCGACATGCCGCGCGACGTCTCGTTGCCGACGGGCAAACCGCGGTTCGACCGCCGTCTGGGGCTGCTTTCGCAGCTCGAAGACGACTTCGCCGCGCGGGGTGGCGAGGCCGTGGTTGCCGAGCATCGGCGGCTGTACGAAAAGTCGCGGCGGCTGGTGCTCAGTTCCGACGCGCACGCCTTTGAGCTGGCCGACGAGCCCAAAGAAATGCGCGAACGCTACGGCGATTCGGATTTCGGCCGGGGGTGCCTCTTGGCGCGCCGGCTCGTCGAAAAGGGGGTGACGTTCGTCGAGGTGCGACAGGGAGGGTGGGACACGCACCAGGACAACTTTACCGAAACGACGCGCCTGGCCGGCGAAGTCGACGGCCCCATGGCGGTGCTCGTTTCCGACCTGAAAGAGCGCGGGCTCTTAGAACGCACTCTGGTGGTCTGGATGGGCGAGTTCGGCCGCACGCCGCGAATCAACCCCCGCACCGGCCGCGACCACTATCCGCGCGTCTTCAACGCGGCGCTGGCGGGCGGGGGTATTCGGGGGGGGCAGGTGATCGGCGCGTCGACGAAAGATGGCGGCGCCGTGCAGAGCGACGCGGTCAGCGTGCCCGACCTGTTCAGCTCGATCTGCAAATCTCTGCACGTCGACCCGACGCACGAGAACATCAGCCCGCTGGGGCGGCCTCTCAAAATCGTCGACGGCGGTCAACCCGTGGCGAAGCTGTTCGGGTAGGGAACGAAGAGACAGCCAGCCGCGAAGAGGCTCAAAAGTGGATCCTCGTGCTCAAGCTCCCGCTTGCCCGGATTATTCATGGTAGGGTGGGGCAAGCTCGCGCAAGCAAATGGGGGGCCGGCGCAAGTCACTCGATGAGCGAACAGCGCGTTGTCTGAATCGAAAGCCTTGTCAGCGAGCGCAGGCCCAATCCCGGCGCGCCGGGACACTCGGCTTGCTGGTCCCCCCCTACCAGAGCATGAATAATCCGGGGTTGGGCACGAGCAGGTGTGGAAGCTCCTGCTTCCAGTTTTCTGCGGCTTCTTCGGCAAAGGGTCGGCGCGCGCTCAGCCCCTGCCAGCGGGCTCAATTCCGCCGGGCGAGGTCAAAGCACATGACGTGATATTCGTGGCTGTGGCGGCCGACCGCGTTGACCGCTTCCCGGGCGCCGCTGATCAGCAAACGCTTTCGCGACAGCACGGGCGCCGTCCAGCAGGGGTAACCCAGCTCGGGGAAGTTGGCGCGCGAAATCTCGCGGAACTTTCGGGGGTTCAATTCCACGAGCGCCAGTGTGCCCCGTTCGCCCAGCACGATGAAGTGGTTTTCGGCGAGAATGGCCGACCCGCGGCCATAGTATTTGGGGCCCGCTCGGCCCGGCGCGAGCCGCGTGTCGAGCGAGAGATCTTCCTGCGTCTGCCACATCAGTCTGCCGGTGGCCAGTTCGATGCAACGAAAGCTCGAGCCGGGTTCGTGCCGGCCGCTGAAGCCGTATACGTAGCCGCCGTGGTGGATGCAGGTCGACCAGTGATTCTGCATGGCGTCGACCTCGGCCCAGACCGTCTTGACCTCGTTCCCCCCTTCGCCGACCCGCACCAGGGCCGCGCCGGTTTCGTAGGCTGCCGAGAGAAAAATGGTGTCGTCGACGACTAGCGGCCTCGCGGCGTTCACCGAATCGTGGATGGTCGATCGAAACCAGTAACTGAAGTTGACCGCGCCCGATCGCGGATCGAGAGAGACCAGGCCCGGCCGCATCAGGCACAGCAGATGGCGTTTGCCGGCGATCGTCGCGGCAAAGGGCGTCGCGTAGCTGGCGAGTTTTTCGGGCGGCAGGTCGCGCTGGATGCGGACGGGAGCGGGCGGAAACGTGTCGACCCCCACGCTCTCCCATACGGTCTTTCCCGACGCGGCGTCAAACGCCACGACCCCCGAACGCGGGTGCCCTCCCACCATCACAATCAGGAGATCGTCTTCGACGATTGGCGTAGCGCCCACGCCGAAGAACGACTGCGGCACGCGAAACGCGGCCGCCGTGTCGCGTTGCCAGACTTTCGCCCCGGTCTCGAGGTCGAGGCAGGTCAACATCCCGGCGGCGCCGAACGTGTAGCACCGATTGCCGGAAAGCACGGGGCTACAGCGCGGCCCTCCGTTATAGCCATACGGGTCGACGAACTGCGTAGGGTAGCTGAAGCGCCAGATGGGTTCAGACGTGTCGACCCGCCGGCACTCGACGACTTCCTCCGAGCCCGACTCGCCCCGGGGGCCCAGAGGACGATGAAACAAAACCACCCGGTTTCCCAGTACCGCAGGGGCGGCGTACCCTTCGCCAATCTTCAGCTTCCAGAGCAACGGTGGCCCCGCGCTCGGCCATTTGGTCAATAGCCCCGTTTCGCCCGAAACACCCGTGCCGCGCGGCCCCAGAAAGACGGGCCAGTCTTCCCCTTCGCGCTCGACCTGCGGCGCATCAGAGGCGCCGGCCGCCGGTGACGGCGCGGTCTCCCCCGCGACCGCCGGCGCCCGCGGAACAGGGGCAGGGACGGCGCCCTGCTCGGCGCAACCCAGCCCGACCGCGGCCAGGAGGACGATTGACCAGTGGTGCATCGCGTGTTTCCCTGTAGGACACCTGTCGGACGTCGCTCCACACGGCGTTGTGGACGCCGCTGCTGCGATTGAAGTGCTGCGCGGGCGAACTTGCAACCGACGCCGGCCTCGGGCCCTCGGGCTCTGCGCAAGTGGCGATGCTTTCCAGCAGCGAATTACGCTTGCCCTCTGACTTCTGAACTCTGTCCACTGGCCTCCGGCCTCTGACTACTATCCCTCCGGCCTATTCGGCCGACGGCGAACCGCAGCGCGAACTTTGGTATCATCCGGCCCGACCGTCTCGTCCGCACCGTGGCCGCCGCTCGCCATGTCTGACCTGATTCTTGCCGCCCTCATTCTGACCGCTGTATCCGTCGGCATTTTTCTGGCCACCGTGTGGCTGGCGCGCCGCGTGCCGCGCCTTTTGTGCGATGCACTGGCGGTCGCGGTCGTCCTTCTGATCGGCTACTACATCCGCTACCTGTGGGACAACATGGCCGTCGCGCGACTGCTCCCTTTTTCCAGCCTGATTGTGCTGGGGAACTGGTTTCCGCCGGCGATCGCCGTGCTGGCCGGCCTGGCGTGGAACCGGGTGCCGCCGCCGGCGACGCGCAAGGCCGTTGCGGTCGCGCTGTTGTTCGGCTGTGCGGCATTGGCCGTGTATTATCCGTTTCGCGGCAAAGTGCCGGATTGCGAAAACAAGTGGAATCAGAACGTCTGCCTGCAGACGACCCGCGCCAGCTGCAGCGCCGCGTGCGCCGCGACCCTCTTGCGACATCACGACATCGAGGCCAGCGAACAGGAAATGGCCGAATTGTGCATTACGCGCACCGGCACGACCTGGTGGGGCCTGTATCGCGGGCTCAAACTGAAAACGGCCGGCACCGAGTTGGACGTAGACGTCGTCTCGGGCCCGGCGGCCGATTTGCCTGCCATTGCCCGCGGCGGCGTCATTCTCTTCGTGGGGCTGACGGCCGATTTCATCGAGCGCAACCCGCGTTATCGCGACGAAGGCTGGATCGCCGGGACGTCGCATTCCGTCGTGCTGTTCGACATTCGCGACGACGGCCGCTGCCTGGTCGGCGACCCCTCATCGGGGCCGGAAGTCTGGCCCGTCACCGATCTCGACGTCCTTTACCAGGGGCGCGGCATGAGACTGGTCAAGCGGGGCGGTTCGAAGTAGACCACGCACCGGGCGGTGGCTGCCGAAGCCGGCGACGTGCCCCGCGCGCCTACTGCAGAATGACCAGACGGAAAGCTATACACGGAGACACGGAGAGGGGCCGCCACAATTCGCAGCAGCCGACATTTTCGCTATTCGGCCGCGGTTGCCGGTTGCAATTGCAGGTCGACCGTCCCCGCGTTGTCTGCCAGCTCGTTCCAGTAGTCGTTCAATCGCAGGTACAACGTGCCTGCGCAAGGCGCGACGAAGGTCGCCTCGCGCCCCAGGGGAATGACGTCGAGGGTCGTCGTGTGTGGCGGTTGCGCAGGACGCGGCGCGGCGCGGATCATTCCGATCAGCATTCCCAGCGGCCGACCGTCGTAATACCGAAAGCTGATTCCCTGCGGCTCGCATTCCCAGGGGCGATTCAGCCGATCGCCATCGTTCGCGGCGCTTGCCGGCGCGCCTGAGGCGCCGCTCGGGGCCGCGTCGCGACCGGCATTCGCGATAATGAACCTTCCCCGTGCGGTCACTTGATACGACTTCCCCTGTTCGACGTGCACGCCGCTCGATTGCCACCCGCGATCGGCGGCAATTTCTGCGCGAGCGCTCGCGCCTTCCGCCAGCCCGACCCCAGCGCGAAAGTCGATTGCCGCGCGCTCGAGGTCGAACCCGTGGCACAGGTGCGAGGCGAACAACAGCCATTCTTCTTCCAGGTCGTCGCGATCTGCTTCGTAGCGACGGTCCCACGGTTCCGACAGCCCGTCGCGGGCCGCTTCGCGCGAGAGAGCACCGAAGCGTTCGCGATAGCGGGGGTGGCCGTCGAGAAACGCGCACAGCGCCCACGACCACGCGTAGGCCTCGTTTTGCAGGTACTCGTTCGCGGTGAGAGCCGTCACCTGTTGCACAGTGCGCAGCCGGCCCGCTTTCACCTCATCGTTTACCAGCCGAATGCGCCCCAGACCGCGAAACGCCTCGCGGTCGTCGGGAATCACCCGAAACTGCGGTTGCCCCTGGGCGTCGAATCGATGCGTGCCGAACAGTTCGGCCATCCCCTCCATGTACCATACGTGGCGGCTCAGCGCGTTGGGGACGGCCGTCATGTAGCAGTGGGTTCCTTCGTGCAGCATCAGGTGCCGGCGGTAATAATCTTCGACCTGGTCGTTCATCCAGAACCTGCGGCCGCGGTTTCTTCCATGCGGAAAGGCCGGCAGGTCTTCGGGCAACAACCCGGCCTCGCGGAACGGGCCCTGCGCGGCCATCACCTGGCCCGTCATCTGAAAAAGGGCCCCTTCGCGGTCGGGGGGCAGCGGGCCGAAGTATTCCTCCCAAGCGGCGAATGCGGCATCCATCAACGGGGGGAGGGGTTGGGCAAGGTCGGCACCAATGTCGGTGTAGAGACGCAGGTGCGGCGATTCGTATCGCTCGATGCCAACAACCTTGAGCCTTTCATCATTGTAGCGGGGGCGGTCGTCAGATGATCGGTAAACCGGTTGGGGGGGCGCTTTGGCGGCGGGTTCGTCGGCCGGGGGCACCGAGGTGGTGCGCCGCGGTCTGGGCGGGTCTCGCGGAGGCTGTTTTGCCGAATCTCCGCGATTGCCGCTCGATCGGGGTTTTGCGGGATGAGGCGATTCGCCGCAACCAGCGCCCGCCACAAGCAGCGCCAGCAGCCCCGCAAACCAGCCGCTCGTGGGCGAGTTCCGCTGGCTGCCAACGGGAAATTGATCCATATCGTGAATCATACGGACGCCCGGAGGGCCATGCGAGGGGGCAATTGCCACGGAACCGCGTGCGGCAATGTGACAACGACAGCCCGAGATGGCCGCGTCTTCGCAAAGGTCATAACGATTGGTTCGGGCCTGCCGGCTTCTTATTCTGACAGCGAACTCGGCAGCTCGAAGCAGCAAAATACCGGCTGAAACCGGCCTCGCGGTTGCGATTCGGGCCTCAGAACCGTAAACTCCAAGTTTCTGGCCGCCGGCCGGTGAGCCGCAGGAAGACCGGTTTCCGCCGGGCCAACGAGCGCCTGCGAGCGCGGCATTTTACATGTTTGAAGGCATTACCAAAGGTCTGGAAGGCGCGCTGTCGTTTCTGCGCGGTCAGGTGAAGCTGACCGATCAGAACATGCAGGACGCGCTGCGCACTGTCCGGCAGTCGCTGCTGGAAGCCGACGTCAACTATCAGGTCGCGGTCGATTTCACGAACCGCGTCTCTGACCAGGCAGTGGGCACCCAGGTCCTCAAGTCGCTCAACCCGCATCAGCAGTTCGTCGCGATCGTCTATCAGGAACTCGTGAACCTGATGGGGCCTGTCGACCACTCGCTGCACCTGCAGCGCGGCGAGACGACGGTGCTGATGATGGCCGGGCTGCAGGGCAGCGGCAAGACGACCACGTGCGGCAAGCTGGCGAAACTGCTGCTGGAAGAGGGTTGGAAGCCGATGCTGGTCGCTGCCGACCTGCAGCGCCCCGCGGCCGTCGAGCAATTGAAGATCATCGGCGAGCAACTGGGCGTGCCCGTGTACAGCGAGCCGCCCCCGGGCAACCCGGTGCGGGTGTGCCAGAACGGCGTCGCGGCCGCGAAGAAAGACGGGCAGATCAATGTCGTGATTCTCGACACGGCAGGTCGTCTGCACATCGATGCCGAGCTGATGCAGGAGCTGGAGCAGATCGATCGCAAGCTGAACCCGCAGCAGATTCTGCTGGTGTGCGACGCGATGACGGGGCAGGACGCGGTCAATTCGGCCAAGGCCTTCAACGACGCCCTCGAGCTCGACGGCGTCATTCTCACAAAGCTCGATGGCGACGCACGTGGCGGCGCGGCGCTCTCGGTGAAGGCCGTGACGGGCGTGCCGATCAAGTTTATCGGGGTGGGCGAGCAGCTCGACAAGCTCGAAGCGTTTCACCCCGACCGCATGGCCAGCCGCATTCTGGGCATGGGCGACGTGCTGACCCTGGTCGAAAAGGCGCAGCGCGAATTCGACGCCGAACAGATGGCGGCCCAGCAGGAAAAGCTGCGCAAAGGCAGGCTGACCCTGACCGACTTCAAGGATATGATGGCGCAGACGCGCAAGATGGGCCCCATCACCCAGGTGATGAAGATGCTGCCCGGTATGGGCAAGGTCGTCGAGATGATGGGGTCGGAAGATATCGACGCCGACCGCGAGCTCGATCACATCGAGGCCATCATCGGCTCGATGACGCTTAAAGAGCGAGAAAACCCCGATATTGTCGACATCAGCCGGCGGCGGCGCATCGCCGACGGCAGCGGTACCGACCCGGCCGACATCAACAAGCTGTTGAAGGAATTCAACGGCATGGCGGGAATGATGCAGCAGATGGCGGGCATGAACCGCTGGCAGCAGATGCGGGCGATCAAACAGATGGCCGACGGCGGAATGTTTGACCCGAACGCCCCGGTGTCTTTCCGAAAGAAAGAGCGCAGCGCCCGCGGCCCGCTCGACAAACGTGCCGAACAGGAAAAGAAAAAACGCATGCGTAAAGAAGCCAGAAAACAGCGCAAGAAGAACCGACGATGAGTCATCGAAGAGAGAAGATGGAGGGATCGGGAATGTTCTCGCGCGGCGTAGAGGCCGCGGCAAAACCGCAAGCGTTCCGACGTCTGTTCCTCTGTGTTTCTGTCCCGCTGACCTCTGTCCACTGACCTCTGACCAGGAGCCCCAAGTGTCTGTACGAATTCGTATGAAAATGATCGGGCGCAAGCATCGCCCGTTCTTTCGCATCTGCGTCATCGACCGTCAGAAGGCCCGCGACGGCCTGCCGATCGAAGAGCTCGGCACCTACGACCCGATGGTCAAGGTGAAGTCGGAGCGGGTGAAGCTGAACCTCGAGCGTGTCGAGTACTGGATGTCGGTCGGGGCGACGCCCAGCGATCGGGTCGCCACCCTCATTAAAAAGATCAAGCTCAATCGTTTTGGCGAAGCGAAACCCGCGCCTGAGAAAGTGGCGCCCAAGCCGTTGGCCGTGGCTGCGGCGGCCGAGGGCGAACCGGCGGCCGGCGAAGAAGCGGCGGAAAGCGCATCGTGAATTGACTGTTGATCTGTAGTCCGGGTCGCTGACCCGGACGAGAACTGCCGTCCGGGTCGCTGACCCGGACTACGGAAACCATTGATCGATGCGGTTCGACATCCTGACGCTTTTTCCCGATCTGTTCGAAAGCTTTCTGCAGCAGGGGCTGCTGAAGAAGGCGCTCGATCGCGGCTTGCTCGAGGTTCATCGCTGGAATTTTCGCGACTGGGCGCACGACAAGCATCAGTCGGTTGACGACAGGCCGTATGGTGGCGGGCCGGGAATGCTGTTGCGTTGCGAGCCGGTTTTCGAGTGTGTCGAGCACGTTCAGTCGCAGGGGGCGGGGCCGGGCCTGCTGGTGATGCTTTCGCCGCAGGGGCGCAGGCTCGACCAGGCCGTGGTGCGCGAGCTGGCGGAGCACCCGCGGCTTGTGTTGTTGTGCGGCCGCTACGAAGGCTTCGACGACCGCATTCGCGCAGGTCTCAACCCGGTTGAAATTTCGATCGGCGATTTCATCACCAATGGCGGCGAAGTGCCGGCGATGGCGCTGATCGATGCGGTGATGCGGCTGGTTCCGGGAGTGCTGGGAGACGAAACCAGCAGCCGGTATGAGTCGTTCGAGAGTTCGGGGCTGTTGGAATATCCGCAATACACCCGGCCGCGCGAATTCCGCGGGATGAGCGTGCCCGAGGTGCTGGTGGGAGGCAACCATCGCGAGATCGAGCGGTGGCGGGCGGCGGCGAGCGTCGACCGCACGCGTGTCGCGCGCCACGACCTGCTGAATTCGGCAGAAGAGTGCGGCGGCGAGCGCGACTGACAGATCAGAGTTGAGGGGCAGAAGGCCGGAAACAATTCGACAGCGACAGGGGAAAAGGCTTCCGGCTTTCGGGCGCTGGAGCGCCTCTGGCGCTCTGAGAACGACAAACATTCAGCGAGAAGGAAATTCTATTATGCCTGCCAAACGAACCGAATTGCTCAAAGGGGTCGAGGCGCCCAGCCTGCGCAGCGATCCGCTCGAGTTCGCGATCGGCGATACCGTCAACGTGCATACCCGAATTCTCGAAGGCGACAAAGAACGCATTCAGATTTTCAACGGCGTCGTGATTTCGCGGCGCGGCAGCGGCACACGCGAGAGCTTCACCGTGCGGCGCATCGTCGCCGGTGAAGGGGTCGAACGCACCTTTCCCGTTCATTCGCCCAAGATCGCCAAGCTGGAAGTGGTGCGGCACGGCAAAGTGCGCCGCGCCAAGCTGTTTTATCTGCGTGACCGAATGGGCAAGGCGACCCGCCTGTCGGAACGCCGCGGCAGCAGAAAGGGCGAAGGCGAAGAGGAATAGCGATGTGATCGCGAGGACGCTGGCCTGGCTGCGAGGGTGGGGCGATCCGGCGATGCTTTCCGGCGGCTGGCTGGCAGGATGGCTGGGCGATGCGGGAGAGCGGGCCGCGGCCAGGCACCTGCGGCAGTCGGGCTTTCGAATTCTGGCGCGGCGCTATCGCACGCCGCTGGGCGAGATTGATCTTGTGGCCCGCGACGGCGACTGCATCGTATTTGTGGAAGTCAAAACGCGGCGCTCGGGCGACGCCGGCCAGCCCTTTGAGGCCGTCGATCATCGCAAGCAGGTGCAACTGACCCGGCTGGCCCTGGCGTTTCTCAAACGACACGGCTGGCTCGAGCGGCCCGCCCGGTTTGACGTCGTATCGATCATCTGGCCGGCCGGCGGCGCACGCCCCAGCATCACCCATTACCGCCACGCGTTCGAACCCGTCGGCCGCTGGCAGATGTTTTCATGAAACTCACCGGGGGGCTGACGCCCCCCGCTCGCCATACAAATTAACCTTTCGACTCTTCAACTCTTCGACTCTTTGACTTTTCTTTATGCGCATCGGTCTCGTTGGTTATCAGGGGAGCGGCAAGAGCAGCGTGTTTGAGTTGTTGACGGGCACGAAACCCGACCCGGCGAAAGCCCATATGGGCCAGGTCGGCATGGCGGTCGTTCCCGACGCGCGGTTCGACGGGCTGGTGAAGTTGTACCTACCCAAGAAAATCACGCCGGCGAAGATCGAGCTGTTCGATACGCCCGGGCTGTCGCGCGAGCATGGCGAGAGCAACAATCAGCGCATGTCGGTCGTCCGCGAAGCCCACGCTCTGGTGCACGTGATCGGCGCTTACGCCGCCGCCGACTCAATTGCCGACGCCCGCCGATTTGAAGACGACCTGATTCTGGCCGACCTGCAGGTTCTGCAGAACCGGCTCGAGCGACTCGAAGCGAGTATCAAAAAAAGCCGCCCCGACAAAGAAGAGTCGCAGGAAGAGCTGATGTTGCTGCGGCCGATTGAAGCCCACCTGCAGGAAGGCGAGCGCTTGCGGAACCTCGAATTCAGCGAAGCGCAGGAAAAGGCCACGAAATCGTTCTCGCTCTTGACCCGCAAGAAGCAACTGCTGCTCGTGAACACTTCCGATGCGACGGTTGACCAGGGCATCGTGCAGAAACTCACCGAGCAGGGCTACCCGGTCGTCTCGGCGCCTCTGGGCCTCGAGCTCGAAGTTCAGGCGCTCGACGAAGCCGATCGGGCGGCGTTCGCCGCGGAACTCGGTCTGGGCGAATCGTCGCGCGAACGCGTCTTGAAGGCGATTTTTGAGGTCACCGACCAGATCCTGTTTTTCACGTCAGACGAAAAGGAGGTGCGGGCCTGGCTTTTGACGCGCGGCGGCACGGCGCTGGCGGCCGCGGGAACGATCCACAGCGACCTCGAACGCGGCTTCATTCGGGCCGAGATCATGGCGGCGGACGATCTGCTGCGCCTGGGGTCTGAACGGGAAGTGAAGGCGGCGAACCTGTATCACACGGTCGGCAAAGAGTACGTGATGCGCGACGGCGACGAAATCGTCGTGCGGTTCAACGTTTAGCCGGTGCCCGACTTCAATCGTGCATGCCCAATGCGAACCGACAGGGAACACACCGAACAACGCGAATCCGCACGGAAATTCAACACCACCAAGGCCACAGACAACACCGAGAAGCACGGCGCGGCGACGCCGCAACCAAGGAATAGGAAAAGACCATGGAACATACGAAACACACAGAAATAAGGCGAAATCATTCTCGTTTCCGTGTGTTTCCGTGTGGTCCGTGGTCAAGTCTTCTCGGCCCGATTGGATTCTGGAGCATCCCAGCCGAAACCCTCAGTCCG
>JBQTIL010000001.1:0-46366 GCA_052388175.1 Planctomycetaceae bacterium | reverse complement strand
ATCGACCATGGCACGGTCCTCCGACGGCTCGGTCAGCCAAATCAAATTCAATCGCTCCTGCTACGCCTACTTGGCATCCCGCCCGATGCCCTGCGAACCTTCAAACGAAGGTGCGGAATGTGAGTAGCTACGCCTGTAAGGCGGCGCTGCAGAACCGCACGCAACGGTTCAGGGCGCCGGTTCACTGAGTCACTGTCGACGCCTCAGGCGAATTGGTCGATTCACGGTGCGGCCCGTCAGGCCGCAACCCAAGCGGGCATCGAGGCTCGGGCACGCGGTGCGCACGTGCCGCGCTTTCAAAGAGCCGGCGCGAGTCGGTTTTTCAGGGGGAGCGCGAAATAGTGTTTCCGCACCTGGTAAACCGGGCGGGGTTGGCCTCGTTCGTCGAGCAAACCGCAGTCGCGCCACGCCATGAAGAGCTGTGGCGAGTTCGCTTTGATGCGCTCCCGGAGTTGGTCGTAATCCTGATGAATGAAGCTGATGACAAACTCGAACCGCCGCGTTTGCGCCACAGACAGCAGCTTTTCGTAATACTTTTGCTGTTTTTCAGGCGTTCCATTGATGACCAGCTTGATTTCCGGCAGCGACATGCTCTTTGCCGCGTCGTTCGTCTCGACCATCGCATAAGGCTTCCGGAACGAGTCGAAGTTCTGCAGCAGCCAGTCGAGTGCCGTCGGCAGCCACAAATTTTTCCGGGCTTCAGGTCGTGGCCTGCGAGGGGCCGCCGCCGGGAATCTCATACCGCTCGGGCAAAACAGCCGCCGTGGCCGCCATCCGCCACTTTTGGATCCGAAAAGCCCCCGTCGACACCACGGCGCGCCTCCTGGCCGAACTTTGCTTATGCGACCGATTTGGTAACGCAACCTAGGGGTCACGACCCGGCCGGAAGTGCAACCGCATGGCGTGCTGAAGCATGGCTTGCGCGACACGACTGGGGCGACTGACGATCGTCACGCCGGTCGCCTCGCATTCGAGTCGGCTGCGTTGGACTCAAGCTCGTCCGAATTGCGGCGGCGGTGGAATTCCACATTGCGGGCCGCCCGTTCCGCCAGCAGGTCGTCTGATATGAGGCAGTATTGAGCGAACATTAACAGCAACGTACTCAGGTAGCGTCGGCCCATCGCGAACAGGCTCAACTTCGAACATCCCCAAGTGCGGCCGTGCCAGGAAATCGGCATTTGAACGATGCGGTACCGGCGAATCAGCGCCCCGAGCGACATTTCGATAGTGATGTTGAAATGGCAAGCGAGATACGGGCCGCAATCGCGAATCACTTCCGTCCGATAAGCCTTAAAGGCGTTGGTCAAGTCGTTGAAGTGAGTCCAGAACAGGGCTTGAAGCAGCTTGTTCACGAGACGATTGACGCAAAGTTTCAGCCTGGGGTAGTTCTCGGCGCGGGATCCGCGAATGAATCGCGAGCCAAACACGCAGTCAAAGCCTTCGTCGCGGATCTTGTAGTAGTAGGCGACTGCGTCTGCGGGGTCGTCGGAAAGGTCCGCCATGAAAAGGATTACCACGTCGCCGGCGACCGCTTCCAAGCCCGCTCGAACTGCGCGACCGAAGCCCGGCGGTTCCTGACGGTTTATCAGCCGAATCGACGGATCGTGTTCAATTTCCGAGCGGACCTGTTCCTCGGTGCCGTCGGTGCTGTTGTCGTTCACGACAATCAGTTCATGCGGAATCCGAGTTTGTTCGCCGAGGGCGCGTCGGAGCTCTCGCAAACACAGGCCGATGTTCTGTTCTTCATTCCGCGCAGGAATCACCACTGAGAGCATCATCGCTTTTGGCCCCACATTGGCTAGCCGCCGCCGGCACCATGTTCCGCGGCAGATCAAATTCTCCGGAGTGAACTGCCAGTGCTCAGTGGATTCCTAGATGACTGCATCGCGTGCCTTTCCGACAGCGGAATCTCCGTCGGCTGCGCTGCTCACCGATTGAGGCTTGACCGCCACAATCAGGAATTGCTTCCCGAAGAACGACCAGGCGATTCTGAACCGCAAATAGAACCGCAAAAGAATCGTTGGATAATGAGGGCCGGAGGACATGGTGTAAGGCAGGAACCTGCCCACGCACGTTTCGACGACCAGCCCCCGACTCACAAGCCCCTCCGAGAGCGATAGATGCGAGAGGGGCAGGTGATGGTCCCAGAAATCCCAATAGTCCGCCGCCAGGTATTTGATGTTCGGCCCCATCGCGACGAGGCGGCCGCCCGAACGGAGGCACCGGTAGACTTCATCCAGGGTGCGCCCCAACGCGGGCTTGTCAGGAAGGTGCTCGAAGAAGTTGCTGGTGAAGACGACGTCCAACGAAGCGTCGTCCATTGCCCAGCGCGTTGAGCAGTCCTGTTCGAGGAGCAGCACATCGGGCTCCAGGCTTCTTCGCGCGTCAGGATTAAGGTCCATGGCGTACTTGCGGCCACATTGCACGGCGCTGATGAATTCGCCGTAGCCGCATCCGAGGTCGAGCACACCGTCGTTCGGACCAATGTAACGGCTGAAGCAGTCCTTCACCAACACGCGCCAGACCTGTTTGCGGTACTCCCTATGTGCCGCAAATCGTGCGTCGTAGATTCGACGCAGTTCATGTTTGGCGTCGGCGCTCATGCCGCTTCGTGCACTTCGTCGGCAGTGGGTCTCGCTTGGCCCCGCAGGGTTTACGAGACTTTCATGCCATCTGGATCAGAAATTGGGGGGCCATCACGGCTCGCCCCCCGGTTCTCGAACTTCGTCGATCTCGTAAACCTGCGCCGGGGCGCTCATCGTCAACTCGTGATGCCTGCAACTCAATCGAAATGATCGCATGCGGGTCCGCCACGTCCAGGCAGGATCGTGGCCGACCGGAAGAACATAGCGGTGCCTACTGCCGTCCACCGGGCATTCCCATGTGATTTGGTGGCGGTCCGGGAAGTCGGTGTCCGGCGAGAATTGCAGGGATACCGTCGTCCAAGATTTGCCGCCGGGGCTTCCGTTCACAGCGAACTGGAACTGCAGGTAATTCCAGTCGCGCGGTCGAACGTCGGCGCTGGCGGTGTAGACAAACCCTGGTTCACCTTCCGCGACCACGGGCGTCCAGCCGTCCAAGTCGCGCGACGCCTTTAGTCTCGGTGCCAGTTCCGGCCAGCGTCGCGCTCCCCAGACGTAAGGCAGGCGGAAATAATGATGCACACCGAGGAAGTCCGAGGGAATGGCATCGAGGCCCTCCCAATCGGGTTCTGCGGGCATCAGGTACGGAGCTGCGTAGGGTAACAACGATCCCTCGCCCGGTCGAAACGTCCGGAGCACCTGACCCAGGATAATCCAATAGCGCAATGGACCGTCAAACCCATCGAAATTCGAGAAAGAATGGAGGATCGCTCGAACATTTCGGCGTTCCAGATCGCGAACCGCTCGCCGTTGCTCCCGTGGCGTACCGATGCAAAATGCGATTGCGTGGCGAGTGGGGTTCGGAACCTGCTGCTCAATATTGACAATTCCGCAGTCGCCGGCCCAGAGGTATCCCTCGGGACCGACCAATTGGGTAATCCAGGGTGAGGGTTGTCGCAGCACGTCTTCATGGCGCGGCAGTTGAAGGATGCCCCGGACGAACAGCAGCGGATTCGATCCTCGGAATGGCGCCCACCACACCATGGCCGCGAGGAAACAGGCGGCGGCGTTCGCAGTGAGAATCGACCGCGAACGGACGGTCTGCACAGCCGCCCGGATCGCGGCGAATAAAATCACCATCCAGATCGTCGGCATCATCGCTCCGCCCTCAAGGTAGTGGTCGTCGTCTGAACGGGCCAGCCCGCGCAACATGTATGTCGCAGCGATACTCGCGAGAAACACCCCCATCCGTCGGCGGTGCGACGGAAGCGCCGGCCACACTGCCGCGCCGCCGGCGACAAACAGCGCGATTCCGATCACCGTATAATCAGACCAGATTCTGGGAGGGAACCAGCGATTGCCCACTGGAAGTCCGTAAAACGACGTGAATTTCTGTGCATAATCGAAAAAAGTCATCCAGTACTCGCGGACGCCTTCGACGCCCGCCATCATCCATAGAGCGGCCCCCCACAGAGCGATCGAAAGGGCCACCGCGGCTGCTCCCAGCAAGAGGCCTTTGACAAGGGAGTAGACTCCCAGACGCGGGGCGAAGCCGACGCCGATCGCTGCTGCAACGGAAACGAGAAAAGGAACCGCAAGATCCGGCCCTGCGAAGAATGAGATCAACCCGAGAATGGGAAGGCATAAAAGCCATCGCTGCGAACCCCGCGACCGCATGATCTCGATGGCGAGCCCGGCGACGAACACAACGAGGCCGCGTCGAATCGGGCTGTGGCTGAACCCGGACCAATTGATCGGCGCCAGCGCGAACGCCAACCCCCAGATCGGCGACCGAGTCCACGCGTATCCTGCGGCGAACCCGCCGATTGCGAGAAGGGGCGTTCCCACAAGGAGCACCAGGTCCGCGGCGCGCAGCGTTCGACCAAACAGCGAGCGGAACAACCACCCTGAATAGAATTCCGCGCTGCGCAGCGGGTAGACGTCGACGTACACCCGTTCCCCGCGCTCCACTTCCCAAATCGCGGACAGCAACTGACCGTCATGGAATTCGTCGACCCTCTCACGGACCGGAACGCGACAGTACGCCGAGCTCGGCCAGCACGCGAGTGCGATTCCCATCGATCCCCAGGCCGCGGCAATCCGGGTCGATCGACACCATCCTTCGCCCCAGGCGATTCCGGCGCAGACGATGGCGATTCCCACCGCAAACCAGCCTTGCCAGATCGCTGCCGGCAACACGACCGCCGCCAACAACCACGCTAACCGTTTTCGATCCAGCGGAGTCGCGATCACGAATTCAATCAGGGCTTTCAGCGACTTGCCGATCGTCTTCACGAAGTCAATGCACGGGCCGATGAATCGGAATTCTACGGCGTCCGGGGCCAGTCGGCGGCGCCAACCGCCCGCGTCCAGCGCCAGCCCGCAGGCCAACCCCACGCCGAGCGTTTGCACGAGCGGCCAGAAGTATTGCCTGACGTTCATATGCTTCAATTCGTGCGCGAAATGGTCGAGAGCCAATTCGATGCAGCCGACGACGGCCAAAATGCGCAGCTTGCCTACCCGCCCACGTGAAAAAGTGCGGCGAATCGAATTCCAGACAGCCGCATTGACCGAGGGTGGCATAACGATGCACGCAGCCAGGAAGAGGGCCTTCCATCGCGTGCCGGGAAACGACGGCTGAGTCGTCCAGAGAATCGTCGCTGCGACGATCAGGCTGAACCCGGGAAACGCACGTTCGGTCAGACGAAGCGCATACGCGTCGCAGACCGCAAGTCCGACCATGCCGGCAGCGAAGATCATCGGTGCGGCAGTTGACGCCCTGCCAGCGCCGCCGAAATTCGCCAGATCGATAGCGATAGGAAGCATCGTGGCCGCCGCCAGGGCGAAAACCCGCAATCTCGGTGAATCCAAACGCGCGCCGGCCAAAAGACGACCCGCGAGCAGAAAAACCGAAACTGTGATCAGAACGCCGAGCCAGGCGGTCGCCACAAACAGCGCTGCCAACCCCATCAGAAAAATCACTCCGTCGACAATCGCCGCGCGCGACAAACGCTGTGAACACCGCATTGCAACGGCGGCGAAGAGGGCCGCCGAGGCGACCATCGAGTAAAACGCCAATCGCTCCCCGGACTCGGTATAGGCGAAGCCCCCCAACAGTGACGAGCCGACGACGTCCAACGGATCGCTGAACGGTGCCTGCAGCACGGCCAGCATGACCAGGTAGGCGCCGAAGGACGCGACGAGAACCGAGAATTCGATTCGCGCGTAACGGAACAACGTCTTTTTGACAAGGCGCTCGAAGGCAAAGGGGCTGCGACGATCGCTCGCGACTTCGGCGGCGCGAGAACCTGTGTCGACAGGTGGCGTCTGTCGTTCTTCGCCCAGGTCGGCCGACGCGGGCGCTTGCTCCGTCGTCATCCGGCGTTTTCCCCAAAATCAATGTGTAGAAACGTCAGTTGTCCTGCCGCATTTCCTTACGGTCATTGACCAAAAAGGATTTCAGCACAAGACCGGTCGCAAGATCGCCTCGCGCCCGCGAATCCATGAGTGAATCTCATTGACGATTCGCTCAGGAGGCCTCGTCGGCCGCCAATGGAACGCGTCGCGCGCCCGCCGTGAGTTGGTCACATAAATTCGAACATCGACGGGGCTGGTTGCGCAAACTTCCTCGATTTCGATGGTCCGACCGGTTGCGGCGCGGCACAATTCCGTCAACTCCCGCAGGGACACCGACATTTCCCACCCGCCCCCTACGTTGAAGGGTTCGCCGGTCCAGGCGTCGAGTTTCGCCGCCTGGAGGACAAATAGTTCGAACAAGTCGTCGACATGCAAGACGTCGCGCACCTGGGTGCCACGGCCTCCGAAGCCGATGTATCGCAACGGCAGGCCGTAGTGATGCCGGGCGACCCACAGCGCCACGACCCCCTGATCAATCCGGCTCATCTGCCACGGGCCCGTCAGTACGCCGCAACGATTCACAAGCACCGGCATCCGGTAGTTTGCGGCGTACTCTCGAGCAATCAATTCGCAGCAGAGTTTACTGGCGCCGTACATCGAGCGGCGTCCGGCGAGCGGGAATTTTTCCGTGATCCCTTCCAGCCACTCGGCGGCCGGCGGCAGTTCGCGCGATTCGTCGTCGGTGGGAGCGACCCACACCTGCCGCATGCCGGTCTCCCGATGCGGCAGTGCATTGAGAACGTCTATCGGATAAACGCGGCTCGTGCTCAGGAACAGAACGGCCGCTTCGCGTCGTCGAGCCCATTCGAGGCAATTCAAGGTGCCTGCGAGATTCGTATTCAATACGCCCTGCGGCGAGCCGCCCGCCCCGGCATGAACCGACGGCTCGGCGGAGCAATCGACCAACAGGTCGCCCGAACACAGTTCGTCCAGGTCTTCCGGGCAGCGAACGTCGGCGTGGTGAAAGCGAACCCCGTGCTCGCGCAGCCGAGTCAACGTCAATTCGCCGCCGCGTCGTTTGAGATTGTCGACCGCAGTCACTTCGATTTCAGGAAACTGCTGCTTGAGCGACACGGCGAAGTTTGAACCGACGAAGCCGGCCCCGCCGGTCACCACAATCTGTCGAAATTGCATTACCACTCCTTCTCTCAATGTGGCAAGTTCAACGGATTGTCCTGAATTCGATGCCGTCGGCTCACTTGAGCGCGGCAATCGTCTGCTTCCAAATTTCTTCGACGATCGAAGGCAACGAACGGGTCACATTCCAGTCGGGGAAGTGCGACCGCAGCTTCCTCAGATTGCTGATATAGCAGATGTGATCTCCCTTTCGATTCTGCTCGGAGTAAGACCTGTTCATTGTTCTGCCGGAAAGCTGCTCGATCAACTGGATGCATTCGACGACCGAGGCGCTGTTGCCGCGGCCGCCTCCAAGATTGTAAACCTCTCCCGGCCGCGGGGAGTTGTGGTACGCCATCATCGCCCGCACGACATCCTCGCTGTGGATTTGATCGCGTACCTGCTTCCCCTTGTAGCCGTAAATGATGTAGGGCTTCCGCTCCGCCGCCACCCGCACCAGGTAGTTCAGGAACCCATGCTGTTCGGCCCCGGAATGCCGCGACCCGGTCAGGCAGCCGCCGCGGAAGATGCAGGTTCGCAGGCCGAAGTATCGGCCATACTCCTGGGCCAACAAGTCGCCGGCCGCCTTGCTGGCGCCAAACAAGCTGTGCAGTGACTGGTCGACGGTGAGCGTCTCGGCAACGCCGTGATAATCCTCGGGGCGGGCGTATTCGTAGCGGGTCTCGGTCTCGATTAATGGAATGAAATTCGGGGCGTCGCCGTAAACTTTGTTCGTGCTCATGTGGATGAACGTCGCTTCGGCAGCATGGCGCCTCGTCGCCTCAAGCAGGTTCAGCGTGCCGACGGCATTGACGTCGAAGTCGTCAAACGGCCGGTGGGCGGCCAAGTCGTGCGACGGCTGCGCCGCCGCATGGACGACCATCGCCGGCTTCAGTTCGGCGATCAGATGGAGCACCCCGGGCCGATTGCGAATATCGAGCTCGTGGTGGACGAAACTCGGATGCTGCTCCTTCAACCGCCGTAGATTCCACGTGGTGTCGCCGCGAGGCCCGAAAAAATCGGCCCGCATGTTGTTGTCGACCCCATGCACCGTTGCGCCGAGTCTGTCGAAATACGTCACGGCCTCTGAGCCAATCAGCCCGCTTGAACCGGTGACGAGGACGACGGCATCAGGACCAAATTCGTGAGACATGCCAAATGTCGCCGGCCAGCGCGGGAGATGCCGCCATTATACAGCGCGCTTTCCCCTGCGGGGATTATCGGCAGCCACAAATCTTTCCGGCTATGGGTCGCGGCCTCCGCACGATGGGGCGTGAACCTGGCGGCCGGCCCACTGTGCCCAGAGGCTTTCTGAACGAGCGGGCCGTTGGGCCGTTCGAGCTACCCAGCGTTTTTCGGTCCTACTATACTCGCGCCAGAGGCTGTGGGATGGTCATTCAGGCGTTTTTTCAGCCGTTCCGGGCCGTGCGGCACGAGACGCCCGGCCGGGGAAACGGTTGATCGGAGCCACTCGAGATGTCGGATGAAGTCAAGTTGCACAAGAACGAGGCGCTCAAGGCCGCCAGTCGCCAGTTGCGCGGAGCGATTGCCGAAGAGCTGCATTCCGCCGAAAGCCATTTCGAGGGAGACAGCGAGCAGCTTCTGAAATTCCACGGGACGTATCAGCAAGACGACCGCGACCTGCGGCACGAGAAGAACCCCGACGGAACGCCCAAAGGCAAGGCGTACATGTTCATGGTTCGCACCCGCATACCCGGCGGGAAGCTGACCGCGGCGCAATTTCTCGCTGAGCTCGATCTGTGCGATGCCGTGGGAAACGGAACCTTGCGGGTCACCACGCGGCAGGGGTTGCAACTGCACGGCGTGCTGAAAAAAGACCTGCGCGACACCATCAAGACAATCAACGAGATCAAACTCACCACATTGGCGGCCTGCGGCGACGTCGAACGCAACGTCATGTGCTGCCCCGCGCCGTTCGTCGACAATCGCGTTCGCGACGAGATGCAGCAGATGGCCGACGCCGTGGCTGAACACCTGCGGCCCAAAACGACGGCCTACTGGGAGATCTGGCTGCGAGACGACAGCGGCGAAGACGTCAAAGTTTCCGAATTCAAGCCGGTTGACGAGCCGATTTACGGGGCGACGTATCTGCCTCGCAAGTTCAAGACGGCCTTCGCGCTGCCCGAAGACAATTGCATTGACATTTATTCGAACGACCTGGGGTTTCTGGCGCACGTCGAGAACGGCCGCATCGCAGGGTACAACGTGCTGGTGGGCGGCGGCATGGGGATGACGCCCAGCGCGAAAAAGACTTTTCCCGCGGTGGCGAAACCCCTGGCTTATGTGACCCCCGATCAGGTGTCAGGCGTCGCCGAGGCGGTCGTTAAAGTGCAGCGCGACAACGGCAATCGTTCAGACCGCAAACTCGCGCGGCTCAAATACCTGATTGCCAACTGGGGCATCCCCAAGTTCAAGGCGGAAGTCGAGAAGTATTACGGCCGGGCGCTCGCAGCGCCTTTGGACTTCGACGTAACGGATGTCGACGATCACATCGGCTGGCACGAACAGGGAGATGGGAAGCTGTTTCTGGGAATCAACATCGAAAACGGGCGCATCAAGGATGAAGGGGCCTATCGCATGAAGTCGGGCCTGCGGGCCATCGTCTCGAAATACGGCATGCGGGTGCGGCTGACTGCCCTGCAGGCGGTGATTCTGTGCGATGTCGCGCCTCACGACAGGGCCGACATTGACTCCCTGATGCGGGCCCATGGCATGCCTGCGGCCGAAGACCTGACCCTCGTGCGCCGATACGCCATCGCCTGCCCCGCGTGGCCCACGTGCGGGCTGGCGGTGACCGAAGCAGAACGGGCCCTGCCCGGCATTCTCGATCACTTCGAGGCCGAGCTGGCAAGACTCGGGCTCGTCGACGAACGCATTTCAATCCACATGACCGGCTGCCCCAACGGGTGCGCCCGGCCTTATACACCCGACATCGGGCTGGTCGGGAAAGCGGCGGGCGAGAAATACACGGTCTATCTCGGGGGCAATGCCCAGGGCACGCGGCTGGCGTACATCTTCAAAGACATGGTTCCGAAAGAGCAGATCGTGCCGACGCTGGTGCCGGTTCTGGAAAGCTTTAAAACCGGCCGCCAGAATCGCGAATCGTTCGGCGATTACTGCCAGCGGGTCGGCAAAGAGTCGCTCGACGCGGCCTCGGCCGGCGTCGTTCCAATCGCGTCGTAGGCCGGCGCGAATTAACGCGACCGACAACGTCGGGGAAAATCGGTGACGCGTGCGCGGACGCGCCCCTTCGCTGCTGACCACGTTCGCCCGGCGACTCCGGTCTCATGGCAGGCCTTCTGCGCGATTCATTCGGAATTCCAGCCGCGGGGCGTATTCCGCCGTCGCCAGCGAAAACCGGTGTCCTCCCTGATCGGGGTGGGTGTAGACGTATTCCCACAGCACCTTTCCCGTGGCCAGGTCGATTTCCCAGAGCGCCCCTTGATTGGTAATCGTCGCCAGCACCCGGCCCCCCTCCGGATGCAGGTCAATGCGGCCCGTATTGAATGTGAAAAAGTGATCGGGTAAAGGCAGGTCGAGACGCGGAAAAACGGTCGAGGGAAGGCGGGTCGTCAGGTCGATTCGCGCGAGCCGGCTGCCGCCCGTCTTGCTCGGGCCTCCCCAGTTGTCGAACACGAGAATGCCGCCCTCGTAAAGCCGCGGGCTGTGCTGCCGCAACGTGCCGCCGGCGCAAACCCATTTGAAGCGTTTCGTTTCGCCGTCGAGAATTCCAATGGTGTTGATGCTGCGGAAAGAGAGCAGCACGTCGCCCGCTTTGAGCATCGGAAACGACCTGGCCTGCTCCTGCGTCACGACGCGAACCTCGTTGAGGTGCAGCGGGTCCCACGAAACGGTTTCCACCCGGTCGCTCGGCCGATCGGCCGCCTCGGGCTCAGTCGCCCCCTGGAACAACCCCACCCAGCCGGCCTCGGCGAACGCGTCGAGCAACGACACCTCTTCCAGCGGCTCTCCGTCAGGTGACAGAATCAGCAGGATGTCGGAAAGCAGCTTCCCCTCTTTGGCGGCGAGCTGCGCGTTCGTGTCACCCAGAACGTAGGGCGACTCGACCACGCGGTGGGCAGAGGTGTAGATCCGGCCATCGTCGGCAACGCTGAACCAATGGTGGTTGAGGTGTTCGTATTTCCAGAGCAGGTTTGAATCGACGTCGAATTTGGCGATGCCGATTCCGTAAGGCCAGCAGCCTCCACCCTGGAAAGTGGCCAGCAGGTCTCCATTGGGGTAGACGTACAGGCCGATCGGCATGATCCCCGTTCCAGGAGGCCGAACGACCTGTTTCAGATCGTCCCACAGGCTGTTGTCGTACTGCCAGACGTGCTTGACGTCGCCTTCACGATCCATCAGCCACGCGAGGCAGCCATCCTTGGTCGAGAGCGGCTGCATGTACCCTCGCCCCCCGCAGACGAGTATGAGATCGCGGTTCTCGACGCCGGCGAAATTCCGAACGTACGGCTTTTCGAGCTTTTCATTCCCGTCGGGCGTTTTCTGCTCGTTCGCCTGAAGACCGTATTCAAGCGACAATTGAGAAATGGGAATCGGCTTGAACGTATTGGCGCCTGCGGCGTGGTCGGGCAACGTATAAGCCCGATAGATCGCGACAGCCGCCTGCTCGGCTTCGTCCAGGAGCGAATACGGGTAGATCTTGTATCTGGCCGAGGCGAACCCATACGCGAACGACGCCAGACACAATGACAGAACCAACAGGGTTTTCGCGAAATCGAACCGTTTCACGAGCTGCGTCCCGTCTTGGAAAGAGAGAAGGCCGGTCGGCCGAATTCGGGGTATCCTGCGCTTAGTTTAGCAGGGTGTTGAAAAAGGTGTCTGGAACTCTCCGCACCTGCGAAAACCCCTCGGAATCTGGATGTTCAGAAAGTTCCAGACACCTTTTTCAACAGGCTCTCTTAGGCGAGGACACTGATCACGAAGCGCTGGCGCCGCAGGGACACACTTCGGCCAGGGAACGCTCAGCATCCTAACATGCGCCCTATCTCATTCCAACGGTTCGCACGGCGGCGCCATCCATGAAGCGGGCCAATCTTCCGGGTCAGTGGCGGCGCAAAAAACACCCCGGCTGCATAGAAGCGGCCGGGGTGCTGGAACTGCAATGGCGTTACACAAACCTTGCTTCAAGAAGCCTCTCACACCGAAGGTTTTTCAAGTGCCTTCGGGACCGATTCGATCCGGTCGAGAGACGGGTCAGGGACCGGCGGCGTCGACGATTTGGGCAGTTTCGCCTGCATCTCGTCGCGCAGCCGCTTGGCCGCTTCGTCGCGCGGCGCAAGTTTCAACCCCTTGTCGAGCTGGTCGATGGCCTCCTTCGGGTAACCGAGATAGGCATAGTGGAAGCCCGCCAGAAATCGCAGGGCCGGCTCTTTCGGTTTATCCTTGACCGCTTTTTCAAGCGACCGAAGCTGATCGGTGTAATCCTGGCTGCTGGCATACAGCTCCTTGTAGTTCTTGACGACGACCCCCCATTGCTCCTTGGGAAGTAACTGCATGGCGGCTTGCGTGGCGCCCGCCGCCTCGTCGTACTGGCCCGCCGCGAACAGCGCCTGCCCGATCATCATCGTCAGCACGCCATTCTGCGGGTCGTCGACGAGCGCATGCCGCCAGGCGTAGACGGCCCCCTTGTAGTCTCGGGCCTTGAACTCGGTCTCGCCTTTCTCGGCGAAGACCTGGGCGTTCGCGGCTGCGTCGTCAGAAACCGGGGGCGAAGAATCCGCTGCCGGCGGCTGCGCCTGCGCAAGCTGATCCTGTTGCTGCGGCGTATTGGTGACGACCGGCCCGGTCGAGCCAGCGTACCCGCCGTACCCGCTGTTCAAATAAGAGTCGTCGACGTAAGCGACGTTGGCATAGTTGCAGTAGGGGTCGTAGTTGTAGTAGCCCGGTGAGTAACCATACCCGCCGCCGTATCCACCGTAGCCATAGCCTCCGAACAGCAGTGAGGCGAGACCGAAACCGAGGCCCCAGCCAAAGCCGGGCCAACCCCAGCCCCAGCCCAAACCCCAACCTGGGAAACCCCAACCCCAGCCGCCCCAACCGCGGCCCCAGCCTCGGCCACCCCAACCCCAGTTACTCCCACCCCAGCCGCGATTGCCGTTCCAGCCACCACGATTCCAATTGTTTTGGCCGCCGCGCCCCCAGCCGCCCCAGTTGCCACTTCGGCCAAAATCGCGCTGACCATCTCGGTTGATGCCTCGACCAAAATCTCGATCGCCACCGCGGCCCACACCGTCTCGATCACCGCCGCGGCAGAAGTTGCCGTCGCCGCCGCGCCGAACGTTTCCATCTCCAACGCGATTCGCGGTGCGGATATCTCCGCGACCGGCCTGGCCATGTCGATTTAGAAAGTCGCCGCCGCGTCCTGCGCCGCGCTGACCGTCGAGCAACCCTTCGGCCCTTCGGCCACCGAGGCCGCTGCCACGGTCGAGGCTGGCGATTCTCGATCGGCCGGCGTCGCTGCCGACGTTTCCTAAGCCACGATTCCCTCCGTCACCTCGTGCTGCGCCCATGCGACCGCCGGCATCGTGACGTCCCAGAAAGCCCTGACCGCCACGCTGCACGTTCCCCGCGCCCCCGCGCGAAAACGGGTTGCCACCTCCCGCACCGCCGATGTCTCGGCCGCCGCCGGGAAGGCTTCCGCCAGGCCGCCCGCCGCCAATATCGCGACCGCCACCGGGGCCTGCGCCCGGATTAACGCCGCGGCCCCCGCCGAAATCGCGTCCTCCGGGCGCGCCGCCTGCACCGCCAAAATTACGGCCACCGCCTGGAATTCCACCGGGTGAGCCACCACCGCGAGGCCCGCCGCCGACGGAAGGCATTCCCCCGCGCCCACCGCCAGGCACCCCGCCACCGGGCGCTGCGCCGCCCCGGAAGCCTCCACCGCCACCAATCGATGGCCCTGCACCACCGCGAAAGCCTCCGCCGCCACCGGGCATTCCGCCACCGCGGAAGCCTCCGCCGCTGGGCGCACCGCCGCCGCGGAAACCACCGCCCGACATGCCACCACCGCCTCCGCGGAATCCGCCGCCGCCACCCCCGCCGCCACGGAAGCCACCTCCCCCGCCTCCTCGGAAGCCTCCTCCGCCCCCGCCGTGGCCTCCGCCACCATGACCTCCGCCGCCACCACCGCGGCCTCCGCCCCCGCGTTGCGCGAGGAGTTCGTCGGGCATACTCATCAGACAAGCGGCAACCAGGGCCGCACCAATCGACAGAATGCGAACTTTCATGTCGCACCCCCCTTTCGTCGTTATGTCGGCGCGGCCCACCGTGCAGACAGTAGAATTATACCGCCGAAACGGGTCATTCCGACAGCGCCACTCAATTTTCGGCCTGTGACCCGGCGAAACCCGCCTCGACCCGACAGTTAGCGACCTCACGTCGCTTCACAGAAAGCTGCATCGTCTGCCGGCCATTAACGAAATCAGGCTGACGACAGGGCGTCCGATGGCGGAGAATTCGGCGAGTCGCGGGAACAATAGCGGTCGATCGGTTGCAACGGACTGCGCGGCAGGCCGCGAACGTCTGGACGTCACGATGTTTCTGCGCTCAAATCTGCGCTCGACCGACATCGTCGATCGCCGACAACCCGCCCGCGCGCCGGGCTTATGAGGCGCTCGGCTTTCGGCCCAAACGACGCGCTCGTGCTGTTTCTGTCAACGGCACCGTTCGTAACTCAGCCTGCCGAGCATTTGGAGTGCGGCGACTCGTCGCCGGTTTGCGACCGCCAGGGTGCCCCCCGGCCCCGCGGCGGCCCCCCCCTTGGTGACTGTTTTACTGTGCAAATGAATAGATAGATTGCCAATGTGAAATCTTCGGGAACATACCCGAACTTCCGTTGACAACGGTTTTGTGGGGTGGGTAGTTTGGGGGCCTTGGATGGATGTTGCGCGGGAAGTGGGGACCGCAGAGGTGGCCTCGCGGCATGGTGCCGCGCGGGCAATCGGGGCATGGCCGCCGTTTCATTTGCGGAGGAGGTTCGTTCCATGCGGTCTATCTTGCTGTATCCGGCGGCATTGTGTCTGGCGTTGGGCTGCGGTCTTCCGGCTCAGGCCTCGATCCTGACGTTTGAGATTTTTGACCCGGGTTTTGTGGAATTCGACGAATTCGGAGATCCGATCGTCGCCAATTTCAACAACCCCGCAGTGCAGCCTTTCCTGTCAGAATTCTACGGGTACCCCGAGGGCTTCCGGATCGACGGGTACTTGAGTGACGCAGGCACCAACTTCTACGGCTCGCGCGTCACCGCCACCTCAGTGGCCGCCGACGGAGGCGTTGTATTCCAGTACGGCGTTGATTCTGAGGGCTTCACGCCAAATGTGCGGGCGTTCTACGGCCCTTACTCGATCTTCACCGGCGCCCCGACGCTGTGGCGGGAAGGTTACAGCGATCTGAATGGTGTCTTGCGCCAAAGCAGCGGGTATGCAGATCCACAGAACCCGATCGGCACAGACTACAACATTCTCGATATCGTGCTTGTCGCCGACGCGGGATATGACGTTCAGCTTTACGGGTTCGACCTGGGGAGCGCCAGTTTCTTCGCGGGGCCTGGCGGCGTCGATCGCACGGTCGGTGCGGTAACGGCCTACAGCGGCGTTCCGTTTCCGTTTCTGACTCCGACAAATACGCTCCCGGGTCTCCCGATCAATGACGTTGACGTGCAGGGTGATTTGGGTGACCCGCACACCTCGATCGATTTCAGTGCCGATCCGTTGACGTCACCCGTCATCTGGCTGCGCATCGACATGAACAAGCTGGGGCCCGACAGCGAGGGGATCGCGATCGACAACATCCGCTTCGGCCAGATTGAAAGCAACAACGAAGGGACCCTCGACCCCGAGCAGATCGACGCCGCCTTTGTCCGCGCCGAAACTGTTCCTGAGCCGGCGTCAGTCGTGCTGTGGCTGATGGGCGGCGCGTTGGGCGGGACGTTCTACCGGCGAAAATCCCACCTCGCGGCGAAGAGCGTGGCGTAACGTCGCGCCGGCCGCGTCGTGAATTGCGGCTATTCGGCTGAAAAAGAGGGGACGCATGTGCGTCCCCTTTCTTTTCGGCGGCGTTCCAAGACCCGCAGGGTGGCAGCCCGCCGCGAGTTGTTTTGGAGTGCGGCGACTCGTCGCCGCTTTTGCCCGGATTGTGACGTAGCACAGGCTTCCAGCCTATGAGCCAGTTGAAAAAGGTGTCTGGAACTTTGTGAACATCCAGATTCCGAGGGGTTTTCGCAGGTGCGGAGAGTTCCAGACACCTTTTTCAACACCCGGTTCCAAAAGCTGCGACCAGTCGCAGCACTCCAGAGGGGATCACGCGCACACCCGAACGTGAAGCCTCACGCAGGCTTCGTCATTCGTGCTTCGTCATTGATTCGACATTCGTCCTTCGGCATTCCCGCCCTCACACTTTCCGCAGGAACGTCACCCGCCCTGTATTCGGGGGATCTTTCCAAAAAGAAAAGGCGACGCACCCAAAACGCTGCGCCGGCCAAGAGTACTTCGATCGGCGCCCGGATTGGAACCGCCAGCAAGAATACGCGCGCCGAGTTTTTCTATCGGCCGTTGGGAACAGAAGTCTTGGGAACAGCGTTTTTTGCGTCCCACAGCTTTTCGAATTTCTCCGGCGTATCGCCATTCGAGACCCGGTCATTGGCTTTGGTGTGTATCCCGTCGAGCCCGCGCTGCGCCGCAGCGGCCGCGGCCGTCCCCGGATACCGTTTGACAATTTCCCCCAATTCTCCGAGGACGTGTTTCAAAGCGTTGTCCGCTTCCCGTTCCCGCGCCGCAAAAATCTGGGTCAGTTCCTGTATTTGTCGTCGGAGTTCATCGTCCGACATTTCGGCGGCCCGGCGCGCCATGAGGTCCAGGAACAGGTTCCGCAGTTTCGCAGTCGCCGCGGCCCCCGGCTGCGGATCGACATAAAGGCCCAGCTCCAACCGGTCCGAAGACGGCGCGAACGGGTCCGCGTCTTGCGCCCGCACGATCATCGGTGGGGCCGTTTTCCCCGCGACAAAACCCACCGCCAACAGTAACGTGACGGCGATCAGGCGTTTCATTGGTATGCTCCCATGACCGGGTACACGCGGGACTGCCACGAGCTTACTCCCGCGATGCCCCAGACGCCTCGTCATACATTCCGGGCAGGCTGGAGTTTGAGATTGCGGTGACTCTTCGCCGCTTTTCCCCATCGATTCCCCGCCGCGACATGCCAACAATGAAACCGCAAACGACGCCGACAACACGGCGCGGCCAAGCCGCAACCAAAGAACAGGAACGTTGATCGACACTCATCAAGATCAGCGCGGATTAGCGTTCCTTCTTCGCCGATACGCGACAATCGCGAGGAATAACAGGATCAGCACAGAGAGACGCCGAGACGCGGAGATTTTGAGGATGCCGTCTCTTCTCCGCGTCTCCGTTTCTCCCTGTGTCACTTTCCGTTTGTCATTCTGCCGCAGGTGAAACCCGACCCCGCCGCGCGGCTCGCGCAATCGGACCCAATGCTTGGCTAAGGCTTCGTCATTCGTGCTTCGTCATTGATTCGACATTTGTACTTCGGAATTCGTCATTCCGCACGGTCACACTTTCCGCAGGAACGTAACGCGCCCCGTAGGCACCCACTCAACAACAAAGATATTGCCATCTTTGTCGTAACAGGCGTCGTGCGGGTGAATGAACTTGCCGTTCTGCCACCGCTCGGGCTGGCCCCGCATCTTGAAGGGGCCTTCGAGGACCTCTTTCGTCCATTCGGGGTCGTAACCCAGGTGCACGATCACCTTGTTGTCGATATCGCGGATCGTCACCCGCGCGTGGGCGTCGGCCACCAACAACTCGGTGCCGCGGATGTCGAAATGACAGGGGAACAGCGAATCGTCGACGAAGCTGATGTGTTGGCCGTCGAGCGTGAAGTACTGTAATCGGGCGTTCGTCCGATCGGCCACGACCAGGCTCGGCGTGCGGCCGGGGCGGTCGTCGAGCCAGATGCCGTGCGGCACCAGCAGCTTGCCCGCTTCTTTTCCCGGCCCGCCCCAGGTCTTCAACCAGCGAGCGTTCTTGTCGTACTGGTGCACGTAGCTCGACCCGTAACCGTCGGCCACGTAGAAGCCGCCGTCGGGGTTGAAGCAGACGTTGGTGGGCCTGAACTTGTTCACCATCGGGTAGACGCCGGGTTCGAGCGGGTAGCACAGCTTCCAGACCTGCTCGCCCTTCAAGTTCGTCTTGATCACTTCGCGGTTATGGATGTCTGACAGGTACAGGAACTCTTCGCCCCCCTCTTTGCGGATGTCGATGCCGTGCCCGCCCTTGTGGTATTCCTGGCCGAACGACCTCACGTATTTACCCGCCGGGTCGAACACGACGATCGAATCCATCGGCACCGGCGCGTCGCTGCGGTGCTTGATGTAGATGAAGCCGGCCTCGTCGACGGTCACGCCGTGCGTATCGCCCCACTTGATTGAATCGGGTAGCTCTCCCCAGCCGTGCAGGCATTCGTATGTGTGGGCCCCCTGACCGATCACGGCGTTCTTCGTGCCCGCTTTGTCGGCGGCGCCCAGAATCGCGGGGGCCACGGCGCCGGCGGCGACGGTCGCCCCGGCGGCCTTGAGAAAGCTGCGGCGGGAAGTCGATTCGGCTGGCGTGTTCTCGGCGGCGGACATACGGCTACCCCCTGGTTCGAGCTGCGGTATTGGAAATGGGTGGAATGGATCGGCGGACGACATTGTAAACGGATGGGTGACGGCGTTCCATCACGCAAGGCCCGGAGTGCCGCGAGTCAGCGCCTTTGGACTTTCTATCATGTCTGCCTGGCAAGCAGCCTGGCGAGGTGACGGCCGGTTGTCGACAACGGAAATTCCGCGAATTCTCCCGGCGCGGCCCACCGCGCCGCGGGGGCTGACTCGGGCGGCTCTCCCGATTGCCATTCCGCCAGATAGCACTCCAGCGTGATGCGATAGCGCGTCACGCCATGCTTCAGAATGCCAAGTTGCCTGCGCATCTCGACTTCAATGCCGGTCTGCTCGTACACAAGCGGTGCGAGTCGGCGCTGGTGGCCGTCAGCAACGCTCGCCTCGCGAAGCCTCGACCCTTTCCCTGCGAGTGGGGACGGGACTTTGGCTTCTCGGGTGAGCGTCCCAGGTGCGGTGATTGTGGCCTGATTTTGCAAGATTTGAGAATTGCGATCTGTTTTCTTTCCATTCGCCTCCGTAGCGCCCCCCCCTACCCCCCCCTTTCTAAGGGGGGGAGAAATGGTGCGTCGCCGCGCGGTGCGACCTCCCCGGGCCCCTCCTTGTAAAGGCGGGGATGTCTGCTCCGGTCCCCGCGCCCCGGTCCCCGGTTCCATTTCCCGCCCCAAACTCGTGTCTGCCGGCAATGGAAATCGCACGAAATCCCACAAGCCGGCCCAGCGTTCGCCCGGCGCCCGCTTCAACAGCAGGTAGCGCCCCTTGCGCCGCACCGCGACGGCGATCTCGGTCACATCCGTCATTTGTATCCGCCGGGGCGCTTCAGGAATCTGCGCTTGCGACCCATCAGCCGCGGCGACGCACCACCGCCGCACGGGGCATCGGTCGCAGGCGGGCTCGTCGGGCGTGCAGACCGTGGCCCCCAGTTCCATCAGGGCCTGGTTGACAAGGCCCGCGCCTTTCCGGGGCAACACCGCTTCGGCAAATGACCACAAAGCCCGCTGGCCGTCAGCCGCGCGGGGGTTCCCGCGGTAGCCCAGCAGTCGGCTGTAGAGCCGCAACGTGTTGGCTTCGACGATGGGCGCCGGCAGGTCGAAGGCGAACGAGGCGATCGCGCCGGCGGTGTACCGGCCGACGCCGGGAAGACGCACCAGCTCTGCCACCTGTTGCGGAAAGCGACCGCCGTGTTCGGCGACGAGCGCGCGGGCCGCCTTGTGGATATTCCTCGCGCGGCTGTAGTACCCCAGCCCTTCCCAGAGACGCAGCACCTCGTCTTCTTCCGCGGCCGCCAGCGAACGCACGCTGGGGAACCGCCGCACAAACCGGTCGAAGTACGGGACGACCGCCGCGACCGTGGTCTGCTGCAGCATGATCTCGCTGATCCAGATGGCGTACGGGTCGTGCGTCGCGCGCCAGGGAAGCGATCGCGCGTGCCGGCGATACCAGGCAACCAGGGCACGGCGAAATTGCGGGAGGGCCTTTGTATCAAGCTGGGCGGAGATCGGCGGCACGCCGCGGATCGTAACGCACGCGCCAGGTCATGCGAAGCGAGGGGCCTGTTCGAGTTGCCTGGTTGGCACCGTCGCGCTTGAGGGAGAGGGGCGAGGGGCAAGGGATGAGGCGGGAGGGGCGACGTAATTCCTCTCATTCCTCAAGTCTCAAGCCTCGGGTCTCGGCCCTGCGCCATTGGTATCTACGCTTCTTCCTCTCCCCTCCCCCTTGACGCCCTTGACGGGGGAGGCGTCGGGGGTGGGGGTCTGTTGATTTCAATCTGAAATTTCAAATCTCAGATCGGAGACAAGCGCCCCATCCCCATCCCTTCCCCCGCACGGCCCGCGAGGGGGGGGAGGGAGACCCGCGCGACGTGGCCGTCGACAAGAGTCCTTCGACCAATGGTTTAAGTCGCTCTTTGAACTGGACAATCGAGTCTGGCACCGCGGATTGAAAAACAACTGCACACAGATTCTTGCCGCGATCTTTGCCTACCAATTGCTCGTCCGACGCAACTTCCGCCTCGGTCGCAAGAACGGACGGGTTCGATGGATCATCGATGCCCTTTGAATTACGGGACGCCCTCAAGGCGGACCTTGGGAACCAGACTTCAGCGCGTCAAGTCGCGGCGGCATTGCTCACGACAACATCCGAAAAGAACCCGGCGGCCTCCCAGTCGAAAAACCAGCGATTCAGTTCAACCGCAAACTCGTCGTTCTGCGGCTGACTGGGGACCAGTTGGTCACGATGCGACTCGCTTCGCTCGGCGCACCCTACCGCTCCTTGCGACTGGCCGTGCGCCAGCCGCGCAATCGCCGCGCCAATAGTCTTCCCCTCATACAACGCGCTCAGCAAATCGTATTGGCGTGCCACGAGAGGGTAGCGCCAGACGCGATATTCGCGTCGGGTGAGGGCAACAAAGCTCGGTTCGCGCTCTGGAAATTCAAATGCTTCGCCACGCCGAATGGCCGAAAAAGAGTCGTTGACGGGAAAGCCAAACTCCATGAGCCGCAGACAGGGAACGCACGCCAACCGCACGTCGGGCCGGCGTTCGACGGGAATCTCGCGCAGGCGATCGGGCGACAACAGCGGCCGCCCCTCGGCCCCCGGGCCGTCGAACACTTCATTGATGGCACGCTCGAGGCGGGCCAGGTCGATCAGGAATTCGGGCCAGTCGGCTGAACCTGATTGTGCATCGGTCAGGGCGGGTCGCGTGGCGGCGAGGTATTCGGGGAACCGCGCCCCGAGCCGGCCCAGGGTGTAGCTGGTGGAGGGGCATTCGTGCAGGTAGCCGAGCGTGAACGTGTCGAACAGTTCTGCCCCCAATGCGGCGGCCAGCACCGAGTACTCATCGCGCAGACATTCCTGCAGCCGGGCGAAGTAGGCCCGATGGTAAATTTCGAGCCGTTCGAGGGCCGTCATCGCGCGCGAAGGAGTAACCACCTGCTCGACGCGTGAGGGCACGCCGTCGATCTCGGCCTCTGCCGATTCGATGCCGCGGGCGACGCCTGCCGGATGCGTGATCGCGGCCTGCATCCAACGCTGCACGTCTTCGAGCGCTGCGGGGGGCGGTAAGTGATTCATTCGTGGCCACCGACCAGAAAGGCGACCGGGTTGGAAATTGACGCGTGTTGGCCGAGGCGAGCGCTGTCCCGTAGAGGCGCAACCGCGCAGCGGTCGGCTTGAGGGGGCAGGCGTGGAATGGACGTTCCTTCTCGTTCCTGCAGTTGATGTTTGGCTTTCAGCAGTTCGGCCTGCAGAATATCGAATTCCGGCAGACGGGCGTCCCACTCGAGCAGCGTTGAGGCGCCGCCGATCAGGCGCTGGGCCAGGCGGTACAGGTCCCACACCGGGTCGGCCACCTCTTGATCGTGCGTGTCGATGCAATGCGTGCCGCAGTCGGTGTGGCCCGCCAGATGCAATTGCACCACGCGGCGATGTGGCAGCGCGCGAATATATTCAGCCGGGTCGAAATCGTGGTTGACGCTCGACACATACACGTTATTCACGTCGAGCAGCAGCCCGCAACCGGTCTGGCCAGAGAGGCGTGCCAGAAATTCGCATTCCGGCATCGTTGACGCTTCGAACGTGACGTAGGTGCTGGGGTTCTCGAGGACGAGCGGGCGTTCGAGATAATCCTGAACGATGCGAACCCGGTCGGAAACATAAGCCAGTGACGCTTCGTTCAAGAGGAGGGGGAGCAGGTCGTGGGTGTTGCGTCCGGCCACGCCCGTCCAGCAGAGGTGGTCGGAGACCCAGCGGGCTTTGACGTGCGCTGCGAGCGAACGGAGCTTTGCGAGGTAGTCGAAATCGAGTGGGTCTGAGCTGCCGATCGACAGCGAGACGCCGTGCATCACGATCGGATACCGCTCGGCGAGTTTTTCGAGCACGTAGCGCGGGCGGCCTTGCGAATCGATGAAGTTCTCGGAGATGACTTCGAACCAATCGACGGCCGGCCAGTGGCTGAGTATGTGGCCGAAGTATTTCGTACGCAGGCCGACCCCGAACCCCAGATCGGGCAAACCGAGGCGTGACTGGCGGGCCGGCGATGTAGAAGCGCATGCGGTCATATTGTGCCGCGGCTGTGTTCAGGAGCGCGCCGGCGCCGATCCGAACGATTTCTTTTGCCGTTTCAGTTTCGCTTCGAAAATGCGGCGGGCCTGTTCCCAGGCATTGGGCATCAGCGGCACACCGCAATGGCCCTGGCCTTTGCAGTCATTCTGCACAGCGGTGGTTCCGCAGCCCCCCTGCCCCTTGCACTGGTTATCGCGGCCGCACGAGTGCTTTTCGACTGTGGCGCAGGTTCCCTGGCCGGCGCAATCGTTCTCGCCGCTCGCGCCCTGGTTTCGGCAGGCGTTAAGCCCTCGACATACGTGGTTCTCAATCGCGACGGCGGCGATTTCGGTAGCGAACGATTCGGCCTGCGCGTCGGAACTGCCTGCGCTGAGGCCAGAGGCCGAAGACTTGGCCGGCTTGGGGTCTTCGGTGCCACAACCTGCGGCACCACCGGCCAGGAGGCCGCCGACGGCGGCGAGTGTCAGACGATGAAAGTCGCGCCGATTGACGTCAGAAGTTTCCATGCCGGCCTCACCGTGCTCTGCCTGCGGCGAAATTCAGCGTCGCTGCACCGGTACGGTAGGGAGGGAAGGCCGTCGTGTCCAGCGATGACATTTCGCGGCGGTGCGACATGCAACATCAACCTGCCATCTGACAGGCGAACGGCCCATCGGGGGCTGGCAGGCTGCCAGTTCCGCAAGCATTCGCTGATGGGTGAACCGGCAGCGCCGCATCGTGTCGCAAGGAGGGGGCGATCGTGTGTCGTGCGAAACCACGCCAAACACGCGGGAATTGCGGGCATTTCGGCGAACGGCATCGAGTTTGCTTGCTTCTTTGTTGGCTTACCGTCTTTTCATACCCGGCACGCTGTACATTCGAGGTGCGGTCGGTAGACTGAAAGGTGCGGGTTTATGGGACTTGGTTGGTTCATGGTAGAAGGAGCTACCCCATGAGAAGACCGAAACCCAAATCGGCTGGGGTCGAAGGCGGAGCGGTGAATCCGCCGCGGTTTGCGGCCGACGCACCAGGGTTGCTCGCCATGCCGCATCAGGTCGAGCATGCCGTTCAGCGCGAGTTGCTGGCGCACCCGCGGTTGCATTTCGCGTCGCTGGTTGTGCGGCGGATCGACAATGGCGTGTGCCTGCAAGGAGTGCTTGAAGCCGACGACGAATCGCCCGACGTCAGCAGCATCGCCCAGCGCATCGCCGGGGTGCAGCAAGTCTTGAATCGGCTGGTGATTGCGCCGCGGCGCGAGTTGCCGGCGAAGGGCTGACCTGCTCGGCTTCGCTCAAACCGGCTTTGCCCGCCCTCAGCGGTTCGCCGGCTGAATTGGAAGGGCGGTCGCCGCCGGGTATACTGGCACTGGCAGTGCCTTGGAATTGCGCCGGCCAGGGCGGGCGACGTCGAGACCGGTTCGCTGCATTACGTGTCGGCGATCGGGATCGACGGCAGCGAATTTTCAGGCGAACGTGACCAGGCCGGCGCGCCTCAGGGAGAGATGGTTCCAGGCTCGGCAAGTGGCGCCGCGTTACGGAGCCTGCCGCAGCAGCAAACCCGGGGACCGTCGGGCAAGCTTCGCGTTTTCCCAACGACCTGTACTTTTTATCACGGAGTCTGAACGAACGTGTTCCAGAAAGTGGCGATTGTGGGTGCGACCGGCGCCGTGGGGCGGATCATGCTCCAGTTGCTTGCCGAGCGCAACTTTCCGGCCCGGAGTTACAAGTTCCTCGCGTCGGCCCGCAGCGCCGGCCAGACGCTTGAATTTCTCAACCAGAAATACGTGATTGAAGAATTGCGGCCCGAGGCCTTTCGCGGCTGCGACCTGGTTATTTCGAGCACGCCTGACGATGTGGCTGCCAAATATCTGACGGCGGCCGTGGAAGCGGGGGCGACGGTGATCGACGAATCGGGCTACTGGCGGATGCAGCCCGACGTGCCGCTGGTGATTCCCGAAGTGAACCCCGAGGCGGCACTGTCGGGAAAAAAACTGATCGCGAGCCCCAACTGCTCGACCACGCAGATGGTGGTGGCGCTCAAGCCCTTGCATGACGCCGCCCGGCTGTCGCGCGTGATCGTCAGCAGCTATCAGGCGGTCAGCGGGGCCGGCCTGCAGGGGACCGTCGACCTCGAAGGGGGGACCCGCGCCCGGCTGGAACAGAAAGCTTACGAATACTCGGCCTTTGCGCACCCCATCGCCTTCAACGCCATTCCACAGATCGGCGGATTCAAGGAGGAGGGCTACACGAGCGAAGAGTTGAAGATGGTGTACGAGACGCGAAAGATCATGGGGCTGCCGCAGCTTCTCGTGTCGCCCACGTGCGTGCGCATTCCCGTCGCGAACTGCCACAGCGAGGCGATTACGGTTGAGACCGAGCGGCCTGTTTCTCCCGACGAGGCGCGCGAGTTGTTCGCGGCCTTTCCGGGAATTGTGGTGGTCGACGAGCCGTCGCGCGGGCGGTACCCCATGCCTTCAGACTGCTCCGGCCGCGACGAAGTTTTCGTGGGGCGCATCCGCCGCGACCTCTCGCACCCCCACGGCCTGAGCTTCTGGTGCGTGAGCGACAACTTGCGAAAAGGCGCCGCGACGAACGCGATTCAGATTGCTGAGCTTTTGGCGCAGCATCGATTCGCGGCGGTGGAAGCTCGCTGAACGGTTGAGCGAATCATCCTTACAGAGCGGGCCCAACAATGACTTTGCTGAGAGTCACCACATGGTTACGAGCGGCAACGCAACGCTTGCATGCGGCGCGAGTATTATTCGATGACTCGTTGTATGTTGATGCTGCCTATTTGGGCGGATACGTGGTCGAATGCGCCATTAAAGGGTACGTGCTAGCGCGCGTTCCAATGAACCAGCGAAGGCAATACATCGAGGAGCGTTTCCGCAGCGCGAGGGCGCATGATTTCGTTTACCTTCAGTGGTTGGCGGCGAAAAGGGGTTCGCCTCTGCCAGCGCGAATCGTCGAGAGAGTTCGCCGCATCGTTTGGTCGACCGATCTTCGGTACACCGTGGGTCTGGGGGATCACGATGAAGCGCAGGAAATCATCACTAGTGGAGAACAGGTTCTGGAATGGGCACGAAACAACGCCTGAAGCGACGGCCAGCGAAAGTCGAAGATGCGGAAACGCGACAAGTCCGCGACACTCTGACGACAAAATTTCCGCCGACAGAAACCTACCGCTGCATCTATGACACGATTCGCGTGCGAATCATAGATCGTCGCTTCGCGGGCAAAAACCGCGTCAAGCGCGAAAAAATGGTGCTGCCGCTCATCCATTCACTGCCCGAAGACCTGCAGTCTCAGATCATTGTTCTGTTACTGCTGGCCCCCGGCGAAGAGGATGGGTCAATCCTCAATTTCGAGTTTGACAATCCAGACCGCAAATTGACGTAGCGACTCGTTGCCACATTGAAATCAGCAGACATGGACTACTTCCACTACCAGAACCGCGAACTGTACTGCGAAGAGACCCCGGCCGCCGAGCTCGTGGAAAAATACGGCACGCCGCTCTGGGTCTACTCGAAACGCACGCTGCTGCACCACCTGAAGCAGATCCAATCGGCGTTTGCCGAAGTCGACCCGGTCATCTGCTACTCGGTGAAGGCCAACGGCAACCTGGGCATTTTGAAGGTCATGCAGGCGGCGGGGAGCAGTTTCGACGTCGTTTCGGGGGGCGAGTTGTTTCGCGTGAAAAAGGCAGGGGCCGACACGAGCAAGGTGGTTTTTGCCGGCGTCGGCAAGACCGACGAAGAGATTCGCCTGGCGCTCGAAAACAGCGTGCTGATGTTCAACGTGGAAAGCGAGGCTGAGCTCGATGCGATCGCTCAGGTCGCAGGTGCCCTGGGCACCACCGCCCCGGTCGCGCTGCGCTTGAACCCCGATATCGACGCCCGTACCCATGCCAAGACCACAACCGGCAAGAAGGGGAACAAGTTCGGGATGGATATCGAGCGGGCCGAGCAGCTCGCCGAAAAGGTCTTAAGCGATTCGCGTCTGGCGCTCAGAGGCATTCACATGCACCTGGGCTCTCCCATTCTGACGACCGAGCCTTATGCGGCGGCCGTCGCGAAGGGGGTCGAGGTGATTGAGCGGCTGCGTCGCCGGGGCCACGATACGCGCTGGATCAATCTCGGGGGAGGTTTTGGCATTCACTATCGAAAGCGCGAGGCGCTGCCGGCGTCGGCATACGCCCAGGTGATCGTGCCGGCCGTCAAGGCGGCCGGTTGCCGCCTGGCGCTCGAACCGGGGCGGTTTATTGTGGGCAACGCGGGCATTCTTCTGAGCCGCGTGATCTACACCAAGCGCGAAGGGGGCAAATTGTTCATCATTCAGGACGCGGCGATGAATGACCTGGTCAGGCCGGCGATGTACGACGCGTTTCATCGCATCTGGCCCGTGACAAGCCCGATCGAACCGCCGGAAGATTACGAGGCGGAGGTGCCCGGGTGCGAACCGGCCGACGTTGTCGGCCCGATCTGCGAATCGGGCGACTACCTGGCCAAAGGGCGCTGGCTGCCGCCGGTGGCGCGCGGCGACCTGATATGCACGTTCAGCGCGGGCGCCTACGGCATGACAATGAGCAGCAATTACAACGCGAGACCGCGGGCCGCCGAGGTGTTGGTGGATGGAACCGCACACCAGTTGGTGCGCCGTCGCGAAAACTACGACGACCTCGTTGCACACGAGATGATCTAAGGAGCAGTCGGTGGCGCACGGTGCCGACATTGTCCGGCTGACCGCGACCGAACTGGCCAAGCGCATCCGATCGGGCGAGGTGTCGTCGGCTGAGGTGGTTGAAGCGCACATCGAGAGCATCGAATCCAGCCGGTCGAAGCTCAATGCGCTGGTGCTGCCGCTGTTCGAGCAGGCCCGCGCCGAGGCGCAGGCCGCAGACCAGGCGCGACGCGAAGGCCGCTCGCTGGGGCCTTTGCACGGCGTTCCGATCTCGGTCAAAGAGCTGTTCGACGTTGCCGGGGTTGCCACGACCGCGGGGTTGACCAACCGCGTCGGCCACCGCGCGCCCCATGATGCGCCTTTGGTCGCCAGGCTGCGCGGGGCCGGGGCGATTGTGCTGGGGAAAACCAACGTGCCGCAGATCGGAATGCTGTTCGAATCTGACAATCCCGTCTACGGCAGGACGAACAATCCGTGGAACGTCGAACGCTCCGCGGGGGGCTCGAGCGGGGGCGAGGCGGCGATTGTGGCCGCATTCGGGTCGCCGCTGGGGCTTGCGAGCGACGGGGGCGGCAGCATCAGGCAGCCGTGTCACAGTTGCGGCGTATACGGCCTGAAGCCCACCGGGCGCCGTTTGACGATGAACGGGCATTGGATGGCGCCCAACTGGTCGGTCGAATGGGCGCAGGCGGGGCCGATCGCGCGCTCTGTCGCCGATCTCGAGCTGGCCCTGCACATCATGAACGGAAACGGCGAGGCCAGCGACGTCGGCCGCGCAGCCGATCTCACGGCGCCGCCTGTGCCGTGGCGAAGGTCCAGCGACGTTTCACCCGATCACCTGCGCGTCGGCTACTACACCGACGATGGCTGCCTGCGGGTCGGGCCTGCGATTCGTCGGGCCATCGCAGAAACCGTCGCGGCACTCAAGCAGCGCGGCGCGCAGGTCGAGCCGTTTCGTCCGCCCGACGTCGAAGAGCTCTGGCGGCTGGCGTTTGGGATCTTTTACGCCGACGGTACTTATTTCATTCAGCGGTCATTGGCCGATTCGCAGGTCGACTGGCGAATTCGTCAATCGCTCGTGGTCTTCGCGCGGATCCCGACGTTGGCGCGGCTGCCGCTGGAATGGATTTCGGCGGCGGCGGGTCAGCGGTGGATTTCAGGAATGTTCCGCTGGGTCCGCCGACGGAGACAGTCGACGGCCGGGTATTTCCGGCTGCAGGAGGCGCAGCGCGAATTCAGGCAGCGGTTTCGGCAGTCGATCGACGCCGCCGGGCTCGATGTCATCATCTGCCCGGTGAGCGCGGTGCCGGCCTTGCGCCACGGCAGCGCCTACGCGCACTACACCGGCAGTTACACCATGTTGTACAACCTGCTGGGGATGCCGGCGGGGACTGTGCCTGTGACGCGCGTGCGGGCCGGCGAAGACGGGGGCGACAAACGGGGCCGCGATCTGGTCGAACGGGAAGCTTTCGGGCATGAAGCCGGCAGCGCCGGGCTGCCCATCGGCGTTCAGGTCGTCGGCCGACACTGGCGCGAAGACGTGGTGCTATGCGTCATGGGGGCGCTCGAGGAGCACTTCAGGCGGCAGCCCGATAACCCCGGGGCGGGGCCCTGGTGATCGGGCAGTGGGTCGGGCTGCAAGGCATTTGCCGTTCCTGCACGCAATTCGGGCCTACGACGCAGATTTTCGTTGTTTTCGCCCCCGCCCGGTCTCTAACATGACAAGGGCAGGTCGATGATTGGTGATGGCCCTGAAGCCTGATTTCCGGCCGGGCTTGAACGAATTTGCGGAGTCGAGGGAATGCATCGGATATTCCACCGGAGGCTGCTGGCGTCAAGCTGTGTTGTCTTGGCGCTGGCTTGCCCGTGCGTCGTCTCTGCTCAGCCGACGCCTGCGCCGCCTCCCGCGGGCCTGACTGTCGCCGACGACGACGCGGCTCGCAATGACCCGTCTCCGCTGGTCGGCGACCCGAAGACGCCCGAAGCGCTTCTCGAAGCGACTTTGCTGATGGTCGACATCGCACGGCCCGATCTGGCGAAGTTGTATTTCGACCGCCTTGTGGAACAGGACCCTGACGACGCGACGCTGTTGGAATTGCGCGATCGATTTGGCGCTGGTGCGCTGTTGCGGCTGGCCGCGGTCAAAGAGCTGGCAGGAGGTGCGGCAAAACTGATCGACCGCTCGAATGCCGCATCGGTCAAGCGCGCCGGCGATTTGGAGCGTATCGTTTCGCTTTTGGAGAAGCTCGACGGTGACGTCGAAGACCGGGCGACCGCAGAGGCAGAGCTTAAGGGGCTGGGAGTCTACGCCGTCCCGGGGTTGCTGCAGGTGGTGGCCAGTGAAGACCAGGCGCCGTTGCACGAAAATGCGATTGCGGCGCTGGTGGGCGCCGGCGAATCGGCCGTCCCGCTTCTGGCCGGGGCGCTGCGGGGCGCCCCCCCCACGGTGCGGGCGCACGTCGCGACCGTGCTGGGGCATATTCGTTCGCCCGCGGCCTCACCCTACCTGTGGTACTCGGCGATTTCCGATCGCGAAGCGCCCGAGGTTCGGGCGGCCGCGCGTGCGGCATTGGCCCGAATTCTCAAGACATCAGAAGCCGACATCGATCGCGTGGCCGGTGCGGGGGCGGTAGCGCGGCTGGTGAAGACCGCGCGCGAGCATTTTCGGCACGAAGTTCCCTGGGCTGACCAGCAGGACCAGCGGGTGACCCTGTGGACGTGGAGCGACAAGGCACGAACGATCGTGCCTCGACAGATCCCTCCGGACCAGGCTTCAGACGAAATTGCGTTGGCCCTTGCGCGCCAGGCGCTGGCGCTCGCGCCCGAACGACGCGATGTGCAGACTTTGAACCTCAACCTGGCACTGACGGCCGACACCCGCCGCGCCAGGGCCGGTCAGGCTGTTGTGACCGGGCCCGATACGGCGTACGACCTGGCGCTGTCGGCCGGGGCCGACGTGATGCTGGAGGCGCTGGCCGAGGCGCTGGCGAGTTCGCGGGCCGATGCGGCGATTGCCGACTTGAAAGTGCTCGAACAAATCGGCACCGCAGCGCTCGTCTACCAGTCGTGCTGCGGCAAGCGGTCGCCCTTGATTGCCGCGCTCGATTTTGCCGACGCCGGAGTGCAATTCGCCGCCGCGTCGGCGATCTTGCAGCTTGATCCGCAGCAGCCTTTTCCGGGCGCTCCGCGGGTGGTTGAAGTGCTGAAGCGGGCAGCGGCCGGAGGAGGTCGGGCGCACGCGGTGATCGGCGAGATTTCGGCCGAGCGGGGGGCGCAGATGGCCGGCATCTTGCAGGATCTGGGTTTCGAGCCTTTGGTTTACGGTTCGGGTCGATCGGCGTTCAAGGCGGCAACCAGCCGCTCCGATGTCGGCCTGGTCGTGTTGCACCCGAACATCATCCGCTGGCCGCTCTCGGAAACGCTGGCCAATCTGCGGGCCGATTCGCGCACCGCGGGCATTCCGATTGTCATTCACAGCCCTGAACGGCTGCTGACGCGAATGCAACCTTACGTGCGAAATCATCGCCAGGTCTCGCTGGCGTCGTCGACTGAATCGGCCGACGATTTTGAGTTTCAGGCAGAAGCCGCATTGCACCGGGGTCGCGCCGCCGCGTTGCCCGCTGACCAGCAGGCGTCGCAGAGGGCCAGTGCCCTGGCGTGGTTTGCGCATCTCGCGCAGGGACGCCGCACGAAGGTCTTCGATCTCTCAGGCTGCGAAGAGGTGCTCAGCCAGGCGCTGCTCGATTCAAAGCTGGCCGCCACGTCGCTCGATGCGCTGGGCGAGCTTCCTTCGCGCGAGGCGCAACGGCGGATTGCCGATCTGGCCCTCGACGTGCAGGCTGACGCGGCACTGCGTGAGAATGCCGCCTCGAAGCTGGCATTTCATCTCCAGCGGTTCGGGCTGTTGCTGCCCCATTCGACAATCGAACGCCTGCACGCCGCATGGCGCGACGGAAACGAGCCTGCGGCAGTGCGGACGGCGCTGGGGGGCATGATCGGTTCCTTGAAGCCCGACGCCGCTCTCGTGGGCCGGCGATTGCAGGCATTCCCGAGGGGCGGCGAATAGTCGCGCGGCGAATTCCCCCCTCGCTGGCCACTTTCCGACGATTCAGTACCGGTATTTGTGCTGTGACGCGCCAATGGAACCTGGAGCGCGCTCTTTCGGCAATACGCATTCGATGCGGGCATTACCGTAAGTGTTTTTCTTCGCTCCCGGGCCTGAATGGCGTATGAGCCAGCAAAATCCGAGTGCAGCGACTTCACGGAGGTCTGCTGGTGCATATAATAGATGCACGCTCGCGGCTGGAGTGGGCAGCTCTGTCGACGCCCACGCAAAACGATGGAAGCAGGGATCATTGTGGAGGCATTGCCGGGGGACTCTCCGACCAATTCACTTGTGTTGCCGGGGCTGATCGGCGCCAGTCCTGCGATGCTGGAGGTCTGCCGGGTCACGCGACAGGTCGCCTGCAGCTCGGCCACGGTGCTCTTGACCGGCGAAACGGGTACGGGGAAGGAACTGATCGCGCGGGCGATTCACGAGCTTTCACCGCGCCGTGGGGGCCCCTACATTCGGGTCAACTGCGGCGCGTTGTCTGAGAGCCTGCTCGAAAGCGAGCTGTTCGGGCACGTGAAAGGAGCGTTCACGAGCGCCGTCGAGAATCGAACGGGCCGGTTCGAGGCGGCGCACGGGGGCACGATCTTTCTCGATGAGATCGATTCGGTCAGTTACACGCTGCAGGTCAAGCTGCTGCGCGTGTTGCAAGAGCAGGAGTTCGAGCGGGTGGGCGACAATCGCACAATTCGGGTCGATTGCCGGGTGGTTGCCGCCACGAATCGCGACCTGCTCGACGAGATCGAAGCTGGGCGATTTCGAGACGACCTGTACTTTCGGCTGAACGTCGTGCCCATCGTGATACCGCCTTTGCGCGAGCGATGGGGCGACATTCGTTTGCTCGTCGATTTCTTCGTTCGCAAGTATGCGTTGGCGAACAATGTTTCGGTCGGCACCATTTCCGAAAGCGCGCTCGCGGCGCTTGAGCGGTATTCGTGGCCGGGAAACGTGCGCGAATTGCAGAACTACATCGAGCGGGCGATCGTGTTCTCGCCCGACGGCCACCTGGGGCTCGATCTTTTTCCACCCCACGTGCGGGGGGGCGTTCCGGTGCGGCTCGCGCGCGGTGGCGCCCGGCAGCCCGAATCGCTGTGTCGCGACCTGGTTTCGCAGGGAATTCAGGCGGCCGGCGAATCGGCCGACAACCTCTACGAGCGCGTCGTTTCGCTGGTCGAAAAGGAACTGATTCAGCAGGTGCTGAAGACTTGCCAGGGGGTGCAGACCAAGGCCGCCTTGCGGCTGGGAATCAACCGCAACACCCTGCACAAGAAGATCGACGAATACGGCCTCGAGGCACAAGACGCGTAGTGCGCTGCCGTGGCCCTGATTGACAGACCAAGGTGATGATGTATGATGTAATCATGCACCGCACTCAGCTATTGATCGAGGAATGGCAGTACGAGGCCCTCAAGGGTCTCTCGGCACGCAATCAGCGCAGTATTTCTGACGTTGTTCGAGAGATTCTCACGCGGCATCTCCGGAAACCTCGGCGTGCGGCCCGCGCGCGGCTCATGGCCCTCAGGGGCATCGGCTCGGATTCTGGCGCGAGCGGTCGCGATCACGACCGGGTTCTCTACGAGACGGACCGCTTCCCTCAATGAATCGAATCTTCGTCGACAGCAGCGCCTGGTGCGCGTTTTTCAATCGTGACGATCCTGATCTGGAACGAGTCAGCGAATATCTGGACACCTTTGAAGGCCGACTTGTCACATCGAACTTCGTGTTCGACGAAACCGTGACATTTTGCGGTTCGCGTTTGGGACACTCGCGGGCGGCGCAAGCGGGAGAAATGCTGCGCGATCCGGAAGTCGTTGACTTGGTGCGCGTCGATCCGTACGACGAGTCATCTGCCTGGGCGCTTTTCCTGAAGCGTTCAGACAAGCGATACAGCTTCACAGATTGCACGTCGTTTGTACTGATGCGGCGACTGGGAATCGAGCGAGCGCTGGCGTTCGACGCGGATTTTCGACGCGAGGGTTTCAAGGTCTCCCCGGAGTGACCGGACCGACCAGCAGGCTGATCGCACGACCAAACCAATCGGAGCCACGATGAGCCCACCGTTGTCTCGTTGCGTGCTGACTACGTTCGCTTGGCTCCTGCTTGCGACGAGCCGCCTCCTGTCCTTTACGGCATCCGTCGCAGCCGACGACAAATCGCGGGCGCTCAATCAGCTTTCTGCAGCCGAGATCGCCGCCGGGTGGGTTCGGCTCTTCGACGGGGAGACGTTTTTCGGCTGGAAGCCCAACAACGACGTCAATTGGCAGATCACCGACGGCGTGATTCATGCCGACCAGGGTGAACCGGGGTTGCTGGTGACGACGGCTGAGTTCTCTGATTTCGAACTGCTGTGCGACTTTCGACTGTCGGCCGGGGGCAACAGCGGCGTCTTTCTGCGCTCGATTTTCGCCCCCAAAGACCCGGTCACCGAATGTTACGAGCTGAATATCTGCGATTCCCATCCGAACTTTCCGACCGGCAGCCTGGTGGGGCTCGTGAAACCCAACCAGTTCTGCTCGGGCGAAAGGGCCTGGCACACCTACCGCGTCAAAGCCGTCGGCGACAGAATCGAAGTGGCGCTCGATGGAAAGCCGATTCTCGACTGGCGCGACACGCGCCCCGCGGCCCGTCGCCGGGGCTTGATCGGATTGCAGAAGAACGCAGGCCGGGCCGAATACCGCAATGTGCTCTTGCGCCCGCTGGCGACCACGCCGTTATTCAACGGGAAAGACCTGGCCGGCTGGCGCGTCGGGCCCGGGTCGAGCAGCCAATTCGCGGTCGCCGACGGCACGATTCACGCCACCGGGGGGCCGGGTTTTCTCGAGTCGCTCGCCACCTGGGGCGATTTTCTGCTGCAGGCTGAAATCCGCACGAACGGCAACGCGCTCAATAGCGGGATTTTCTTCCGTGCCCTGCCGGTGGCCGGCCCCGGCCCGGCCCAGGGATACGAAGCGCAGGTGCACAATGCGTGGCGCGGCGACGATCGAACGCAGCCGGTCGATTTCGGCACCGGCGCGATCTATCGCCGCGTGCCCGCCCGCCGGGTCGTTTCCAACGACTTCGAATGGTTCACGATGACGGTCGCCGCCTCGGGGCCGCACGTCTCGGTGTGGGTCGACGGCGAGCAGGTGACCGACTGGACCGATACACGCTCGCCCAGCGACAACCCGCGCGAGGGGCTGCGTCTGGCCCCCGGTCACATCGCTCTGCAAGGGCACGACCCGACCACCGATCTGTCGTTCAGGAACCTGCGGATCGTGGAACCTCCAGCGGCGACAAGCGAATCCGCGAAATAGCGGCGTCGCGCCGCCTGGACAAATCTGAGCAGACGTCGATAGTTGTCGCGGTGCGACTTCGCTTCGCTCGGCGCACCCTACACAGATGAGAACCCGCACGTCAATCGGCAGGAAAACCGCCGATCAGGTCGCACAACGTCGCGAGCGGCGCGAGTTTGCACCAGACAGCCGAGGCGCCGGCCGCACGCAGTTCGTCGGCCAGATCGGGCCGCCCAAAACCGACGCAGGCGACGAGGGGGCGATTCGGGCAATCAGAGCGAAGTTTGCGCAAATCGGCGGCTTGCGTCGCATTCCAGGGGTCGGCATCCCAGACGTGCACAGAAGATGGGTTGCAGTCGCTGCCGGCGGCTCCAAAGCCGGCACGCCCGAGGGCCCGCTCGAGCATGATGCGAAATTGCCGGTCGGGCGACTCGACTGCGACCATTCGGCCCTGCCGGCCTGGGGCGAGAGAATCTGAAAACCGCGCTTCGAAGATTTCGCCGCGCGACGCGGTGAGGGGCAGCCACGCGGGCGGGGCGCGATCGCCCGCACGCAGGGAAGGCACTGTCGCGGCGTCCAACGCCTGCCCGATCAGCGCGATCTCGCGGGCGATACGCGAGGGGGCGATTTCCAGTGGAACGCGGCAGGCGGCCGGCCAGAGATCGCGCGTTCGGCCGTCGGAATCGCACCAGGGCCCCTGACAGCAGACGAGCCGTGCGAGGGGAAAATGCGTCAGCAATTCAATGACGTCGCCGGACGTGAACTGGTCGGGCCAAGCTTGCACGACGACGACGAGCTGAGGCGTCTTTTCGCCGTCGCGCGCTGCCGAGCGGGCGTCTGCGACGCGGGTCACTCGCCGCACGCCCAACCCCGTCGCCGATGGGGCAGGCAAACCGCCGGCACACAGGTCGGGGCCTGCGGACGGGTCGCCAATCACCAGCACTTCGAGTTGTGAGCCGGCCATATTTTCCAGGAGCGACTGAAGCGCGCGGGCTATACCGCCGCGTGCCGGCCGATTGTCTGCCCGAGCCCCGGCCCTGGCACACCAACACCTACCCGCGCGAGCGGGCGTAGCGAACGGCCAGAAACCTCAGAATGTCGCGCGACGAAATCAGGCCCACGACGATATTGGCCGCGTTGACGATGGGCAGGTGGCGATACCCGCCCAGGTCCATCGTCTGCATGGCAAACCCGATCGAATCGCGCTTGGTGACCGTCATCGGCGACGGGGTCATGAAATCGGCCACGGGGCGATCGAGGTGCGTTTCATCGAGGGCGACCTTGTTCAGCACGTCGCGCTCTGAAAACACGCCCAGCAGCTCGGCCCCTTCCTCAACCAGAACGCAGCCCTGTTTTCTTGCCGCCATCTGCCTGATCACTTCGCGCACCGGCATGGTGGGCGGAATGCAAATCGGCTCGCGAGGGCACAGCACGCTGATGGGGTGCTGCGCGAGGCTCTGTTCGACTTCGTTCCCCTGATGTTCCGAACCCGCCAGCGAGCTGCCGCACTCCTGGCATTCGTCGACGCCAGGCACGTTCTCACAGCCGCAAGACGGGCATTTCATGGCGGTCACTCCACGACCCAGGTGTCTCCGCTGTTGAACAGGGCGTCGAAGTCGGCTTCGCCCAGTTTCTGCACGGCCGTCTCGATCTGCCGCGTCACCAGCTCGTCGTAGATGGGGGCTTCGACGTCGCGGAAGACGCCCATCGGTTCGGGAAACTCGGGGTGCCGCATGCGCGACAACAGAAACGCCAGGCTCGGCTCGACGGCCCGTTCGTCGTGGAACAGCAGGTCGTCTTCGTTGATCCCCTTGCCGATCTCGACGACCTCGGGGTGCATGCCATTCAGCCGGATGCCCTTTTTGACGTCTTTGCCGAACACCAGCGGCTTGCCGTGTTCGAGATAGACGACATGGTCGGCTTTGATCGTCTTGTCGGTGGCGTACAGAAACGCGTCGTGATTGAAGACGTTGCAATCCTGATAGACTTCGACGAAAGCGGTGCCGCGATGATGCGCGGCGCGCTCCAGCACGTACGTCAGGTGCTTGATGTCGACGTCGACCGACCGCGCGACGAACGTGGCTTCTGAGCCGATCGCGTAGCACAGGGGCGAGACGGGGTTGTCGACCGAACCGAATGGCGTGCTCTTGGTTTTCTGTCCCAGGGGGCTCGTGGGCGAATACTGGCCCTTGGTCAACCCGTAGATCTGGTTGTTGAACAAGACGACCTTCAGATCGAGGTTGCGGCGCAGCATGTGCATCAGGTGGTTGCCGCCGATCGACAGCGCATCGCCGTCGCCCGTGATGACCCAGACCTGCAGGTCGGGGCGCGACACCTTCACTCCGGTGGCGATGGCCGGCGCCCGGCCGTGAATGCCGTGGATGCCGTAGGTGTTCATGTAGTAGGGAAAGCGGCTGGAGCAGCCGATGCCCGACACGAACACGAACCTCTCGCGCGGCACCCCCAGGGTGGGCAGCACCTTCTTCATCTGGGCGAGAATCGAATAATCGCCGCAACGGGGGCACCAGCGAATTTCCTGATCGCTGGCGAAATCTTTGGCGGTGAGAACCGGCAGGGGCGTTTTTATTGCGTCTGTGCTCATGTCGTCAGCGGCTTTCCAGCATCTCGTCAATTTTCTTGACGATCTCATTCACGAGGAAGGGCTTACCCTGAATCTTGTTGAGGCCGACGGCGTCGACCAGGAACTTGGCGCGAATCAGCAGCTTGAGCTGACCCGTGTTGAGTTCCGGAATCAGGACTTTCTCGTAACGGGCGATGATTTCGCCCAGGTTGCGAGGGAAGGGGTTCAAGTACCTCAGGTGCGTGTGGGCGACCGACTTGCCCGAGGCGGCGCACTCCTGTACCGCCGTGCGAACGGCGCCAAACGTCCCTCCCCAGCTCAAGACCAGAAGCTTCGCTCGCTCAGGGCCTTCGACCTCTTGCGGTGGAATGTGGTTGGCGATCCCCGCGACCTTGTTGACCCGGTTCATCACCATCTTGTGGTGGTTGGCGGCGGAGTAGTCGACGTTGCCCGTGATGTCGGACTTTTCCAGGCCGCCGATGCGGTGCTCGAGCCCTGGGGTCCCGGGGATGGCCCACGGCCGCGCCAGCTTCTCGTTACGCACATAGGGCAGGAACTCGGTTTCGTCCTGGCCGTTCTCTTCGCCGATCGCGTGCGTCGCGCGACCAGCGGGGTGCTGCACCTTGATCGGTTTGAGGTCGGCGAAACGCGGAATTCTCCAGGGCTCGGCCCCGTTGGCGATGTAGCCGTCAGTGAGGAACAGCACCGGCGTCATGAATTCGACGGCAATGCGGACGGCTTCCTGCACGAGGAAGAAGCAGTCGCCGGGGCTGCACGCCGCCAGGATAGGAATGGGGCTGTCGCCGTTGCGGCCGAACATCGCCAGGAGCAGGTCGGATTGTTCCGTCTTGGTGGGCAAGCCGGTGCTCGGGCCGCCCCGCTGCACGTCGACAATGATCATGGGCAATTCGGTCATCACCCCCAGGCCCATCGCTTCGCCCTTGAGGCAGATGCCCGGGCCGCTGCTGGCGGTCACGGCGATCTCGCCGGCATAGGCGGCCCCGACCAATGAAGACATGGCGGCGATTTCGTCTTCCGCCTGAAACGTCTTCACGCGGAAGTTTTTCATCTCCGAGAGCTTGTGCAGAATGTCGCTGGCGGGCGTGATCGGGTAGCCGGCGTAATACAGGTTCTTGCCCGCGAGTTCCGCCGCGGTCACCAGCCCCCAGGCCGTGGCTTCGTTCCCTTCGATCTTGCGGTATTTGCCCGGCGCGAGTTTGGCCTTCGGCACTTCGTAGTGGGTCGTGAAGGCTTCGGTCGAAAACCCGTAATTCGCGCCCCCGCGCAGCGCTCGCAGGTTGGCCTCGACGATCGTCGGGTTCTTCTTGAACTTGTCGGAGATGTAGTCTTCGGTCGGCTTGCGATCGCGGTCGTAGAGCCAGTAGACGAGGCCCAGAGCGAAAAAGTTCTTGCAGCGGTCGGCGTCTTTCTGCGAAAGCCCCAGCCCCGCCACGGCGTCGCGCGTGAGGCGCGTCATCGGCACGCGGTGAATGTGGTACCGCGAGACCAGATCGGGGTCGTCGAGCGGGTTGGCGTCGTAGCCGGCTTTCTGAAGGTTGCCCTTGTCAAACTCGTCTTCGTTGACGATCAACATGCCGCCGCGGCGCAGATCGCCCAGGTTGGTTTTGAGGGCCGCCGGGTTCATCGCCACCAGCGTGTCGACTTCGTCGCCAGGGGTGTAAATATCGCGGCTCGAGAAATTGAGCTGAAAGCCGCTGACGCCGGCCAATGTGCCCGCCGGCGCGCGAATCTCGGCGGGAAAATCGGGCAGTGTACTGACGTCGTTGCCGAAGACTGCCGAGACGTTGGTGAATTGCGTTCCCACCAACTGCATGCCGTCGCCGCTGTCACCGCAAAACCGAATCACCGCCGCCTCGACCTGTTCGATCGGTTTGGGGGCGGCCTGGGCGAGCTCGGGGGCGATTGCTTCCGTCGAAGACATGGAACTTGTCAACTCCTTGCTGAGAATCTGGCCGCGGCGCGAGGGCCTCGCAGTGGGGGGCTTGGCACGCAGAAGCCTGGCAGGGGGGTCAGGGGGAATAGGCAGGACTTGCGGGCGCCCTTCAGGCTCCTTCGCGACTCCGTGCGTGCAACAGGGCGCGCGGCGCCTGATTGTAGACCGCAGCCGGAAAATGCTCAACGAGAAAATGTACGACGGATTTAACGTCCACAATACCAATCGCGGTGCCGGCCGTGTCAACCACAGGCAGGCGTCGGTAGCCCCCCTCATCCATCAGCCGAATCACCGTCATCAGCGAATCGTCGGGTGCGATGGTGCGCGGGGCAACCGTCATGACGCTCGCCAGAGATTGCACCAGCGATCCGCCACGCGCCAAGACATTCAGCAAATCGCGCTCCGTGAAAATGCCCGCCAGTCGCCCGTCACGGTATACCAAGGCGCTCCCATGGCTGTGGGCGCGCATTTGCGAAACCGCGAACTGAAGGCTCTCTGACGCCTGCACCACCGGAACCTCTTTCACGGCAAGCTGGTGCACGCGCGAGTTCGTCAGGATATTTCGCAGAAACACGTCACTCACCCTGACTAATCGGTATTTCCGGAACGGTTCCCGCGACCGAAATCGCAGGATCACAAGATCGACAGCCAGTCACGCCGGCTGCCATGTTGACATGCGCCGCTCCAGCTTAACTCATTGTTGCAGTTTGCTACGAGGTTGGAAAGCGATGATCGGGCCGATTCGCGCGACCGCCCGATGCCCGAGGCTCTCAGCCGGTGGCAAGTCACCTTGTCGGCCGCCGGAACATGTGCGATAAGTCGGGCCGCGCAGCCCTTTTTTGGCGGTCAGAAACCCCCCGACGGGATCGCGATCGCTTGCGAAAAACACAGGAAAGGATGACTGCCGCGTGTGGGAACCCCCTTCCGAGAAGCTGCAGCGGGCGCTCGCTTCTCTGAACCTATGCACCAGCTCTGACTTACGTCGCTGTCGCGGTACGGCCCGTCGGCTGGCGCGCGATCTGCCCACGTTTGATTCGGTCTGGCTGGATGCCCTCGTGCAACGCGGTCGCCTGACGCCGTTTCAGGCAAAATGTCTTGAATCGGCCCGTCCCGAGCAGTTATCAGTCGGCCCGTGCCTGCTCGTCGAACGGCTGGGGAACGGGCTGGTGGGGGAAACGTTTCTGGCCCGGCCGGCGTCAGGGGGCGAACTGTGCGTCCTGAAGCTCGTGCGACCCGATCACTCGACGGCCGAGAACGAAGCCCGGCTGGGGCGGCTCGTTTCGCACCTGGCCCGCATCGAACATCCGTCGCTGGCCCTCCCGCGCTCCTGCCACCGGGTCGGTGACCGCGTGGCGCTGGTGAGTCGCTACATCAACGGTTATCCGTTGCGCGACTTGCTGGTGCGGAGGGGGCGGTTTCCGCCGGCCGTGGTCTGGGATATCGGCCGCCAACTCGCCGACGCTTTGGCGGCCGCCGAGAGGCAGCGGGCAATACATGGCGACCTGCGCGTGACGAACGTGCGCTTGACGCGGGCCGGGTTGGCCGTGCTGGTGGGGGGCGGATTTCGCGCAGTGCTCGAACATAGCTTCACCGTGCATTCCAAACTGCCCGCTGACCGCTACGACGCGATTGCCCCCGAGCTGATCGGAAGCTGCCGACCGCCCGACCAATCATCCGACCGGTTTGCCCTGGGATGCCTGCTCTGGCAGCTTCTGGCGGGGCGGCCCCCTTTCCCGGGGGGCGACCCCCTCGTCAAGCTGGTCGCGCACCAGACCCGTCGGATTGACGACATTCGCAAATGGGCCCCGGATGTTCCCCAGGCGCTTGCCGAGGGCATCTGGCGGCTGACGGCCCCGCAGGTTGAGCATCGCCCGACAACGTATGCCGAGCTGCTCGACGTCTGGCAGCCCCCCTCGCGCGCCGGCCGGCGGCGATTGGCGGCGTTTCATCGCGAGTTCGACTCGCCCGCCGCGCCCCCGCGTGAATTGCGTCGCGCGGTCGGCGGGCCGCGCTTCAAGACGTCGTTCTATCTGGCCGCCGTTCTGCTGGTCGCAGCGGCAGGGCTGACGCAGTTCGGCGCCCGGAACGTGCCGCTTTTGTGGCCCGTGCGGCCGCGCGCGGCAATCAATTCTCTGCTCGACGACGGTAAGCCGCCAGTTGCGAAAGGCAGCGTTGAAGAGCTGCTTTGGGAATCGCGTGCCGGCGAAAAACGCGCGACGTTGCTGCCGTTGCCTGCGCCCGATGCCACGGGCACCATTCGCCTCGAGACGCCCGGCCCCTATCGGGCCGCCTCGATTCGCGCGATCGGAACGATGCAGATTGTCGGGGCCGCGGCGCGACCGGCCGAAATCGTGGTCGACGAGCCCCACTGGTCGATTTCAGCCGCGCAGGTGCGGCTGGCGGGTTTGCACGTTCGTCGCGAGTGGTCGAATGCGGAAAATGACCCGTGGGGCCGATCGTTGCTGCAAATCGAAACACAAGCGCTCGAAATCGAGGGCTGCGCCATCGAGGCCGCACGCTTCGACTTCGTGTCGCCCCAGGCGATCGGAACCGATGGCGACGAAAACCAGGCGGGCGCGGGCATTGTGTGGCGGGCCGTCGAACCGCTCGATTCGGAAGGGGCTGAGCTCGTCGTGCGCAACTGCGTTTGCGCGAGCGACGGGGCCGCCCTCTGGCTCGCCGACCGGCCGGCCCGCGTCGAAATCACCCGTTGCCTGCATCTGGGTACCGGGCCCGTGCTGCACCTGGCGGCCACCGCTGCGCCGCAGCGGCCGATTTCAATCGCGCTCCACAACAGCACCTGTCGCAACACCCCCTCGGTGGTGCGAATGACGTCCGGGGCGGGTCCTGCCGCTCGGGGCGACGTTGCGATCGACGCCGACGAGTGCGTTTTCGACCTGCGATCTCCCCCGGCCGCCTTTCTGGAACTGATCGCGCCACGGCCGGTCGCTTTGAAATGGTTGCCGCGCTTGCGGGTCAGCGGCGAGGGGTCGGTCGCGTCGGCTGAAATGTTGCCCGTGGCGTACCGCGCGCGTGTCGGGTCTGCGTTTGCGAGCCTCGACGGGGCCGACATGGTTTTTGAAGGAATTGTGACGGGCGGTTTTCGATTTGCTTCCGACATCAGCGCGAACCCGGCAGATTCCGAGGTGCGCGAGTGCGAGACGCCGCGGCGCACTCCGACGCCGCCGGGAATCGTTGCCAGCGAGCTGCCGGTTGTCGCGAGCGCGAGTTCTGCAGAGAAGATTTCGAGATCTACGTCGGCGCGGCGGTGAGTCGTGCCGGAGCGGTCAGGCGCCTTATGATTCGACGAGTGATGATCGTTCTGGTTGTCGCGGGCCTCTTGCTGGGCGGTCTGTGGCTCAGCCAGCAACGGGCCCCGCCTGCCAAGGTGTCGGGTTTCGTCGAAAGCGACGAGATTCGCATCGGCTCACGGGTCGGGGGCCGCGTGGCGAAAGTTCTGGTCGAAGAGGGAAGCGAGGTTCGTCGTGGCGACCCGCTCGTTGAATTGGAGCCGTTTCAATTGTTGGAGTTGAAGGCCCAGGCCGAGAGCGAACTGGCCCAGGCCCGCGCCGAATACGACCGTTTGCAGGCCGGGTATCGGCCTGAAGAGATTGCGCAAAGCGAGGCCCGCGAAGACCAGTTGATTGCGGCCCGCGACCGGCTGGCCGACGGAGAGGAAGATATTGTCGCGGCGCAGGCCGCGCTCGACCTGGCCAATTCGCAGTTCGAATTGGCGCGGTTGAAATTCGAGCGGACCGAGCGGCTGTTCGCCCGGAACAGCGCCTCACAGGCCGACATGGACGAGGCGACGGCCGACTATCGCGTCTCCCGCGCGACGGTACGCGTTCGTGAAGAAGAGTTGGCGAAGTTGAAGCGGGTGCGGCCCAAGGAGTTGAAAGAGGCCGATGCGCGGCGGGAAGAGGCGCGGCAGGAAGTGCTGCTCCGCCGGCAGGGTTACCGTCAGGAAGACCGGCTCAAGGCCGAAGCGGCCATGCTCGCGGCGCAGGCGGGGCTGGCGGCCATCGATCGGCAGATCGAAGAATTGACGATTCGAGCGCCCGCCGACGGCGCCGTCGAAGCGGTCGACCTGCGCCCCGGCGACCTGGTGGGCGCGAATACGCCGGCGATTTCGATGATCGAGGCGGGCCGGTTGTGGGTGCGGGCGTACGTTCCCGAGAACCGCCTCGACGTGCGAGTCGGCCGCGAGCTGCCGATCACTGTCGACAGCTTTCCAGACAGGAAATTCAAGGGGCGGGTGTCATTCGTGGCGCGGCAGGCGGAGTTCACGCCCGGCAACGTGCAGACGCCCGAAGAACGGTCGAAGCAGGTGTTTCGAATCAAGGTCGTCATCGACGAGGGGCTCGATGTGCTGCGCCCCGGCATGGCGGCCGATCTCTGGCTCGATCAATAGGTGGCCCGTTGGAAAGCGCCCCCGTGATCGACGTGCGGCACCTGACCCGCCGCTTCGGGGCGCTGGTCGCCGTCGATGACGTCAGTTTTCAGGTCGAGCGCGGCGCGATTTTCGGCCTGCTGGGCCCCAACGGCAGCGGCAAGTCGACCATCATACGCATGTTGTGCGGCGTGCTGGCCCCATCGGCCGGGGCCGCGCGCGTACTCGGTTTCGACGTGACCACCCAGGCCGAACAGATCAAACTGCACATCGGGTACATGTCGCAGAAGTTCAGTCTGTATGCCGACCTGAGCGTCCGCGAAAACATCGACTTTTATGGCCGCATCTACGGCCTGTCTCAAGAGCGGCTCGCAGAGCGCTCGCGGGTCGTCGAAGACCTGACCGGCATCGGCGGCCGCCTCGACCAGTTGGCCGGAACCCTGTCGGGCGGGTGGAAGCAGAGGCTCGCGCTCGCCTGCGCCCTGATTCACGAGCCACTGGTCGTGTTTCTTGACGAGCCGACGGCCGGCATCGACCCGGTCGCCCGCCGCGACCTGTGGGACCTGCTGTTCGAGCTGTCGAGCCGCGGCGTCACCCTGTTTGTCACAACGCATTACATGGACGAGGCCGAGCGCTGCAGCGACGTGGCGTATATCCATATGGCCCGGCTGATCGTCTGCGGAAAGCCTGACGCGCTCAAGATGCTGCCCGATGTCACGCCCCCCGGAACAAAACGCTACGAACTGGAAGTTCCGCATCCGACCGAAGACCTCTCGCGGCTGCGACGGCTCGAAGGCGTGCTCGACGCAACCCTGTTCGGCCAGTCGATTCACCTGCTGGTTTACGACAAACTGACAGAGGCCGACATCCGCAGGCCGCTTTCCGCAGAAGGCGAAAGCGCCCTGCTGCGTCCGATTGCGCCCAGCCTCGAAGACGTCTTCGTCACGCTGACGCGGGCCCAGGAACGCGGTGGCGGGTCGAAGCCTGCGGCGACGCAGGGCGGGCCGGCGGCAGAAGAGATCTCGATCGCACCGGCCGCGCCTTCACCGGCAGTGAACTCGGCGGAACCCGTTGGCGCTCCCTTCCCCCCTCGCGGGGGAAGGGCGGGGGATGGGGGGGGCGAGTCCCGGCGCACCGGGATGACACCGGAAAACATCCCCATCGACAGAGACCAGACGACAGAGCCAGCTCTCCCGGACGTGCCGCGCCCGCCGGCGGTCGCACGAGCGGGCAAAGGGGCGTTGTCGGGGCTGGCGGCCATGCTGCTCAAAGAGTTCTCGCACATCCGCCGCGAGCCGTCGACGATCTTCTTCATGCTGGTTGTGCCGGTGCTGCAGACCATCATTTTCGGGTACGCGATTGAAACCGAAATCGAAGATATTGCGCTGGTTGTACACAACATGGATGGGCGAAAAGCGTCGCGCGAACTGATCGACGCCTTTCGCAACACGCGCACCTTTGCCATCGCCCAGCAGGTGTACGACGACGAATCGTTTCGCCGCGCGCTCAGCTCGGGCCGGGCGAAAGTCGGGGTGCGCATCCCGCCAGATTACGCCGAGAAACTGCTGCGCGGCGAGCAGGCCCAGGTTCAGGTGCTGATCGACGGCAGCGATTCGCAGGTGGCGACCACCGCGCTCAACGCCACCAACCTGCTGGGCACGGCCCGATCGCTGCAACTGGCGCGGGGCCTGGCTGAGTCGCTTTCGCGCGTGCCGGCCCGCGACCCCGTCGGCAAGGCGGCGCTGCCGATCGAGATGCGCCCGCGGCTGTTATTCAACCCCGACCTCGAAAGCTCGCACTTCTTCGTCCCCGGGCTGGTCGGCATCATCATGCAGCTTGTGACGCTGTTTCTGACTTCGTTCGCGATCGTGCGCGAGCGCGAGCTGGGGACGCTCGAACAGCTTTTCGTCACCCCGGTGGGCCGTATGGGCCTGTTGCTCGGCAAGCTGGTGCCCTACGCGGCAATCGGCTTCGTCGAAATGCTGATCGTGCTGACGGTGATGGTGTACGTGTTCGGCGTGCCGATCAACGGCAACCTGTGGCTGTTGCTGCTGCTTTCGACCCTGTTTCTGGTGTGCGCGCTGGGGTTGGGCCTCTTGGTTTCGACGCTGGCCAATACGCAGTTGCAGGCGATGCAGTTCGCGTTTCTGATGATGCTGCCCTCGGTGCTTCTCTCGGGCTTCGTCTTCCCCCGCACCGACATGCCCACCCCCATCTACGTGCTGTCGTATTTCATTCCCGTGACCTATTTCCTCGAGATTCTGCGGGGCGTTGTGCTGCGCGACGCCGATTTCGCTGACCTGGTGCCGCAGGTGATTGGTCTGGCGGCCTGTTGCGCGGCGATTCTGGCGATCAGCGTCGCGCGATTCCGCAAGCAACTCGCGTAGTTACTCACATTCCGCACCCCTAAAACGAAGTTGCAACTCCTGAAATCACGAGGATTTACTTCAAACGAGAAAATACGGCTTCTGCGAGGTGCGATCGCAGCAGCGAATGGACAGCGACAATAGAAG